>NZ_MVAD01000001.1:2699512-3374390 GCF_002007115.1 Massilia sp. KIM | reverse complement strand
CAGAGCCGTAGCGAACCCGCTGCGACTCGTACAAGTTATGCCTGATGACCATAGCAAGTCGGTCCCACCCCTTCCCATCCCGAACAGGACCGTGAAACGACTTTGCGCCGATGATAGTGCTGCAACCAGTGTGAAAGTAGGTTATCGTCAGGCTAGTTATATGAAAAAGCCCGCTCAGTGATCTGAGCGGGCTTTCTTGCTTTCGGGGGCTGAATTTGCGCGACAGGTTTGGACGAAAAACCTGGATTTATACCTTCGCTGGAAGTCACACTTCCGACCGTATCGGGGAGGACGTACACAAGCCCGCGGAGGAAGGGGCGTCGCATTAACACTGCGTCAGCCTCACGGCTGTCGTTCCCGACAGTGTCGGGAAGGTAGCTCAGCCAATAGCTCCAGCTATGCCCCGATAAATCGCCTCACACACCCCACAAAATGTCGGTCTTGTTATCGCGCGCCGAGCGCAGCATTTCAAGCAGGGGATAGATACGCGTCGGGAAGCTCACCACTTCGATCGGCTCGTGCTCATTGTCTTCGTTCTCACCATGATGGGCCTCGACATCGCGCGCCACCTGCTCCGACGCCTGGTGCTTGCGGCTTTCCTCGACTTCGCCTTCGATCAGCTGCACCGCGCGTGGCGCCTCCTCCGCCGTGATCACGCCGCGCTCCGGGTCTTTGTGAAGCAGATCGAGCACACGCTTGGCGTGTTCCGAGTACATCAAGACCTCTGGATAGGATTTGCACTTGAAAGTGATTAACATAGCTGTCTCGTAATTCTGTAGGTAATTAAACAATAACACGACTTGAGGTTGCCGGCATCCCGCGCACACTCAGTCGGCGCTGCCTCGCCGGATTCTCAGCGTCCATGCCAGCAACAGCACCAGGGGCCCGGCCGCCAGCGCCGCGACAGCCGCTTGCCACACCCCCTCCGACGACTTGCCATTGCCGACCGCCACCAGCAGTCCGCCCGCCGCACCCCACGCCAGGTTGCTGCACATCTCCAGGATATTACTCACGAAGTTGGCCTTGCCGCGTCCTTTGAAGTCGCTGCGCCGCCCCGGGCGCCCGCACCAGAGCACCACGAGGGCCGCCCCCCAGACGGCGGCCGTCACCGAGAAGCAGGCGATGAGGCCGGCCATCGGTGCACGCGCCACCAGCCACAGCAGCGGCAGGGCCACCAGCAGCAGCGGCGGCATCACGGCGGCGCACAACTTGGCCAGCCTGACGGTGCGCAATGAGACCGGCGCACAGCGCAGCAGGTCGGGTGTGTCTTCGGCCGCGATCACGATCCAGGTGAGCGAGCCTGCCAGCGATCCGCACAGCAGGCTGAGACCGGCCGCCGTCGCCTCCAGCCGGATACCGGAATCCGAGAAGATCAGAAAGCACATCGGAACCAGATAGATCAACTGGAGCAGCACCTGCGAGATCAGGTGCGGATCGCGCAGGATCAGCCGCCATTCCTTGATGACGACCGTCTCGAACAGGCTGCGCCGCACGCGCAGGCGCAGCTCCCCGGCGGGCCGGCGCGGCGCCTGCGCCAGCGACGCCGTCTGCTGCAGGCCGCGCACGAAAAAGCGGTGCGTGAACGCGGCCGTCGCAACGAACGCCAGGGCGGACAAGGCCAGCAGCGCCAGGACGGCGCGCCAGTCGCCTAGCGCGGCGCGGGCCGGGAACCAGAACAGGCTGTCCGGCCCCAGCCAGCCATCCCTGGCCAGCCGTGCGAGCCTGCCAGCGAGCTCGCGCTGGGTGGCCGGCGTGACATGCGCATAGGCCTGCGACAGCAGGAAGATCAGCGCTCCAGATACCGCCCCCAGCACCTGCGCCAGCACCCGCGTGCGCCGTGCGCCGAGGATGCGCACCAGGCCCAGGGTAAGCAGCATGGAGAAGCAGGCGCTCAGCACCGCCAGCCCGAACACCGCCGGATACAGGGCCAGCCAGGCGGGCTGGCCGAGCGCCAGCCCGGCGTGGGCGAAGGGCGCCAGCAGGAAGTAGAAGACCGCGGCTGTGCCGGCGGCGATGGCCGCCAGGCGCACGGTGAAGATGCTGCGCGAGGGCAGGGGAGAAGACAGCAACAGGTCGAGGTCGCCCCGCTCGAACAGGGCCACCACGCTCGCCTTCAGGCTGCTCGCCACCATGGCGCTCACGCCCACCACCAGCACCGTGCTGACGGCCGCCAGCAGCGGCAGCGCAGTGCGGTCGATCCCGCCCAGCCGACGCAGCAGGTACCAGGCCGCACCGTGCAGCAGCAGCCACAGCGCCGCCAGGATAAGCAGAGTGGCAGTCCTCGGCCGTCGTTTGCCCTGCGCGTTCGAGGCCGCGCCCGCGTTGAACCAGGCCAGCCGCAGCTCGTGCCGCAGCAGCCAGACGACGCTGCCCGGCGCCGCCCTCATGGCTGCGCGGTCAGTTCGAGGAACACGTCTTCCAGGCTGCCGCCGCCGGTGCGCGCGCGCAGCTCGTCGAGCGTGCCCTCCGCGATCAAGCGCCCCTGGCGGATGATGCCGATGCGCTGGGCCAGCCGCTCCGCCACCTCGAGGATGTGGGTAGTGAGGATCACGGTGCCGCCGCCGGCAACGTGCGACACCAGCAGATCCTTCACCTGGCGCGCCGCCGCTGCGTCCAGGCCGGTGAGCGGCTCGTCCAGGATCAGCAGCTCGGGCGCGTGGATCAGGGCCCCGGCCAGGGCAAGCTTCTGCTTCATCCCGCGCGAAAAGCCCTCGGTAAGCTCATGGGCGTGCCTGGCCAGGTCGAGCCAGTCCAGCAGTTCGCGCGCGCGCGGCTCGGCCGCTTCGGGCGCCACGCCCCACAGGCCGGCCACGAACTCCAGGTATTCGCCGGGCCTGAGCTTCCCGTACAACATCGGCTCGTCCGGCAGGTAAGCCATCTTCATTTTCGCGGCTGCCGGAGCGGCGGCAAGGTCGATGCCGAGCACCTCGATGCTGCCGGCGTCCGGCGCCAGCAGGCCGGTCACCATGCGCAGGGTCGTGGTCTTGCCGGCGCCATTCGGACCGAGCAGCGCGTACAGTTCGCCGCGACGCACTTCCAAATCGAGGCCATCGACCGCCGGCCTGCCGAAGGCCTTGTGCAGGCCGGCCAGGCACAGGGCTGGAGGCGCCGCGGCGCTCATAGCGGCGCGAAGGAACTGAGGAACTGCTCCACCTGCTCAGGCGGCACGGTTCCCGATTTGCCCAGCACGATCACCTGGTAGAAGCGCCTGCCCTTGGCCTCGAAGCGTCCGTCCAGCTTGACCGTCTGGCCGTTGCCCCGGCCGGTCGCGTCCACCGTGATGCGGCCCTTCGCGTCCGGGACTGCGCCGGTGTCCTGCACGCCGATATTGCGCAGCAGGGCCTGGCGCATCGCCGGCAGCGCCGCCAGCGCCTGGCCCTCATCAGCGGCGGTGCCGGCGCCGACCGCGAAGGTCGCGCCGTCGACCTCGGCCGCCGTCATGGTCATGTCCACCTTCATGCCGTTCAGGTCGATCGTACGCGTGAAGCTCGAGGGCTTGGCAGGGAACAGCACCTTGTAGGCGCCTTGCTCGCTGCTGTAGTCGCGCCAGTTGTAGGTCGGGCTGCAGCTGGACAGGACCAGGGCGCCCGCCGCGGCCCAGGCGCCGCGCAAAAAGAAAGAGGTTCGCATCCCGCGATGGTAACAGCAGTGCGACCGGGCCAGGCCAGCCGGCGCGCCGGCCTGCGCCGCGTGAATAAACGCAGCATCGGTAAACGCCGCTTCACAAGAATTAACAAGCCCGCATTACGTCCGAAATAGTGGGGTATATGTCCGGTTTTGACGGAAGAGTTCTGAGACCATGCGGCCAAACAACCGTGGAAGGGGATGGCATGAAAGTGAACGGCAAGGATCACAAGGTCGACGTCGAGGGCGACACCCCGGTGCTGTGGGTGCTGCGCGACGTGCTCGGCATGACGGGCACCAAGTTCGGCTGCGGCCAGGGCCTGTGCGGCGCATGCACCGTGCATGTCGACGGCGTGCCCACCCGCTCCTGCCTGACGACCGTCGAGATGGTCGGCAAGGGCAACGTGAGCACCGTCGAGACCCTGGGCGACTCGCGCATCGGCGCGGCCCTGCAGAAGGCCTGGCTCGACCAGGAAGTGGTCCAGTGCGGTTACTGCCAGTCGGGCCAGCTGATGTCGGCTGCGGCCCTGCTCAAGTCCAACAAGTCGCCCAGCGACGAGGACATCGACGCCGCCATGAGCGGCAACATCTGCCGCTGCGGCACCTATCCGCGCATCCGCGCCGGCATCAAGGCCGCCGCCAAGGCGCTCGCGGGAGGCAAGCATGCGTAATGAATTGCCGAACCTGTCGCGCCGCGGTTTCCTGCTCACCAGCGCCGCCGCCGGCGGCGGCTTGCTGCTGGGCGTTTCGGTCGCCGTGGCCAGTCGCCCGGCCGAAGCCGCGACCGCAGCCCGTCCTTTCGAGCCGAACGCCTTCGTGCTGATCGGCGCCGACGGCCTGGTGACCGTCACCATGCCCTACATCGAGATGGGCCAGGGCACCTACACCTCGGTGCCGATGCTGGTCGCCGAAGAGCTCGAGGTCGACCTCAAGCAGGTGCGCATCCGCCACGCGGGTCCGGACGACAAGCTGTACGCCAACCCGATCTTCGGCGTCCAGATGACCGGCGGCTCGACCACCATGCGGGCCGCCTATCTGCCGATGCGCCAGGCCGGCGCCGCCGCGCGCACCCTGCTGGTCCAGGCTGCCGCCCAGCAGTGGAAGGCCAAGCCGGCCGACTGCGTGGCGCAGAACGGCCAGGTGCTGCACCGCCCGAGCGGCAAGCGTCTGGGCTACGGCGCCCTGGCCGCGACCGCGGCCACCCTGCCGGTGCCGAAGGACGTGCCGCTCAAGCAGCCAGCCGAGTTCAAGCTGCTGGGCAAGGCCAGCAAGCGCCTGGACACCCCGCTCAAGGTTAACGGCAGCGCCAAGTACGGCATCGACGCCATGGTGCCCGGCATGAAGTTTGCCGCGCTGGCGCAGTCGCCGACCTTCGGCGGCAAGCTGCGCGGCGTCGACGAGAGCCGCGCCCTCGCGGTGAAGGGCGTGCGCCAGGTGGTCAAGCTGGACGACTGCGTGGCCGTGATCGCCGACCACACCGGCGCCGCGCGCAAGGGCTTGGCGGCGCTCGAGATCGATTGGGACGCCGGCCCGAATGCGAACGTCAACAGCGCCGCCATCTCGGCCGCGCTGGCCGCCGCCTCCGAAGGCCCGGCCGCCAAGGTGCGCCAGGAAGGCGACCCGGCCAAGGCCGGCGGCAAGCGCATCGCGGCCGTCTACGAGCAGCCCTTCCTGATCCACGCGGCGATGGAGCCGCTCAACTGCACCGTGCACATGAAGGAAGACGGCTGCGAGATCTGGACCGGCACCCAGGTGATGACCATCGCGCGCGCGGTCGCGGCCCAGGTGGCCGGCCTGCCGCCCGAGAAGGTCACGGTGCACAACCACTACCTGGGCGGCAGCTTCGGGCGCCGCCTCGAAGTGGACATGGTGGCGCGCTCGGTGCAGATCGCCAGGCACGTGAAAGGCCCGGTGAAGGTCACCTGGAGCCGCGAGGAAGACACCCAGCACGACATGTACCGCGGCGTGTTCCTCGACAAGGTCAACGCCGTGGTCGACGCCCAAGGCATGCCGGTGGCCTGGACCCACCGCATCACCGGCCCGTCCACGCTCAAGCGCTACTTGCCGGCCGCCTTCAACAACGGCTTCGACGAAGAGACGGTGGACGGCGCGATGCACCCGCCCTACGCCTTCCCGAACCTGCTGGTCGAATACGTGAACTACGAGCCGCCGGTGCCGACCAGCTTCTGGCGCGGCGTCGGTCCGGCGCACAACCTGTTCGTGGTCGAGAGCTTCGTCGACGAGCTGGCCCATGCGGCCAGCAAGGACCCGGTGGCCTACCGCGCCGCGCTGCTGGCGCATAACCCGCGCGCCAAGGCGGTGCTGGAGCTGGCCGCCGCCAAGGCCGGCTGGGGCGCCAGGCTGCCGCGGGGGCAGGGGCGCGGCGTCTCGGTGCAGAACGTGTTCGGCAGCTTCATCGCCCTGGTCACCGATGTCGCGGTCGACAAGGAAGGCGAGGTCACGGTCAAGCGCGTGGTGGCGGCGGTCGACACCGGCGTCGCGATCAACCCCGACACCATCCGCGCCCAGGTCGAGAGCGCCGTCAACTTCGGCATCTCGGCCGCGCTGTGGGGCCAGGCCACGATCGAGGGCGGACGGGTCCAGCAGTCCAACTTCCACGACGTGCGCGTGATGCGCATCCACGAAGCGCCGAAGATCGAGACCCATATCGTGAGCAGCCAGGAGGCGCCGGGCGGCATGGGCGAGACCGGCACCGCGGGCCTCTTCCCATCGCTGGCCAACGCGGTGTTCGCGGCCACCGGCAAGCGCCTGCGCAAGCTGCCGATCGATCCGCAGCAGCTGCGCGGCGCCTGATCCGACGCAGGCCTCGGGCCGGCGGCGCGCCGTCTCTCCAAAACGGAGGGGGGACGGAGCAGCCGCCGGCGTCTTGGCGTATGATCCATTAGGTGCATTACCGCATATCACCTCAGCAAGGAATAACATGAAACGCAGAATCGGCTTCCTGCTCCCGCCGGGGTTCCAGGCACTCGATTTGATGGCGACCACCGTGTTTGAGCTCGCCAACAAGCTGTCGTCCGGACCCCACTACGACATGACCATGCTGTCCGAGAAGGGTGGCGTCCTGTCCAGCTCCTCCGGCGTGGGCGTGTTCACCGAGGCGGCCGAACGTGTCGACTACGACACCCTGATCGTGGCCGGCATCATGCAGCCGGAGAACTTCCGCTCCTCGCCCGCTTTCCTGGAATACCTGCGCGAAGCGAGCACGCATTCGCGCCGCACCGCCAGCATCTGCACCGGCGCCTTCATCCTGGGCGAAGCGGGCCTGCTCGACGGGCGCCGCGCGACCACCCACTGGGCGCTGGCGCGCGACCTGCAGCGCGCCTATTCGAAGTCGCGCATCGAGGAAGACCGCATCTACATCAACGACGGCCGCATCTGGACCTCGGCAGGCATGACCGCCTGCATCGACCTGTGCCTGGCGATGGTCGAGAGCGATCTCGGACGCGACGCGTCCAAGCACATCGCCCGACACATGGTGGTCTACCACCGCCGCAGCGGCGGACAGTCGCAGTTCTCGGCCCTGCTCGAACTGGAGCCGAAGTCGGACCGCATCCAGCAGGCGCTCACCTACGCCAAGAGCCACCTGCGCAAGCCGCTCTCGGTGGACGAGCTGGCCGAAGCGGCCAACCTGTCCACGCGCCAGTTCAGCCGCACCTTCCGCCTCGAGACCGGCCAGTCGCCGGCGCGCGCGGTCGAGGTGCTGCGCGTGGAAGCGGCGCGCGCCATGATCGAAAGCAGCAACCACTCGATCGACGTGGTCGCGCGCGAGACCGGTTTCTCCGACCCTGAGCGCATGCGCCGCGCCTTCCTGCGCGCCTTCGGCCAGCCCCCGCAGGCGATCAAGCGCGCCGCCCGCGAGCAGGCCGCCAGCTACGGTCACTGAACCTCAAGCGGTTCATATTCGCCCGCGACCAGCTTGCGGCGCAGGATCTTGCCGACCGGCGACTTCGGGATCTCGCGCACGAACACGTACTCGCGTGGGCGCTTGAAGTTCAGCAGGGCGGACGCCCGGCAATGCGCGTCAAGCTCCTCCGCGCTGGTGGCTGCGCGCGCCTTGACGAAGGCCACCACGCGCTGGCCCCAGCGCTCGTCACCCAGCCCCACCACCGCGACCTCGTCGACGCAGGGATGCAGCGAGAGTACGGATTCGATGTCCACCGGCGAGATGTTTTCGCCGCCACTGATGATCATGTCGTCCACCCGGCCGGTGACGAACAGATCGCCCTCCCCGTCGATATAGCCGGTGTCGCCCGTGAAGTACCAACCGTCGCGGATCGCCTTCGCATTCGCCTCGGGCCGGTTGCTATAGCCTTCGAAGGCTTCGTCTCCTTTCAGTTCGCAGATGATCTGGCCCTCGGCGCCGGCCGCAAGTCTCTGCTCCGGCGAGACTGCGCCGAACGGCACCACGCGGATGCGGGCGTTGATGCCCGCGCGGCCGGCGCTGCCGGCCTTGCGCGTCGCCTCCTGGGTGTAGGCGAAGGTGAAGACCTCGGAAGAGCCGTAGTGGTTGACGAAGACTTCCGGCTCGAAGGCATCCTCCAGGCGCCGCAGGAGACCGTCCTGCATCGGCGCTCCGGCGAAGCCGAGTTTGCGCACCGAGGACAGGTCCGCACCGTGCCTCTCGCGCCAGGCCAGCAAATCGTGGTAGAGCGTCGGCACCAGGTACAGGGTGGTGACGCGCTCGCGGGCGATCAGGCCGAGGGCGGCCGCGCAATCGAACTTTGGCACGCAGACGAAGGTGCCGTCGACCAGGGCCATCGCCAGCAGGGAACGAACTCCCATCGTATGGTAAAGCGGCATCACGCCCAGCGTGCGCTCCCCGCGTCGGTACAGGTTCTGGGCCACATGGCCCAGGGCGGCTGCGCGCTCGGCGCGATGGCGGCGCCGCACGCCTTTTGGCTTGCCGGTGGTTCCCGAGGTGTACAGCATCAGCGAAAGGTCTTCGCTGTCTGCGCGCAGGATGGGCAGCGTTGGCGCCTGCTCCAGCAGCCGCTCGAAGCCGATAACGCCGCCGCCGGCGGCGCCGGCGGCGCCGACGGCGATGCGGGTCAGCCGGCTGGCCAGCGGACTGGCGCTGACCGCCGCCTCGCTGACTGGTTCGTAGACGACGGCGCGCGCCTGGGAGTCGCTGATGCAATAATCCACTTCCTCCGCACCGGCGCGCCAGTTCAGCGGGGTCATGACTAGCCCCAGGAACTGGCCGGCCCAGTGCAGGGTGGCCATCTCGAGACGGTTCTGCAGCACGACCAGGACATGGTCGCCGCGTGCCAGCCCGAGGCGCGACAGGCCGTTGGCGACACGCTGGATACGCTCGTACCACTCGGCATAGCTCAGGCGCTGGGCGCCGTCGACGACGGCGAGGGCGTGTGGGCTGCGTTCAACACTCTGCAGGAAGGTGCGTCCAAGATCCAACATGGCGATGTCTCCTTAGGTATTCTTCGAGGAAGCCGGCCGTCCCGCCGCCTTTCCAGGCAGCGGGCATGCGCGGGACGGCTGGCAGTTGAGCTACTCGGCGGCGCGGCGCTTCTTGCGCTGGTAGGCGCGCCAGGTCATGGCCCAGCGCGCCGGGTCGTCGAGCGCATGCGTCTTCAGTCGGTGCACGGCCTGGTTATGCGGCGCCGTCCTGACCAGCTCCGGATCGCTGTAGGCTTCCTCTGAAATCCGGGCCAGCACGGCGATCCATTTGTCCAGCGCTTCCTTGCCGTACATCTCGCCCGCCTCCGGCGTGAACGGCTCGGGGATCAGCCAGGGGTGGTGGCTGCTCCACATGGCGTCGATGCCGAAGTCGGTCATGCGGTTCTGCACGTCGTGCACATCGACACCCGTGTCGTCCTTGAGCTGCTGCAGGCTGTAGCGGGTCATCTCGAGGCGCGGACTGGTGTGGCCGGGATGGGAGCGGGTGACGCCGCGGATCGCGAGCAGGCCGCGCTCCATGTAGTTGTTGGCCAGGACCGAGATGTCCGCCGCCTGCGCCATTCCTTCCGCGCCCATCGAGCGCGCCCAGGCATAGGCTTTCAGGATCACCTGGACGTTGCCCCAGAACTCGCGGATCTTGCCAATGCTCTGCGGCCGGTCGTAGTCGAGGCGATAGTGCTCGCCATCGAAGGCGACCACCGGTTTGGGCAGGAAGGGCGCCAGCTCGGCGCTGCAGCCGTAGGCGCCCACCGCAGGTCCTCCAACTCCGCTCTTGGGGGCGCCAAAGGTCTTGTGCAGCATGAACATGCAGGCGTCGAAGCCCAGTTCGCGCGCCCGGATGCGGGTCATGACCCCATTGAAGTTGGCATGGTCGTAGAAGCATAGCCCGCCGGCCTCGTGTACCAGCCGCACCCATTCCTTGATCTCGGGGTTATACACGCCCATGTCGTCCGGATTGTTGACCATCAGGGCGGCGGTGCGCGGTGACAGGGCCGCCTTCAGTGCGTCCAGCGACGGGTAGCCGTTGTCGTCGATCATCAGGGTGATCACCTTGAAGCCGGCGGCCGCCGCGGTGGCGGCGCTACTGGGGTGAGTCTGGATGGTGGTGATGATCTCGTTGCGCTGTCCGAGCTCGCCGCGCGCCGCGTGATAGGCGCGGGTGACGGCGCAGCTGATGTAGGCCGCATCGGCGCCGCCGCCAGCCTGGAACACGAACTGGTCCATCCCCGACAGTTCGCGCAGGATCAGGTCCATGCCGTGCACGATTTCCAGCGCGCCCTGCATGGTCGACTCGTCCTGGTACGGATGCAGGTGGGTGATCTCCGGGCGCCAGGCCATGGCCTCGTTGATCTGGGCGTTGTATTTCATCGTGCAGGTGCCGAACAGGCTGACGTTCATCATTCCGAGGGTCTGCTGCGACAGGCGCAGGTAGTGGTACAGCACCTCGGGCTCCGACAGCTCCGGCAGCGCCGGCTTGTGGCGCCGGCGCATGGCTGGGGGAACCTGCTCGTGCGCGCCGCCCACCATGCCGGCGATCGCCGGTTCCGCTTGCGGGAAGACCAGGCCGCGTCGTCCCGGATAACCCATCTCCATGATCACGGGCTCGTTCCAGACCGGAGCGTGGTATTCCTTGAGGGGCGTGCTCATTGTGTGATCTCCTGCAGCGTCGCGGCCAGACGTTCGATGTCGGCCAGGGTATGGATCTCGGTAACGCAATAGAGCGCGCATGCACCGAGTTCGGGGAAGTCGGCGGACAAGTCCTTGCCGCCAAAGATGCCGTGCGCAAGCAGTCGTCGGTTGATCTCGGCCACGGTCAGCCCGGTGGCGTCGACGTTGACGACGAACTCCTTGAAGAAGCCGGACGGGAAGCCGACCCGCAGGCCCGGGACCTGGGCCAGGCGGCGTGCGGCATAGTGAGCGCGCTGCAGGATCAGCTCTCCGACTTCGGCGAAGCCCTGGGGGCCCATCATCGCCATGTAGACCGCGTTGGCGATCGCCCACATGTACACCGAGTGGCCGGTCCAGTCGTTACCCTTGTCGCGCAGCCCGTAGGACGACTGCTCGAACAGGCTCAGTCCGAAGCCGTGCTCACCCGGCACGCTCGTCTCGGCGATGCTGATGAATAGCGTCGGGTACTGGTGGGCGTAGCGTTCCTCGTCACGCGAGGCGATGAAGCCGCTCGCGCCCCCGCCGGCGTTCATGTGCACGCCGAGCGGCTGCGTGGTGCCGACCACGATGTCGGCGCCGTAGCTCACCGGCGTCGCCAGCACCCCGAGCGAGATCGGGTCGACGCCGACGATCACTTCGGCGCCGGCGGCATGGGCAATGTCGGCGATTTCAGCGCCCTGGCGTTCGATCACGCCGAAATAGGACGGCGTCTCGAAATACACGGCCGCGGTGCGCGGTCCGACCAGCCGGCGCAGGTGGGCCAGGTCCATGAGTCCGGTTGCCGGATCGTAGTCGACCAGGCGTGTGGCGATGTGGCCCGCCATCGCGGCCGGTTCGCAGAAATTGTGGATCACCGACAGGCGCTCGGGATCGATCGCCCGCACCACCACCACCTCGTCGCGTCCGGTGAGACGCGCGGCCATGCGGATCGCGTGGCCGGCGGCGACGCCCCAGCTGCGCACTGGCAGGCCGACCAGATCGAGGTCGAGCAGCTCGCCGAGCTGGCTGCAGAACTCGAACCAGGCCTGGTTGCGGCCGTGGTCGGAACTCGGCTCGCCGAACACCGAGGTCAGCCACTCGTTGCGGCGCACGACTTCGTCGCAGGCGGCGGGGACATGATGCTGCCAGATCCCGGCGCCGAGAAAATTCAGGTTCTGCTCGGCGGTCCGGTTCTTCGAGAGCGTCGCGAGGAGGTGGCGGCGCAGTTCGTTTTCCGCCAGCGCGGGCGGCAGCGCGATCGGACTGCGCAACCGATGCTCGGCCGGGATCTGCGCGAACAACTGTTCGACGTCGGCGACGCCGATGGCGTCGAGCATCTCCTGCTGGATTGCCGGCACCGAGTTCGCCATATAGGGATGGGCGCGCGGGTGGGCGCTAAGGTCGTTCATATCACATCCTTCGAATTGATGGGTTGGAAGCAGGTCAGGACTTGACCTGGAAGTAGATGCTGCGGTCTGGCGCCGTCCGGATCGGCAGGTAGCCCGTCAGCATGGCATCGGTCTCGTCATCGCCTGTGTCGACTTGCAGGCAACGGGTCTCGAGTCCCAGCAGCTTGTCGAGCGAGGCGATGGCGATGATGTTGTCGCGGCCGGTCTTGCGGATGATCTCCGCGCTGATCTGCTGGTTGCCGCGCCCGAACAGGCTGCCATGCCCGCCGAGCACGCCGACCACGATCCGGGTCTCATGTCGCTCCATCAGGCGCAGCAGGGCAGCTTCGTCGAGATCGGCCCCCAGCAGCCGGCCGTCCAGCACGGCGTCCACGCCGAGCAGGGTGGAGGGCAGGCCAAGGGCGCTCATCACGCGCCGGGTGCTGGTTCCCGGTCCGATGAGGTACAGGCAGTCACGGCGCATCTCGGCGGCGATCTCGCGGGCGAGCGCATCCAGCGCGGCATCGCCGCTGGGCAGCGAGCCGGCTTTCGCGTTCTGCGTCAGTTGGCGCAGGTGCGGGCTGCGCGCGAAACCATAGAGGCGCGCTGACACGTGGTCGCGCCGCACGGCGTCCTCGTCGACGTCCATTACCTCGGCGTCGCGCAGGCGCACGGCGGGATCGCCAGCCAGGAAGCGCGCGGCCAGCGCGCCGACGTTCTCGGGCGTGGTGCCGAAAACCGCCGACACCATCTTCACCCCGGCAGGAATGCCGAGTACCGGCAAAGCGTCGCCGACCGCCGCCAGCACGTCACGCGCCGTGCCGTCGCCGCCGGCGAACAGCAGCAGGTCGGCGCCGGCCTCGAGCATCGCACGGGCGGCCTGGCGCGTGTCTCGTGGCCGGGTGGTCGAAGCCTGGGCCGCGTAAATCAGGCGTGGCGTGAAGCCGGCTTCGCGGGCGACCGATTCGCCGAGGTCGCCGGCGCCGGTGAGCAAGGTGAATGAACTCGAGGGCGCGCTGTCAGCGGCGAGTCGCCGTAGCGCAAGCAGCGTGCGCGCCGCCGCTTGCGGATGGGCGCCGCGCCGGCGCGCCTCGACCAGTACCGCGTCTCCGTCGGTTCCTTTGAGTCCCACCCGGCCTCCCATGCCGGCGATCGGGTTGACGATCAGGCCGATCGTCCTGGGCCGGGTCGGAACGTGACCGGCCGGCGGGCTGCCAGGCTGCTGCATGAAGCGCTCCTTGTTGAAGTGGAGGCGCGCGGACAGACTGTCGTGCGGATTCACATACGCGCCGTATGTCAGGTATAGTATTGACATACAAGGCGTATGTCAATTGGCATACGCATCGTATGTGAAAATATTTTTGGAGAAACGATGGCGCAGAAGCGGACAGAGATGATTGCCGAGACCCAGGCCAAGCTGATCAGGGCAGCCCGGGAGGCCTTCGCGCAGAAGGGGTACGCCGACAGTTCGATGGATGAGCTGACGGCCCAGGCGGGATTGACGCGCGGCGCGCTGTACCACCATTTCGGCGACAAGAAAGGCTTGCTGCAGGCGGTGGTGGCGCAGATCGACGCCGAGATGATGCAGCGCCTGAGCGCGATCCTAGAGGCCGCGCCGACCGCCTGGGAAGGCTTCGTCGAGGAATCGATCGCCTATATCAACATGGCGCTCGAACCCGAGATCCAGCGCATCATGCTGCTCGACGGGCCTGCGGTGCTGGGCGATCCCTCGCAATGGGCCGGCCAGAACGCCTGCGTGCGCAGCACCCAGAACAGCCTCGAGCGCTTGATGGAGGAGGGCGCAATCCATCCGGTCGACGCGCTGGCTACTGCCCGCCTGGTCAATGGCGCATTGCTCGGAGCGGCGCTGTGGATCGCGCATGCCGAGGATCCTCAGGCTGCTTCGGTCAGCGCGGTCGAGAGTTTCCGTACCCTTGCATCGGGATTGCTGAAGGAGCCGAGCCGCAAGGGCCGATAAATGTGGAGCGAAGGCCGGAATCGCGGTGTCTTCGTCCGATTCTCCGCCCGTGTCTCTGGAAAGATGTCGCTAACCCAGACATCGACGGAGAACCGGATGGCCACCCAATCCCCACCCCTGCCACGCCCGCTGCTGATGGTGCTCGCCCTGGGCACCTTCGCCATCGGCACCGAGAGCTTCATGATCGCCGGCCTGCTGCCGCACATCGCCGCCGACCTGGCGATCAGCGAAGCCTCGGCCGGCCAGCTCGTCACCGCCTTCGCGCTGACCTACGCCTTCGGCGGTCCGCTGCTGGCGATCTTCACCGCCAATTTGCCGCGCCGCCTGGTGCTGGTCGGGGGCATGGCCGTGTTCGCGCTCGGGAACGCGCTGGCCTGGGCCAGCGACAGCTATGCCGGCCTGCTGGCGGCGCGCGTGCTGCTCGCGCTTACCGCCGGCCTGTACGCGCCCAGCGCCAACGCCCTGGCCAGCCTGCTGGCCGCGCCCGAACAGCGCGGACGCGCGCTGGCCATCGTCAGCGGCGGCATGACCGTGGCCATCGTGGTCGGCGTGCCGCTCGGGACCCTGCTCGGCAACCTGGCCGGCTGGCGCGCCACCTTCGCCGCCGTTGCCCTGCTGTCGACAGCCGCCGCGATCGGGCTCGCAGTCGGCCTGCCCAGGTCGCTGGGCGCCGCCAACGCGCCGCCCAGCCTGCGCGAACGCCTGAACGCCGCGCGCCTTCCGGGCGTGCTGCCGACCCTGTTCGTGACCTTCCTGTGGGGCACCGGCACCTATGCGGTGCTGACCTATCTCGCGCCCTACCTGGGGCAGGTGAGCGGCATGCCGCTCGAACAGATGAGCGGCGTGATGCTGCTGTGGGGCGCGGCGGCGGCCACCGGCCTGATGCTGGGCGGACGCGCGACCGATCGCTTCGGCGCACGGCGCGTGGTGCTGCCCTCGCTGCTGGCGCTGATGGCGGCCTTCGCCTACCTGTCGCTGCTGGCCGACCTGGGCCACTGGAGCCTGGTGGTGGTGGCGCCCGGCATCGTGCTGTGGGGCCTGTCGACCTGGAGCTTCTTCCCAGCGCAGCAGAGCAGCCTGGTCGCCAGCGGCGGCGTGGCGCTGGCGCCGGTGGTGCTGTCCTTGAACGCCTCCTTCCAGTACGCAGGCTTCTCCTTCGGCGCCATGCTGGGCGGGCTGACGGTGGCGCGCCTGTCGGCCGGCGAGGTGGGCTGGGTGGGTGGCGGCTTCGAACTGCTGGCGGCGCTGTTGGTGCTGGTCATTGCCCGTGTCAGGCCAGCGGGGCCGGCCGCAATCCGCTCCTGAGAGCGCGCCGTCAGCCGCTTGAGCGCTCGCGCAGGGCGCGCCGGTACTGGATCGCCTCCGCCACGTGCGGCGCCTGCACCGCATCCCTGCCTGCCAGGTCGGCGATGCTGCGCGCCACCTTGAGCACGCGGTGGTAGGCGCGCGCCGACCAGTGCAGGTGGCGCGCGGCGGCGTGCAGCAGCTGGCGGCCGGCGTCGTCCGGCCGGCAAAAGTCGTCGATTTCGGACGGGGCCAGGCGGGTGTTGGGCTTCCCCTGGCGCTCCAGCTGGCGGGCATGCGCCCGCGCCACGCGCGCCGCGATCGCCTCGCTCCTTTCGCCGCCGGCCTGCTCGCCCATGGCGTCGGGCGGCAGGGCGGCCACCGGCAACTGCAGGTCGATGCGGTCGAGCAGGGGGCCGGAGAGGCGGCCCTGGTAGCGCAGCACCGCCTCTTCGGTGCAGCGGCACTTTCCCGAGATGTGGCCCAGCCAGCCGCAGGGGCAGGGGTTCATGGCCGCGATCAGCTGGAAGCGGGCGGGAAAGTCGGCCTGGTGGGCCGCGCGCGAGATCGTGATGGTCCCGGATTCGAGCGGCTCGCGCAGCACCTCCAGCACGCGCCGGTCGAATTCGGGCAACTCGTCCAGGAACAGCACGCCGTGGTGGGCCAGTGAGACTTCGCCCGGACGCGGCAGGTGGCCGCCGCCCACCAGGGCCACGGCGGAGCTGGTGTGGTGCGGGCTGCGAAACGGGCGGCGCCCCCAGCGTTCGGGCGAGAAGCCGCCGGCCAGTGACTGCACGGCGGCCGACTCCAGGGCCTCGTGGGCGCCGAGCGGCGGCAGCAGGCCGGGAAAGCGCGCCGCCAGCATGCTCTTGCCGGCGCCCGGCGGCCCGACCAGCAGCACGGAATGCAGGCCAGCCGCCGCCACCTCGAGCGCGCGCTTGGCCTGTTGCTGGCCCTTCACCTCGGCGAAGTCGGGATAGACGGGCGCCGCTTGCGGCGCGGCGCGCCGGTGGCGGGCCAGGCGCGGCGCGTCCGGCATGGAGGAAAAATGCGCGCACACCTCGAGCAGGCTGCGCGCCGGGTAGACCGCCGCGTCCTCGACCAGCGCCGCTTCGTCGGCATTGGCCGCCGGCAGGACGATGGCGCGCGCCCCTTCCCGCTGGCGCTGCATGGCGAAGGTCATGGCCAGCGCGCCGCGCACCGGGCGCAGTTCGCCCGAGAGCGAGAGCTCGCCCGCGAACTCGAAGCCGTCCAGCAGCTCGCCGCGGAGCTGGCGCGAGGCGGCCAGGATGCCGAGCGCGATCGGCAGGTCGAAACGGCCGGACTCCTTGGGCAGGTCGGCCGGCGCCAGGTTGATGGTGATGCGCCGCGCCGGCACCTCGAAGCCCGCGTTCTGCAGGGCGGCGCGCACGCGATCCTTGGCTTCGCGCACTTCGGTTTCAGGCAGGCCGACGATGGTGAAGGTGGGCTACAATTTGCCAGTGTCGTTTTGTAAGGAACCTCTAATGCCAGTCGCCTACTCTTACATACGTTTCTCGACCCCGGAGCAGAGCAAGGGGGATAGCCATAGAAGACAACTGGACAAGAGTAAGCAGTACGCTCTGTCCCATGGGCTCACTCTTGATGACACTCTGTCATTCAACGATCTGGGTAAATCTGCCTTCCGTGGGGACCATGCAAAAACCGGCGGATTGAGCCTCTTCATCGCAGCAATCGACAGCGGAATTGTAGAGGAAGGGTCATACTTATTGATTGAAAACCTAGACCGCCTCAGTCGTCAACCTGCTGTGGACGCTCTTGCGCTTCTCCAGTCCATTGTGAGCCGAGGGGTGACTGTAGTAACCCTTGCCGATGGCAGGGAGTACACCAAGGAGAGCCTCAGGTCTGACCCCGCCTCTCTACTGGTCAGCATCATCGTCATGTTCCGCGCCCATGAGGAAAGTAAGGTCAAGGGAGAGCGTCTGCGCTCGGCCTGGACCAAGAAAAAACAGGTAGATGCTAGGGGTGGCAAACCGATCACTGCAATGACTCCTCGATGGCTACGTGTGGTTGGCGGCCAATTTGAAGTTATCGAGGAAAGGGCTGCGGTCATCCGCCGCGTTTTCGATCTTGCGACCAAAGAGGGACTTGGGCAACGAGCCATTTGTACAGTGATGAACCGTGAGGGCCACCCAACAGCAAGCGGTTCAGGAAAAAAATGGACGGAGACCGCCGTAAGGCGGATCCTCCTTAATCCGGCCGTCATGGGACGATACCAGCCGTACTCGCACGATCCATCTGATCCCAGGAAGCGCGTTGAACAAGGGGAGCCGATTGAGAACTACTACCCTGTCATCGTGGAGCGTGCGCAGTACTTAGATGCGCAACGGTTGAGGAAGGATGCACTACTCCCCCGCGGCCCTAGGGCGACGACTGGTGCAAACACGATTTTTACCGGTCTGGTTATCTGCGGGAAGTGTGGGAGTCCGATGGTCCGGAAGGGAGCCTCCAAGTTCGACCCAACCCCGCGTCTGCGATGCAAAATGACTTGTGGAATGCAGTCGTGGAAAGCTCCGCCTCTGGAGATGGCAGTGAAGAATGTTCTAGCAAGCGATCTACTGCCGCACGTGAAGCTGAAAGACAGCGACAGGAAGCGGTTGCAGGGGAGGGTTACCGAAGCTAAGGCTGCACTGGCCCTGGCCCGCACAAGTGTTGCTAACCTTCTGAGAGCGGTTGAGGCCGGAACCGAGTTCTCTCCTGCCCTTCAGATGGCCCTTAGAGACGCTGAAAGTCGAGAATTGAAGGCATCGCAGGAGCTTGCTAACGCCGAGCATGAGTTGTCCGCAGTAGAGCTGAAGAACGCTACCCGGTTAGACCATGTTGACGCCGTCCAGAGCTTGGTAAGTGCTATGCAGGATGGTGACAAGGGCCAGATGCTTGACCGACTTCGGTATGCCTTGAGCCGTTCAATCGACCGTATCGTTCTTGATGACACTGACACTCACCGCATCGTCCGCTTAGAGGCCGGAAACCAGGCTCGGATCATCGAATTTTCAAGATCTGACCTGACATTCAGGCTTCGAGTCGGCGAAAAGTCCCTCATGGTTGGCGCTGCAATGCGGGAGAGTGACTCCGGTGAAGCTACGCGCTGGATCCCTTAGAAGGGGAGGACGGAAGACCCAACCGCTGGAAGAACTGCTGTCCATTCGGAGTAAGCACTATTTGCAGCCGTCGACTATCTTCCAGCGACCTATAGCCGTGGATAAGCCCTGGCGACCTGCGTCCATTCCTTCGTGAGAGCCGTTGAAGATACCGACTTGCCGTTGCCAAGGGGATGTCGGTTGCTCGACTGAGGTCAGCGAGTGTGCGCCCCTCCTGCTTCGCCACGTGAAGTAGGAAGATCACTTCCTGGGTTGAGATGGTTGGACGGATCTCTTGATACTTCCGGAGTGCGTGAAGATACCCCTCAACCATGGCAAGTATCTCAGGGCCATGGCGCTTTACATCCTGCACTACGTGGTTGGCATGATTTTCCTGCATGCTAGTTTCTCGCATCTGCTGTCTTGTGTGGCTGTTTAAAGCCAAGACAGATTAGCAGGCAGGGTAGTTATTGAAAAGAAAGACTGCTCGGCAGATTTTCAACTATCTCAAGATGGGAACTGTTCAGCATGGGAAAACTGCCGACTACTTGCGTCTAGTTTTTTAACTCCCCGCCAGTGGAGAATCAGGGATCATCATTCCCAATTTTTCATACAGGTGGCCTCGTAGGAGTTCTGTGATACCACGGCAGGCGATCTCAAGGTGGTCCTCGGTGTAACTGCGGGACAGTGCCCCGGTGGTCAGGTGGGCGACACTCTTGTTTGTGAACTCAAGGATCGCGACAAGGGCAGCTTCGGCTTCCTCTGGGGGGCCGGAGTAGGCACGGATGGCTTCTTCTGGGGTGACTCGCCTAAGTGGAATCCCCTCGATCATGACCTTCTCGATGGCAATGTCGTCTTGTCTTGAAGGAGTAGCCTGAACGAGCCTCCCTTGACGGTCTACAGACAGTCCGAGGAACCCCAGCAGTGCTCGTGCGTGGATCAAACCAGCCTCGATCATCGGGTTGGCGATCAACGCCACGTTGCCCTGCATCCTGGTCTTCCCGTCGATCACGATCTCGACCTTCCGCTGGTCCGGACTCTCGTTTGCGATCTTCCAGATCTTCAGGAACGTTGAGATGGCCTGCAGTCGATACGGGATCCATTTCTCAACAACGTCTTGAGTGGTGATCATGATGCGTCCCTCACCGCGTACCTCCTTGAGTTGGTCTTCCGCCATGCTACAGGGGGTCAAAAAGTTTCACCAAAAAAATCTGAAGGGGTACCACGAGGTGCGTCACCCGGCTTCACCCCCCGTACCCCATACGTTTTGATCAAACATCTTCCTGAACTGGCAGCAAGACAGCCGTTCTGAGTACAGCGTCCTAGTGTAACCGTTCGCTTACGCCCCAAAAGCAGACTGTTACTTATCCTCTAGGAATCGGAGATACTGGCACGTAAGCAGGCTCGCGGTGGCGCGCGCCAGCTTCAGGCAAACTTCATGCCTGCGAGAGTGGCCAAGTACCTTTGCAGATCGAGGAAGAGGGGATCGCCGCGTGTCCCCTGTAGCGTCACGGACAGTTCCTCATTGGCGCTCAACCCCCCCTTCGTGATATTCGCAGAACCGATTACGGCCGTGTATTCATCGCCGCTTTCGAAGTAGTAGATTTTGGTATGCAGCGCGCGACTGCGAGGGCCCACCATGCGGTGCGTCAGCCCTGTGCGAGAAGCCAGCGCTGGCGCCACGCCTTCTAGGGTTTCTTTCAGGTTCGAATACACCGTAATGACGGCACCATTGGCAAGCGCTTCGTCAATCGACGGCAGCAAATCCTCTAGTCCAGGAAGTTTGATCCACCCGGAACATAGGATCGAAACTTTCGATTTCTTGATCAGCTCAGACAGAAGGTGAACATGTTTTCGTTTGCCAGAATTTGTTTGAAGGAGCATGAGGTGTGCACCTTTCATTGGGCGATCAGGTTTTGATCCGCTCGCGCGGGTCGTTACCGCGCAGTGTATGGCGTTGCCTTAGGGAAAGGCAAGAGGTTTAGGCGCTCTTAGCTCTTCAAAATTGCTAACTGACATTGTTGCAGTGCTGGTTACTTTCGGTGAAAATGGATCAGCCGGTCCTGTTGTGTCCGGCGTGCGTAGATAGGAAGCAACCTCCAATCTTAAAAAATTGGAGGAACATGCAGCAAAAGCAACAAAAGCAGGAACTGTCGGCTCGCACCCGAAATATTGTTAAATATTTCAAGGAGCATGCTTTCATCAACGGTTATCTCTACTTCGAATTGATCGGATCGCTAACGGAACAAAACGACTCTGACCCTAAGGCCCTACTGACTAAACTCGTCATAACGACGATCTGTCAGGTAGCTGTTAAATGCTCCAAGTCGCCACCAAGGAATGACGATGAAAACAGCAAAAAGTAGTCAGGCAAACTAACCTATCCCGCACCCTGGAGGTTCACCCTCCCACCTAAGGAATGCGTGCAGGACGCATGCCTACGAGGTAACACAACTAGGGCAATCACAAGAACCATGGCGACACAATTAGATCTGTTCGGCGAAAGGCCGCCGCTGCTGATACCTTTCCAAGTCGCCCATAGCGACAATGGAGGTGGTTACAGTTACGCGCAGGCACTTCTGGCCATGCTCGACGATCCGTTTGTGATTCGTAGGAGGAAGCTCGATGGGTCTCTCATCGCCTCCAAATATGCTCACTTGAGCCTCGATGAGGCAGCGCTGCTTTTCATTGGAGACGATGCTAAGCCAGCACAAGCGAGCGCCTGGGTTCTTGCACTGTTGATGGCGCAAGTCCGCCCGCCGCAACGTGAAGCTATTGATTCAAACCCGAAACTACGCCTGAAACGCAAGGCCGGCCGAGCTCGGGAGCCGCCACCATGTGGGTTATGCCGGCTTGGTAGCGCTAGCCTCATTAGCTAGGCCTCTCATTTATCTGACAATGTACCGCCCAACGTGACGACATTTGCTACAACCACCACTGGCGTTGCCACCACCACTCAGGCTCGGGCAGCGGGTATGAACTCGGTTTCTATACACGTTCGAAGGGGATTTCCTTGACGCTCGTATCCTCCTAGATGCGCGCGATCTTCTTTTGTTGAGGCGGATCTATGGATGAGCCTAGTGTTTTTTCCGCTATATTTGCAGGTCTAGCGTTCATAGTTTCCTTCGTCGCAGCCTTTATCGCGCACGACTCCCGCGTGGCGGCTGATCGCTCTGCCGACAGTGCTGAGCGGGCAAACGATATAAACTTGCATCACTCCCGCTTAGATCTCTACAGAGCATTTCAGGCTTTCCACGGGGCGATAGTGCAGCGCGGACCTCTTCTCACAGAAGCTGACGTCTTCCCCTTTCTCGGTACAGCCCATCTATCCGAATTTTACTTCCCAGAATCGTTGCATAAGCGCCTCCAGCAAATCGCTGATGATGCACTAACCTATCTCAGCAAGGTAGAGGATCTCAGGCAGGCAAACGAGGTTTCCGATCTCCTCACCCGCTCTGAGCGAACCAATCTGCGTGCAACGATGAATGCCCAGCACAAGACGCTCCGGGAACAATGCGTGCAAGTCGACGAACTGCTGCGCACCGAACTGCGTCTATTCAAGCGCAACTCGACCAAGGCCTGAATAGGGCAGCCTTGCCATCGGCCTGAACAGACTGCGCTGCTCAGGACACGTTCATGCCGCAGCGAACTTTTACGTTCAAAAATCTCGCGCTACGCATGGACGTTGCAATCGACTTGACTTTAGAGTCGCTGTTGGCTCGAGTGCAGGCATCACGGTCGATGTCACGAGTTCAACATCATGCTTACGTAATGGAAATTGCTTTAGATAGTTGAGTACACTCCGTCAAACAACAGATGCAGTCGCAGTTATCCAGGGGGCCCCCTGTGCAGTCGCTACTGTGGATAGCCCTTTCCGGATGTACGTTAGGGCATACCACAGCGGACAATGTCTGGCTCGGCAGGAAGTGTGTCCGTTGGGGTTGATTTTTATTTTCGGACAGATTATTCTGCGGACGCCAACTCAACGGACAGGTCTATAAGCCTAAGATGACCTCACCTCAGACTATCCTTTATGCCCGAGTGTCGACCTCGGATCAAACTGTAGAGCACCAGCGCAGCCAAGCTGAGAAGGCCGGGTTCACGCTAGACCAAGTGATCACGGATGACGGTGTTTCAGGCCTCAGCGTCCCTCTCAAGGACCGCCCTGGAGGGAGGCGCCTGTTTGACATACTCCGCCAAGGGGACACCCTTGTTGTCCGCTGGGTAGACCGTCTAGGCAGGAATTACCAAGACGTCTCGGACAACATCCGTGAGTTCATCCGGAAGGGAGTGATCATCAGGACCGTCATCAACAACATGACCTTTGATGGCAGCACTCAGGATCCGATGCAGATGGCCGTTAGGGACGCCTTGATAGGTTTCATGGCCGCGACAGCACAAGCCCAGGCAGAGGCCAACAGAGAGGCCCAGAAGGCAGGGATAGCACATGCTGCACAAGTGGAAGGTAAGTACCGAGGAAGGAAGCCCAGCTACACCCAGGAACAGCTCCACACCATCTTAGGGATGACTGGTAGCAGCGTCAGCGAGATTGCCAAGCTTACTGGCCTGAGCCGTCAGGCTATCTACCGAATCCGAAATGACCCTGCAGCAGCGTCGGCGGCCCTGCAATCGTGGTCTCAGACTTAAATGACTAGTAGCTGGCCTGTCGAGTATCCTCAACCCGCCAGTGCAAGGCCTGTCCATACCTGGAATAGTTCCACGATTGGAACTATAAAGTACTTTTCCGATGTGATTTCCAGTGATAAATTATTCACCTTGAAAATAACAAAGGAGTTGCCACTATGACTATCAAACTAGGGAGGTTCCAAGCTTGGATCGAGCGCACGAAACACCTCGACCTCATTCCTCATGTGGAGCGTCACAACGGAGCCATACTGCTGTGGTTTCTGAGTGCCCATGTGATCATCGAGAAAGCATAAGGCGAGGACAAGTTCCGGCATTATAGGAAGAACGAGCCGACCTGACCGCTACTGGCAGCGTCGACAAGTTCCTGCAATATAGAGGAGATGAGTCGTCTGGACCGCTACTGGCCGACGACCTCTCTTCAATCTGAGGAGATCACCGCTGGGGGGGGCGTGTGTCGTAGTGCCTCAACCCGTCTACTTGTCCAGAATCTTGGGGGTAGGGGGAACTTAGGATTCTCTTCGGGGGTTCTACAGATGCCCCTGTCGATTTTCTGATCAGGTAACTCTTCATTGTTTATTAAATAGGAAACATCTTAGAGGCATTTCTAAGATCACCTATTGTCATCCCAAGGTGCACCTAAGATCACTTCTACCTGGATCTTGGGTTACCTAATAAGCATCCCTTCAAGTACACAATTCGGCTGCACGTCTCCCAGACCTTGTTGTCTCTTTGGTCTACCGGCTATCTACCGCGCCCTCTAGGGTGACTTGAATATTCTTTTCTTGTCCAAGTTTTGATCAGCGCGTCAGTGTTTGCTGATCTGTCCCAATATTTTTTCTAATTCTTCCCTCCATCAGGATCACATATGACCACTACACCCGAGACCCAGGGAGGCCCACCCGCGACCTCCAAGGACCGCCTGTACGCCATCCGACAGCCTAAGCGAGCTTTCAGACATCAACAAAAGCTGGCCTTAGACACGCTCACCAGCGAAGCCTTGATCAAAGTCCAGCACTTGGATGAACTGAAGACTGGCCGCAACGTCTTTTCCCGAACGGTCCTCATCCGGCGAGCCGTCTCTCTGTACCTGGAGAGGATGATCGAGGCCGCAAGATCTGGCAGTGAGGCTTTTCTTACTAGAGAGCGGACCGCATTGCTTGAGATGTCCTCGCCCCCGAAGGCCAGCCTAGCGAATCTGCGGGGCTACAAGCCACGATCAAATTCGGACAATACCAAGTAGCAACCCATCCCCATCAACGCCCCTGAGAGGCCTCTATGCCTCCTAGCGCCATCGTAGAAACCCTATGACCACACCTACTGAATTCGTGCAGCCCCTTGTCACTATGCGGCACCGCTACTCCTCGCTCGCCAGCTCCTTCAAGTCGTACTTCATCGAGGAAGTGAACAGGCGAGTTGGGGCGGCCCGCAAACTTGAGCGCCAGCTTCTGCAGCTCCCTCCGCTTCCGAATCAATCAAATGCACCCATCAAGACTATGAACAACACCGTCATTCAAAAACCATCGTCAGCTCCTCCTCAGTCCAAGTCCTCCAAAAAGAGCGAAACCGAGCTTGCCAAGGCCTTCCGAATTTGGGTTGAGCATCCAACCTCTAGCTACAAACTCCAGCGCCTTATCGCCCACATGGTGGACCATGAGCTGGCCGCACGTCTGTCCCACTGACCACAAGTGTTCTTATCTCCCCCAGCATAAACCGAAGCGGCGGGGCCGTCCTCCCAAGATCGCCCCCAATCCGCACCGGCATCACCTCCAGGACTGCTGGGGAGGATTCTCTAAGATCTACTATCAGCTCCCCCGTAAGGTAGCTCGCGACCTGGATGACATCATCTCAGGAGTATCGAGGCTCGACCTCGGCGGGAACACAAGGCCCGTCTCTAGAGGGCTAATCTTCCGTATGCTTCGTGACCTGCCTGAGATCAGTGTGCGGTCCATACAGGACTACACCGGATACAGCCTGAGCTACGCTAAAAAGTTGGCAACCCTGCTGAGGATCGCGGCGACAGCCTTTGAAAAGGTGCTCACTGAAGGATGCTCCTTCGACAGTGATGGCGACCCATTTGAGGACGACCTTAGCAGGTATGACTTATCGTGGGACGACAACCATGATCTAAGTACGAGCTTGGTCAGGAATAAAGCTCACCTATATAAGGTACCCCACGGAGCGACGAACGATTTTCTCAGTGATTGACCGGTAAGGATTGTTCATCGTCGTCAACCAGGACAAGACAAACTCAGTACTTTCTCGGAGCAATGTGGTCTAAGTGGAGTGGCTCTCTTCGTGATCGCTAGACAGTGTGATCCAAGAGACCATCTCCAGATCAGGACAGGCAGTCTAAAGTCTAGTTTTAGTTCTGCTTGTCCTCCATGTTCGTCCCACCGTGTGGTGTGTCCCGGATCCATGTCTTTCCTCCACGGCCACTTCTCTGACGATCCCGGTTGCTGTCGTCCACATGCTGCCCAGCTGGCGCTGCTAAGTACCCTTCGCAAGACCAAACATCGCCTGTAGTGACGGGACGGCGTACTGCTCGTACCTGGGCAGTGTCCTGGTCGAAGGCCAGATGTACTGGTGCTCTGGAAACTCCGCGACTGGTATGAGGTAGATTTGTTCCAGATGTTCGTTGGCTTGGTCCATGCGAACCCAAATGACGAAGTCGACCGCAGGGGTATGTGCTACTGTCACTTTCCAACATGGATGGCTGCGCTCAAACCGGCAGCGAGTGCAAAGTAGACGTACCGTGACACCGTTCACGCGCCACGTGCGCGGAGTGAGCCTCTCCACCTTCGCTTCTACAGCAGCCATGCAACGATTCAGCTCGTTTGTAATGCCCCGAGTGACGCACCGAAGCCGGAATCGTGTGATCGTTCCTCGTGACAAAGAAGGCCAACTTATGCCAGCCAAGCCCATTGCTGATACCAAGCTGTTGAATCGGAAAGCGTAAGACTTGACCGAGGGGCCGTGACTAGAATTGATCAGTTCTGGAGTAACCCTTCCGTGTTCAACCAGAATGTCGCGGAGCACATCCAGCATCTCGTCATCGGTCCACTTCTTGCGGCGTCGCCTGCGCTCTTCAGCCGCCTGAACGAATCGCTCTCGTGGGACTACTGCCTCAAATGCATGCTCACGGTGCACCCACTTGTTTTTATCGTTCGCTCGCCGTGTGCTTCGCATGTGTTGCGTGCTGCGGTTGAACGTCATCGTTCCTACATACTTGTGGTTCGTGAGTACTTGCTTCACGAGGTGCACTGACCAAGGGCGACCAAGGCCGGTCGGAACTTTTTCGTCGTTCAACCTAGCTGCAATACGAACTTCGGGCATGCGCTCATCGAGATACATCGCGTAGACCCGATGGATGACAGTTTTCTCGTCCTCTGGACCGGGCACATAAGTAACACGGTCGCTAGGCATGTTCTTCCGTTCACCAGGACCCAAGATACCTTTGGGCTGTCCTGACGCAGACACCGCCATCCGACGCAAGCCATACCCAGCGGATCCTCCTTGCTTATAGCCCGCCTGCGTGAGGCGCACTTGAGCATTGAACACCTTCACCGAGAGTTCACGGCTGTACTCCGCGGCCATGGCGCGCTTAAGGCCCTTGATTAGCGTGGCAATAGGTGACACATCGTTAGCAAAAATCTCTGCACAGTAACAGACCTTGATGCCGGCGCGTCGACAGACATACTCGTAGTGCGCAGCCTCGTCAATGTCCTGGAAGCGTCCCCAGCGACTTACGTCATAAACCAAGATCGTTGTGAAATTGGCTTGTCCTGTTTGGATTTGCTCCAACAACGTCAGCAATCCAACGCGACCGCCCAGAGTAAGACCGCTGCGCCCTTCGTCACGAAAGATGTTGACGACCTCATAGCCGTGTTCGGTAGCATACTCGCGCAGTGCTGCCTCCTGATGGCGGGTTGAGTAGTTCTGATGCTCAGTGGATGCCCGAACGTAGAGAGCTGCAGGGGTAGTGGGCCGGCTCAACGCAGCGTCTCCGGTTGGTCGACGATCGATCCTGAAAACATATCAGCTAAGGAGGTGTAGCGCGATGTTGAGTATCGATCAAGGTTGGAGTCCTTGAGGTAGACGGGTCCTGCCGCCAGACAAGGCGCATCGAGCAAGAAGTAGTCTGCTATCTCACTGACTGTTGGCCCCATCCGGGCAGTAATGATGAAGTCGACGCCGGGTCTCGCAAAGACTCTCCAGTTCCGGACGCCGCGCTTAGGATTGCGGGGAACTGCGACCTGAATTTGGACACGCAGATCGCCGTTCAGAATCAAGATGGATGGCTCCGGCGTGCGCTCAATGGTCGAGCCTGCAGCTAATGTAAGTGCTTCCACCTTCGAAACTAATTCGCTGCGGATGGCAGTTAGCCGCCTCTTGGTGTGGACGAATGCGTAAGTTACGGATCGCGGTAGGCCAGCCATATCGTAAGCGCTCACCAAGGATCCGAATGTCCGTACAAACAACTGTGGATCGGGCATTGTTAGGTCGGCTGCAATAACCTTTGCATTCACTTTCCCATGCCGCTGGTGGCAGCCCTGGAGCAGTGCAATCAACTCAGCGGCTGTAAATCGCCGCAATCGTCGCGCACGCTCCGCTTGAGCAGCATCAAAGAGCGCACGGGAAATGATAGGGGGAACTGCGGCCGGATTTACGACCCATTGGCTGTCTTGGTTGCGGGTTCGTGGCTTCGACAGTTTGCATGAGCGGCGGTTATAGGCAAGCGCCCCGCAATACTTAACATTGGTCAAGAGAGAATTGAGCATCGCTTGTGTCCACGGGCGGTTGAACTCGCTTGGTATGCCTTCACTGTTTAGTAGCCGGACGATGCGCGATTCGCTGTAGCCTCCGTTCAAATATAGTGAGTACACCCGTCTGACCGTCGCTACTTCCTCATCTGGGCCCCAAACTAGTATCACCCTGTCCGTAGCTGAAACCTTAGATTCTCCGTACTCAAGTATGGCCCTTGGGGTCCCGTCAGCTTTCAGGGCCAGTCGCCTCAGCCCGTAACCAGCGTGCCCCCCTTGCTTGAAGCCCATTTTAATGAACCGCGACTGTGCGATGAAGACTTTCTCTGAGAGATCGCGACTGTACTCAGCGGCCATGACACGCTTCATGCTCTTCAGAAGCGCCGCATACGGTCCGCCATCGTCGGAGAATCGTTCACCACAATAGACCACGGTGATGCCTGCACGTCGACAGGTGTGCTCATGGTATGCAGCCTCGTCAATGTCCTGAAATCGCCCCCACCGGCTAATGTCATAGACAAGGATGTGGCTGAAATCAGGCTCTGTTGACTGGACGTCCTTCATGAGTGCCGTCAAGCCTGCACGCCGCTTTATGTCCAAGCCACTCTTGCCATCGTCGACATACTCACGGACGAGCATCATGCCCTTGGTTTCTGCGTACTCCTGGAGCTTGGCTCGCTGATGATCCGTCGAGTAGTCCTGGCTCTCTGTCGACATACGCACGTACATTACGGCGCGATCTGGGCAGGCGTCTCGCATAGGATTCTCCAGTTTTTGAGGTAGCTCAACAACCCGGCAAGTCAGATAGGAGATTATAGGAGGACTAAAAACAGCGTCACACGGCCATGACCACGCACCCACCGGACCCTCTTCTTCGCAACGCACGGCTGCTTGCTGCTGCTATACATCTTCGGAAGACACACGGGTTGCTTTACGCAATGCGTTTCCTAGAGGACTGCGGCTTCGACAGCACTGTCACCTGGGAACTGTTAGGTCTTATTCCGGGGGACGTATCAACGGTAGGCTCCGCGTACGAGAATAGGTGAAGCGCCCCCGTTCTCCTAGCTACTTCTCCAAGAGGCGAGAGTTACACTGCGATGGAGCA
The DNA here is from genome assembly GCF_002007115.1 of Massilia sp. KIM. Taxonomy (NCBI): domain Bacteria; kingdom Pseudomonadati; phylum Pseudomonadota; class Betaproteobacteria; order Burkholderiales; family Oxalobacteraceae; genus Massilia; species Massilia sp. KIM. The sequence goes on along the minus strand of NZ_MVAD01000001.1, from coordinate 3,345,402 downwards.
ATGGCAGATTGTTGCCAACAATGGTGAGCGAGGGCAGTCCGTTGGCGAGATGCACTTCGACGCTGACGGCGGGGGCTTCCATGCCGGCGAGGGCGCGGCTGCGGAGGACGGCAAGGCTCATGAGGCTCCTGGCGAAAGGCGGGACTGGCCAGATGATGGCAGCACCAGGGCGGCGCTCATTGAGCCGTCCCAAGCGTGCGCGGCGCTCGGGGCCCCGCGTCCAATCCCGGGGTTTGCCCGTATGTCTTGGCAGACCGCGCCGCGCCCGCCGCCGCGCTCCTCCCCCTCATTGAAAGGCGAACCATGACCGACAAGGTGTACGACAGCATCGATTTCGCGCAAGCCGTGCGCGCCAACCAGCGCGCCCTGGCCGGCTCCCTCAGGCAGACCTACGACTTCATCGTGTGCGGGGCCGGATCGGCCGGCTCGGTGGTCGCGGCCCGGCTGGCCGAGAATCCGGCCGTCAGCGTGCTGCTGCTGGAAGCTGGCGGCGACGACGAGGTCGCGAGCGTGATCGAGCCCGGCCAGTGGCCGCTGAACCTCGGCTCCGAGCGCGACTGGGGCTTCATGGCCGAACCGAACCAGCACCTGAACGGCCGCGCGGTGCCGCTCAACATGGGCAAGGTGCTGGGCGGCGGCTCGAGCATCAACGTGATGCTGTGGGCACGCGGCCACCGCAACGACTGGAACCATTTCGCCGCCGAAGCCGGCGACGCGGCCTGGAACTACGACGCGGTGCTGGACATCTACCGCCGCATCGAGGACTGGCAGGGCAGCCCGGACCCGCTGCGCCGCGGCCACGGCGGCCCGGTGTACGTGGCGCCTGCCCACGACCCCAAGCCAACCGCCACCTTGATGCTGGACGCCGCGCGCGAGCTCGGCATCCCGGTCTACGACAGCCCGAACGGCGCCATGATGGAGGGCGAGGGCGGCGCGGCGATCAACGACTTGCGCATCCGCGACGGCAAGCGCCTGTCGGTGTTCCGCTCCTATGCCTACCGGCGCATGGCCCAGCCCAACCTGACCGTGCTCACCAAGGCGCTGGTGTCGAAGCTGACTTTCGAGGGCCGCAAGGTCACCGGCGTGGAAGTGATCCTCGACGGCCGCCTGCAACGCTTCGGGGCGGCGCGTGAAGTGGTCTTGTCGCTGGGCGCGATCAACACGCCCAAGGTGCTGATGCAGTCGGGCATCGGGCCGCGCGCGGAACTGGAGCGCCACGGCATCGCGGTGCGCCAGCACCTGCCGGGCGTGGGCCAGAACCACCAGGACCATGTGGGCTTCAGCTGCATCTGGGAATACGCCGAACCCCAGCAGGTCGGCAACGGCGGCTCGGAAGCCACCCTGTACTGGAAGAGCGACCCCTCGCTCGAGGGACCCGACATGTTGCACTGCCAGCTCGCATTCCCGGTGTCGACGCCGGAGAACGCCGCGCTCGGCCTGCCGGAGCACGGCTGGACCATGTACGCCGGCCTGGCGCAGCCCAAGAGCCGCGGCGAAGTGCTGCTCTCGGGGCCGCAGGCCGGCGACCCGCCGATCATCCACGCCAACATGCTCAGCGATCCGGAAGACCTGGAAGCGGCCATCGCCAGCGTGCAGATGTGCCGCGAGCTGGGCAACGCCGAGGCCTTCGGCAAGCTGGTCAAGCGCGAAAGCATGCCGGGCAAGATGAGCCGCGAGGGACTGGAGCAGTACGTCCGCAATGGTGCGATGACCTACTGGCACCAGTGCGGCACCGCGAAAATGGGACGTGACGCGATGTCGGTGGTGGACGGCAAGCTCCAGGTGTACGGCGTCGAAAACCTGCGCATCGCCGACGCCTCCATCATGCCGCGCATTACCACTGGCAACACCATGGCGCCCTGCGTGGTGATCGGCGAACGCGCCGCCCAGGAGATCCGCGCCGCCCACCGTCTGTAAGGACGGGCGCGCCGCCAGGGGCGCGCGGGCCCGACCGGCGATCGGGCGGGCAATCCGCGGCCGCCCTGTGCGGCGCTCACACGGGCCTTGATCCCAGGGCCGCGCGCACCGCCGACAGTACGGTGCGGATCGGCAGGGAGCGCTGCAAGTCCTTGTGGTAGCCGGCCCAGACCACGCGGCCGGGCGGGGCCGCGCCGAGGTCGAGCAGGGTCAGGCCGGGCATGGCGTCACCCACCACGCGCGGCAGCACGGCGATGCCGGCGCCGGCTGCGCACAGCCTGGCCTGCACATCGCGGCTGTTGGCGCGCAGGCCCACCGCGGCGCGCGGCAGGCGCGCGGCGAGCCAGGGGACGTCGGCCAGGTCGCCGTAGGCGGTGTCCATGGTGACCAGGGTGTGGCCGCCGCCTTCGTCCGGCGCACCGTGGCGCGTCAGATAGTCTGGGCTGGCGTAGGCGCCGAAGCCCAGTTCCGTGGCCCGCGTCTGCACCACGTCGGCCTCGTCGAATTCGCGAAAGCGAAAGCCCAGATCTGCCTCGCGCCGGGCCAGGCTGACCAGGCGGGTCTCGGTCAACAGCTCGATCACCAGTTCCGGATGCGCGGCGCGCACTTGCGCGAACACCGGCGACAGCACATGGGCGCCGAACCATTCGGTGGTCGAGACCCGCACCATGCCGTGCAAGGCGGCGGCGCCGGCCAGCTTGCGTTCGATGGCGACGGCCTGTTCCTCGATCTCCTGCGCGTGGGGAAGGATGGCTTCGCCCTCGCTGGTCAGCACGTAGCCGTCGGCGGTACGCTGGAACAGCGTATGCGACAAGGCTTGCTCCAGCGCCTGCAAACGCCGTCCCATGGTCGGTTGCGATTGCCCGAGACTACGCGCGGCCTCGCTCAAGCTGCCGTGACGCGCGATCGCCAGGAATACACGGTAGTCGTTCCACTCGGCTTTCAGCTTCATTCACTTTTGTATTGTAAGTATGCAAACTTGTCGATTTTAATTCAAAAGCGAATTGGGTAAGCTGTTCGCACACTGTCGATACGGGAGAAATGCCATGCAGTTCCGAACAGCCCTGATTGCCGCAACGCTGGCCGGCGCCATCCTTGCCGTCGCGGCGCCGCCCGCCGCGGTCGCGGCCGACAACGCCCTGCGCCTGGAAGCCAGCAGCCAGGAGATGGTCTGGAACGCGGTCGCGGTGCATGCAGGCCGGATCTACGTCGCCGGCCCGCGCTGGACTGACGGCAAGGGACCGGCGCTGGCGATGCTCGACCGCGACGGACGACCGCGGGCCTACCCGGACGGCGCCTGGAACGGCTGGCGTCCCGGCCAGGATCCGGCGCACGCTTTCGTCAACGTCAACGCCATCCACCTCGACGGCCAGGGCAGCCTGTGGGCCATCGACACCGGCGCGCCGGACTTCGGCGGCGACCCGCTCCCGCAAGGCGCCAAAGCGGTGCGGATCGACCTGGCGAGCGGCCGCGTGACGCGCGTGATCGCCTTCGGCCCCGGCGTGGCGCTGCCCGGCAGCTACATCGACGACATCCGCTTCAACGGTCGCCGCGCCTACCTGACCGACGCCGGGCGCCCTGGCCTGATCGTGCTCGACCTGGACAGCGGCGCCGCGCGCCGCGTATTGGACGGCCATCCTTCCGTGACCGCACCCAAGGGTCGTCACATCGACGTGGCCGGCACCGTAGTGCGCGGCGCTGACGGCCAGCCGCTGGCCGTCAACGCCGATCCTTTCGAGCTGAGCCCCGATGGTGCGACGCTGTATTTCGGTTCGCTGTCCGGCCCCTGGTCCCAGGTGCCGACGCGACTGCTGGACGACCCGGCCGTTCCAGCCGCGGCCCTGGCCGCCGCGGTGCGTCCCTGGGCCGATATCCCGCCGGTCGGCGGCACCGCCATCGATGGCGCCGGCAACCTGTACTACGCCGACCTGCGCAGCACCAGCATCGTCAGGCGCAGTCCCGACGGCAAGCTCACGACGCTTGTACGCGACCCCGCGCTGCACTGGGTCGATGCACCCGTGATCGCAGACGGGCGCCTGTGGCTGCCGGTGCCGCAGATGGACCGCATGCGCGCCTTCAACGGCGGCGTCTCGCGCGTGCAGTGGCCAATTCGGCTGTACAGCATTGCTCTGGAGGAGAGGCCATGAAGGCCCCCATCACGCTCGGCTATATCGATTTGTCCTTCCACGCCGCCAGCGCCGCCGTGGTGCGCGAGATCCTCGAAGAGCACGGCCATGCGGTGACGCTGCGGGCCGCACCGCACGAAGCGATGTTCCGGCTGCTCGAAGCGGACGCGGTGGACCTGGTGTCCTCGGCCTGGCTGCCGGCCAGCCATGGCGCCTATCTTGCTCCTTCGCTCGACAAGTTGGAAAAGCTCGGCGCACTCTACGAGCCCTACTGCATATGGGGCGTGCCGGACTACGTACCAGCCGACGTGGTGGCCTCGGTGGACGATCTGAAAAAGCCGGAAGCGCTGGCTCGCATGGACAGGCGTATCGCCGGCATCAATCCTGGGGCCGGGATCAGCCGCTTTTCCCAGGCGATGATCCAGGGCTACGGATTGGACGCGCATGCCTACCGCTTCGAGGCCGGCGACGAAGCCTCCTGTTTCGACAACTTCCGGCGCGCGGTCGACGAAGGACGCTGGCTGGTACTGCCCTTGTGGCATCCGCAGTTCCTGCACCAGGATTACCGCATCCGCGCGCTCGAGGAACCGAAAGGCATGCTCGGCGGGCGCGATGCCGCCACCCTGGTGGCGCGCAAGGCGATCCTGCCGTCGATCGCGCCGCGGGCCCTCGAGCGGCTGCGCGGCCTGTACCTGGGGAACGCGGCGGTGTCCGGGCTCGAGCATGCGATCCGCGTGCGCGGCCTGGCGCCGCAGACCGTGGCGCGCGAATGGTTGGCGCGCAAGGCCTGAAGCTCAGACGTCGCGCAGGGTCACGACGGGCATCGTCAGCTCCCGCTTGGGACGGAAGAAGGCAATGTCGAACAGCGCAGCCGCGCCCACCACTTCCTTGCCGAGCTGGCGCAGCAGGGCGGCGGCGGCCTCGATGGTGCCGCCGGTGGCCAGTACGTCGTCCACGATCAGCACCCGCTGGCCCTTGATGCGCGCAGGCTGGATCTCGATGGTGGCGCTGCCGTACTCGCGCTGGTAGTCGATGCGGATCGCCTCGCCCGGCAGGCGTCCCGCCTTGCGCGCCATCGCGAAGCCGACACCGCGCATGTAGGCGAGGGCGCCCGCGATCATGAAGCCACGCGCATCCATCGCCAGGAGGAAGTCGAAATGCAGATGCTCCGTCTGCGCGTGCAGGGTGTCGATGGCGAGCCGCCAGTGGTCCGGATTGTCGAAGATGCAGCCGACGTCGATGAAGTTGACGCCGGGTTCGGGATAGTCCTGGAAGAACTCGAGGGGCAGGGAGGCGAAGCCGGTCATGGGATTTTTTCAGGTTGGTTGGGGCGGCAGGCGTCAGCCAGGAGGCGGGCCGGGGAGCGCCGCCGCCGGGGCGCCAGGCCGGCCAGGTGGACCGACAGTGTAGCGGATGCGGGCGACGAGGGCCGGCACGCGCCAGGCCGGCCGCGAGCAACATCAGGGAGATTATAATCTTTTAGACAACTTTTACAATTATATACACATTGTTGACCACAAGATATTTTCGTGTGACGATTTGCTCTTTCTCAACATGCATAGCCGATATGCAATCGGGGTAGGCGCAACACGCCGCCGCGGTCGACAAGAGAGGGCGGGATGGGGGCAAGAACAGCGGCGCGTATCGGCACGCGACCCGCAACATGGCTGGCGGCGGCGCTGATCGCCTGCGCGACCTTGGGCGAGTCGCTGGCGGCGCCGGCATATCCGCTCGCGCAGATGGTCCAGCAGAAGCGCTATCCCGAGGCCGCGCGCCTGGTCGCCGAGCGCCTCGCCCATGACCCCCGTGATCCGCAGGCGCTCAGCGCCACGGTCGACCTGATCCTGGCCCAGGGCCAGACCGGCCGCCTGGGCGAAGCGAGGAGCGCGGCCGAGCGCTGCGTCCAGGCCCACCCGGACAGCAGCCTGTGCTTCGAGGCGCTCGGCAATGCGCTGGAGGCCACCGCCAGCGGCTGGCTGGTCACCTCGCTCGGCAACACGCGCGCCATGCGCGACGCCTTCGAGCGCGCCGTCGTGCTCGACCCCGGCAACTACCGCGCGCGCATGTCGCTGCTGCGCTTCTACCTGCGCGCTCCCTTCTTCCTGGGCGCCGGCACGGTGCGGGCGCGCGAGCTGGCGATGGAGGTGCGGCGCACCGATCCCGATCTCACGCGCCTGATGCTGGCGCTGTGCGCGCACAGCGAAGAGCGGCCGCAGGACGCCGAGGAGTACGTGCTGGCCGCCGACCTGCGCGACTACCCGCTGGTGAGCGAACAGCACCAGCAACTGCTGGAAGCGCTGGCCGCGGCCCACCTGGAGGTGAAGCGCTACGCCGACAGCGCACGCCTGTACGGCGAACTGCAGCGGCGCCTGCCGGCGAGCGAAGCCGGCAACTATGGCCTGGCCCAGGTGGCGCGCGCCCAGGGACGGCTGGCCGACGCCGCGCTCTTCCTCGAGCGCGCCGCCGCCATCGCCGCGCGGCCCTATGTCTAGAAGACCCTGGGCGAGGTCTACCAGGCCATGAACAGTCCGCGCCGCGCCGTCGCCGCCTATCACGCGGCGCTGAACGGCAAGCCGCCGCTCGAGCGCCGCGAGCAGGAGCTGATCGCACAGCGCCTCGCTCAGTTGCAGGGCCGCTGAGCTCGCGCGCATCATGCACGCACCCCGCATGATCCACCAGCGCCTTCCCGGCCTCGACCTCTTGCGCGCCCTGGCCATCGTCTGGGTGATGGCCTACCACCTGAGCAGCAGCGTGGCGGGCCTGCCCGCGCTCGCGGAATCCGGATGGATGGGCGTGGACCTGTTCTTCGTGCTGAGCGGCTTCCTGATCGGCGGCCAGGTGTGCGCCGCGCTGCAGGACCCCGGCGGACCGCGCTGGCGCCGGTACCTGCTGCGGCGCGCCCTGCGCGTGCTGCCGGCCTACCTGGCCGTGCTCGCGCTCTACCTGTGCTTTCCCGCCTGGCGCGAGAGCCCGGGCCTGGCGCCGGCCTGGCAATTCCTGAGCTTCACGGCCAACATCTTCCCCGACTACCTGCATTACCGCGCCTTCTCGCATGCCTGGTCGCTGTGCGTGGAAGAGCATTTCTACCTCTTGCTGCCGCTGGCCGCCGGCCTGCTGGCGCGCCGCCCCAGCCTGCGCAAGACCGCGCTGTTCGCGCTGGCCGTGCTGCTGGGCGGGATCCTGCTGCGGGCCTGGGCCTGGCAAACCGAGGTCGCGCCGTATGCCGCCGTGAGCGCGGGCCCGGGCGCCTTCCTGCTGCGCTATGTCGAACACATCTACAACCCGACCTGGGCGCGCCTGGACGGCCTGCTGGCGGGCGCCGTGCTGGGCGCGCTGCGCGTGTTCCGGCCGCGCTGCTGGGCGTGGATGACGGCGCGCGGCTGGCCCTTCCTGGCCGGCGGACTGGCGCTGGTGGCGCTGGCTGCGCGCCTGTACGACGGCGTCCAGGTCGGCGCAGCCGGCGCCGTGCTCGGCTTTCCGCTGCTGGCGCTGGGCTTCGCCGGCGTGCTGGTCGGCATGGCGAGCCCGCGCACGCTGCCGGGCCGCGTCGCGCTGCCCGGCGCGCGCACCGTGGCCACGCTCGCGTTCAGCCTCTACCTGACCCACAAGGCAGTGTTCCACCTGGTGGACGGGCAACTAGGAGACTGGCTGGCGCAATCGGCGCCGCTGGCGGTGGCCGCGCACGCGGCGGCCGCGCTGGCCGTGGCGGCGCTGCTCCACTTCGCGGTCGAGCGCCCCGGCCTGGGCCTGCGCGAGCGCCTAGAAGGGCAGCGGATGCTTGGCCAGCGCGACCGCCACGATATAGCCGAAGCAGGCCAGGGCCGCGACGAAGGCCAGGGCGCGGGTGCGCGCGCTGCGGCCGCGCTTGAGCGCGACTGAACCGAGCAAGATGTAGGCCGCCAGGGCCAGCACCTTGGCCGTCAGCCAGGGCGCCGCGAAGGGATACTGGCTGCTCCACACCGCCAGGCCGATGGCGCTGGCCAGCAGCAGGGTGTCGATCAGGTGCGGGGCGATCCTCGCCCAGCGCCGCTGCGGCGGCGCCGCACCGGCGAGCGTCCACAGACCGCGCCCCAGGAACAGGGCGCCGCTGAGGAAGGCAAAGCTCATGTGAACATGCTTGAGGGCGTAGTAATCCATATGCGTCGGGACTCGGTGCGATCCCGGCAGTATGCCCGAGACCGGGCCGGCCCGACAGGCCGTTCAGCCGCACTCGCCCACGTAATGGCACTCGTCGCAGCGGGTGCAGCCGTCGACCTTGCGCAGGGCGCGCGCGCCGCATTCGGGGCATTTGGCGCCGCTCACCGCCGGCAGCGCGCCGCTGGGCGTCGGCGGCTGCGGCTGCGCCGGGGGCGGGGCGGCGCCTTCGCGCGCTTCGAGGCGGCGCGCCAGTTCGTCCACCGGCACCTGGTTGCCCATGGCGTCCAGGAAGCCGCGCCGGATCAGCAGCCGCTGCAGCATGAAGGCGATCGCCGCCACTTCCGAATCGTGGTAGACCGGCACCTGGACGCCGTCCTCGCGGGTCAGGAAGCCGCAGCGCACCGGGCCCTTTTCCCACACCACCTCGCGCATGTCGGCCAGGGCCTTGGCGATCGGGCCGCCTGCCCGCGCCACCATCGACAGCAGACGCATCGAGGCGGTGATCCACTGGTGGCCGCCGGTGCGCTGGTTGCCCGGCATGAAGAACTCGAAGGGTCGCTCGATCTCTACCTGCCGGCCCTGCCAGCGGCCCTCGGCGCGGATGAAGCTCACCGTCAGGTAGGCGCTCTTGCGCCCTTCCTGGGTCGAGTACTCGATCTTGGAGGTCACCGATTCCAGTTCGCCCAGCGGGCGGTGCTCGAAGCGCTTGACCAGCGGGTCGTCGTCCGGCGCGCCCGCCGGGGCGGAGGCCTGCGGCGCTGACGCCGCCGCAGGGCCGGCCGAGAGCACGCTGCCCAGCACGGAATTGGGCCGGTAGGTGGCCAGTCCCTTGAGCCCGGCGCGCCAGGCTTCGAGATAGAGATCGCGGAAGTCCTCGTAGGGATAGTCCTCGGGGACGTTGACGGTCTTGGAGATCGCGGTGTCGATGAAGGGCTGGACCGCCTGCACCATGCGCAGGTGGTCGCCGGCGCGCATCTCGAGGGCGGTGACGAACTGCGGCGGCAGGCCTTCGCGCTCGATGTCGTGGCCCAGTTGCCGGTACAGGCGCCAGGCGTGGTCGGCCACCTCGTAGCTGCGGCTGCCGCCGTCGGCGGTGCGCTTCCTGCGCTGGTAGGTCCAGGAATAGGGTGGCTCGATGCCGTTCGAGGCATTGTCGGCGAAGGCCAGCGAGATGGTGCCGGTGGGCGCGATCGACAGCAGGTGAGAATTGCGGATGCCGTGCGCGCGGATCGCTTCGCGCAGCTCGTGCGGCAGGCGCTGCACGAACTGGCCCTGCAGGTAGCGCTCGGCGTCGAACAGCGGGAAGGTCCCCTTCTCGCGCGCCAGCTCGACGGAGGCTGCATAGGCGGCGTCGCGCAGCTCCTCGGCGATGCGCGCGGCCAGCGCCCGGCCTTCCTCGGCGTCGTAGCGCAGGCCCAGCATCACCAGGGCGCTGCCCAGGCCCAGGAAGCCCAGGCCGACGCGGCGCTTGGCGCGCGACTCCGCCGCCTGCTGGGGCAGGGGCCACTCGGTGGCGTCCAGCACCAGGTCGAGCATGCGCACCGCCACCGCCGCCACCTCGCGCATGCGCGCGAAGTCGAAGGCGGCGCCGGCGCTGAAGGGCTGCTGGACGAAGGCGGTCAGGTTGAGCGAGCCGAGATCGCAGCAGCCGTAGGCGGGCAGGGGCTGCTCGCCGCAGGGATTGGTGGCGCGCAGCTCTTCGCAGTACCAGAGATTGTTTTCGCGGTTCATGCGGTCGACGAAGAGCACGCCCGGCTCGGCGTGGTCGTAGGTCGAGAGCATGATGCGCTCCCAGAGTTCGCGCGCCCTCGCTTCGCGGTAGACCCATAGCCCGTCCTCGCGCCGGAAGGCGCCGGTGGCCTGGTCTTCGTCTCCCGGCTCGGCGCGGTGCACCAGGGCGAAAGCGGCGTCGTCCTCGACCGCGCGCATGAAGGCGTCGGTGACGCCGACCGAGATGTTGAAGTTGGTGAGGGCGCCGCCGTCCTTGGCGGCGATGAAGCGCTCGATGTCGGGGTGGTCGACGCGCAGCACGCCCATCTGGGCGCCGCGCCGGGCGCCGGCCGATTCGACCGTGCGGCAGGAGGCGTCGAACACTTCCATGTAGGAGACCGGCCCGGAGGCGCGCGAGGCGGTGCCGTGGACCTTGCTGCCCAGGGGGCGGATGGCGCTGAAGTCGTAGCCCACGCCGCCTCCGCGGCGCATGGTCTCGGCGGCTTCGAGCAGGGCGGTGTAGATGCCGGGCAGCTGGCCGTCGTGGCCGGAGATGGCGTCGCCGACCGGCTGCACGAAGCAGTTGATGAGGGTGGCCCGCAGGCCCAGGCCGGCGGCCGAATTGATGCGGCCGGCGGGCACGAAGCCCTGCTCCTGGGCCCACAGGAAGCGCGCCTCGAGCTCGGCGCGCCGGGGTTCCGGCTCCAGCCGGGCCAGGGCGCGGGCGACGCGGGCGCGCACGTCGGCGATCTCGCGTTCCTCGCCCTTGGCGTATTTCTCGCGCAGCACGTCGAGCGAGACTTCCTGCGGCGCCAAGGTGCTGTCGATCAGCTTGTCACTTGCATTCATGGCGGCTCCTGCATGAATGCCGCAGGGCCGCTTACGGTTTGTCGAGGTTGGGCGGCGTGATGATGTGCGGCGTCTCGGTGGCGGCGGCGCCGGCGGCAGCGCTTGCGGCGCCGGAGTGGGTCGCGAGGCGGGCTTCGAGCTCGGCCACCCGCAGTTCGAGCGCGTCGAGCTTGGCGCGGGTCTTGGCCAGCACCTGGGCCTGGATATCGAATTCCTCACGGGTAACGAGGTCGAGCTTGGCGAAGCCCTGGGTCATCACCGCCTTGACGTTGCGCTCGATGTCCTTGGCGGGTCCGCTTTCGAGCGCCTGGTTGATCTTGCCCTGCAAGTCGTTGAAGAAAGTATTCATATCCTGGTTGTCCTCGCGTCTGGCGGCCGGCGCGCACCATTACGGTGCGCTCCAGCCTCATTTGGTGCGCCCGTCCGGCATTCCTGCGCGCCGGGCGAACGATGTCGTGCATCTAGCCCCGATGTGGGGCGACTAGCTGAAAAAACAAGCCTGTTTCCTGCCGTATCACGCTGATTACGGGCTGGCACGCATCCTGCTAAACAAAAGGTGGATGCAAACAAAGCAAGCAATAACAGGATTGTAAACCGCAACGGCAGCAACCGTTCAACACGAGGGGGTTTGTCATGAAGTGCAAAGCAAAAAGCGCAGCAGCAATCAGCCTGGCCGTCCTGTCCCTGGCCAGCGTCCCGGGCCAAGCGCAGGAACAACCCGCCGAACACCAGGTGAGCTACAACGTGGCGCTCACCAGCGAATACCGTTACCGCGGTCTGTCGCAAACCCGCCTCGACCCCGCCCTGCAGGGCGGCGTCGACTACGTGCACGGCCCGACCGGCTGGTACGTGGGCACCTGGGCGTCCACCATCAAGTGGACCGAGGACCTGGGCGGCGACGGCAACGTCGAAGTCGATCTCTACGCCGGCAAGCGCGGCCAGCTGACCGAAGGCCTCAGCTACGACGTCGGCGGCCTCTATTACTGGTACCCGGACAACGGCCTGAACCCGAACGCCAACACCTTCGAGCTGTACGGCAAGCTCGGCTACGGTCCGGCCTATATCAAATATTCCCATTCGACCACCAACCTGTTCGGCACCGTGGACAGCAAGCGCAGCGGCTACCTGGACCTGGGCGCGGATATCGACGTGGGCGGCGGCTTCCTGCTCAACCTGCACGTCGGCCGCCAGCGGGTCAAGAACAACAGCCAGTACTCGTACACCGACTACAAGGTCGGCGTCACCAAGGACTTCGGCATCGCCGCCGTCTCGCTGGCCTGGATCAAGGCGAACACCGACGCCTACCTGAGCCCGCGCGGCGAAAACCTCGGCAAGTCGGCCGCCGTGCTGACCGTGTCGAAAACTTTTTGATAGCAAAAGAGGCAATACCATGAAAATGATTACCGCCATCATCAAGCCCTTCAAGCTCGACGAGGTGCGCGAAGCGCTGTCGGAAATCAACGTCCAGGGCATGACGGTGACCGAGGTGAAGGGCTTCGGCCGCCAGAAGGGACACACCGAGCTCTACCGCGGCGCCGAGTACGTGGTCGACTTCCTGCCCAAGATCAAGATCGAGGCCGCGGTGGACGACGCCGTGGTCGACCAGGTCATCGACGCCATCCAGGGCGCCGCCCGTACCGGCAAGATCGGCGACGGCAAGATCTTCGTGGCCGACCTGAACCAGGTCATCCGTATCCGTACCGGCGAGACCGGCAACGACGCACTGTAAGAGGGGACATCAATGAAGCGAATCCTAGCCACCATCCTGGGCGCCGCGCTCAGCCTCGGCGCCGCCGTGCCCGCCTGGGCGGCGCCCTCCATCAACAAGGGCGACACCGCCTGGATGTTCGTCGCCACCCTGCTGGTGATCATGATGTCGATCCCGGGCCTGGCCCTGTTCTACGGCGGCCTGGTGCGCGCCAAGAACATGCTGTCGATCCTGATGCAGGTGTTCATGGTGTTCTCCGTGATCATCGTGCTGTGGTGCCTGTACGGCTACTCGCTGGCCTTCACCCAGGGCAGCGCCTTCATCGGCGGCTTCGACCGCGTGCTGCTGAACGGCATCTATGACGCCGCCGCCGGCACCTTCAGCCAGGCCGCCACCTTCAGCAAGGAGACGATGATCCCCGAGTTCATCTTCGTCGCCTTCCAGGGCACCTTCGCGGCGATCACCTGCGCCCTGATCGTCGGCGCCTTCGCCGAGCGCGCCCGCTTCTCGGCGGTGCTGCTGTTCGTGGTGCTGTGGTTCACCTTCGGCTACCTGCCGGTGGCCCACATGGTCTGGTTCTGGGCCGGTCCGGACGCGATCACCGACGCCACCACCCTGGCGACCGTCACCAGCAACGCCGGCTTCCTGTGGCAGAAGGGCGCGCTCGACTTCGCGGGCGGCACCGTGGTTCACATCAACGCCGCCGTGGCCGGCCTGGTCGGCGCCTACGTGATCGGCAAGCGCATCGGCTACGGCCGCGAATCGATGGCCCCGCACTCGCTGGTGCTGACCATGATCGGCGCCTCGCTGCTGTGGGTGGGCTGGTTCGGCTTCAACGCCGGCTCGGCCCTGGAAGCGGGCGACATCGCCGCCCTGGCCTTCGTCAATACGCTGCTGGCGACCGCCGCCGCCGCCGTGTCCTGGATGCTGGGCGAATGGATCTTCAAGAAGCGTCCCTCGATGCTGGGCGCGGCCTCGGGCGCGGTGTCGGGCCTGGTGGCGATCACCCCGGCCTGCGGCTTCGTCGGCCCGATGGGCGCCTTGGTCATCGGCTTGCTGGCTGGTATCATCTGCCTGTGGGGTGTGACGGGCCTGAAGCGCCTGCTCGGCGCCGACGACTCGCTGGACGTGTTCGGCGTGCACGGCGTGGGCGGCATCCTGGGCGCACTGCTGACCGGCGTGTTCGCCGCGCCGCAACTGGGTGGCCAGGGCATCTGGGACTATGTCGCCAATAAGGCGTCGCCCGATTTCTCGATCGCCAACCAGGTGTGGGTGCAAGCCCAGGCCGTGGGCATCACGATCGTGTGGTCGGCGGTGGTGTCGTTTATTGCCTACAAACTGGTCGATGTCGTGATCGGCCTGCGCGTGCCGGAAGACCAGGAGCGCGAAGGTCTGGACATTACCAGCCACGGGGAAACGGCGTACCATTCCTGATACCGCAAGGCGGTAGTGAGAAAAGGCGCCTGCGGGCGCCTTTTTGCATTGCATTGTTGACAATGTGCCTGCTGTCCTGTCGGGTAGGGCCCTTTTAAACTGTCGGATCGCCCCCACATCATGGTTCCGACAATTCAACAAGCAGCGCACAGTAAGGACTTTCATGGTTCCGCACCTCGTCACCGCCCTGACCGGCCCATTGCTCGATCTGGAGAAGAAGATTCTTGAGGCCACGCCCGCCATCGAGCGCTGGTTCCGCCTCGAGTGGCAGGAGCATACGCCGCCGTTCTACTGCTCGGTCGACCTGCGCAATGCGGGCTACAAGCTGGCGCCGGTGGACACCAACCTGTTCCCGGGCGGGTTCAATAACCTGGCAACGGAAATGCTGCCGCTGACGGTGCAGGCGGCGATGGCCGCGATCGACAAGTACTGTCCGGACGCGCGCAACCTGCTGCTCATTCCCGAGACGAATACGCGCAACCCGATGTACCTGCAGAACGTGGCGCGCCTGATGCAGATCTTCCGCCAGACCGGCCTGCACGTGCGCTTCGGATCGCTGTCGCCCGAGGTCACCGAGCCCACTCCGCTGGCCCTGCCGGACGGGAACATGCTGGTGATCGAGCCCCTGGTGCGCTCGCCCAATGGCCGCCGCGTCGGCCTGGCCGACTTCGATCCCTGCACCATCCTGCTCAACAACGACCTGTCGGCCGGCATTCCTTCGATACTGGAAAACCTGCACGAACAGTCGCTGCTGCCGCCCTTGCACGCCGGCTGGGCGCTGCGCCGCAAGAGCAACCACTTCAAGGCCTTCGACGAGGTGGCCAAGAAGTTCGGCAAGCTGATCGACATCGACCCCTGGATGGTGAACCCGCTGCACGCCAAGTGCGGCGAGGTCGACCTGCAGGAGAACGTCGGCACCGAGTGCCTGGCCGACAACGTCTCGATGCTGCTCTCGAAGATCAAGAAGAAGTACAAGGAATACGGCATGAAGGAGCAGAAGCCCTTCGTGATCCTGAAGCCCGACGCCGGCACCTACGGCATGGGCATCCTGACCGTGAAGGACGCCAGCGAGGTGCGCGACCTGACCCCGGCCCAGCGCAGCAAGATGTCGGTCATCAAGGACGGCGTGGCGGTCACCGACCTGATCATCCAGGAAGGCGTGCCGACCTTCGAGAGCATCAACGACGCGGTGGCCGAGCCGGTGGTCTACATGATCGACCGCTACGTGGTGGGCGGCTTCTACCGCGTGCACGCCGAGCGCGGCGTCGACCAGAACCTGAACGCCCCCGGCTCCCAGTACGTGCCGCTGGCCTTCGCCCAGCAGCACGCGGTGCCCGACCTCAAGGCCAAGCCGGGCACGGCGGCGCCGAACCGCTTCTACGTCTACGGCGTGGTGGCGCGCCTGGGCCTGCTGGCGGCCTCGCTCGAGCTCGAACGCACCGATCCGAACCCGGAAGTGTACTGACGCTTCCGGCGGCTCGGCTATACTCGGGCGCATGGACGAACTGCGCGCCATCTCCACCTTCATCCGTGCCGCCGAACTGGGCAGCTTCAACCGGGCCGCCCAGGTCCAGGGCACCACGCCGCAGGCGGTCAGCAAGGCCGTGCGCCAGCTGGAGCAGTACCTCGGCGTGCGCCTGTTCCACCGCACGACGCGCCGCAGCAGCCTGACCGAGGAGGGCCAGCGCCTGCTGGAATCGGTGAAGGACAGCATGGAAGGGTTCACCAGCGCGCTCAATCGCGTGAAGAACGCGGCGCGCGAGGACGAGGGACTGGTGCGCATCAGCGCCGGCGGCGCGGTGGGGCGCAAGGTCCTGTTGCCGTTGCTGGCCCAGTTCAGCCGCCTGCATCCGGGCGTCAGCTTCGACCTGGTGCTGGAAGACCGGCCCACCGACACCGTGGGCGAGCGCATCGACCTGGGCTTCAAGGCCGGCAACGCGCCGACCGCCCAGGTGGTGTCGCGGCGCCTGTTCCCGATCCAGCTGGTGCTGTGCGCCACGCCCGACTACCTGGCGCGCCACGGCGCCCCGGCCTCGCGCGCCGAACTTGCCGCCCACCGCTGCGTGGGCTACCGCCAGCCCGGCGCCGCGCGCCCCATGCCCTGGGAATTCCAGGACGGCAGCGAGACCGTCTACCAGAACATGCAGTACCTGGTGTGCTGCAGCGATCCCGAAGCCGAGATGGGGGCGGTGCTGAACGGCATGGGCATCGGCCAGATCGACAGCATCAACGCCACGCCCCACCTGCGTTCGGGAGAACTGGTGCCGCTGCTGGTGGAGCACACCAGCGAGCGCATGGGCCTTTACCTGTTCTACGCCCAGCGCAGCGACATGCCGGCCCGGGTGCGCCGCTTCATCGACTTCGCGGTTTCCAGCCTGCGCGACGGGCCGGATTTCCAGCTGCCGCCCCAGGAACTGGCGGCGCTGGCGAAAGCGGGGCGGCGCCGGGCCAGGACGTCCGCCTGAGCCGCCCGCGTTCTCCCCGAACCGCTTTGCTTACATGCCTTCCTTGGTCGGCATGATCACGACCTGCTGGATGTTGGCGTGCTTCGGCAGGGCCACGATGAAGCCGACCGTCTCGGCCACGTCCTCGGCCTTCAGGAACTCGATGGTCTGGGCGGCGCTGGCCAGCCAGTCGATCGCGCCCTGGAAGGTGAAGTGACTCTGCAGCTCGGTCTCGGTGATGCCCGGCTCGATCACCGAGACGCGGATGTTCTTCGGCCCGAGCTCGATGCGCAGGGTGCGCGACAGGTGGCTCACGAAGGCCTTGGTGGCCGAGTACACCGCGAAGTAGCCGAACAGGTTCTGGGCCGCGATCGAGGAGGTGTTGATCAGGTCCGCCGGACGGCCCTCTTTCGCTGCCGCTTCCAGTTGCGGAACGAAGGCCTGCACCACGCGCATGGCGCCGGCGACGTTGATGTCGATCTGCGATTCCCATTCGCGCTGCGGCTGCTGGCCGATGGCGCCGGGCAGCATCAGGCCGGCGTTGTTGAAGACCAGGTCGACATTGCCCCAGGTGCGCTGCACGGTGGCGGCGGCGGCGTCGAGCGAGGACTGATTGGTGACGTCGGTGGCGATCGCCAGGGCCTGGCCGCCGGCGGCGCGGATCTCGGCCGCCAGTTCTTCCAGTGCGCCGAGACGGCGCGCCAGCAGGGCGACCCTGGCGCCGCGCGCGGCCAGCAGCAGGGCGGTGGCGCGGCCCATGCCGCTCGAGGCGCCGGTGATCACGGCGATGCGGCCGTTCAGGTCCTGGGACAGGGTGTTGCGGGTGGTGATGGCTGCCATGATGCTTCTCCTTTTCGGTGGTGGTTGTGTCGGTTGACGGGGTCCACTTTACGGAGTCGCATTCACATCAGGTAGTTGGTGTCCGGCGATATCACTAACAACCTTCGGTTGCCAATCACGGCGTGCGGCGGCGCCGCCCGCCGGGCGCCGCGGATCAGTGCCTGAGGATGGACAGCAGCTCGGCGCCGACGATCAGCGCCGCGATCACGCCCAGGTGCACGCAGGCCAGCAGCAGCGCCCTCAGCCAGCTGGCCGCCAGGCCGCCGCCGTACACGCGCCGCAGCGCCGCCGGCAGATAGGCCAGGGACCAGGCCAGCGGCAGCAGCTGCAGCCAGTCCCAGGCCGAGATCAGCGCGCGCTTGCTCTCGTACAGGCAGATCATGAGCCAGGCGGCGTTGCCGGGAATGAGGATCATGAGGCTGGCGAGCAGGAACACGAAGGCGCTGGTATGCAGCGCGAACACCAGGTGCTCGCCATAGCGCCGACCGGCGCGCCAGTAGATCAGCTTCAGGTAGAGCGCGAACAGCGGCAGCGCGCCGATCAGCATGTAGGGCAGGTTGGACAGGAAGCCGGCGTTCAGGATCCGCGCCTGTTCCTGCGGCGCGAGCTGCATGAAGCGGCGCACGCCGTCCGGCCAGCGGGCGTCGACGCGTCCCAGCAGGTCGATCGCCGCCTGCAGCTCGTGCATCCGGGCGCCGCTCGTTTCGCTCGCCTTGAAATGCAGGGTCGCGCTGCCGAACTTGCCCGGGTAGGCCGGATCGGGGAAGCGGTGGGTGTAGGCCACGCCGGCCGAGCGCTCGTCCAGGGTCAGCTGGGGCAGCTCGACGCCATTGAGCTTGATCAGCGCGAACACGATCAGGCTCAGGCTCAGGTAGAGGCGCAGCGGGTTGACATAGGGGACGCGCCGCCCGCGCAGGAATTCCGCCGTCAGCTGGCCCGGCCTGCTCAGCAGCAGGCGCAGGGTGGACCACAGCTTGCCTTCGAGGGCGACGTAGTGGCCGATGAATTCGTGGACGAACTCCGAGGCGGAGGCGGCGTGGACCCGGGTGGCTTCACCGCACTTGGGGCAATAGGCATCGGGGGCGAAGGCCTCGCAGCTGGGGCAGCGCTGGCGCGCGCCGCCGCTGCCGGCGCCGCCGTGCACGACTTCCAGATTGGGCTTCACCTTCCGTACTCCTGATGTGTTTCACAGGACTCCACCATAGCAAACAACGGCGCCGCCGGGAGCGGCGCCGGCGCCGATCATGCGGGCGGGGTAAGCCTCGCCTCCCGGCTCAGGGCGTCGCCGCGCTCCAGCCTCCGCCCAGCGCCTTGTACACGCCCACCAGCGAGGTGGCGGCCCCGGTCTGGGACTGCGCCAGGCGGTCGCGCGCGGACAGCAGTTCGCGCTCGGCGTCGAGCACCGTCAGGAAGTCGGTCGAGCCCACCGCGAAGCGCTCGCGCGCGATCAGGGCCGCCTGCTCGGAGGCGCGCGCGGCCTCGAACAGCAGGCCGGCCTGGCGCTGGCTGCGGGTATAGGCCGCCAGCGCGCCCTCGGTCTCTTCCAGGGCGGCCAGCACGGTGCGCTCGTAGGCCAGCATGGCCGCCTCGCTGCGCGCGTCGGCCGCCGCCACCTGGGCGCGCAGGCGTCCGAAGTCGAGCAGGGTCCAGGTCAGGCTGGCGCCCAGGTTGTAGGCGTAGGAGGCGCCGTCGCCCAGGTCGCCGATGCGCGCCGCATTCTGGCCCACGGTGCCGCCCAGGGTCACGCGCGGGAACAGGGCGCTGCGCGCCACGCCCACCTGGGCCGCCGCCGCCGCAGCCTGGGCCTCGGCCGCCAGGATGTCGGGCCGGCGGCGCAGCAGCGAGGCCGGCGAGCCGACCGCCGCCAGCTCGACCGCCTTCAGGCCGGGGAGGGGCTGCTGGGCGGCCAGCTCGGCGTCGAGCGCGGTCGGGACCAGGCCGCACAGGACGGCGATGCGGTGCCGGGTGCGGATCAGGGCCGCTTCCAGCGCCGGCACGTTGGCGGCGGTGGATTGCACCAGGGCGCGCGCCCTTTCGGTGTCGAGCGCGGTGCCGCGTCCGGCGTCCAGGCGCGCTTCGACCAGTTCGAGCGCCTGGCGCTGGGTCTCGAGCGAGGCCTGGGCCACGCGCAGCTGTTCCTGCAGGCCGCGCAGCTCGAAGTAGTTGCGCGCCACTTCGGCCACCACGCTGACCTGGGCCGCGCGCACGCCTTCGGCCGTGGCCTGCACCCCGTAGCGGGCGGCGCTGCGGGCGTCGCGCAGGCCGCCGAACAGGTCGAGCTCCCACAGCAGGTCCAGGCCCACGCCGTAGGCCTTGCGGGTGACCGGCACGCCGGCGTCGTCCTGGGCGCGGATGCGCGCCGCGTCCACCCCCAGGCCGACCGAGGGGAAGAGGGCGGCGTCGGCCGCGCGGTTGAGGGCGCGCGCCTCGCGCAGGTTGGCGGCGGCGCTGCGCACGTCGGTGTTGGCCTGCAGGGCGCGCGCCACCAGGCTGTCCAGCTGGGCGTCCTGGAAGCCGGTCCAGAAGCTGCCCACCGGTTCGGCCGTGCCGCTGGTCTCGGGAGCGTTGACGAAGCCGGGCGGCAAGGCCGGCTCGAATTTCTTCACCGGGGCCGGGCCGGCGCAGGCGGCCAGCAGCGCCGCCCCCAGGCTGGCCGCCAGCAGGCGGCCCTTGTGCGGGGTGATCATGGGCCCTCCTTGCTCGGTGGCGCATCGTCGATGCCTGGGTGGAAGGGGTGGGCGCTGGCCTCGACCTCGCGCCTCACCTCGGCCGCGTGGGCGCGCCGCTTCTCGGTGCCCTTGCGCAGCAGGGCGTAGAACACCGGGGTCAGGAAGATGCCGAACAGGGTCACGCCGACCATGCCCGAGAACACCGCCACCCCCATCGCGCGCCGCATCTCGCTGCCAGCGCCGGTGCCGAGGATCAGCGGGATCACGCCGGCGCAGAAGGCGATCGAGGTCATCAGGATCGGGCGCAGTCGCAGGTGGCAGGCTTCGATGATGGCGTCGTGCATGCTCATGCCGCGTTCTTCCAGCTCCTTGGCGAATTCCACGATCAGGATCGCGTTCTTGCAGGCCAGGCCGACCAGCACCACCAGGGCCACCTGGGTGAACAAATTCAGGTCCCCGGTCTGGGAGAAGGGCGGCAGGCTCGAGATCCAGACCCCGAACAGGGCCGACAGGATACACATCGGCACGATCAGGATGATGGCCAGCGGCAGCGACCAGCTCTCGTACTGGGCGGTCAGCACCAGCACCACCAGCACCACCGACAGCAGCAGCACCGCCGCCAGGGTCGGCAGGTCGACGTCGATGCCCGGCAGCGGCACCGAGCGGGTCAGGCGGTCCTGGTAGGTCAGCTCGGTCCACTCGTAGGACATGCCGCGCGGCAGCTGGGCCAGCAGTTTCTCGACCTCGGCTTCCGCTTCGCCGCTCGAGTAGCCGGGGTTGGCGGAACCGTTGATGTCGGCCGAGGGGAAGCCGTTGTAGCGCGTCACGCGGGTGGGACCGAAGGTCGGCTGGACCTGCATCACGGAACCGAGAGGCACCATCTGGCCCTCGGCGTTGCGGGTCTCGAGGCGGGTGATGCTGTCCGCGGTCGAGCGGAAGCCCGATTCGGCCTGGACCACCACCTGGTAGGTCTTGCCGAAGCGCGTGAAATCGTTCACGTAGAGCGAGCCGAGGTTGATCTGCAGGGTGTCGTAGATGTTCTGCAGCGGCACCCCCATCTGCTTGGCCTTGGTGCGGTCGATGTCGGCGTACAGCTGGGGCACGTTGATGTCGTAGGTCGAGAAGGGGGTGCCGATGGTGGACTGCTTGTTGCCGTAGATCTGGCCCAGCACGCCCCATACCGCGCCGTACAAGGCCTGCTCGCCCTGGCCGCCGCGGTCCTGGATCTGCAGCTTGAAGCCGCCCGCGTTGCCCAGGCCGTCCACCGCCGGCGGCGGCACCACGAACATGCGCGCGCCCTGGATCTGCTGGATCGCGCCGTTGACCTGGCCCAGGATGGCGTCCTTGGACAGGTCGCGCGAGGTGCGCTTCTCGAAGGGAGCCAGGCCGAAGAACACGATGCCTTCGTTGGGCGCGGCCGAGAAGCCGGCGATCGACAGGCCGGGGAAGGCGATCGAGTCGACGATGCCGGGCACCTTGAGCGCGATGTCGCTCATGTCGCGGATCACCTTCTCGGTGCGCGCCAGCGAGGAGCCGGCCGGCAGCTGGGCGACGCCGATCAGGTATTGCTTGTCCGGCGCCGGCACGAAGCCGCTCGGGGTGCGCGCGAACAGCAGGGCGGTGAGCAGCAGCAGGACGGCGTAGACGATCATGGCCAGCGACTTGCGTTGCAGGATGCCGGTCACGCCGCGGCTGTACTGCTTGGAGCGGCGCTGGAAGAAGCAGTTAAACCAGTGGAAGAAGCGGCCGAACAGCTTGTCCATCACGCGCATCACCCGGTCCTTGGGCGCGTCGTGGGGGCGCAGCAGCAGGGCCGCCAGGGCCGGCGACAGGGTCAGCGAGTTGAAGGCCGAGATGACGGTCGAGATCGCGATGGTGGCGGCGAACTGCTTGTAGAACTGGCCCGACAGGCCGGGCACGAAGGTCAGCGGAATGAACACCGCGCACAGCACCAGGGCGATTGCGATGATGGGGCCGCTCACCTCCTGCATCGCCTTGACCGTGGCCTCGTGCGGCGTCAGCCCGTCCTGGATGTTGCGCTCGACGTTCTCGACCACCACGATGGCGTCGTCGACCACGATGCCGATCGCCAGCACCAGGCCGAACAGGGTGAGGGTGTTGATCGAGTAGCCGAGCATCAGCAGCACCGCGAAGGTGCCGATGATCGAGACCGGCACCGCCAGCAGCGGGATCACCGAGGCGCGCCAGGTCTGGAGGAAGATGATCACCACCAGCACCACCAGCAGCACGGCCTCGATCAGGGTGCTGACCACCTTCTCGATCGAGGTCTGGACGAAGCGCGTGGGGTCGTACACGATGTTGTAGTCGACCCCTTTCGGGAAGCGCGCCTTGGCTTTCTCCATGGTGGCGCGCACGTTGGCCGACAGCTGCAGGGCGTTCGAGCCGGGCGCCTGGAAGATACCGATCGCGGCCGCCTCCTTGTTGTTGAGCAGGCTGCGCAGCGAATAGGAGTTGGCGCTCATCTCGACCCGGCCGACGTCGCGCACCCGCACCACCGCGCCGGTGGCCGGGTCGCTGCGCACGATGATCTCGGCGAAGTCTTCCTCGCGCACCAGGCGGCCCTGGGCGTTCACCTGGAGCTGGAAGTCGGTGTCGTCGGGCGCGGGCGGCGAACCGACCACGCCGGCCGCGACCTGGGCGTTCTGCTCGCGGATCGCGCCGATCACGTCGCCCGCGGTCATGCCGCGCGCCACCAGGGCGGGCGGATTGAGCCAGATGCGCATGGCGTAGTCGCCGGCGCCGAACAGGATCACCGAGCCCATGCCGGGGATGCGCAGGAGGTCGTCGCGCACGTTGAGGTTGGCGTAGTTGCGCAGGTAGAGCGCGTCGCGGCTGTTGTCCGGGCTGACCATGTGCACCACCATGGTCAGGTTGGGCGACTGCTTCTCGGTGGTGACGCCGATCTGGCGCACGATGTCGGGCAGGCGCGGCAGGGCGCGGTTGATGCGGTTCTGGACCGCCGTCTCGGCCGCCTCGGGCACGGTGCCGATGCGGAAGGTGACGGTGAGGGTCATGCTGCCGTCGGCCGTTGCCTGGCTCTCGAAGTAGAGCATGTTCTCGAGGCCGTTGATCTGCTCTTCCAGCGGCGCAGCCACGGTTTCCGAGATCACGCGCGGGTTGGCGCCCGGGAACTGGGCGCGCACCACGATCTGGGGCGGGGCCACTTCGGGGTATTCCGAGATCGGCAGCTGGAAGATGGCCAGCAGCCCGACCAGGAAGATGAAGATCGACAGCACCGTCGCGAAGCGCGGGCGGTCGATGAAGAAGCGCGAGATGTCCATGCGCGCTCCCTAGCTCTTGGCCGGCGCGGCCGCCGGGGCCGCCGACTTGGCGGCCGGAAGGGCGCGGCCCTGCTCGTCGAGCTGGACCACCTGGGGGGTGACCGGGGCGCCGGGGAAGGCGCGCAGCAGGCCGTCGACCACCACCATCTCGCCGGGCTTGACGCCGGTGACGGCGCGCATGCCCTCGAACAGGGCGCCGGTCTTGATCTCGCGCTGCTCGACCACGTTGTCCTTGCCCACCACCAGCACCACCTTGCGCGTCTGGTCGGTGCTGATCGCGCGGTCCGGCACCAGGGTGGCGCTGTAGGTGCCGCTGCCGACCAGCCGGATGCGCGCGAACAGGCCGGGGGTGTAGAGACCGTCCTTGTTGTCGAACACGGCCCGCCCGCGGATGGTGGCGGTATTCGGATTCAGGCGGTTGTCGACGAAGTCCATGCGCCCCACGTGCGGATAGCCGGTGTCGTTGGCCAGGCCCAGGCGCACCGCGTTGGGCGTGTCGCGCGAGGAGGGGCGGGTGCCCTCGCGCGCGGCGCGCATGTATTTCAGGTAGATCGCCTCGCTGGCGTCGAAGTAGGCGTACACCTTGTCGTTCGAGACCACGGTGGTGAGCACCGGCTCGCCGACCGTCACCAGGTTGCCCTCGGTGACGTTGGCGCGCGAGGTGCGCCCGGCCACCGGCGCCGTGATGCGCGAGAACTCCAGGTTCAGGCGCGCCTGGGTCAGGGCGGCGTCGCTGGCGCGCACGTTGGCCTCGGCCGTGGCCACGTTCGACTTCAGCTGGTCGATTTCCTGGGCGCTGACGCCGCGGATCGCGACCAGCTTCTCGGCGCGGGCCAGCTCGCTCTTGCCCAGTTCGACCTGGGTGCGGGCGGCGGCGCGCTGGGCCTCCAGGCGCGCCACCTCGGCCGCGAAGGGACGCGGGTCGATGGTGAACAGCGGATCGCCCTTCTTGACCACCTGGCCCTCGCGGAAATGGACCTTGGTGAGCTGGCCGGCGACGCGCGAGCGCACCTCGACCGTGTCCGGCGCCTCGAGGCGGGCGGTGAATTCATCGAATTCCTGGACCTCGCGCTGGACCACGGCGGCGACCGAGACCGGCGGTGGTCCGCCGGCCTGGGCGTTGGCATCGCCCTTGCCGCAGCCGGCAAGCGGCAAGGCCAGGCCGAGGAGAAGGGTGTAGCGGGACCAGCGAGCAAGCGCCGGGGCGACCAGAGTTTCCATAACGTACTCCCGTAAAGGTCCGACCGCCAGTTCGCGGAAGGCGAAGCTGTCGATGTGCTGATGAGCGGCTTCCCACGCCTACTCGACGTTAACGGGAAACAGCTTGATTCATATCAACTAAATAACAGACTCTCACAAAACTGACCGTGGTGTCATTACGGAAAACGGTAGGGGCGGGCGGAAACGGCACCCAGCCGCACTTTGCTGCCTTGTCCTCTTGCTTACGGGAGAGGTGGTGTGGCACTGAATGCAAGGCCGGCTCACCCTTTTGTTAGAACTAACATCGGGTCAAAGGCGCTGCAGGGGGACCGGCGCAGGTGGCTCATACATCCTTGCGCACCAGGTACATGAAGTGGGAGCGCAGCACAGGGGCCGCGAGGGCCAGCACCTCCGGCACGAGGTAGGGCGCCCAGGCCAGCAGGCGGTTGACCGGCGGCGCGAGGATCAGGCTGCGGTAGCGCCGCTGCCCGCCCGGCCACAGGCCCTCCAGCTCGGCCCGGGTCACCTTGCGCACGTTGCGGTTGCGCGGATTGCTGTAGCGAAAGTCGAAGATCAGGCACCAGCCGCCGGGACGCAGGGTGCGCCACATCTGGGCCGCCAGTTCGCGCCGCAGGCCGGGCGTGAGGATGGACGAGAACACGGTCTGGGCCGTGACGAGGTCGGCGCTGTCTTGCGCGATGCCGTCCAGCGGCCCCAGGTGCCAGTGCACGCCCGGGGCGGTGCAGCGCCGGGCATGGTCGAGCCGGTCTTTCTGGAGCTCGGTGGCGGTGATGTTGTCGGGCGTCGCGCCCCAGTCGATCAGCTGGCGCACGAAGCCGCCGGTGCCGCAGCCGACGTCGAGCACCTTCACGCCGGAAAGGTCGGCGCCGACGCTGGCGCTGAGCAGCTCGGCGAAGACGCGCGACCGGGCCGCCACCTGCTGCAGGATCTCGGGGCGATGCCAGGCGTAACGCGCCAGCGCCGCGCCGCCATGCCAGGCGCGGTAGACCTTGCGGATGCGTTCCTGTTCGGACTGATTGTCGGGCCGGGTGTCCATGGCTTCATGCTCGCGCGGGACCGGCGGCCACGGTTTGAGGCGGCTCATGGCCATCTCCTGTTGTGTAACAAGTTGTTCAAATGCATTTTCGTGGTAGAGCTTGCCTCTGGATAAATACGCTTCCGCCGCCATCTAGATGGCGGGAGGGGGCGCCGGCCGCGAGCTCCAGCGTTTCCGGCTAAAATCGATGCATTACCTCTATTGGAAGCACCATGAAAATCGCATTTCTTGCCGACCCGCTGTCCGGATTCAAGATTTACAAGGACTCGACCTTCGCGATGATGCGCGAGGCGGCCCGGCGCGGCCATGCCATTTATTTCTTCGAGCAGCGCGACATGGTGCTGGAAGAGGGCGTCGTCACGGCCAGCGTGGCGCGCGTGCACCTGACCGGCGAGCCGGAGGCCTGGTACCGCCTCGATCCGGCCGAGAGCCTCCCGCTGTCGGCCTTCGACGCCGTCCTCGAGCGCAAGGATCCGCCCTTCGACATGGAATACGTGTACGCCACCTATCTGCTGGAACTGGCCGAGCGCCAGGGCGCGCGCGTGTTCAACCGTCCGTCGGCGATCCGCGACCACAACGAGAAGCTGGCGATCGGCCAGTTCAGCGAATTCACCTCGCCGACCCTGGTCAGCTCCGACCCGGCCCGGCTGCGCGCCTTCCATGCCAAGCACGGCGACGTGATCCTCAAGCCGCTGGACGGCATGGGCGGCGCCGGCATCTTCCGCGTGCGCGAGGACGGCATGAACCTGGGCTCGGTGATCGAGACCCTGACCGGCAACGGCCGCCACACCATCATGGCCCAGAAATACATCCCGGCCATCGTCAAGGGCGACAAGCGGGTGCTGGTCATCGACGGCAAGCCGGTGCCCTTCGCGCTGGCCCGCATCCCGCAAGGGAACGAAGTGCGCGGCAACCTGGCTGCCGGCGGCCTCGGCGTGGCCCAGCCGCTCACCGCGCGCGACCGCGAGATCGCCGAGGCCCTGGGCCCGGTGCTGGCCGCGCGTGGGCTGTTGCTGGTAGGATTAGACGTGATCGGGGATTTCCTGACCGAAGTAAATGTCACCAGCCCGACCTGCTTCCAGGAGATCACCGACCAGACCGGCTTCGACGTGGCCGCGATGTTCATCGACGCGCTCGAGCTGCGGGCGCAACAGCCGCGGCAGTCCGCGGCCAGCGCTTTGGAAAGATAATATGGTAGGCATCCTGCTCATGACCCATGCACCGCTGGGCCAGGCATTCGTGGCGGCGGTCGCGCACGTGTTCCGCGGCCCGACCGAACTGTTCGAGGCGATCGACGTGACCGCCGACCAGGACCTGGGCGAGGTCAATTGCATGGCGAAGGAAGCGATCAAGCGCCTCGACGAAGGCGACGGTGTGCTGGTCATCACCGACATCAAGGGCGGCACGCCGTCCAACTGCTGCAACTCGCTGGCCGAGGCGGGGCATGTGGAAGTCATCGCCGGCATCAGCCTGCCGATGCTGCTGCGCGCCATCACCTACCGCCGCGACACGCTGGACGTGGTGGTCGAGATGGCGCTGGCCGGGGCCCAGAACGGCGCGGTGCGGGTCGACAACCGGATCCGGGTAGGATCGAGCTGAACGGGCGCTTGGCGGCAGGCGCGCATCCGATAGGTCAAACATAACGAGAATATGATTCAACAAGAGATCGAGATCATCAACAAGCTGGGCCTGCATGCCCGCGCATCCGCCAAGTTCACGCAGCTGGCCGCGAAGTTCCAGAGCGACGTCTGGCTCACCCGCAACGGCCGCCGCATCAACGCCAAATCCATCATGGGGGTCATGATGCTCGCCGCCGGCAAGGGGGCCAAGGTCCTGCTGGAAGCCGACGGTCCGGACGAGCAGCAGTGCGTCGCGGCGCTCGCCGGCCTGATCAACGACAAGTTCGGCGAAGGCGAGTAATGCCGCGCGACCCCGCGGCTCGCCTCACGGGACCCTCGATGGCATCCTTCACCCTCCACGGCATCCCCGTCTCGCGCGGCATCTCGATCGGCCGCGCGCACAAGCTCACCCCGGCCGCGCTCGACGTCAAGCACTACCTGGTGCCCGAAGAGCAGGTCGAGGCCGAGGTGCGCCGCCTGCAGGACGCGATCGCGCAAGTGCACCGCGACCTGCAGGAGCTGTGGACCGACCTGCCCAAGGACGCCCCCACCGAGCTGGGCGCCTTCATCGACGTCCACGTCCTGATCCTGTCCGACCCGATGATCTCGGAAGCGCCGCTGGACATCATCCGCACCCGCCACTACAACGCGGAGTGGGCGCTGGTGACCCAGATCGACGAGCTCTCGGCCCAGTTCGACGAGATCGAGGACGAGTACCTGCGCGAGCGCAAGCACGACATCCAGCAGGTGGCCGAGCGCGTGCTCAAGGTCCTGATGGGCACCGCCCTGAACGTGCCGCCGGTGTTCGCCGACCCCGACCAGCCCGCGCCCCAGATGATCGTGGTGGCCCACGACATCTCGCCGGCCGACATGCTGGCCTTCCGCGACGGCGGCACCCGCTCCTTCATCGGCTTCGTGACCGACGTCGGCGGCCAGAACTCGCACACCGCGATCGTGGCGCGCTCGCTCGACATCCCGGCGGCGGTGGGCATGAGCCAGGCCTCGCGCCTGATCGAGCAGGACGACTGGGTGATCATCGACGGCGACGCCGGGGTGGTGATCTGCAACCCGAGCCAGCTGGTGCTGGACCAGTACCGCGCGCGCCAGCAGGCCCTGATGAAGGCGCGCAAGCGCCTGCTCAAGCTCAAGAAGACCCCGGCGGTGACCAAGGACGGCACCGCGATCACGCTGCTGGCCAACATCGAGCTGCCGGACGACTGCCCGGCGGCGCTGGAGGCGGGCGCCAACGGGGTCGGCCTGTTCCGCTCCGAATTCCTGTTCATGGGCCGCGGCGCCCAAGGCCTGCAGATCCCGGGCGAGGACGAGCAGTTCGAACAGTACCGCAAGGCGGTGCTGGCGATGAAGGGCCGCCCGGTGACCATCCGCACCCTGGACGTGGGCGCCGACAAGCCGCTCGACCCGACCGAGCACAATGCGCTCAATCCGGCCCTGGGCCTGCGCGCGATCCGCTATTGCCTGGCCGAGCCGCAGATGTTCCTGACCCAGCTGCGCGCCATCCTGCGGGCCTCGGCCTTCGGTCCGGTGCGCATCCTGATCCCGATGCTGGCCCACGCCTTCGAGATCGACCAGACCCTGAACATGATCGAGCAGGCCAAGGTCCAGTTGCGCGAAGAGAAGCTGAAGTTCGACGAGGGGATCGAGGTCGGCGCCATGATCGAGATCCCGGCCGCCGCGCTGGCGCTGCCGATGTTCGTCAAGCGCATGGACTTCCTCTCGATCGGCACCAATGACCTGATCCAGTACACCCTGGCCATCGACCGGGTCGACTACGAGGTGGCGCACCTGTACAATCCGCTGCATCCGGCGGTGCTGCAGCTGATCGCCTCGACCATCGCCACCGGCCAGAAGGCCGGGCTGGACGTGGCGGTGTGCGGCGAGATGGCCGGCGACGTCAAGATGACCCGCCTGCTGCTGGGCATGGGACTGCGCGAGTTTTCGATGCACCCGGCCCAGATCCTGTCGGTGAAGCAGGAAATCCTGAACAGCGACCTGGGCGCGATCACCACCCGCACCCGGCGCATCCTGCGCTCCATGGAACCGGGCGACATCGCCGCCGCCGTCGAGCAGCTGCAGACCCTCTGAACCGTGGCCGGCAAGGCCGGCCACGGTCCATCACCAAAAAAACACGAAGCGACACCTGCATGGGATCTCTTGGAATAGTCACACCTCAGGCGATGCATTTCCCTGAGCCGCTGCGCCTGCAAAGCGGGGCGCAGATCGGCGATTACACGCTGATGTACGAAACCTATGGCACGCTCAACGCCGACAAGTCGAACGCGGTGCTGATCTGCCACGCGCTCAACGCCTCGCACCACGTGGCCGGCACCTATGCCAGCCCGAAGAGCACCGGCTGGTGGGACAACATGGTCGGCCCCGGCAAGCCGGTCGACACCAACCGCTTCTTCGTCATCGGCGTTAACAACCTCGGTTCCTGCTTCGGCTCGACCGGCCCGATGCACACCAATCCGGCCACCGGCAAGCCCTATGGCGCCGCCTTCCCGGTGGTGACGGTGGAAGACTGGGTGGCGGCCCAGGCGCGCCTGGCGGACCGCCTCGGCATCGCCCGGTTCGCGGCCGTGATGGGCGGCTCGCTGGGCGGCATGCAGGCCCTGTCCTGGAGCATCCTGTTCCCCGAGCGCCTGCGCCACTGCATCGTGATCGCCTCCACCCCCAAGCTGTCGGCCCAGAACATCGCCTTCAACGACGTGGCGCGCCAGGCCATCCTGACCGACCCCGACTACCGCGGCGGCGACTTCTACGAGCATGGCGTGGTGCCGAAGAACGGCCTGAAGGTGGCGCGCATGGTCGGCCACATCACCTACCTGTCGAACGACGACATGGCGGAGAAGTTCGGCCGCAAGCTGCGCAACGCGGCCGAAACCAACGACTACAAGTTCGACTTCGGCATCGACTTCGAGATCGAGTCCTACCTGCGCTACCAGGGCGACAAGTTCTCGGAATACTTCGACGCCAACACCTACCTGCTCATCACCAAGGCGCTCGACTACTTCGACCCCGCGCGCGAGCACGACGGCGACCTGGCCCGGGCCCTGGAGAACACCCGCGCCCAGTTCCTGCTGGTGTCCTTCACCACCGACTGGCGCTTCTCGCCCGAGCGCAGCCGCGAGATCGTCGAGGCCCTGCTGGCCAACCGCCGCAAGGTGAGCTACGCCGAGATCGACGCGCCCCACGGCCACGACGCCTTCCTGCTGGAAGACCCGCGCTACATGAACGTGGTGCGGGCCTACTACGACCGGATCGCCGCCGAGATCGGCGCCCAGCCGGCGCCAGCCCACGCGGAGGCCGCATGACCTTCAACGAACTGAACGCCCTGCGCCCCGACCTGGCCTTCATCGCCCACTGGGTCAAGGACAAGGCCCACGTGCTCGACGTCGGCTGCGGCGACGGCGCCATGCTGCGCTACCTGGAGCTGGACAAGGCCTGCACCGGCTATGGCATCGAGATCGCCGACGACAAGGTGCTGGAAAGCACCAGGCGCGGCATCAATGTGATCCAGCACGACATGGAGCAGGGCCTGTCCTTGTTCCGCGACAACTCCTTCGATACCGTGCTCTGCCTGTCGTCGCTGCAGATGATGCAGCACGTTGAGGCCCTGCTGCGCGACATCGTGCGGGTCGGCCACGAGGCCATCGTGTCCTTCCCCAATTTCGCCCACTGGCCGCACCGCCTGGCCCTGCTCAAGGGCCGCATGCCGGTCTCGCGCTCGCTGCCCTACCAGTGGTACGACACGCCCAACGTGCGCTGCGCCACCATCTACGACTTCCAGGAACTGGCCGAGGAATGCGGGCTGGAGGTGCTGGAATGCGTGGCCCTGGCCGAGGGCAAGCCGGTGAGTTTCCTGCCGAACCTGCGCGG
The DNA here is from genome assembly GCF_002007115.1 of Massilia sp. KIM. Taxonomy (NCBI): domain Bacteria; kingdom Pseudomonadati; phylum Pseudomonadota; class Betaproteobacteria; order Burkholderiales; family Oxalobacteraceae; genus Massilia; species Massilia sp. KIM. Next base: position 3,314,493 of record NZ_MVAD01000001.1, on the reverse strand, counting down.
CAGCCTGGCGGTGTTTCGACTGCGCAAGAAGAGCAAGCCCGCCTGAAACATGTCCTTACATTGTTATGTGCGGTGGCGGCTTGTCCGCGCTCAGTCGGTGCGCGAAGATGGCACCGCTGAGCGTATTGTCTCTTCTGTTTACTTTCTGAGAGGATAGGGCTGCTAACAACAGCCTATCGGGTCGAACACCATGAAAAAATTGAAACAACTTGTCGTGTGCATCTCGCTGCTGGGCGTGGCCGGCATCGCGCCGGCCCAGGAAGCCCCGCAACAACAGACCGAGGTCCAGGACGGCATCCGCGTCAAGCCGCTGTCGCGCACCCGCGTGCTGGTGCCGGAGGAGCAGCTCAACGAGGCCGCCGCCCAGCAGTACACCGCGATGATGAGCGAAGCCCAGCAGAAGGGCGTGCTGGTCCCGGCCTCCCACCCCGAGGTCAAGCGCCTGCGCGCCATCGCCCAGCGCATCATCCCGCACGCCCCGCGCTGGAACCAGAACGCGGCCCAGTGGCAGTGGCAGGTCAACCTGATCGACTCCAAGGACGTCAACGCCTTCTGCATGCCGGGCGGCCGCATCGGCTTCTTCACCGGCATCCTCACCTCGCTCAAGCTGACCGACGACGAGGTGGCGGCCGTGATGGGCCACGAGATCGCCCACGCCCTGCGCGAGCATGGCCGCGAGCGCATGGCCAAGCAGGGCCTGACCAACATCGGCGCGCGCGTGGGCGGCGCCCTGATCTCGGGCATCTTCGGCATCGATCCCAACATCACCGGCACCATCGCCGGCTACGGCGCCCAGATGGTGGGCCTGAAGTTCTCGCGCGACGAGGAACGCGAGGCCGACCTGGTCGGCCTGGACATCTCCTCGCGCGCCGGCTACGACCCGCGCGCCGGCATCGCCCTGTGGCGCAAGATGGCGGCGCTGAACCAGCGCGCGCCGCTGGAACTGTTCTCCACCCACCCGGGCGGCGAGACCCGCATCGGCGACATCGAAGCCCACCTGAACGTGCTGCTGCCGCTGTACGCGCGCGCCAAGGGCACCACCGTGTCCAAGCTGCCGCCTTACCGCACCAACGTGGCGCTCAAGTGACGGCAGGGCATGGGTAGTCACAGGAAGGGGCACCAGGCCGCCGCCAACGCCTATGTGCCCCTGCCGATGCGCGACGGGGTCTCGCCCAGCTACCTGTGGCTGACCGAGACGCGCGCCGGCGGCATGCTGCGCTTTCTCGCCGAGCGCTATCCGGACGTGAGCGAGGCTTCCTGGGCCGCGCGCCTGGCGCGCGGCGAGATCGTCGACGCCAGCGGCGCGCCCCTGCGCGCCGACAGCCCGGTGCGCCAGGGCATGCGCATCTGGTACTACCGCGAGCTGGAGCAGCCGGAAGCCCCGATCCCCTTCGAGGAAACGGTGCTGCATCTGGACGAGCACCTGCTGGTGGCCGACAAGCCGCACTTCCTGCCCACCATCCCGACCGGGCGCTTCCTCAAGGAGACGCTGCTGGTGCGCCTCAAGCGCAAGTACGGGCTGCCCGACCTGGTGCCGATCCACCGCCTGGACCGCGAGACGGCGGGCGTGGTGATCTTCTCGCACAACATCGAGACGCGCGGGGCCTACCAGTCGATGTTCCAGAAGCGGGTGGTGAGGAAGACCTACGAGGCCCTGGCCGGAGTGATCGAGGGGCGCGACTTCCCCTTCACCTACCGCAGCCGCATGGTGGATGGCGCGGACCAGTTCTTCATCAGCGAGGAAGTGGAGGGCGAGCCGAATTCCGAAACCCTGATCGAGCTGCTGGAGCGGCGCGGCGGCCTGGCGCGCTACCGCCTGCATCCGCTCACCGGGCGCAAGCACCAGCTGCGCCTGCACCTGTCCAGGCTGGGCGCGCCCATCCTCAACGACGCCTTCTATCCGGTGGCCCAGCCCTGCAAGGGCGACGACTTCAGCGCGCCGCTGCAACTGCTGGCGCGTTCGATCGCCTTTCCCGATCCGCTCACCGGCGAGGCGCGCAGCTTCGCCAGCGCGCGCGTGCTGGACTGGCCCGCCGCCTGATCAGGCGGTCGGCGCCAGCGTGAACTCGAGGTCGGCGCTGCCGATGATCGCCACGTTGCCGGCCAGGTCACGCAGGGCGCCGGCCGACAGCTGCATCTGGAACAGGCCATTGAGTCCGCCCATGTCGAAAGTCACGGTGTCCGCGCTCGGCTGGTCCCATCCGCCGCCGCCGGCCGTAAAGCCCTTTTGTTCGACGGCGCCCTGCCACATGCCGATGTTGCCACCGGCCGCGAACACGATGGCTTCGTCGAAGCTCAGGCTGTAGCTGCGGCCGAAATTGTCGACGCTCGCCTCGCTGACCCTGGGCGCCGTGCGGTCCACCACGAGGCTGGCGGCCGCCGATGCATTGGTCTGCACGCCATTCACGTATTCCCTGGCCACGATCGCATGACTGCCCTCGGCCAGGGCGGACGCGGTGATGCTCCAGCCGCCGTCGGAGCCGACCGTGGCGGAGCCGACTTCGTCGCTTCCGGCGAACAGCTTGATCGTGCTGCCCGCCTGGGCGCCGCTTCCGGAGTAGGTCGGCGTCGCGTCCTGGGTGACGCCGTCGCTGTCGGCGACCCCGGTGTCGCTGCCGGCGGCAAGGCGCGGCGCGTCCAGGGGCGTGACCGCGGCCAGGGATTCGATCGTCAGCGAGAGGCTGCGCGGGGCGCTCAGGTTGCCGGCCGCGTCGCTCTGCCGCACGACGAGGGTGTGAACGCCCGGCGCCAGGGCGGCGTCGGGCGTCCAGTCCCAGTCGCCGGCATCGTCGGCCTCGATCCAGGCGTCGACCCCGGCTCCATCCAGTTCGATGAGGATGCGCGCGCCCGGCTCGGCGTTTCCGCCCTTCAGGGTCGGCGTATCGTCCGAGGTCTGGTAGTCGCCGGCGCTGCCGGTGTCGCTGGCAAGCGCGAGCGTCGGAGTGTCCAGGCGCGCCGGCGCGAGCACATCGATCTCGATGCTGCCATAGCCGCTCAGGATCAGCGGGCCGAAGTCGACATGGGCGTCGCTCAATACGTTGTCGTGGGCGTCCTTGAGCTGCCCCACCAGGCTGCCGAGGTCCGCGATGCCGAGCGCGTCGATGTTGCCGTCGCCGGCATCCACGGTATAGCGGAACTCGAGTTCCTTGAAATCCGCGCTGGCGGCATGGTAGTACGCCTTGCCGCCATTGTTCATGTTCACGTAGCGTGGCCCGGTGCCGAACAGGCTCACCGCTTCATCGAAGCCGATGGTGAAGGCGACCGTATCGCCACTCTTCTTCGGCCCCACCGAATAGCCCTCGAGCCAGGCCTCGAGGGCGACCGGCGCGGCGTTGTCGACCACGGCGCCGACGGTGGCGAAGCTGAAGCTGTTGTCGCTGAGGGCATTGCCGGCCAGGTCTTCCATCGAGGACAGGCTGAGCGTGACGGAGGCGCCGCTCGGCAGGTGATGGGCGCTGGCCGGAATGCTCAGGGTGGTGCGATCGGACGACAGGTAGGAGGGCAGGATCGCAATCTGGCTCGAGCTGGTGACGCCATTGACCTGGGCGCTGACCCAGATTTTGGGATTACTGTAGGGGAAGTAGACGGCCTCGCTGAAACGGATCACGAGGTCTTCGCCGATGTCGAAGGGATCCGTACCGCCGGCGCTCGCCGTGGCGACGATGGTCGGATGGCTGCCGTCCACCTCGACCGTCCGGGTGATCGAGGCTTCGCTGCCGTTGGTCTGCCGTGCGGTGGCCACGACCGTATGGGTGCCGGCGGTCCAGCTTTCTTCACCGTTGTACTGCCAGTAAAGAACGCCGTCGAGGACGTGGAAGCCGATTTCGCCGTTGTCGATGGCTTCGCCGTCGACGGTCAGCAGGAAGCCGTCCTGCGGGTCGCTGAAGTCGCCAAGGAAGACGCCGTCGAAGGAGCGCCCCCAGTCGTCGGTGAGCAGTCCGTCGTCCGGGTCGATGCCCTCGTAGTCGCTGATCTCCATGAAGGCGCTCAGGGTGTTGACCGCATAGGAAGGCAGCTTGTCGAGCGTTTCCGGACCGTTGTTGCCGGCCAGGTCGAGGACGTGGTACAGCGAGACCCCGAATTCGCCGATGACGGGCTCCTGGCCTGCATCGGCGAGGCTGAGCTTGACCGTCCAGGTCTTGCCGCCGTCGCTGCTGGCGAGGTCGGACAGGATGGCATGGTCGGCCCGGATCGCGCCGTACAGGCCGTCCTCCTGCACCGCTTCGGAGAAGACGATGGTGGCGACCAGGTCGTGGCTGGCGTCGAGCACGCTGCCGTCGAAGCTGACCGACACCAGCTCCGGCCCGATCGTATCAAGGGTGTCGCGGGTGTCGACCCCGTAGGCGGGGGAGAGGGTGATGCCGCTGCCGCTGTGGCCGGCGGTGTCGATCACCTTGCTCATGTCGAGGCCGACCTGCAGGTCGTCGAAGTCCAGCCCGGCGCCCGCCGGCGTGATCTTCAGGGTCCAGGTCTTGCCGCCGTCGGCGCTGGCCAGGTCCGACAGCTTGGCGTAGGGCGCGCTGAAGGCGTCCAGGCTCAGGCTGGGCACCGGTTCGGAAAACCTGACGACGATGGTCCCCGTTTCTCCCCAGACGAGTTCAGCGTCGCTGAGTTCGATGGTCGCGGTGGGCGCCTGGCCGTCGTCGATCACGTAGGCCAGGGACTGGGCGGTTCCGGCGCCGGCATTGCCCTTGGCGTCGCGTACCTGGCTCAGGTCCAGCGTCACCTGATTGCCGACCGAGGCCGCCAGGCCGGAGGTGGAGATCCAGGCGGTCCAGACCGTGCCGTCGCCGACCTTGACGAAGCCGTCGACCGAGGCGTTCTGGGCCGTCAGGGCCGAGCCGGGCAGCACGTCCACCGGCTCGGAAAAGGTGATCGTGAGCTGGACCGGCGCATCGGCGGCGACCACGCTGTCGCCCAGCACCATGCTGAGCACGGCCGGGCCGGGGTCGGTGACGGTGAGCGCGGCCGCGCCCGGTTTCGTCAGCCCGGCGAAGCTGCGCAGGCTGCTGCTGGTGAGCACGCCTTCGTCCATGAAGACGCTGTACTGGCCGGCGCCCAGGCCCGCGGCGCTCACCAGCACGTGATTGCCCGACACCACGGCGTCGGCCACGGGGATCTTGCGCGTCTCGGTGGCGCCGACGATGCGGATGCCGGGCAGGCCGGTGACGCGGTCGATCACGGTCTGGACCGCGCCGTCGGTAATATAGATGAAGCCCGCGCCCTTTTTCATGGCGGTCGAGAACTCCAGGTCCACCGTGACCGTGGCGCCGCTCATCGAGGCGCTCGTAGCGGTCAGCTTGACCGGTGCGGCGGCAGTGGTGGTGGCGCCGCCCCCGCTCAGCAGGCCATGCTGGACGGGGTCGGAGGAGGTGGTGCCGGGTTCGGTGCCGTGGGCGTTCATGATAGGCTCTGCGCAGGAATATTGACTTCCGGGAAATAGAAAGTTCTATCCGGAAACTGACAGGCAGATAGTAGCAACAAAGCGGGGCGCGTTGAGCGCGCCAAGGCCGACTTGCTGCTTTTTTACGTCAAAATGGCAACACATCCCCCCGGGATGGGGGGAATCCCGGGAGGCCGGGCGGAGGAAGGGCAGGGCGGGCGCATTGCCGCCCTGGCATCACAGCGGGTGGGCGTAGTCGATGATCAGGGGGGCGTGGTCCGAGAAGCGCTCGTCCTTGTAGATCGAAACCGCGTGGGCGGTGGCCGCGATGCCCGGGGTGGCGACGTGGTAATCGATGCGCCAGCCCACGTTCTTGGCCCAGGCCTGGCCGCGGTTGCTCCACCAGGTATAGTCGGCAGCCTCGGGCGCCACCACGCGGTGCACGTCGACCAGGCCGACCTCGTCGAAGATGCGGGTCATCCAGGCCCGCTCTTCCGGCAGGAAGCCCGAGTTCTTCTGGTTGCTCTTCCAGTTCTTCAGGTCGATTTCCTTGTGGGCGATGTTCCAGTCGCCGCAGATGACCACTTCGCGGCCCTCGGCCTTCAGCTCCATCAGGTGGGGCAGGAAGACTTCCATGAAGCGGAACTTGGCTTCCTGGCGCTCGGGCGAGGACGAGCCCGAGGGGCAGTACACCGAGATGACGGTCAGATTTCCGAAATCGCAACGGGTATAGCGGCCTTCGTCGTCGAACTCCATGCAGCCGAAGCCGATGCGCTTGTTGTCCGGCGCCAGGCGGCTATAGATGCCGGTGCCCGAATAGCCTTTCTTCGATGCGTAGTGGAAATGGCCGTGGTAACCGTGCGGGCGCAGGAAGTCCTCGGTCATGTCGGCTTCCTGGGCCTTGAGTTCCTGCACGCAGACGAAATCCGCGTTCTGGTTGGCGAGCCAGTTAAAAAAGCCCTTCTTGTGGGCGGAACGGATACCGTTGAGGTTAGCGGAGATAATGCGTGGCATGTGAGCGAAGGATCTGTGCAGCAGGGCGGGCGATGGCGTTGACTTAGCCCGCGGATTACAATACTGCGAATTTTCTTAGAAGGGGTTACTGTGAGCAATTTGCGCCAAGAGTTTATCGCGTTTTCGGTCGCGACGGGAGTGCTGAGGTTCGGCGAGTTCACCACCAAGGCGGGGCGCCAGTCGCCTTACTTCTTCAACGCCGGCCTGTTCCATGACGGCGCGACCCTGGGCCAGCTGGCGCAGTTCTATGCCCAGACCCTGATCGATTCGGGCGTGCAGTTCGACATGCTGTTCGGGCCGGCCTACAAGGGCATCACCCTGGCCTCGGCGACCGCGGTGGCGCTGGCTGGCAAGGGCCGCAACACCTCGTATGCCTACAACCGCAAGGAAGCCAAGGACCACGGCGAGGGCGGCACCATCGTCGGCGCCAAGCTGCAGGGCAAGGTGGTGATCGTGGACGACGTGATCTCGGCCGGCACCTCGGTGCGCGAGTCGGTGGACATGATCCGCGCGGCCGGGGCGGAGCCGGCGGCGGTGCTGATCGCCCTGGACCGCATGGAGCGTTCGGGCAAGGATGGCGCGCTGTCGGAGAATTCGGCGGTGCAGGAAGTGGCGCGCGAGTTCGGGATTCCGGTGATCTCGATCGCCAACCTGGAGGATCTGTTCGGCTATCTGTCGGGGGCGGCGGCGGATCCGCGGCTGGCGCAGTTCAAGGATGCGGTGGCTGCGTACCGCGCGCGTTACGGCGTTTGAACAAAGCCGCAGCAAATCTTTTTTCGATACCGTAAATGCGTCGTCCCCGCGGAGGCGGGGACCCAAGTTTGCAAGCGTTACCACGACGCATACAGAACTTGGGTCCCCGCCTGCGCGGGGACGACGTGCATGAGCTAACTAGTTCTTCTCAGCAGGCCGGCTGATCCGGTTCAAGCCGCCAGCTTCTTCTTCAGCAACTCCGTCACCTGCGCCGGATTCGCCTTGCCCTTCGAGGCCTTCATGGTCTGGCCGATCAGCGCGTTGATCGCGGCTTCCTTGCCGGCGCGGTACTGTTCCACCGACTTGGCATTGGCCGCCAGCACCTCGTCCACGATCGCTTCCAGCGCGCCCGTATCCGAGATCTGCTTCAGGCCCTTCTGCTCGATCACGGTGTCGGCCAGGTTCTCGTCCTCCGAACCGGCTTCCCACATGGCCGCGAACACTTCCTTGCCGGCCTTGTTCGAGATGGTGCCGTCGGCGACGCGCTTCAGCAGCAGGGCCAGCTGGGCGCTCGAGACCTTAGCCTGCGCGATCTCCACGCCTTCGCGGTTCAGGGTCGACGAGACGTCGCCCATCATCCAGTTCGCCGCCGCCTTGGCGTTTTCCTTGCCGGCCTTGGCCACCACGGCTTCGTAATAGGCCGCCATGTCCTTGGACGCGGTCAGCACCAGGCTGTCGTACTCGGGCAGGCCGTACTCGCCGGTCAGGCGCGCGCGGATCGCGCCCGGCAGCTCGGGCATCTCGGCCTTGACGCGCTCGATCCAGTCCTGCTGGATCACCAGCGGCGGCAGGTCGGGGTCGGGGAAGTAGCGGTAGTCCTGCGCGTCTTCCTTGGTGCGCATGGAGCGGGTCTCCTTGCGGTCCGGGTCCCACAGGCGGGTCGCCTGCACCACCTTGCCGCCATCCTCGATCAGCTCGATCTGGCGCCGCACTTCGTAGTGGATGGCTTCTTCCATGAAGCGGAAGGAGTTCAGGTTCTTGATCTCGCAGCGGGTGCCGAATTCCTTCTGGCCGACCGGGCGCACCGAGACGTTGACGTCGCAGCGGAAGGAGCCTTCCTGCATGTTGCCGTCGCAGACGCCCAGCCACACCACCAGCGAGTGCAGGGCCTTGGCATAGGCCACCGCCTCGGCGGCGCTGCGCATCTCGGGCTCGGACACGATCTCCAGCAGCGGCGTGCCGGCGCGGTTCAGGTCGATGCCGCTCATGCCGGCATAGTCCTCGTGCAGCGACTTGCCCGCGTCCTCTTCGAGGTGGGCGCGGGTCAGGTTGACGGTCTTGGTCTCGAGCTTGCCGTCCTTCTCGTAGGCGAAGCTGATCGTGCCGCCCTGGACCACCGGGTCCTCGAACTGGCTGATCTGGTAGCCCTTCGGCAGGTCGGGGTAGAAGTAGTTCTTGCGCGCGAACACCGAGTGCGGCGCGATCTTCGCGCCCACGGCCAGGCCGAAGCGGATCGCGCGCTCGACCGCGCCGCGGTTCAGCACCGGCAGCACGCCCGGCAGCGCCAGGTCGACCGGGCTGGCCTGGGTGTTGGGCTCGGCGCCGAAGCGGATCGAGCTGCCGCTGAAGATTTTCGAGTTGGTCGTGAGCTGGACGTGGTTCTCAAGACCGATGACGACTTCCCATTGCATATCTGTTCTCTCTTTTCTGTCTTCAGACGCCTTCCGGGGCGCGCTGGTGCCAGTCGGTCACCTGCTGGTACTGGTGCGCGATGTTCAGCAGCTTCGCTTCGGCGAAATAGTTGCCGATGATTTGCAGGCCGACCGGGCGCTTGCCATTCTTTTCGCCCTGGCCGAAGCCGACCGGGATCGACATGCCGGGCAGGCCCGCCAGGCTGGTCGACAGGGTGAAGATGTCGGCCAGGTAGTTGGCCACCGGGTCGTTGGCCTTCGAGCCCAGGTCCCAGGCCACGGTCGGGGCCACCGGGCCCATGATCACGTCGCACTGGTCGCGGAAGGCGGCCTGGAAGTCGTCCGCGATCAGGCGGCGGATCTTCTGCGCCTGCACGTAGTAGGCGTCGTAGTAGCCGTGGCACAGCACGTAGGTGCCGACCATGATGCGGCGCTGGACCTCGGGGCCGAAGCCTTCGGCGCGGGTCTTGCGGTACATGTCCTGCAAATCCTTGTACTCGCTGGCGCGGTGGCCGTAGCGCACGCCGTCGAAGCGCGACAGGTTGCTCGAGGCTTCCGCCGGGGCGATGATGTAGTAGGTCGGGATCGACAGCGCGGTCTTGGGCAGGGAGATCTCGACCAGGGTCGCGCCCAGCTTCACGAACTGATCGAGGGCGGCGCGCACGGCCTGCTCGACGTCCTGGGCCAGGCCTTCGCCGAAGTATTCCTTGGGCACGCCGATGCGCAGGCCGTTCAGGGGCTGGTTCAGGTCGCGGGTGTAGTCTTCGCGGCCGTTGCCCTGTTCCGGGGTGAGGCTGGTCGAGTCGCGCTCGTCGAAGCCGATCATTTCATTGAGCAGCAGGGCGCAGTCCTCGGCGGTCTGGGCGATCGGGCCGCCCTGGTCGAGCGAGGAGGCGAAGGCGATCATGCCGAAGCGCGACACGCGGCCATAGGTCGGCTTGATGCCGGTGACGCCGCAGAACGAGGCCGGCTGGCGGATCGAGCCGCCGGTGTCGGTGGCGGTGGCGGCCGGCGCCAGGCGCGCAGCGATCGCGGCGGCCGCGCCGCCCGAGGAGCCGCCCGGCACGGCGCCGGCGTCCCAGGGGTTCTTCACGGCGCCGAAGGCCGAATTCTCGTTGGCCGAGCCCATCGCGAACTCGTCCAGGTTGGTCTTGCCCAGGTTGACCATGCCGGCGGCGGCGAAGCGGTCCACCACGGTGGCGTCGAACGGGCTGACGTAGCCGGCCAGCATCTTCGAGCCGGCGGTGGTGGGCCAGCCGCGGGTGACGAAGATGTCCTTGTGGGCGATCGGGACGCCGGTCAGCGGGCCGGCATTGCCGGCGGCGATGCGGGCGTCGGCGGCGGCGGCCTGGGCCAGGGTGAGTTCCGGATCCACGTGCAGGAAGGCGTTATGGGCGCTGGCCTCGATGCGCGCGAGGTAATGGCGCGCCAGCTCGGTCGCGGAGACTTCCTTTGCTTGCAGGAGCGAGGACAGCTCCTTGATGGTCTTGTAGTGCATGTGCGTGTCGATTCGTGAAAGCGGATTACTCGATGACCTTCGGCACCAGGTACAGGCCGTCCTGGGTCTTCGGCGCCGGCGCCTGGTAGTCCTCGCGGCGGTTGGCCTCGGTGACCACGTCGTCGCGCAGGCGCAGCGGCAGGGCCAGCACGGCGGCCAGCGGCTGTGCCAGCGGCGCCACGCCGCTGGTGTCGACCGCCTGCATCTGCTCGGCCAGGGCGAAGATGCCGTTCAGCTCGGCCAGCATGGTCTCGGCGTGGGCCTCGTCCATATCGAGCTGGGCCAGGTTGGCGATGCGTTTTACGTCTGAAAGGGTCAGGGACATGGCTCTTGGGCGCGCCCCCGGGCGCGCGCGGAAAATGTGGTTGGGCGATCAAGACTGTTGGCAGGATGCCAGCCAACGGCCGGCTACGGCCGATAAAAGCTTGGTAACACCGCCGATCTCGCTTGCCGAATAGCGGGGTAAAACCCGTTGTATTCGGCATGTAAACGTCAAATTATAAGGTAGAATGGCGGGCTAATGCGTTGTCGTACCGAAAGCCGGCCCCTCGGGTGGGAGCTTGGGCGGGCAAGGCAGGAAAGACCGTGGCGCCCCGGCAGCAAGAGCGGGGCGGGCGCGGCAGGAACAATCCCGATCAATGTTTAGGCGCACCTTCAAGCGCATCAGGACACACATGTTTGGTTTTTTACGCAGCTACTTCTCGAACGACCTGGCGATCGACCTCGGTACCGCCAACACGCTGATCTACGTCCGCGGCCTGGGCATCGTCCTGGATGAGCCGTCCGTCGTCGCGATCCGCCAGGAGGGCGGCCCCAACGGCAAGAAGACCATCCAGGCGGTCGGCAAGGAAGCCAAGCAAATGCTGGGCAAGGTGCCGGGCAATATCGAGGCGATCCGCCCGATGAAGGACGGCGTGATCGCCGACTTCACCGTCACCGAGCAGATGCTCAAGCAGTTCATCCGCATGGTGCATGACTCGAAGTTCTTCCGCCCCTCGCCGCGCATCATCATCTGCGTGCCCTGCGGCTCGACCCAGGTCGAGCGCCGCGCGATCCGCGAATCGGCGCTGGGCGCCGGCGCCTCCCAGGTCTACCTGATCGAAGAGCCGATGGCGGCCGCGATCGGCGCCGGCCTGCCGGTCTCGGACGCGACCGGCTCGATGGTGGTCGACATCGGCGGCGGCACCACCGAGGTGGGCATCATCTCGCTGGGCGGCATGGTGTACAAGGGTTCGGTGCGCGTGGGCGGCGACAAGTTCGACGAGGCGATCGTCAACTACATCCGCCGCAACTACGGCATGCTGATCGGCGAACAGACCGCCGAAGCGATCAAGAAGGCCATCGGTTCGGCCTTCCCGGGCTCCGAAGTCAAGGAAATGGAAGTCAAGGGCCGCAACCTGTCGGAAGGCATCCCGCGCTCCTTCACCATCTCGAGCAACGAGATCCTGGAAGCCCTGACCGACCCGCTCAACAACATCGTCTCGGCCGTCAAGAACGCGCTGGAGCAGGCCCCGCCGGAACTGGGCGCCGACATCGCCGAGAAGGGCATGATGCTGACCGGCGGCGGCGCGCTGCTGCGCGACCTCGACCGCCTGCTGATGGAAGAAACCGGCCTGCCGGTGCTGGTGGCCGAAGATCCGCTGACCTGCGTGGTGCGCGGCTCGGGCATGGCGCTCGAGCGCATGGACAAGCTGGGTTCGATCTTCTCCTACGAATAATCCAGGATCATCACGACCCAGGGCGGGCAGGGCGCGCGGCACACACCGCGCGCGACTGCCCGCCTTGACATTGGCAGCCAGGGTTTTCTTAACTTTCCGTCATGGAATATAGTCCTCCGCCGCTTTTCAAACAGGGTGCCCCGGCGCGCGTCAAGGTGACGGTGTTCGCGCTGATCTCCATCGTGCTGCTGGTGGTCGACGCCCGCATGCACTTGCTGGCCGGCGTGCGCCAGGTCGCCGCCACCGTGCTCTACCCGGTGCAGATGGCCGCCCTGATGCCGCGCGAGGCGCTGGCCTCGATGGGCGGCTATTTCTCTTCGCTGTCGACCTTGCAGAAGGAAGTGCGCGAGCTCAAGAGCCAGCAGTTGCTGCATGCGCGCCAGATCCAGCAGGCCCAGTTCCAGAGCGCCGAGAACGCCCACCTGCGGCGCCTGATGGAAGCGCGCGAGCAGCTGCCGGTGAAAACCCTGATGAGCGAGGTCCTGTACGACGCGCGCGATCCGTCCACCCGCCGCATCGTGCTAGACCGCGGTTCGCGCGACGGCGTGGTGCTCGGCCTGCCGATCGTCGACCATGCCGGCGTGATCGGCCAGGTGACTCGGGTCTTCCCCTTTACCTCCGAAGTGACCCTGCTGACCGACAAGGAGCAGGCGATTCCGGTGCAGGTGCTGCGCAGCGGCCTGCGCAGCATCGCCTACGGCCGCGGCCAGTCGGGCCAGCTCGACCTGCGCTTCGTGGCCCAGGACGCCGACATCCAGGTCGGCGACGTGCTCGTGACCTCTGGCCTGGACGGCATGTATCCGGCCGGCCTGGCGGTGGCGCGCGTGGTCCAGGTGGAAAAGGCGGCCGGCTCCTTCGGACGCGTGATCGGCCAGCCGCTGGGCGGCGTCGACCGCAACCGCCAGGTGCTGGTCATCATGTCGCAGATGCCGCTGCCGCCGCGCCCCCAGGCGGAGGCCAAGGTCGCCGCCGGGCGCAAGCTGCCGAAGATGGAGCCGGTCCCGCAGCCGCCGCTGCCGGCCTCGCCGCTGCCGCCGCAGGCGCCGCCGGGCGTCGCGCCCGCGCAGGCGGGCGGCGTGCCGGCGGCCGGCGCTCCGGCGACCGGCGTACCGGCGGCCGGCGCTCCGGCGGCCGGCGCACCGGTGGCTCCCGCTCCGGGCGCGCAGCCAGCGGGCGCCGCCACGGCGACGCCGGGACCCGCGACCGCCGCGCCCGCCACCACGGCGCCTGCGGCGCGTGCGCCGGCCGCTGGCGCTGCTGGCGCCGGTTCGCCGGCCGCCGGTTCGCCCGCCGGATCGCCGGCCCGCACTCCCGCGCAGCGCAGCGCCCCGGCGAACCCCGGCGCGACGCCTTTGTTCACACCGGGCGCCACCCGCCCGGCGCCGGCCGCGCCGGCCGCGACCCCCTAATTCCAGGATCCGCACATGCCCGGTAACCGTCCGCATTACATCCTGCTCCCCGTCAGCCCGCTGTTCATCACCTTCAGCCTGGTCTGCGCCTTCATGCTCAACCTGCTGCCCTGGGGCCACTGGGTGGGCGCGCCCGACTTCGTGGCCCTGGTCCTGGTGTTCTGGGGCATCCACCAGCCGCGCAAGGTCGGCATTGGCGTGGCCTTCGTCATGGGCCTGCTGATGGACGTGCACGACGCCAGCCTGCTGGGCGAGAACGCGCTCGCCTACACCCTGCTGTCCTACCTCGCGATCATGATCCACCGCCGCGTGCTGTGGTTCCGCGTGATGACCCAGGCCATGCATGTGTTCCCGCTGCTGCTGCTGGCGCAGGCGATCCAGGCCTTCGTCCACTTCACGGTGTCGGGGCGCTTCCCCGGCCTGTTCACCTTCGTCGAGAGCCTGGTGGCGGTGGCCCTGTGGCCGGTGATCACCTGGCTGCTGCTGGCGCCGCAGCGCCGCGCCGTCGACCGCGACCATACCCGTCCGATCTGACCCGTTTGCCCTTCGCATGACCGAATTCAAGGATAACGACCGCGAGATCCACAAGTTCCGCCTGCGCCTGACGGTGCTGGTGGGGCTGGTCTTCGTCTGCTTCGGCCTGCTGGTGGCGCGCTTCGTCTGGCTTCAGGTGCTGCACCACGACCAGTACGCCGCCCAGGCCGAGGACAACCGCATCGCGCTGGTGCCGATCGTGCCCAACCGCGGCCTGATCGTGGACCGCAACGGCGTGGTCCTGGCGCGCAACTATTCCGCCTACACCCTCGAGATCACCCCGTCCAAGCTGCACGCCAACCTGGACTCGGTGATCGACGAGCTGTCCAAGCTGGTCACCATCGAACCGCGCGACCGGCGCCGCTTCAAGCGCCTGATGGAAGAGTCGCGCAGCTTCGCCAGCGTGCCGATCCGCACCCGCCTGACCGACGACGAGGTGGCGCGCTTCACCGCACAGCGTTTCCGTTTCCCGGGCGTGGAAGTGCAGGCGCGCCTGTTCCGCCAGTACCCGCTGGGCGAGGTCGCCTCGCACGTGATCGGCTACATCGGCCGCATCAACCAGAAGGAAGCCGACGCCCTCGAGCAGAGCGAGGACGCGGCCAACTACAACGGCACCGAGCATATCGGCAAGGAAGGCGTGGAGAAGCGTTACGAGCGCTACCTGCACGGCCAGACCGGCTACGAGGAAGTCGAGCGCTCGGCCGGTGGGCGCGCGATCCGCACCCTCAAGCGCACCGCGCCTGTCCCGGGCAGCAACCTGATCCTCTCGCTCGACATCGAGCTGCAGAAGGTGGTCGAGGAAGCCTTCGGCGACCAGCGCGGCGCCCTGGTCGCGATCGAGCCGGCCACCGGCGACGTGCTGGCCTATGTCTCGCGGCCCGGCTTCGACCCTAACCTGTTCGTGGACGGCATCGACAGCCAGAACTGGAACGAGCTCAATACCTCGCTCGACCGGCCGCTGATGAACCGTCCGCTCTCGGGCACCTATCCGCCGGGCTCCACCTTCAAGCCCTTCATGGCCCTGGCCGCGCTGGAGCTGGGCTTCCGCCGCCCCTCTGACGCGATCCGCGACCCCGGCTTCTTCATGCTGGGCGGGCACCGCTTCAACGACGACAAGCCGGGCGGCCACGGCTACGTCGACATGTACAAGTCGGTGGTCGAGTCCTGCGACACCTATTACTACCAGCTCGGCAACGAGATGGGCATCGACCGCATCTCGGGCTTCATGCGCCAGTTCGGCTTCGGCGAGCCGACCGGCATCGACCTCGATCACGAGAAGACCGGCGTGCTGCCCTCCAAGGAGTGGAAGGCGCAGCGCTTCCGCCGCAACCGCGCGGCCCAGAAGTGGGTGGGCGGCGACACCATCTCGGTCTCGATCGGGCAGGGCTTCAACAACTATTCGATGATCCAGCTGGCGCACGCGGTGTCGACCCTGGCCAACAACGGCGTGGTGATGAAGCCCCACCTGGTCAAGATCATCGAGGACGGCGCCACCCGCCAGCGCACCCTGACCGTGCCCAAGGAAACCCGCCGCATCCCGCTCAAGCAGGAGAACATCGACTTCATCAAGCACACCATGGTGGGCGTGACCCAGGAGTCCTACGGCACGGGCTTCCGCGCCTTCGCCAACGCCGGCTACATCTCGGGCGGCAAGACCGGCACCGCGCAGGTGATCGGCCTGAAGGGCCAGAAGTACAACGCCAACGCGATCGACGAGCGGCACCGCGACAACGCGCTGTACGTGGCCTTCGCGCCGGCCGACAATCCGCGCATCGCGCTCGCCCTGGTGGTGGAGAACGCCGGCTTCGGCGCAGCCGCCGCGGCGCCGATCGCGCGCAAGGCGCTCGACTACTACCTGCTGGGCAAGCGCCCCGCGCCGCCCAAGCCGAAGGAGGGCGCCGCTCCGGCCGCCGCCCCGGCGACGACGACGGCGGCGCGCCCGGTCGCCCCGGCACAGGTGGCGGCCGTTCCCGCCGCCGTCATCAGAAAGGAATAAGCCATGGCGCACATTCCAGAACGACGCTCGCTGCGGCGCCGCCTGCGGCCCTACTTCACGGTCTTCGACGGACCGCTGACGCTGATCCTGTTCGTCCTCATGACGATCAGCATGATCACCATGACCTCGGCCGGCGCCGACTTCCCGGACCGGGTCGAGCACCAGATCCGCAACTTCCTGCTGTCCTTCGCGATCATGTGGATCGCGGCGAACATCCCGCCTCAGACCCTGATGCGCCTGGCGGTGCCGATCTACACCTTCGGCGTGGCGCTCCTGATCGCGGTGGCCATGTTCGGCATCATCAAGAAGGGCGCGCGGCGCTGGCTGCACCTGGGGATCGACATCCAGCCTTCCGAGATCCTCAAGATCGCGATGCCGTTGATGCTGGCCTGGTATTTCCAGACCAAGGCTTCGGTCGAGAGCTGGAAGTCGTTCGTGGTCGCGGCCGTGCTGCTCCTGATCCCTGTGACCCTGATCGCCAAGCAGCCCGACCTCGGCACCGCGCTGCTGGTCGCGGCCTCCGGCCTGTACGTGATTTTCCTGGCCGGCCTGTCGTGGAAGGCCATCATCGCGCTGGCGGTGGCCGGCGCGGCCAGCCTGCCGATCGGGTGGTCGATGATGCACGACTACCAGCGCGAGCGGGTGATGACCCTGATCGACCCTACCTCCGACCCGCTGGGCAAGGGTTTCCACATCATCCAGTCGATCATCGCGATCGGCTCGGGCGGCATGGCGGGCAAGGGCTACATGAAGGGCACCCAGGGCTATCTTGAATTCGTGCCGGAGCGCACCACCGACTTCGTGTTCTCGGTGTACTCGGAGGAATTCGGCTTCATCGGCAACCTGGTGCTGCTGCTCGTCTACCTGCTCCTGATCGGGCGCGGGCTGATGATCGCGGCCAATGCCCCGAACACCTTCTCGCGCCTGCTGGCGGGGGCGATCACGATGATCTTCTTCACCTATGCCTTCGTCAACATGGGCATGGTGGCCGGCATCCTGCCGGTGGTGGGCGTGCCGCTGCCCTTCATGAGCTACGGCGGCACGGCATTCATCACGCTGGGCCTGGGCGCGGGCATCTTGATGAGTATTCAAAGGCACCGTAAACTGGTGCAGACGTAATCGATGGAGGACGACCCAATGGCCGGTCGAAGTCACTTTTCGGCGGCCCTTGCGGTAGCAATGCTGGTCGCCGGTTGCAGCACCACCACCCCGGAGGGGGAACACAAGCGGCTGCTGCCCTTTCCCTGGCTGCACAAGATCCTGCCCAAGCACGTGGCGGCGCCCAGCCTGCCGCAGGCCGAGGCCAAGCGCGGCGGCTTCCACAAGGAAGGGGGCGCCGACCCGGCCTCCGGCCAGGGGGGCACGGACGCGGTGGTCAGGTACGAGCCCTACGTGAAGTGGGCCAACCGGCCCTACTCGATGTTCGGCCAGACCTATGTGCCCATCCTGCACGAGGAGCCCTTCGTCCAGCGCGGCATCGCCAGCTACTACGGCAACAGGTTCCACGGCCAGAAGACCTCGTCGGGCGAACTCTACGACATGAACAAGATGACGGCGGCCCACCCGACGCTGCCGATTCCCTCCTATGCGCGGGTGACCAGCGTCGAGAACGGCAGGTCGGTGATCGTGCGCATCAACGACCGCGGGCCTTTCCACGCCAACCGCATCATCGACGTCTCCTACGCGGCGGCGCTCAAGCTCGGGCTGATGGGCAAGGGCAGCCACCTGGTCGAGATCGAGCGCCTGTTCCCGGACGACCCGGCGCGCGTGGCGACGCTACGTCGCGCCGCCGCTTCCCAGGCCCAGTCGGCCGCGCCCGAGGTCGCCCTGCGGCTGGCGCAGGACCGGGTGCGCGGCGACAGCGCCGCGGTCGCCGAGCTGGCGCCGCCGGCGTCCCAGGGCTATTACGTGCAACTCGGTTCCTACAGCCGCGCAGGCACCGCCGAAGCGGTGAGCGAGAAGCTGAGCCAGGCCGGCGTAGCCTTCGGCACGCTCGAAGTGGTCAAGGCCGGCGCCGTGAACCGCCTGTTCGGCGGCCCTTTCGCGACCCGCGCCGAAGCGCTCGAAGCGGCGCGCGCCATCCCGTCCTCGTTCAAGCTGCGCCCCATCGTCGTCCGGCGCTGACCCGCTCCCGCGTTCCAGACCGTCGGCCCGAAAATCGGCCGGCAAAGAACCAGGGTCGGAGTCGATTTGAATGACAACTTTCAAAAGTTGTCACTAAATTCGACTCCGACCCTATTTTTTTAGAACTCGCTGAGTCTGCCAAAGCATAGCTTCATCCAAAAACAAGCTTGCCGAGCTTGATTGACCTCAGGCTCACGACGCTCAACTTTTCGATGGGCCAAGAAAAAAAATAGGGTCGGAGTCGAATTGTTTGACAACTTTGGGGAATTGCCCAAAAAGTCGACTCTGACCCTGGTTTTGCAGGACGAAAAAAATCGGCTCCGACCCTGGTTTTGCTGGATGGCTTAGCGGCAGGTTTGGAGTTGGGGGGCGGGGAAGTCCCGGGCGATGTCGGCGATGCGCGCGCGGGTGGCGGCGTCGATGTCGCGGAACTGGAAGGCGGTGCGCGTGCCCTGCGGGCCGCGAGGCAGGATGCGCACCCCGCGCACGCCCTGGCGGCCCAGGTTCGCCAGCTCGGTCTCGGCCGCGGCCTCGGTCTTGAACACGCCCAGCGAGATCGCGTAGCGCATCGGCGATTCGCCCTGCATCACGAAATAGTTGTCGATGCCGCGTTCCTTCAGTTCGGCCACGCGCTTGTCGGCCCCTTCCTTGCCGCCGGCAGGGGGCAGGTAGACCATGTAGCTGCTCACTTCCTGGAAGGGGACGCTGAGGCGCGTCTGGCGTTGGCCCAGGTCCAGGCGCGCGGCGCGGTTCTCGAAGCGGCGCGCGTCGCCGGCGCTGAAGGGACCGGCCTGGACGCAGGCGAGCAGCGGTGCGGCCGGCGCAGGTGCGGTCGGCGCAGGAGCTGCAGCCACAGCTGCGACCGGCAAAGGTGCGGCCGGCGCGGGCGCGCCAGCCGGGGGCAGGGCCGCCTGCTCGGCCGGCGCGGCCGGGTCGGCCGTGCCGGCGCTGGCGGCGACCGTGGCCTCGGCGTCGCTCAGCAGGGTGATGCGGTCGAGCGCCAGCTGGTTCTTCAGCCGCGCCGGTTCGCGCTCGCCGCCGGCGGGCGTGCCGAGCAGGCCGCGGCCATGGGCGAACAGCAGGGCGTTCAGGGCCAGCAAGGCCCAGAAGACGAATTTCAGCACAGGGGTTCCTCTATTCAGACGGCGATTGCCGCGGCGTGCAGGCCGACCAGCACGATATTATCGACAACCTGGTGCCCGACCTTGAGCGCCGGCGCGATAAATGGCGCCGCGCCGCCCGAGACGATGCAGGCGCGCGCCCCGTGGCCCGCCACCGCGCGTTCGATCGCCCCGGCCTGGGCCGACAGGCAGCCGGACACGATGGCGTCATCGGTGTTGTCGCCGAACAGGGGAGGCGGGGCGGCGCCCGGCGCCACCTGGGGCAGCTGGGCCGTGTTGCGCGCCAGGCTGGAGGCCATCAGGGCCAGGCCGGGCAGGATCATCCCGCCCAGGAAGCGCCCGTCCGCCGTCACCGCGTCGATGGTGGTGGCGGTGCCGCAGGTGGCCACGATCAGGTCCTGGCCAGGGGCCAGGGCGCGCGCGCCGATGGCGGCGGCGAAGCGGTCGCAGCCCAGGCGGCCGGGTTCGCGGTAGCCGTTGCGCAGGCCCGCGCGCGCGGGGCTGGAGGCGAACCATTCGACCGCCAGGCCCTTGGGCAGGGCGGCGGCGATGGCGTCCCTGAGCACATCGCCGGCCACGTTCGACACCAGGGCGCGCGCCGCGCCCAGCCGGGCCCATTGGGCGGCCAGCCGGTCCATCTCGGCATGGGGCGCGACCCCGTCCGCCTGCCAGTGGCCGGGCGCGGCGTCCAGGCGCGCCAGGGCCCACTTGATGCGGGTATTGCCGGCGTCGATCAGGAGCACGCTGCTCATGCCTTCACCCGCAGGGAGACGTCGCCCGCCAGCACCGGGATGCGGCCCTGGGCGGTGTCGAGCAGCAGGCGGCCGGCGTCGTCCACGCCCGCCGCCAGGCCCTCGTGCACTACCTGCCCGCCGTCGAGCAGGACCACGGTCTCTCCCTGCCAGGCGTGGCGCAGGTTCCAGCGCGCGCTGAAGGCGGCGAAGCCGCGCGCGGCGAATTCGTCCAGGGCCGTGGCCAGGCCGTCGAGCAGGGCGGCCACCAGGGCATCGCGTTCCATGCGCGCCAGCCAGGGCACGGCGGCGGCGTGGCGGCCGATGCGCGCTTCCATCTCGTCCGGCATCAGGAGGTTCAGGCCGACGCCGATCACGGCCCACACGCCCCCGCCGGGCGCGGACTGGGTCTCGATCAGGATGCCTGCCAGCTTGTCGCCATCCTTGAGCAGGTCGTTTGGCCACTTGAGCTGGACCTGCTGGCCCAGGCTAGAGAGGGTCTCGGCCAGGGCCACGCCCACGGCCAGCGGCAGGCCGGCCAGGGCTTGCGGACCACCGTCGAACTTCCAGGCCAGCGAAAAGGTGAGCGAGCCCTCGGGCGAGGACAGCCAGCTGCGGCCGGCGCGCCCGCGGCCCGCGGTCTGGTGCTCGGCCACCAGCAGCACGGGGCCGGCGAGGGTCGCGGCGCGCGCCAGCAGGTCGGCGTTGGTGGATCCGGTCTCGGCCACGACCTCGACCTGCAGGCCGGCGCGCGCGGCGGCGGAGAGGGCGGCGATGGCGGCGGCCTTCATGCCGGCTCCTTGCGCTGCTTGGTCGGCGCGCGCGAGAACACGGCGTCGAACAGGAAGTTGGGCAGCAGGCGCAGCAGCCTGGCGACGAAGCCCATCTGCCAGGGCAGGACCCGGTAGCTGGCGCCGCGCGCGATGGCGGCCGCGGCCTGGGCGGCGAAGCGTTCGGCGTTCATCAGGAAGGGCATGGGAAAACGGTTGTTGCTGGTCATGGGGGTGTCGATGTAGCCGGGCGCGATGGTCACGACCCGGATGCCGGAGGCGCGCAGTTCGAGGCGCAGGGATTCGCAATAGCTGTGCACCGCCGCCTTCGAGGCGCAGTAGGCGCCGGCCCCGCGCATGCCGCGGATGCCCGCCACGCTGCCGATGCCCACCAGGCGGCGCGGTCCGGCCTGGGCCTTCATGGGCGCGATGAAGGGCGCGAAGGTGGCCGCCATGGCGTGGACGTTGGTGGCGAACACGGACTCGAACACGGGCAGGTCCTCGGGACGCTCGGTGAGCGTGCCGTGCGAGATGCCGGCGCTGGCGATCACGATGTCGGCCCCGCCTTCGCGCGCGATGAAGTCTTGCGCGGCGGCGGCCAGGGCCGCGTGGTCGGTCACGTCGAGCGGGTAGATGTGGTGGCGTCCCGCCCCCGGCAGCGAGGCGGCCAGGCTGGCCAGCAGCTCGCGGCGGCGCGCGACCAGGCCCAGGGTGGCGCCACGCGCGGCGTACTCGCGCGCCAGGGCGGCGCCGATGCCGCTGGAGGCGCCGGTGATGAAGACGCGGTCCGGCTGGCCCGGCGTCGCGGTCATTGCTTGGCGGCTTTCGCCTTCGCGACCAGCTGGTCCATCACCTGCAGGGCGCCCTGCATCAGCTGGGTTTCGTTCTGGCTTGCGCCCTGGGCGCCCTCGGCGACCATGCCGGGCGAGGTCAGGAAGCGGCCGTCGATGGCCACCATCGGCCAGTGGTCGACGCCGTATTCCTGCACCAGGGCGCCGGCGCGGCGCAGCTTGGCCTGCACCCCGAAGGAGCGGTAGGTCTCGATGAAGCGGGCGCGGTCGATGCCGGCGCGCGCCGCCCAGTCGAACACCTGCTCGTCGCTGGACAGGCGCTGGCGCTCGACGTGCATGGCGGCGAAGGCCTTGCCGTGGTACTGCTCGACCAGGCCGAGCGACTCGAGGGTGTAGAACATGCGCTGCTGCGGCAGCACGGCGGCGTCGCGCGGCACGTGCACGCGCCTGAACACGATGGCGTCGCCCTGCTTGCGCACCCAGTCGGCCAGCAGCGGCTCGAAGGCGTAGCAGTGCGGGCAGTAATAGGCGAAGAACTCGATCACCTCGACCTTGCGCGGACCGGCGTCGGTCGCCACCGGGGTGGCCAGGGCCTTGAACTCCACGCCCTCGCGCGGCGCTGCAGGGGAGGCGAAGGCCAGGCCGGACAGGCCGGCCAGGACGGTGCTCAGCAGGAGACGGCGCAGTGCTCGCATGCCTGTCCTTATTTCTGGTTGCGGACGATGGCGACGTCGATGCCGCTGTCGAGCAGCTTGGCGCGCGCCTTGTTCACGGCTTCGACCTGGGTATAGGGACCGACGCGCACCCGGTGCAGCACGCCGCTGTCGGTGTTGCGGTCGCTGATATTTGCCTCGAAGCCCAGCAGGGCCAGCTTGGCGCGGGTGTTCTCGGCGTCGGACATCTCGCGGAAGGCGCCGGCCTGCAGGTAGTAGATGTAGTTGTCGGCGCCGGCCGTGGCGGCCGGAGCGGAGGGCGCGGGCGCCGCGGTGTTGGCCGGCGCAGGGGCCGGGGCCGAGCGCTCCTGCATGCCGGCGATGGCGGTGCCGAGCGGATCGGCGTCGCGCGGCGCGGGGGCAGGGGCGGCGGGCGCCGGAGCCGCTTCGGCCGGCTTGGCGCGCTCGCCCAGCTCGCGGGCGGCTTCGCGCGCCGGCGCGCGGTTGCCGTACAGCGGCTTGTTCGGATCGCTGGCCTGGCTCGGCTCCAGGTCGGCCGGGCGGCCCGACTTGTTGGAGCGGTCGGTGAAGGGCGAGGCCCCCTTGGTGATCATGAGGGCGACCGCCACCGCGATGCCGAGTCCGATGATCAGGCCGATGATGATGCCGGTCAGGGTGCTGCCGCGCTGGCGCAGCGCGCTGAAACTACGGGTGGAACGGATGGCGGTCATGTCGCTTTCAACTCGAACGGTTTACATCTTTTCCGGCGCCGAGACGCCGATCAGGGCCAGGCCGTTGCGCAGCACCTGGCGCACCGCGGCGGCCAGCGCCAGGCGGGCCAGCTTGAGGGACTCGTTATCGTCCAGCAGCCACTTGTGCGCGAAGTAGTAGCTGTGCAGCTCGCCGGCCAGTTCGCGCAGGTAGAACGCGACCTGGTGCGGGCCCAGCTCGACCAGCGCGCGCTGCAGCATGTCGGGGTAGGCCGACAGCTTGGCCAGCAGCTGGGACTCGTGCGACTCGGTCAGCGGCGACAGGTCGGCCTGGGCCAGCGCTGCGACGTCGCCGCCCCAGTTGGCCAGGGCCGAGCAGATGCGCGCGTGGGCGTACTGCACGTAGTAGACCGGATTCTCGTCGCCGGTCTGGAGCGCCACGTCAACGTCGAACACGAACTCGGTGTCGGCCTTGCGCGAGATCAGGAAGAAACGCACGGCGTCGCGGCCGCGGGTGATGTCGCCATTGCCCGACCATTCGATCAGGTCGCGCACGGTCACGTAGGAGCCGGCGCGCTTGGAGATCTTGACCTCCTCGCCGTTCTTCATGACGGTGACCATCTTGTGCAGCACGTAGTCGGGGTAGCCCTGGGGGATGCCGATGCCGACCGCCTGCAGGCCGGCGCGCACGCGCGCGATGGTGCCGTGGTGGTCGCTGCCCTGGACGTTGATGGCCTGGTCGAAGCCGCGGCGGAACTTCTGGATGTGGTAGGCCACGTCCGGCACGAAATAGGTATAGGTGCCGTCGGACTTGCGCATCACGCGGTCCTTGTCGTCACCGTACTCGGTGGTCTTGAGCCAGAGCGCGCCTTCCTGCTCGTAGGTCTTGCCGGCGTCAACCAGGGCCTGGACCGCCGCTTCGACCTTGCCGTCGGCGTAGAGCGAGGACTCGAGGTAGTAGTTGTCGAACTTGACGCCGAAGGCCTGCAGGTCCTGGTCCTGCTCGTTGCGCAGGTAGGTCACGGCGAAGCGGCGGATCGATTCGATGTCCTCGACGTCGCCGCTGGCGGTGGCCGGCGCGCCGTCGCTGGCCGAGACGGTCTTCTTCGCCAGGTAGTCGTCGGCGATGTCGGCGATGTAGTCGCCGTTGTAGGCCGACTCGGGCCAGCCGGCGTCGCCGGGCTTGAGGCCGCGCGCGCGCGCCTGCACCGAGGTGGCCAGGGTGGCGATCTGCACGCCGGCGTCGTTGTAGTAGAACTCGCGGGTCACCTGGTGGCCCTGGGACTCGAACAGCGAGGACAGGGCGTCGCCCAGCGCGGCCTGGCGGCCGTGGCCGACGTGCAGCGGGCCGGTCGGGTTGGCCGAGACGAATTCGATGATCACGTGGTGGCCCTCGCCCGAGGCGCCGCGGCCGAAGGCCTCGCCCTGCTCGAGGATAGTGCGCACCACCGCCTGCTTGGCGCCGGCGGCCACGCGCAGGTTGATGAAGCCGGGGCCGGCCACGTCTGCCGATTCGACCAGGCCCTGGGCCGCGGGATCGGCCAGCAGGGCGGCGACCAGGCGGGTCGCCAGTTCGCGCGGGTTGGTCTTGAGCGGCTTGGCCAGTTGCATGGCGATGTTGCAGGCGACGTCGCCGTGCGAGGGGTCGCGCGGGCGCTCGAGCACGATGTTCAGCTGTTGCTGCGTGGGCGTCAGGTCGGTGCCGGCGACGATCGGCGCGAGGGCGGCCTGGAACAGGGCAACGATCTGTTGTTTTTGTTGGGCGAGCATGGGGAAATGGTCGAAATAGTAATGAGGCGGTGCCTGATGGGCAGGCAAACAGTGTCCATTATACTGGTTTGAGGCGTGAGGGAAACCCGGCCGCCGGGCCGGCGGGGGAGGCCGGGCGGGGCCTGAGGGGGTGGGATGGGGGCGGGATTAAGGCTCGCCAAAGCCGCGGCCATGAGCGCAGCCGTTACAATGGGAGTATTTTTGACGAAGCGACCAGCCATGACCGACAAGCGCCCGACGCTCACCCTGAAACCCAAGGCCCGGACCACCGGCGGCCCGTCCGCGGCCAAGCCCGGTGCATCCCGGCCGCAGGGGCCGCGTCCGGCCGCCCAGTCCGGCCAGCGCCCGGAAGGTGGCAATCGTGACAACCCTAAGCCGGCCCGTGCCGAGGCCGCGCGCCCGGCGCCCGAGGCTCGTCGCCCGCAACAGCCGCAGCCACGTCCGGAATCGCGTCCGGAATCACGTACCGAAGCGCGTCCCGAATCGCGTCCCGAATCGCGTCCTGAATCCCGCCCCGACACCCGGCCCCAGCTGCGTCCCTCCTATGAAGTACGGGTAGCGCCCCAGCGCGACTTCCGCCCCGACCTGAAAGCCGACTCGCTCGCCCTGTCCCTGCTGGGCGCCGCCAACGCCGTGGCGCGGGTGCGTGCCGGGACCGCGCTGCCCCAAGCCCTGGCCGGGGTGTTCGCCGCCTACGAGGCCGCGCCCCAGGCGCGCGGCGCGATCCAGGACATCGCCTACCGCGCCATGCGCCAGCTCGGCCGCAGCGAGGCGCTGCTCGGCCTGATGACCAGCAAGGCCCCCGAGCCGGCCATGCTGCACGGCCTGCTGGTGGCGGCCCTGGCCCTGCTCGATCCGCCGGAGGGCAGCGCGCCGCCCTACGAGGCCTTCACCGTGGTTGACCAGGCCGTCAGCGCGGCCGCCGCCCATCCCGACTTCGCCCACGCCAAGGCCATGGTCAACGCCGTGCTGCGCCGCTTCCTGCGCGAGCGCGAGGCGCTGCTGGCCGAGGTCCTGCGCCAGCCGCCGGCCCGCTGGAACTATCCTCAATGGTGGATCGACGCCACCCGCACCGCCTACCCGAACGACTGGGAAGGCATCCTGGCGGCCGGCAACGCCCACCCGCCGCTGACCCTGCGCGTCAACCGCCGCAAGACCACGGTCGCGGACTATCTCGACATCCTGGGCGCGGCCGGCATCGCCGCGCAGCAGATCGGCCCCAGCGCGGTGCGCCTGACCCAGGCCGTGAACGTCAGCCAGATCCCGGGCTTCCACGAGGGCGTGGTGTCGGTGCAGGACGCAGGCGCCCAGCTGGCCGCGCCCCTGCTCGACCTGCGCGACGGCATGCGGGTGCTGGATGCCTGCGCCGCCCCGGGTGGCAAGAGCGGCCACATCCTGGAGACGGCGGACGTGGACCTGACCTCGGTCGACGCCGATCCGGCGCGCCTGGCCAGGGTGGGGGACAACCTGGGCCGCCTCGGCCTGCACGCGACCCTGGTCGCGGCCGAGGCCCAGGACAGCGGCTGGTGGGACGGCCGCCCCTATGAGCGCATCCTGGCCGACGTGCCCTGCACGGCCTCCGGGATCGTGCGCCGCCACCCCGACATCCGCTGGTTGCGACGCAAGTCAGATACACAACAACTTGCAACACTTTCCACCAAAATACTCGACAATCTTTGGCAGATGTTGCTGCCCAATGGTAAATTCCTGTTCGTGACATGTTCGCTCTGGCCCCAGGAATCGGAGGCGCAGGCAGCCGCTTTCGCGGTCCGCCACGACGCCATCCGCCTCGACGCGCCGGGCCAACTGCTGCCAGCCAGCGGTCCCGGGCAGGATCATGACGGTTTGTTCTACGCCCTGTTCCAGAAGAGAGCGCAGTAAGAAAACCGCTCCCCGAACGATACGCTTAATCTTTAAGGCTCCGGCTCACTTGTGACGTTACGATTTTTCCGCCTCCTCGCCTGCCAGCTCTTGCTGGTCTTCGCGTGCGCAACGGCGCAGGCGGCCGACGGGATCGAGATCATCAAGGCCAACATCGAAGCCAGCGAGGACGGTTACCGCCTCGACGCAGCGTATTCCTTCGACCTGAACCACGGATTGCGCGACGCCATCCAGCATGGCGTGCAGCTGCACTTCACCACCGAAATCGAACTGACCCGCCCGCGCTGGTGGTGGCGCGACGAGCGCGCGGTCGTCGAGCGGCGCACCATCCGCATTTCATATGACGTGCTGACGCGCCAGTACTACGTCCACGTGGTCGGCAGCCCGCAGCTCGGGCTGCAGCAAAGCTACCAGACCCTGGACGAAGCCATGTTCCTGATCCGCCGGCCGAACCGCTGGCTGATCGCCCCGCGCGGCGCCCTCAAGCGCGGCGAGGTCTACAATGTGTCGATGCGCATGTTCATGGACCGCGAATACCTGCAGAAACCGCTGCAGGTGAACGCCTTCAACGATTCCGACTGGCGCCTCGCCTCGAACAAGAAAACTTTCACCTACCGTGCGGAGTAAATCGGTCAACCAGGCGCTGCGCTACGCCCTCGTGGTGGGCGGCGCCGTCGTCTCCATCCTGCTGTTCCTGCTCGCTTCGGCGTCGGACAATTCGGGCTTCTTCGACCGCTACTACGGCTGGCTGCTCGGCCTGAACGCGGCCATGGCCTTCCTGCTGCTGATCCTGGTCATCGTGGCCCTGGGACGGCTCTACTCGCGCTATAAATCCGGCAAGTTCGGCTCGCGCCTGATGGCGCGGCTGGTGCTGCTGTTCGCCGGCATCGGCATCCTGCCCGGCCTGGTCATCTTCATGGTCTCGGTGCAGTTCGTCTCGCACTCGATCGAATCCTGGTTCGACGTCAAGATCGAGGCCGCGCTCGATTCCGGCCTGAGCCTGGGCCATGCGGCCCTGGACGAGGCGCTCACCGAGTTGGGCGCCACCGGCCAGTCGGCCGCGGCGGCGCTGGCGGGGCAGGGCGACACCATGGCCCAGACCGTGCTGGCGCGCCTGCTGGCCGACACCAGCGGGCTGCAGAGCGCGATGCTGGTCGACGCCACCGGCAAGGTGCTGTCGGTGGCGGCCGAGGACCGCGGCAAGGACCTGGCGGCGGACGCGCCCAACCCGCAGATGCTCAGGTCGGCCGGCATGCCGGGCGGCTATGCCAGCGCCGAGGGCGGCATCGAGCGCGATTTCCGGCCCCATGCCGAGGACAGCCGCAACGCCCTGGACGCGGCCACCGGCCTGCGCCTGCGGGTGGTGCTGGCGGTGCCCGAGCCGCCGGGCGTGGAGCCGCGCTACCTGCAGCTGCTGCAGTCGGTGCCGGTCAACCTGGCCTCGAACGCCGAGGTGATCCGCACCGCCTATACCGAATACCGTTCGCGCCTCGAAGCCCGCACCGGGCTGCGCAAGATGTACATCGAGACCCTGACCCTGACCCTGCTGCTGGCGATCTTCGGCGCCATCGGCGGCGCCTTCCTCATCGCCGGCAACCTGGCCCAGCCGCTGCTGGTGCTGGCCGAGGGCACCCAGGCGGTGGCCGAGGGCGACCTGTCGCCGCGGCCGATCGTCGAGACCAACGACGAGCTGGGCACGCTGACGCGCTCCTTCAACGCCATGACCGGCCAGCTGTTCGAGGCGCGCAGCGCCGTCGAGCGCAACCGCGCCGCGCTGCAGAGCGCCAAGGCCCACCTGGAATCGGTGCTGGCCAACATGTCGGCGGGCGTGATCGTGCTCGATGCCGAAGGCACCGTGGTGAATTCGAACGACGCCGCCTACCGCATCCTGCAGGTGGAGCCGGGCGCGCTGGCCGGCCCGCTGAACCGCATCCTGGGCCTCGAACATTTTTCCGTGTGCATCACGCGCGCTTTCTCGGCGCAGAACGCGCACACGGCCGCGGCCAGCGGACGCAAGCGCGCGCACTGGCAGCAGCAGATCGAGATCCCGCGCCGTCCGGGCGGGGACGAGCACGAGCACGACATCACCCTGCTGGCGCGCGGCTCGCGCCTGCCGGTGGGGGCGGGCAGCGGTTTCATCGTGGTGTTCGACGACATCTCGGACGTGATCTCGGCCCAGCGCTCCGTGGCCTGGGGCGAGGTGGCGCGCCGCCTGGCTCACGAGATCAAGAACCCGCTCACGCCGATCCAGCTGGCCGCCGAGCGCATGCAGATGAAACTCGAGGACAGCCTGCCGCCTCAGCAGGCAGAGCTGCTGAAAAAAGGCACCACGACCATCGTCAACCAGGTCGATGCGATGAAGCGCATGGTAGACGATTTCCGCGATTACGCGCGCACGCCGCCGGCGGTGCTGGAGCCCCTCGACCTGAACGACCTGATCGACGAGATCCTGCGCCTCTACCTGGCCGAGGACGGCTCGGACATCATCCATGCGGCCCTGGCGCCCAACCTGCCGCGGGTGATGGGCGACGCCACCCAGCTGCGCCAGGTGATCCACAACCTGGTGCAGAACGCCCAGGACGCGCTCGGCGACCGCGGCAGCTGCGATCCACCGGCGCGGGTCGACGTGACGACCGAGGTCATCCATTACGAGGGGGCGGACGGCACGGCGGGCACCGCGGTAAGGCTGGGAATCGTGGACAATGGGCCGGGTTTTTCGCCGCGCATCCTGGCGCGCGCCTTCGAGCCCTACGTCACGACCAAGGCCCGCGGCACCGGCCTGGGCCTGCCGATGGTCAAGAAAATCGTGGATGAGCACGGGGGCCGGATCGACGTGGCGAACCGTACGGACGGATGTGGCGCGGCCATCTTCATTTTGCTGTTAAAGTTGGCCCCTGAGGCGAACTTGGCCGAAGTGTAAAAGACGCATAAAATTGCGCTGTGACGGGTAAGAGATCAGGAAGGCGGACAGATGGCGAACATACTCGTAGTCGATGATGAAATGGGCATCCGGGAGCTCCTGTCGGAGATCCTCGGTGACGAAGGCCATGCCATCACCCTGGCCGAGAATGCGCAGCAGGCGCGCGAAGCCCGAGCGCAGGGCGCACCAGACCTGGTCCTGCTCGATATCTGGATGCCTGACACCGACGGTGTGACCCTGCTCAAGGAATGGCAGCGCGACGGCCTGCTTACCATGCCCGTCATCATGATGTCCGGGCACGCCACCATCGACACCGCCGTCGAAGCCACCCGCATCGGCGCCCTGAACTTCCTCGAGAAGCCGATCGCCCTGCAGAAGCTGCTCAAGGCCGTGCAGCAGGGCCTGTCGCGCGCCCAGGAAGTGGCGCGCGCCCCGCTGGCGCCGCCGCGCCCGATCGCTCCCAGCGTGACCAGCAGCGTGCCGGAGCCGGTCGCGACCAGCCCGATGTACGCGCCGCCTCCGCCGCCCGCCAACGGCGCGCGCCTGGTGCACGCGATCTCGCACGGCGAGGGCACCGGCTACACCCTGTCCTTCGACCTGCCGCTGCGCGAGGCGCGCGACGCCTTCGAGCGCATGTACTTCGAACACCACCTGGGCCGCGAAGGCGGCAGCATGACGCGCGTGGCCGAAAAGACCGGCCTGGAGCGCACCCACCTGTATCGCAAGCTCAAGCAACTGGGCGTCGAGCCCGGCAAGCTGGCCAAGAAGAATCAATGACGCCGTCCGCGACGGCGCGCGTGGCCACCACCCTGGTGACCGGCGCCAGCGCCGCGGCGCGCGAAGCCACCATCGCGGCGCTGCTGCAAACTCCCTCCGATTTACCCGATCTGCATAAAATCTCGCCGGCGCAGCATGAGCCAGCGCAAACCCTGAGCGCCGTGATCCTTGAAGGATTGGGCGCCTCTACCGATCCGCTGATCTCCAGCTCTCACTTACAGGTCGTTCGCATCGCTCCCGGGTGCCTGTGCTGCGACGGCAATCTGGTTTTGCGTGTAACATTGAATCGACTGCTGCGCCAGCGTCCGCACAGGCTGTACATCGGCCTGGCGCGCAGCGAACACCTTGATCAGTTGCGATCGTGGCTGCAAAGCGCGCCATACGATCAGCTGTTGGCACTGAACCCGGTTGTCCATACCTGAACGGTCCTGGCAATCCCAGCCTTTTTCGGGGTTCCCTTGAAATCGGTTCGGCAAGCCCCACCTCTTAAGCGAAGTGAAGAGCCCGCCGCACGCCGCCGCGCGGCAGGGTCTGCAGAACCACTCTGATCGAGAGAAGGAGTCATCATGAACATGATCTACAACAGCGAACAGTACAGCGTCGTCGAATTCGGTGTCGACCGCGAGCTCGAAGCCCTGCGTTTTGGTGGTTTCGAAATCGTCGACAAAGCCGGCCGGCGCGAAGCGTTCATCGGCGGCAAACTGGCTCAATCTTTCCGGCGTGATGTCAACAACCTCATCGCCAGTGAGCCGACCATGGAAGAAATCGACGACTTCCTCGGTTCCTACGACACCCTGATGAGCCAACCGGTCGTGCTGCACTGACCGGCGGGCGGCGCCACCGCATCCGGGCGGTGGCGCCCAGGCGGCTGCAAGCCGTGTTAAGCTGCGCCCCATGTGTCAGCTACTCGGAATGAACTGCAATGTCCCAACAGACATTGTCTTCTCTTTCACCGGCTTCGCCCACCGCGGCGGCCGTACCGATACCCACCACGACGGCTGGGGCATCGCCTTTTTCGAGGGCGCGGGTGTACGCCACTTCGTGGATCACCAGGCCGCCATCGCTTCCCCGATCGCCGAACTGATCAAGCGTTATCCGATCAAGTCCACCAACGTCATCGCCCACATCCGCAAGGCCACCCAGGGCCAGGTCGCGCTCGAGAACTGCCATCCCTTCGTGCGCGAGCTGTGGGGGCGTTACTGGGTGTTCGCCCACAATGGCGACCTCAAGGACTTCCAGCCGGTGCTGGACGGGCCCTTCCGCCCGGTCGGCAACACCGACAGCGAGCTGGCCTTTTGCTACCTGCTGCAATGCCTGCGCGCCGAGTTCGGCGATGCCGCGCCGACGCGTGCGGACCTGTACGCGGCGCTGCAGCGCCTAGTGCCGCAGATCGCCGCCCACGGCACCTTCAACATGTTGCTGTCGGACGGCACGGCCCTGTTCACCCATTGTTCGACCAAGCTGTGCTACGTGGTGCGCAAGTATCCCTTCGTGACCGCCTGCCTGTCGGACGAAGACCTGTCGGTCGACTTCTCCCAGGTGACCACACCCGACGACCGGGTCGCCATCATCGTCACCGAGCCGCTCACCACCAACGAGCAGTGGACCCACTTCGCGCCCGGCGAATTGAAACTTTTCGTGGATGGCTTGCCACAATGATGCATGTAGGACATTATTCCTACAATAAATTAATGCTATAAAGCCACTAACGGTACCGGATGGGGTAAAGTAGGGCCGTTCGCCGCGAAAAAGACACGCCATGACCGAATCCGCCCGCCCCGACCAGGCGTCCCAGCCCCTGAGGCTGCGCAATTTCTATATCGGACGCCAACCCGTCCTGGACCGCAACCAGGCCTTGTACGGCTATGAGCTGCTGTTCCGCGGCAGCGCCCAGGGCGGCGCCAACATCGAATCCGGCCTGTCGGCCAGCGCGAGCGTCATCCACCACGCTTCTCAGCTCGGCCTGCCGCGCGCCATCGGCGACGCCACCGCCTTCCTGAACGTGGACAAGGAAGTCCTGATGAGCGACATGTTCGCCTTCCTGCCGCGCGAACGCACGGTGCTGGAGATCGTGCGCTCGGTGGAGCCGGACGACGCCGTGATCCAGCGCATGACCCAGCTCGCCGCCCACGGCTTCCGCTTCGCCGCCGAGGCCTCGGCCCACGGCGCGGCGCTGGCGCGCCTGCTGCCGGTGGTCGACTTCGTCAAGATGGACGTGCGCGAGCTGCCGGTGGTGACCCTGCTGTCGCTGGCCCCGCGCCTGCGCACCACGGGCAAGCGCCTGGTGGCGGAGAAGGTCGAGACCCATACCGAATACCGCACCTGCCTGGACGTCGGCTTCGACTACTTCCAGGGCTATTACTTCGCCAAGCCGACCGTCATGGCCGGACGCAAGCTCTCGCCTTCGCAGACCACGGTGCTGGACCTGATGAACCTGGTCACCTCGGACGCCGACAACAGCGAGATCGAAAAGATCGTCAAGCGCGAGGTGACGCTGGGCCTGAACCTGCTGCGCCTGGTGAACACTCCGGCCGTGGGCGCCTCGCGGCGCATCGAGTCGATCAGCCAGGCCTTGATCTTGCTCGGGCGCCGCCAGCTGCAGCGCTGGCTGCAGATCCTGCTCTACGCCGAGCCGGGCGTGCGCGGCCACAGCCAGAGCTCGCTGCTGATGCTGGCCACCACGCGCGCGCGCCTGATGGAGCTGCTGGCCCAGCGCCTGCGTCCAGGCCAGCGCAACGTGGCCGACGTCGCCTTCACGGTCGGCATGATGTCGCTGATGGACACCCTGTTCTGCATCCCGATGCAGGACATCGTGGAGCAGATTCCGGTGATCGACGAGGTGCGCCATGCGCTGCTGGTGCGCAAGGGCTTCTTCGGCGAACTGCTGCGCCTTGCGGAAGCCCTCGAGCAGATGGACGAGACCAGCGAGGCCGTGCTGCCGACCCTGCACGAATTGTCGATCGATGGCGACGACCTCGCCGAACTCGAGATTTCGGCTTTCGAGTGGAGCGACAAGGTCGTCCGCTACGCCATCTGAACAGCCGGCCTCAGCCGGGCGCGCCGGACTTGCTCCACTGCCGGTGCAGCTCGGGGTCGCTGCGCAGCTCCCACAATCCCAGCACCACCGTCGCCAGGCCGGAAGCGAGCAGGCTGGTGGTCATTTCGCGGTCGCCGATGGTGCCCAGGAACCAGGGCGAGATCGCGACCCAGGCTCCCACGACCACGTTCAGCAGCACCGCCCACATATAGGTTTTGTACAGGTCGAAGGCCGCCAGCACGGCCATGATGACGCCGGCGACGTAGGCGTTGAGCGCGGGGGCCGAATCGGGTGGATAGTTGAAGACATAGGGCGAGGCGATCAGCCAGATGCCGACCAGGAAGATCAGCTGATCTTGCCATCGCGTGGTGGAGTAGTGCAGTGCCATGACGTTCTCCCGGGAGTGGTTGACCTTGCACCGCTTTAGAAAACAAAAGCGCCGCGAAGTTCGCGGCGCTTTCTACGGGTGAGGGCGTCCTCTCAACATTGCTGGTTCCTCGAACTTTCGCACGTCGTTCCCGCGAAGGCGGGAACCCAAGTTCCTTCGCGTCCAATGAGCGCGCATTTCGGCTACGCACGCAAACTTGGGTTCCCGCCTACGCGGGAACGACGGTGAAGAGCCAACAATACCAGCGGGGATGGCGCTGGGCGCGCAAGCTCAGAGATTCGGCGCCAGATACCGTTCCAGCTCCGCCTTGTCCATCCCGCGCCGGCGCGCCATGTCCTCGACCTGGTCGTCGCCGATCTTCCCGACCACGAAGTACTTCGAGTCCGGGTGCGCGAAGTAGAAGCCCGACACTGCCGCGCCCGGATACATGGCGAAGGACTCGGTCAGCTCCATCCCGATCTCGTCGGCCTGCAGGGCGCGGAACAGCTCGGCCTTGACGGTGTGCTCCGGGCAGGCTGGGTAGCCCGGCGCCGGGCGGATGCCCTGGTATTCCTCGGCGATCAGGGCCTCGTTCGACAAGTCCTCGCCGGCCGCATAGCCCCACAGGTCGGTGCGCACGCGCTGGTGCAGGTACTCGGCGAAGGCCTCGGCCAGGCGGTCGGCCAGGGCCTTGAGCATGATCGAGGAATAGTCGTCGTGGGCCTGCTCGAAGCGCTGCTCGTGCTTCTCGATCCCCAGGCCGGCGGTCACCGCGAACATGCCGATGTAGTCCGCCACGCCCGAATCCTTGGGCGCGATGAAGTCGGCCAGGCACTGGTTGGGACGCTGCTGGCCGTCCACCACCGGCTTGACGCCCTGCTGGCGCAGGCCGTACCAGGTGAAGGCGACTTCGCTTCGCGTGTCGTCGGTATAGATCTCGATGTCGTCGTGGTTGACGGTATTGGCCGGCAGCAGGGCGATGGCGCCGTTGGCGCTCAGCCAGCGGCCCTCGATGATCTTCTTGAGCATGGCCTGGGCTTCCTCGTAGACCTTGCTGGCGGCCTCGCCCACCACCTCGTCCTTCAGGATGGCGGGGAAGGGGCCGGCCAGGTCCCAGGTCTGGAAGAAGGGACCCCAGTCGATGTAGCGCGCAATCTGGGCCAGGTCCACGTTCTTGAATACGCGGCGGCCGACGAACTTGGGCTTGACCGGCGCATAGGCCAGGCGCGCCTTGTTGGCGCGCGCCTGTTCGATCGAGAGCAGTGGCAGCGGCTTCTTGCCGGCGTGCTGGACGCGGATGCGCTCGTAGTCCTGGGCCAGCTCGATCACGTAGGCGTCGCGGGTGTCCTCGGTGACCAGGGCCTGGCCCACCGACACCGAGCGCGAGGCGTCCGGCACGTAGACCACCGGACCCTCGTAGTGCGGGGCGATCTTGACCGCAGTGTGGGCGCGGCTGGTGGTGGCGCCGCCGATCAGCAGCGGGGTCTTGCGCTCGCGGAACCATGGGTCGCGCTGCATCTCGCGCGCCACGTGGGCCATCTCTTCGAGCGAAGGCGTGATCAGGCCGGACAGGCCGACGATGTCGGCGTTCTCTTCCTTGGCCTTGGCCAGGATGTCGGCGGCCGGGACCATGACACCCATGTTCACGATCTCGAAGTTATTGCATTGCAGGACCACCGAGACGATGTTCTTGCCGATGTCGTGCACGTCGCCCTTGACGGTGGCGATCACCATCTTGCCCTTCGGCTTGGCCACGATGCCGGTGCGGCGTTCTTCCTCGGCCTTCTCTTCCTCGATGAAGGGCACCAGGTGGGCCACGGCCTGCTTCATGACGCGCGCCGACTTCACCACCTGGGGCAGGAACATCTTGCCCTGGCCGAAGAGGTCGCCGACGATGTTCATGCCGTCCATCAGCGGGCCTTCGATCACGTGGATCGGACGGCCGTTGGCGCTTGCAACCTTCTGGCGCATCTCTTCGGTGTCCTCGACGATCCATTGGGTAATGCCGTGCACCAGGGCGTGCGCCAGGCGCTTCTCGACCGGGCCTTCGCGCCACTCGAGGTTCTGTTCCTGCCTGGCGCCGCCGGCCTTGAGGGTGCCGGCGATCTCGATCATGCGCTCGGTCGCGTCAGGGCGGCGGTTCAGCACCACGTCCTCGACACGCTCGCGCAGTTCCGGCGACAGGTCGTCGTAAACGCCGATCATGCCGGCGTTGACGATGCCCATGGTGAGGCCAGCCTTGATCGCGTGATACAGGAAGACGGTGTGGATCGCCTCGCGCGCCGGGTCGTTGCCGCGGAAGGAGAAGGAGACGTTGGAGACGCCGCCCGAGACCTTGGCGTGCGGCAGGTTGGCGCGGATCCAGGCGGTGGCTTCGATGAAGTCGACCGCGTAGTTGTTGTGCTCCTCGATGCCGGTGGCGATCGCGAAGATGTTCGGGTCGAAGATGATGTCTTCCGGCGGGAAGCCGACCTGTTCGGTCAGGACCTTGTAGGCGCGGCCGCAGATCTCGGTCTTGCGCGCGAAGGTGTCGGCCTGGCCCTGTTCGTCGAAGGCCATGACGATCACGGCCGCGCCGTAGCGGCGGCACAGGCGGGCCTGGCGGATGAATTCCTCTTCGCCTTCCTTGAGCGAGATCGAGTTGACGATGGCCTTGCCCTGCACGCACTTGAGGCCCGCCTCGATCACCGACCACTTGGACGAGTCGATCATCACCGGCACGCGCGAGATGTCGGGCTCGGAGGCGATCAGGTTGAGGAAGCGGGTCATGGCGGCCTGCGAGTCGAGCATGGCCTCGTCCATGTTGATGTCGATGACCTGGGCGCCATTCTCGACCTGCTGGCGCGCCACCGACAAGGCCTCGTCAAACTGCTCGTTGAGGATCATGCGGGCGAAGGCCTTGGAACCGGTGACGTTGGTGCGCTCGCCGACGTTGACGAACAGCGAGCTGGCGTCGATGGTGAAGGGCTCCAGGCCCGACAGGCGCATGGCGACCGGGATCTCGGGCACGCGGCGCGGCGGCAGGGTCTCGAGCATCTTGCCGATCGCCGCGATGTGCTCGGGCGTGGTGCCGCAGCAGCCGCCGGCCACGTTGACGAAGCCGGCCTCGGCGAATTCGCGCAGCAGGGCCGAGGTGTCGGCCGGCAGCTCGTCGAAGCCGGTGTCGCTCATCGGGTTGGGCAGGCCGGCGTTCGGGTAGATGCAGACGAAGGTGTCGGCGATGTTGGACAGTTCTTCCGCATACGGACGCATCAGGGCCGCGCCGAGCGCGCAGTTCAGGCCGATGGTCAGCGGCTTGGCGTGGCGCACCGAATTCCAGAAGGCCGGGACGGTCTGGCCCGAGAGGATGCGGCCCGAGGCGTCGGTGACGGTGCCCGAGATCATCAGCGGCAGGCGCGGGGTCTCGGGATGCTCGTCGAAGTACTGGTCGATCGCGAACAGGGCGGCCTTGCAGTTCAGGGTGTCGAAGATGGTCTCGACCAGCAGCAGGTCGACGCCGCCGTCGACCAGGCCGCGCACCTGCTCGTGGTAGCTGGCGACCAGCTGGTCGAAGGTGATGTTGCGCGCGGCCGGGTCGTTGACGTCGGGCGAGATCGAGGCCGTCTTCGGGGTCGGGCCGAGGGCGCCGCAGACGAAGCGCGGCTTGTCCGCCGTGCTGTACTTGGCGCAGGCGGCGCGCGCCAGCTTGGCGGCCTCGACGTTCATCTCGTAGGCCAGGTGGGCCATGTGATAGTCCTCCTGCGCCACGCTGGTGGCGCCGAAGGTATTGGTTTCGATCAGGTCGGCGCCGGCTGCGAGGTAGCGCTCGTGGATTTCCTGGATCACCTGGGGACGGGTCAGGTTCAGCAGTTCGTTGTTGCCCTTGACGAAGAGCTCGCGCTGCCCGCTGCCGGCCGGCGCCGCGAAATCGGCGAAGCGCTCGCCGCGGTAGGCCGCTTCGTCCAGCTTGTACTGCTGGATGATGGTGCCCATCGCGCCATCCAGGATCATGATGCGGCGCGACAGGATCTCGCGCAGCTGGTTTTCGATCGGGGACATGGCGTGCGTGTGGGCGGTCATGGTGGAGCTCTCTCTGGGAATGCGGCTTGACAGGCCGATACTGTTGGGCGGTCTACCATTATACGGCAAGCCGCTCGCGGAGTTTTATGGCAGTGCAGCAATAACTGTGTTTGTATCGTTTTGTATTTATCGGGCTGAATGTTACACAGCGTTACAAAAACCGGGGGCAATGCAATCTTTACGATACATACCGGGACGACAATCTATCCGCCCCATCGAGAGGCGTATGGAATACAACGGGAAAATCGCATGAACAAAGAATACGAGCCAGATTGGGACCAGCCTGTGGTCCGCAGCCAGGAACCGGTGGTGTCGCCCAAGGCGCAGACGGCCAATGGCGTGAAGCAAATCGTCACCATCCGTTTGGATGTGGACATGCTGGAATGGTTTAAGGCAGCCGGCCCGGGGTATCAGACCCGCATCAACCAGGTGCTGCGCGAGCATATGGACGCGCAGCGCGCGGCGGCAAACCGCGAGGAGTAAGTCGTCGGTATCGCCGGACGAGCCGGGCGCGTCGGTCGAGCCGGACGAGCCGGACGGGCCGGACGAGCCGGGCGAGCCGGTCGAGCGATACATAGTCAGGTTTGTTGCAGGGCAGGGGCCTCAGCATTCGCTGAGCCTCGCATTCACGCAACAATAAACAACGTCGTCCCCGCGCAGGCGGGGACCCAAGTTTTGTGCGTTATCGATACGCGTGCAACTTGGGTCCCCGCCTTCGCGGGGACGACGGTTTTGAGGCTAGCGGACGGCGTTTTTTGCGGCTAGGGACGACGTTTTGAGGCTAGCGGACGTCGGTTTTGAGGCTAGGGACGTCGGTTTTAAGGCTAGGAACGACGTTTTTGAGGCTAGAGAATGCGTTTCTTCCTAAGTGCTCGGGCTTAGCTGAAGCGCTTGCCCGCCAGCGGAAACCCCTTCAAAAACTCCGTCGCCGCCAGGCGCTTGCCGCCCGGTTTTTGCAATTCGTTTAAACGAAGCGCGCCTTCGCCGCAGGCGACCACGATGCCTTGCGCATCCGCCGCCAGCACCTGTCCCGGTTCACCCTTGCCGGCAACCGGCTCGGCCTGCCAGATCTTGACCGCCACCCCATCCACCAGCCCATAGGCCCCAGGGAAGGGATTGAAGGCGCGGATGCGTCGCCACAGCAGCTCGGCCGGCAGCGCGACATCGAGCTTCGCTTCTTCCTTGGCGATCTTGGCCGCGTAGGTCACGCCTTCCTCCGGCTGCGGCACCGCTTCAAGCTGCCCCTCGGCCAGCTTGCGCATGGCCTCGACGATCATCCGGCCGCCCAGCGCCGCCAGCTTGTCGTGCAGGCTGCCGGTGGTGTCGCCATCCTCGATCGCGATGCGCTCGATCAGCATCATCGGCCCAGTGTCCAGGCCTTCTTCCATGCCCATGATGGTGACGCCGGTCTCGCGGTCGCCCGCTTCGATCGCGCGGTGGATCGGGGCGGCGCCGCGCCAGCGCGGCAGCAGCGAGCCGTGGATGTTGATGCAGGGACGGATGTCGAGGGTCGAACGCGGCAGGATCAGGCCATAGGCCGCCACCACCATCGCGTCGTAGTCGAGCGCCTGCAGGCGGGCGTGGGCCGCGCGCGCCTCCTCGGCGCGCTGCGGGTCCTTGGCGTCCATGCGCAGCGATAGCGGCTGGATCACTTCCATGCCCTGGGCCAGCGCATACTGCTTGACCGGCGAAGCCTGCAACTGCATGCCGCGCCCGGCCGGGCGGTCGGGCTGGGTCAGCACCAGGGGAATCTCGAACCCGGCCTCGTGCAGGGCGCGTAGTGCCACTTGGGCGAACTCGGGGGTGCCCGCGAATACCAGCTTCAAGGGACCCGCCATCAGCGGCGGCCGCCGGCGCGCGCGGCTTCGCGTTCCATGCCGCGCTCTTCCTTCTGCAGCTTGGCCTTGATGCGGTTGCGCTTGAGCGGCGACAGGTATTCAACGAATACCTTGCCCATCAGGTGGTCCATCTCGTGCTGGATGCAGACTGCCAGCAGGCCGTCGGCGTCGACGGTGAATTCCTTGCCCTCGACGTCGTAGGCGCGCACCTTGACCTTGGCCGGGCGCTCGACGCCGTCGTAGATGCCGGGCACCGACAGGCAGCCTTCGTCGTAGACCTGCTTGTCCTCGCTGGCCCAGGTGATTTCCGGGTTGATGAAGACGATCAGCTGGTCATGGGTCTCGCTCACGTCGATGACGATCACGCGTTCGTGCACGTCGACCTGGGTCGCCGCCAGGCCCACGCCGGGCGCGTCGTACATGGTGTCTGCCATGTCGGCGACAAGCTTGCGCAGGCGCTCGGTGCCGAATTCGGTCACCGGCTTGGCGATCTTGTGCAGGCGCGGGTCGGGATAGCGGAGGATCTTCAGTAAGGCCATATCAGTCAGGTATTCAAGGGTCAGGTTGTCGTGCACGGACAGAAACGCAACACACGCAGCGCCTGGCAGGACGCGGTTTGTCTTGCTAGTTCAGGGATTTGTGTGCAGAATTTGATTCACTACGGCAACCTTTTAGGGAAACCGGGAGGTAACGCGTGCAATTCCCGCGTACTGTCTCGCGTGCCGTGGCTGGTCGGGATGACAACCCGCCAGCATGTCGGTCTTAACGCCGCCGCACTACTCAACGGACAACGGACGTCTTCGATGAAAAATTTTAGCACAGTCGTGACACGCGCTGCTGCCGCCGCGCTGCTCGCATGTGCCGCGGCCGGCGCGGCCCAGGCCGCTCCCACCTGCAACTTCCGCCCCGACGCGCCCGACCGCCACGTGGTGGTCAAGCGCGACACCCTGTGG
The DNA here is from genome assembly GCF_002007115.1 of Massilia sp. KIM. NCBI lineage: Bacteria > Pseudomonadati > Pseudomonadota > Betaproteobacteria > Burkholderiales > Oxalobacteraceae > Massilia > Massilia sp. KIM. The sequence continues at coordinate 3,274,055 of NZ_MVAD01000001.1, read as the reverse complement.
GACATCTCGGCGACCTTCCTGCAGAATCCCTGGTGCTGGCCCCAGGTCTGGGGCCTGAACCGCGACGAGATCCGCAATCCGCACTGGATCTATCCGGGCCAGATCATCTATTTCGACCGGACGCGTGGCCGCCTGAGCCTCAGCCCGCCCGGCGCGGGCGACGGCCGCGGCGAGCCGCCGCTGACCCGCCTGTCTCCCCAGCTGCGCAGCGAGTCGCTCGAGCGCGAAGCCCTGCAGGCGATCCCGGCCGGGGCCATCGAACCCTACCTGACCCAGCCGCTGGTGGTCGAGGCCAATGAACTGGCCGGCGCGCCGCGCATCGTCGCCTCGCAGGAAGGCCGGGTCTACCTGGGCGAGGGCGACCGCGTCTACGTCAAGGGCGAGCTCAAGGGCAACACCAGCTTCCAGGTGTTCCGCCCGGGCACGGTGCTGAAGGACCCGCAGACCGGCAAGGTGCTGGCCCACGAGGCCGCCTTCCTGGGCACCGTCACCCTGGTGGCCGAGGCCAAGCCGGGCGTCGACGCCCATACTTTCCGCGTCGCCGACACGCGCCAGGAAATGGGCGTGGGCGACCTGCTGGTGCCGGCGCCCCCGGCGCCGGTGCGCAACTACATGCCGCACGCCCCCGAACGGCCGGTCGACGCGCGCGTGATGTCGATCTATTCCGGCGTCAGCTATGCCGGACAGAGCCAGGTCGTGACTGTCAACCGGGGTTCGCTTGACGGACTCGATGTCGGCTCCGTGCTGCAGCTCTATCATCTCGGGAAGACGGTGCCGGACCCGGCGAAGAAGGGTTTCCTCGGATTGGGCGCCGGCAAGATCAAGCTGCCCGACGAACAATACGGCAGCCTGTTCATTTTCCGCGTGTTCAAGAACGTCTCCTACGGCTTGATCATGCAAGTGACGGAGCCGGTGCAAGTCGGCGACGTGGCCCTCTCACCGGAGTAAAGCCGCCGTGCAGGACACGGACCCCCAACCCGCCGCCAGCGACCCAGGTAACTGCCCCGATACCCTCGCCGACTGGATCCGCCTGGAACAGGCGAGCGGGGTGGGGTGCCGGACCGCACGCGCGCTGCTCGAAGTCTTCGGCTCGCCCGGCGCGATCTTCCGCGCTAGCCACCGGGCGCTGGCGGCGCATGCGACTGCCGCCCAGGTGCGCGCCCTGTGCGCCTTGCCATCCCCCGAACTGCACGCCCAGGTGGACGCGACCCGCGCCTGGCTGGCCCGCGAGGGCCACCACCTGCTCACCCTGCACGACCCCGGCTATCCGGCCCTGCTCGCCGCTATCCCCGATCCGCCGCTGCTGCTCTATATAAAAGGGCGCATCGAATTGCTGGCCCGGCCGGCCGTCGCCGTGGTCGGCAGCCGCAACGCCAGCGAACAGGGCAAGGCCAATGCCCGGCGCTTCGCGCGCGCCCTGTCCGAGGCCGGACTGTGCGTCGTGTCCGGCCTGGCGCTGGGCGTGGACACGGCCGCGCACGAGGGCGCCCTCGAAGGGCCGGGCGCGACCGTGGCCGTAATCGGCACCGGCATCGACCGCATCTACCCGGCGCGCAACCGCGAACTGGCCCACCGCATCGCCCAGGATGGCTGCATCGTCAGCGAATATCCGCTCGGCATGCCACCAGTGGCCGGCAACTTCCCGCGCCGTAACCGCGTCATCAGCGGCCTGGCCGCCGGCGTGCTGGTGGTGGAGGCGGCGGCCGAGTCCGGCTCGCTGATCACGGCCCAGCTGGCGGCCGAGCAGGGCAGGGAGGTGTTCGCGATTCCCGGCTCCATCCATTCCACGCTCGCCAAGGGCTGCCATCAATTGATACGCGAAGGCGCGCAACTGGTCGAGACCGTGGACGAGGTGTTGGCGGCGATGCATGCCTCGCCGCTGGCCGCCGCGCCCGCGCTGGCGCCTGGGCAGGCCAATGCCATTGCCGCCACCGTTGCGGAAGCCACGGCGGATACCGACGCCTACGCCTTGGCGCAAGCCAAGGTGCAAGCCAAGGAGGGCGCCAAGGCGGAAGCCAATGCAGAAGCGAAGGCGGAAGCCAGGCCGCAAGCAAAGGAGGACGCCAAGGCGCATGCCCGGGTACAGGCCACGGCGGAAGCCAGCCTGCTGGGCGCGCTGGGCCACGATCCGGTCGGCATCGACGCGCTGCTCGAGCGTCTCGGCGGCGATGCGGGCGAGGTCGGCGCGCGCTTATTGGCGCTGGAATTGGCCGGGTTGGTCGAGCAATTGCCTGGTGGAAGAGTGCAGCGCATCTATCCCTGAAGACAGGTCAATCGGAGCAAGGCTTGGTAAAGGACTGTCCTTTGGGAGAGCATGTTTGTGAAATGTATGCTCTTGTTTCTAATAGGAATAGAGTAAGCTGTATGAACGGATAAGGCCGCGAAACAACGTTTTTTTTGAACGCCACCCTGCCGAGCGCGCGCCCCTTGTGCCACGACGATCTTAGCTGCTACAGTAGCGTCACTATGTTCGACATCCTGGTCTATCTTTACGAGACGTACTATCGTCCCGACGCCTGCCCCGAGCCGGCCGCCCTGGCGCGCAAGCTGTCTGCCGTCGGTTTCGACGACATCGAGATCTCGGAGGCGCTGGACTGGCTGACCGGGCTGACCGAGCTGGCGACCACCACCTCGATCGAATCTTCCAGCGGCACCCGCTACTATGTCGACGAGGAATACATCGAACTGGGCAGCGCGGCCATCGGCTTCATCGCCTTCCTCGAAAGCGCGGGCGTGCTCAGCGCCGTGCAGCGCGAGATCGTGGTCGAGCGCGCGCTCGCGGTTGACGAGTCCCCGGTTACCCTGGGCAAGCTCAAGATCATCGTGCTCATGGTCCTGTGGAGCCAGGGCAAGGAACCCGATGCGCTGATGTTCGACGACCTCTTCGGCGACGATGACGAACAGGAACCGCGCCTGCTGCACTGAGGCAACAAGGCGTGCGCCACACATCGGAACGGGACCGCAAGGTCCCGTTTTTCATTGTCGACGCACCATCTTGGTGCGCATAAAAGCACTGTTCCTGCGCAAGGCGTACTTGCGGTGAGCGCGAGAACCCGCTTATCATTGGCCGCTCAATCCAGACTGTTACCATTCAGACACTACGGCCCAGACCGCCGTCCGGCCAGGAGCGCAAGGATGCGCCGGCCCCACACTATATAAATAGTACGACGAGAAACACTATGACCAAATCCCTCATCATCGCCGAGAAGCCGTCGGTCGCGAACGACATCGCGAAGACGCTGGGCGGCTTCACCAAGCACGATGAGTATTTCGAATCCGACGAATACATCCTCTCGTCCGCCGTCGGTCACCTGCTCGAAATCACGGTGCCCGAGGAATACGACGTCAAGCGCGGCAAATGGAGCTTCCAGCACCTGCCCGTGATTCCGCCTTACTTCGCGCTGAACCCGATCGCCAAGACCGAATCGCGGCTCAAGGTCTTGAACAAGCTGATCAAGCGCAAGGACGTCACCACCCTGATCAACGCATGTGACGCGGGGCGCGAAGGTGAACTGATCTTCCGCCTGATCGCCCAGAACGCCAAGGCCAAGCAGCCGGTCAAGCGCCTTTGGCTGCAATCGATGACCCCGACCGCGATCCGCGACGGCTTCGCCCAGCTGCGCAGCGATGAAGAGATGCTGCCGCTGGCCGACGCCGCGCGCTGCCGCTCGGAGGCCGACTGGCTGATCGGCATCAACGGCACCCGCGCCATGACCGCCTTCAACTCGAAGGAAGGCGGCTTCTACCTGACCACCGTGGGCCGGGTCCAGACCCCGACCCTGTCGATCGTGGTCGAGCGCGAAGAGAAGATCAAGAAGTTCGTGCCACGCGACTATTGGGAAGTGCGCGCCGAGTTCGTGTGCGCCGCCGGCGTTTACGAAGGCCGCTGGCTGGACACCAAGTTCAAGAAAGACGAGAACGATCCCGAGAAGCGCCCTGAGCGCCTGTGGAGCAAGGCGGCCGCCGATTCGATCGTGGCCGCCTGCCGCGGCAAGCAGGGCGTGGTCACCGAGGAGTCCAAGCCGACCACCTCGATGGCGCCGGCCCTGTTCGACCTGACCTCGCTGCAGCGCGAAGCCAACGGCCGCTTCGGCTTCTCGGCCAAGAACACCCTGGCCTTGGCCCAGGCCCTGTACGAAAAGCACAAGGTGCTGACCTATCCGCGTACCGACTCGCGCCACCTGCCGGAAGACTACATCGGCACGGTGAAGGCGACCATGGAAGCGCTGAACGACACCAACAACTACCAGCAGTTCTCGAAGCAGGTGCTGAAGAACGGCTGGGTCAAGCCGAACAAGCGCATCTTCGACAACGCCAAGATTTCGGACCACTTCGCGATCATCCCGACCGGCCAGATTCCGAAGAACCTGAGCGAGCCGGAGCAGAAGCTCTACGACCTGGTCACGCGCCGCTTCCTGGCGGTGTTCTTCCCGCCGGCCGAGTTCCTGGTGACCACCCGCTTCACCGAAGTCTCGGGCCACCAGTTCAAGACCGAGGGCAAGGTCATGACCAACCCCGGCTGGCTGGCGGTGTACGGCAAGGACGCGCCGAGCGACGACAAGGAAGGCGCCAACCTGGTGCCGGTGGCCAAGGGCGAGAAGGTGCTGGCCGACAAGCTCAGCGCCAACGGCCTGGTCACCAAGCCGCCCGCGCGCTATACCGAAGCGACCCTGCTGTCGGCGATGGAAGGCGCCGGCAAGCTGGTCGAGGACGACGAGCTGCGCGACGCCATGGCCGGCAAGGGCCTGGGCACGCCGGCCACGCGCGCGGCCATCATCGAGGGCCTGCTGACTGAGAAATACCTGATCCGCGAAGGCCGCGAGCTGATTCCGACCGCCAAGGCATCGCAGCTGATGACCCTGCTGCGCGGCCTGGGTGTGAACGAACTCACCGCGCCCGAGCTGACCGGCGAATGGGAATACAAGCTGGCCCAGATGGAGAAGGGCAAGATCTCGCGTGAGGAATTCATGCGCGAGATCGCGCAGATGACCCAGATCATCGTCAAGCGCGCCAAGGAATACGACAACGACACCATCCCGGGCGAGTACGCGACCCTGCGTACCCCGTGCCCGAACTGCGCCGGCGTGGTCAAGGAAAACTACCGCCGCTTCGCCTGCACCAAGTGCGACTTCTCGATGAGCAAGACGCCGGGCAGCCGCCAGTTCGAGATCGAGGAAGTCGAGGAACTGCTGAAGAACCGCACCATCGGTCCGCTGCAGGGCTTCCGCTCCAAGATGGGCCGTCCGTTCGCGGCCATCCTGCGCATCGTGCGCGACGAGGACATCAAGAACTTCAAGCTCGAGTTCGACTTCGGCCAGAACGACGAGGAAGGCGAGGACGGCGAGGGTGTGGACTTCAGCGGCCAGACCCCGCTCGGCCCCTGCCCGAAGTGCAATGCCGGCGTGTACGAGATGGGCCTGGCCTATGTGTGCGAACACAGCGTGGCCAAGCCCAAGACCTGCGACTTCCGCAGCGGCCGCATCATCCTGCAGCAGGAGATCCTGCCGGAGCAGATGGCCAAGCTGCTTAACGAAGGCAAGACCGACCTGCTGCCGGGCTTCATCTCGCAGCGTACGCGGCGCCCGTTCAAGGCCTTCCTGGTGCGCGCCAAGGACGGCAAGATCAGCTTCGAGTTCGAGGAGCGCAAGGCCAAGCCGGCGGCCAAGGGCAAGGCGGCGGCCGCCGCCACCGACGGCGCCGACGGCGCGGCCAATGGCGCGGACGGCGCGGACGGCGTGGCCGTAAAGCCGGCGCGCAAGGCGGCGGCCAAGGCCCCCGCCAAGGCGCCTGCGAAGGCGCCGGCCAAGAGCGCGGCGGCGCGCAAGCCGCCCGCCAAGCGGGCCACCGCCGCAGCCAAGAAGGCGTAAGAAGAAAAACCGCAGATCCCTGCGGTTTTTTTTCGCCTGCACGGGCGATCGATGGCGTCGGAGGTGACCGGATATTGAACCGATTCTGGTGAAAATTTCCCAACTGAAACACCTGCCAAATGGGATATCCTTAGTTTCTTTTGCTCAACAACGATTTCATACTAATATTGAACGTTGCCTGAGTATCAGCAACAAACAGCTGCCCCTTATCTACCCCGACCCCGTTGATCAGGACCACTGCACAATGAAACTCTCCGATCTGAAGATCGCCACCCGTCTCTACCTGGGCTTTGGCGCCCTGGTCGCCGTCACCTCCCTGGTGATCGGCGTCTCCTACAACAGTTTCGCCCGACTCGACGCGGCGAATGCCCTGAACGTCCACACCTATGAAGTCTTGGGCGAAGTCGCCAGCGCACAGTCCGCGCTGGTCGACATCGAGACCGGCCAGCGCGGCTTCGCGCTGACCGGCAACGACGCCTCGCTCGAGCCCTACCGCGCCGGCACCGAGCAGTTCGGCAAGCACCTGGAGCGCGCGCTCCAGCTCACCGCCGACAACCCGGCCCAGCAGGAGCGGCTCAAGCGCCTGGGCGAGCTGGAGCGCCAGTGGCTCGCGCAGGCCATCGACCCGATCATCGCCCTGCGCCGCGGCGCGGTCGAGGGCGACATCGGCGCGGTGGTGGCGGCCGAGCAGGCCGGCAAGGGCAAGAGCGGCATGGACGCGATGCGCGCCGTGGTCGCCGAAGTTACCGCCGCCGAGCGTGGCCTGCTGGCCCAGCGCCAGCAGGAAGCGGCGGCCCTGCAGACCACCATGGGCCGCATCCTGATCGGCGGCGGCCTGGTGTCGGCGCTGATGGCCCTCGTCATGGCCGTGCAACTGGCGCGCAACATCGGCTCGCCCCTGCGCCGCGCCGTGGGCCTGGCCCAGCGCGTCGCCAATGGCGACCTGAGCGCGAACGTGCAGGTGCGCAGCAAGGACGAAGCGGGCGAACTGATGGCCGCGCTGAAGCACATGAACGAATCCCTGGTGTCCATCGTCTCGCAGGTGCGGGCCGGCACCGCCGCCATCGAGACGGCGTCGCAGGAGATCTCGGCGGGCAACCAGGACTTGTCCTCGCGCACCGAGCAGCAGGCCAGCTCGCTGGAGGAGACCGCGTCCTCGATGGAAGAACTGACCTCGACCGTGAAGCAGAACGCCGACAACGCGCGCCAGGCCAACCAGCTCGCCGCCAATGCGGCCGAAACGGCGACGCGGGGCGGCGCCGTGGTCTCGGAGGTGGTGACCACCATGGGCTCGATCAACGAGTCGGCGCGCCGCATCGCCGACATCATCAGCGTCATCGACGGCATCGCCTTCCAGACCAATATCCTGGCGCTGAACGCCGCCGTGGAGGCGGCGCGCGCGGGCGAACAGGGCCGCGGCTTCGCGGTGGTGGCGGGCGAGGTGCGCAACCTGGCCCAGCGTTCGGCCAACGCGGCCAAGGAGATCAAGGACCTGATCGGCGACTCGGTCGCGCGCGTGGAAGCCGGCTCCCGCCTGGTGGACCAGGCCGGACGCACCATGGACGAGGTGGTGGAGAGCGTGCGTCGGGTGTCCGACATCATCAGCGAGATTTCCGCCGCCAGCGACGAGCAGCGCGCGGGCATCGAGCAGGTCAACGGCGCGATCACCCAGATGGACCAGGTGACCCAGCAGAACGCTGCCCTGGTGGAGCAGGCCGCGGCGGCGGCCGAGGCGATGCGCGAGCAGGCGGCCGGCCTGGCCCAGCTGGTGGGGACCTTCCACCTGGCCCAGCAGCCGGACACCCCGGCACTGGGCGCGGCGCGCAAGCCGGCCCTGCCGAACAAGTCCGCGCGCAGCCTGGCGCAGGTGTGACACGGGCCGGCTCAGCGGGAGTCGGCTCAGCAGGGGCCGGCTCCAGCTGAGCCGGCTTCCCAAAACGAAAAACCGCGGCAAGCCGCGGTTTTTTTCATATCTGGCGCGGGACGATCAGTCCTGCCACTCCTGCATCGCCTTGATCGCCGCTTCGCCATTGCGGATCGCCTTGACCCGGCGCACCACTTCGTTGCGCAGTGCCTCGTCCGCATCCTCGTCCTGCGTGTCGATGTCCTGCAGCAGGATCCGAAGCAGTTCATGCTTTTCCGACACGCTCAGTGTCTGGATCTTTTCGGCGATCTCGGCAACGACGTTCGACATTGATGCTTCCTCCACGGATGAGTTACTCGATCATAGCTTGAGAATTATAGGTTGTCGACAGGAACCATATTGTCCGTTGGTTTTCTGTCAATGAGTTTGTTGTCGGGGTCGATGCCGGCGCGCCCCGGGCGCACGTCCACCACCAGGGTGACGCTCTGCGCGGCCCCCGTCACCAGCCGGCGTTCGCGCACCAGCGGGTTGCCGTTGCGGTCGTCGACGCCGAATTCTAAGTAGTCGCGCAGCGCCGCCGGCTGCTCGTCGCCCAGCTCGCCAGCGCGCACCTTGCCGGCCTGGGCGCGGATGCTCACCTCGTACTTGCCGTCCGGGCGCTGGCGCGCGGTGGCGCTTTCGGCACGGTTCTCGTAGAGCACGATGTGGTCGAACAGGTCGTCGATCAGGTAGGCCTTGTCCGGCGGCGTCACCGCGCGCAGGCCCTCGACCAGCTCGGTCGCGGTCGGGTAGGGCGCGGCGCGGTAGCCATGGCTGGCCAGCAACTGGCGCAGCACGCCGTTGACCACGTCCTCGCCCAGCAGGTCCTGCAGCAGGTAGAGGGCAAGGCTGCCCTTGCGGTAATGGACGTAGCCCTGGTTCTCGTTGTGCGCCAGCGGCAGCTCCTTGCGGCGCTCGGTGGCGCGGCCCATCAGGTAGGCGTCCAGGTTGTAGCGCAGGAAGCGCCGCATCTTGTGCGCGCCCATGGTGCGTTTCATGACCATCAGCGCGGTGTACTCGGACAGGCTCTCCGACAGCACGGTGGCGCCGCGGGTGTCGGCCGCCACCAGCTGGTGGCCCCACCACTGGTGCGCGGTCTCGTGGGCGCTCACGTAGAACGGGTAGTCGATGTCCTTGGGCGAGTTGGCGTCTACGCGGGCGATGAAGCCGGCGCTTTCCGAGAACGGGATGGTGCCGGGGAAGGCCTGGGCATAGCTGGCGTAGCGCGGGAATTCGACGATGCGCAGCTCGCGGAACTGGTAGGGGCTGAAGCGGCTCGTGCCGTATTCGAGGCCGGCCTGGGCCCCGCGGATCATGCGCTCCACGTTGTATTCGTGGCCCGGATGGTAGAACACGTCGATGGTGACGTCGCGCCAGCGGTCGTGCCGCACCTCGTAGCGCGCCGACTGGAAGGCGAGCATGTTCAGGATCGGCTTGTCCATCCGGTAGTGGAAGTAGCGGCGTCCCTTGTCCACCCATTCCTGTTCCAGGGTGCCGGGCGCGATCGCGATCTGGTCCGGGCTGGTGGAGACCACGGCGTCGAAACTGATCCAGTCGGCGTCCGTCGCCACCACGTTGTTGGCGCGCGCCTTCTCGTCCTCGCGCGCCGCCATCCGTTCGCGCGGGGCCAGGCCGTGGCGCGAACGCTCGCGGTCGTCCTCCAGCTCCACCGACTTCTGGTAGCCGACGCGCGGCAGCGCCGCGTTGGTGAAGAAGCTGCCGTTGGCCACCACCGGTGTCTCGCTCATCACGCCGAGCAGGCCGCCCGGCGCGTAATCGACCTGGAATTCGAGCGCCACGCGCCCGCCGGCAGGCAGCGGCGTGGCCAGGCGGTAGTGGTAGAAACCGAGTTCGGCGTCGGCGCGCGCGAGCTGGGCCGGCTGCGAGAACTTCGCGGCCAGGCGCGCGCCGCGCTGCTGGTAGAGGATCACGTCGGCGATCGGGCCGGCGCTGCGGTTCTCGAGCTGGTAGAAGCCGCGCACGGCGAGGGCGCGGCGTTCCGGATGGATCGCGAGCTTGAGGTTGACGTCGGCGATGCGTGGCTGCGGCAGCGCGGCGTAGCGGTGGTAGCGCTGCTCGTAGCGGGCGCGCGCGCTCTCGCGCTGCCAGGGTGTCTGCCAGCCGCCGGCCGCCATCTCGTAGCACAGCAGCAGGCCCATGCCGGCGAACACGGCGAAGCCGGCGCCGAAGCCGGACAGCACCGGCAGCGTCAGGTTGCGGCGCGCCAGGCGCAGGCGCTCGCGCCAGCGCTCGTCGACGCCGCGCGGCCACAGCACGCGCGCCGCCACCAGCAGCATCAGGGCCGCGCCCGCCCAGTACAGCTGGAACAGGTGCTCGCGCAGGGCGGTGTGGCCGAAGCCGTTCATGGCCGAGTAGATGTAGTCGGGCCCGTAGCCGTACACCAGCAGCGGATGATCGAGCCCGAGGCCGGCCAGGGTGGCCGCGACCAGATAGAAGCCGATCAGGAAGAAGTAGGCCAGGTATTTCTGGTTCACGATCACCTGCACCGCGATCGCCAGCACGGCCGCCAGGGCGAACTGCGGCAGCAGCAGGGTGAACAGCACGCGCAGGTAGAGCCCGGGCTCGAGGCCGAAATAGCCCTTGAACAGCTGGATCAGCATGCCGACCACCATCGCGCCCAGCAGCATCAGGGCCTGCAGGCCGACCAGGGCCAGGGTCTTGGCCGCCAGCGGCAGCCAGGTCGGCACGGGCAGCGCATCCAGCATCTGGGCCACGCCGAGGTCGCGGTCGCGCCAGACCAGTTCGCCGGCGTAGAAGATGGTCACGATCAGCATGAAGAGATCGAGCACTTCGCGGATCATGTCCAGCACCTGGTAGGTGACCGGATAGGTCGGGGTGCCGTAGATCGAGCCCAGGTCGATGGCGCCCACCACCAGGGCCAGCACGCCGGCCACGGCCAGCGCGGCGAAATAGACGTTCTTGACCGATTCGCGCAGGTTGGTCCAGGTGGTCGTCAGCAGCAGCACGGCCAGGCTGCGGCCGGCGAAGTCGGGCGCTTCGCGCAGCTCGCCCAGCGGACGTACGAGGCCGGCGTCGGCGGGCGCGGGTTCGGCCTGGCCGGGGCCGCGGCCGCGCGTGTCCTGGTCGCCGATCAGGTGGAAGCGCCAGTAGCCGAGCAGCAGGACCACGGCGGCGAAGGCCGCCCACAGCAGTCGGTTGACCAGGTAGACGCCTTCCAGGCCGATGCCGCGGGTGTTGCGCTCGGCGATCGGCCAGTACTCGGTCATGCGGATCAGGGCCGTGGTGCCGAAGGGGTCGATCAGCGCCGCCAGGGTCTTGTAGTCGAGGTCGCGCGCCAACGAGGGCGCGATGATGTAGCCGATCATCATGACCACGCCGGCGATGTAGACCGGCAGCATGCGCCGCGTGAGCGCCGCCAGCACGAAGAAGATCGCGCCGAAGATGAAGATGTTGGGCAGCAGGGTGAACAGGTAGGGCTGGAGCCAGGACGAGAGCGTGGTCGGTCCCAGGCGGTCGGGCGCGATGCCCGGGATGAAGCTGCCCAGCCAGGTGCCGATCAGGATGCTGGAGAAGATCACCGCCAGCACCAGGGAGGCGCCGAGGAAGCGCCCGAACACATAGTCGGCCTTGCGGATCGGGGCGCTGAAGAAGAAGTGGTGCATCTGGTACTCGAAGTCCTGCTGCACCGAGCGGCCCATCACGGCCGCCGTCACCACCACGCCGAAGCAGCCGAGGAAGGCGCTGGTGAGGGCGATCTGGCGCGGGGCGTTGATCAGGACCCGGCCGCCGAAGGAGACCACGGCGTCGCGGAACACGCCGCCGGCGGCGGCCATCCAGAGCATGGCCAGGGCCACGAACATGAGGAAGTAGACCCAGGTCGACAGCAGCCGCAGGCGCTGCCCGGCCTCGAAACGGGCGATGGCCAGCATGGGCCCCATACCGCGAGCGCCCACCTCAGCAGTTCCCCGCCGCCGGGTTGTAGCGGCCGGCGATGGTCGCGAAATAGACGTCTTCCAGGCTGGCGCGGGCCGGCTCGAAGCCGTCGCCCGGGTCGTCCTCGGAATACACATGGATCAGGGTGCGGCCGCTCAGCAGGCGGGTCGAGATCACCGCATAGCGCTTCTGGAACTCGGGCAGTTCCTGCTTGGTGACCACGCGCGCCCAGATGTAGTCCTCGATCCCGTAGATCAGGTCCTGGGGCTCGCCGCACAGCAGCACCTGGCCCTTGTTGATGATGGCCATGTTGGCGCACAGGTCGGCCACGTCGGACACGATGTGGGTCGAGAGCAGCACGGTGCGGTCGGCGCCGATGTCCGAGAGCAGATTGTGGAAGCGCACCCGCTCCTGCGGGTCGAGGCCGGCGGTGGGCTCGTCGACGATGATCAGGCGCGGGTCGCCCAGCAGGGCCTGGGCGATACCGAAGCGCTGGCGCATGCCGCCCGAAAAGCTGCCGAGGCGCTGGTTGCGCACTTCCCAGAGGTTGGTCTGCTGGAGCAGGCCGTCGACGACTTCACGCCGCCGCTGGCGCTCCGACACGCCCTTGAGCTGGGCGAAATGGTCGAGCAGTTCGTAAGCGGTCACTTTCGGGTAAACGCCGAAATCCTGCGGCAGATAGCCGAGCATGCGGCGCACCTCGTCCTTCTCGTCGAGGACGTCGATGTCGTCCAGAAAGACCGATCCCGAATCGCATTCCTGCAGGGTGGCCAGGATACGCATCAGGGTGGACTTGCCCGCGCCGTTGGGGCCGAGCAGGCCGAACATTCCCGCCGGGATGTTCAGCGTGACACGGTCCAGCGCCACCACGCCGTTGGCGTAGGTCTTGGACAAGTTGCGGATGCGTAATTCCATCAAAAACTCCTGAAACGGGGGACTTGCACTGTATGTACGTATTGCAAGACTTTTTCGATGCTTGCATTGTATAAAATTGTCACCGCACACGTAGTATTAGTGCGACGCACGGACGAAAGCGGGGCCCAGGATGCATAAATCGGTGATGGGCGGAATAACGGATTTCCCTGCGTAAACTTTTTCTCTATTAGGCTTGAAATGTGGATAATGGACGCATGAACAACGCCATCCAAGAACGGCTGCGGCACCTGATGCAGGAAGGGCGCACGCGGGTCGAAGCGACCGACTGGTTCCGGGTCGCGCTGGGCCTGTACTACCTGGCGGGGCTGATGACCCAGGAGGCGATCGATTTCAAGAAGGTCGATCGCGAGTACAACCGCTTCATCTACCACACCCTGGGCAAGGGGCACACGATCACCAGCGTGCTGCAGTACATGAGCGGCGAGAAGGTGATGCCGGTGGTGGAATCGGGGCGCTTCATGGAGGCCTTCCGGCGCTTTTGCGGCGAGATCCCGGCGGACACGATTCCCTTCCTGCTGGAGCTCAACCTGGGCGTGGCGAAGAATATCTCCGGCCTGGAGGCGGCGGGGCCGCTGGCCGACTGGATCGCGCGCCAGAAGGCGGCGCTGGAGCAAGGCGGCGGCCAGGGGCAGGCGCAAGGAATATAATGGCGTTTTCAGGCGAATTACCGGGTATTCCTATGTCAGCACAGCGTGCAGTTTCCCAATTCTTCAGTCCTCTGGATCACCTCATCGTCGGCTTCGACAAGGCCTTGCGCGTGGTCGGCGGCGTGGCTTCGATGTCGCGCCCGAACCCGGGCGCGCATGCGGTCGATTGCGAGCTGAGCGACGAGGAACGCCGCCACAGCGCGGGCCTGATGCGGGTGAACCACGTCGGCGAGGTCTGCGCCCAGGCGCTGTACGACTCGCAGGCGCGCTTCGCCCAGACGCCCGCGATGCGGGCCGCCTTCGAGCAGGCCGGGCGCGAGGAAGAGGACCACCTGGCCTGGACCGCCCAGCGCCTGTCGGAACTGGGCTCGCAGCCGAGCGTGCTCAATCCGCTGTGGTATGCGGGGGCCTATGCCCTGGGCACGGTGGCCGCCAAGCTGGGCGACCAGCACAGCCTGGGCTTCGTGGTCGAGACCGAGCGCCAGGTCGAGGCGCATCTGAACAGCCACCTGACGGCCCTGCCGCCGCAGGACGCCAAGTCGCGTGCGATCGTCGAGCAGATGCGGGTGGACGAGGTGCAGCACGGGGCGTCGGCCCAGGCCCTGGGGGCGGCCGAGACGCCGCTGCCGGTGCGCATGGCGATGCGCGCGATGGCCAAGGTGATGACCACGACGGCGTATTACGTCTGAGGACGGCGACGGCGTATTACGTCTGAGGACGACGGCGTATCAGGTCTGATTTATCCAGCGGAGGTCGTTCGCGGCCGCGCGCAGATGTACGTGCGCCGAACAGGTCGCACAATCCAATCTACCGACACCCTCAAGCGACGTCATCCCGGCGCAGGCCGGGATCCAAGTTCCTACGCGCGCCACTCAGGCAGACAGTACCGGTGGGCGAGCAAACTTGGATCCCGGCCTTCGCCGGGATGACGTTGTTTTATGGTGCGGTTGCTTGAAGGCGCGGGCTTCGGCGTTCGGGCTTCGGCGTTCGGGCTTCGGCGTTCGGGCTTCGGCGTTCGGGTTTCGACGTCGGGCTTCGACGCCGAGGCTTGCGCAGCCGGACTTCGACAAACCGGGCTTCGACGAATCAGACTTCGACGATCTCGAAGCTGTGCGTGATCTCGGCCGTCTTGGCCAGCATGATCGAGGCCGAGCAGTACTTGTCGTGCGACAGGTTGATTGCGCGCTCCACGGTCGCTTCCTTCAGGTTGCGGCCCGTGACCACGAAGTGGAAGTTAATCTTGGTGAACACCTTCGGATCCGTCTCCGCGCGTTCCGCCTGCAGGGTCACGTCGCAACCACGCACGTCCTCGCGGCTGCGCTTGAGGATCAGCACCACGTCATAGGCGGTGCAGCCGCCGGTGCCCAGCAACACCATCTCCATCGGCCGCGGGGCCAGGTTGTGGCCGCCGCCCTCGGGGGCGCCGTCCATCGTCACCAGGTGGCCGCTGCCGGTCTCGGCGCGGAAACTCATGCCCGACGGGCCGTTCCAGCTGACTTTCACTTCCATCTTCGTTTCTCCGCTCAGGGTATCTTGCTCAGCCTATTGTAAGGCAGCCGCACGAATCGCGCCGGAGCCCCCCCGGCGGCGCCCACGCTCACACCCGAGCCCCCCCGGCGGCGGCCACGCTCACACCGACAGCACGTAGCGCTCGCTCTTCATGCGCCAGCTCGCGAAGGCCACGATCAGCAGCGCCGGCACCAGCGAGCACAGGAAGGTCAGCAGATAGGGCAGGGCGCCGATGTCGCCGCCCTTGGACAACTCCTTGGCCAGGGTCTGGTTGGACAGCATCGGCACCAGGTACATCCACTGCGCGGTCTTGAGGTCGAGGAAGGACACCACCATGCCGGGCACCAGCGGCACGATCAGCACGATGCTGAGGATGGTCTGGGCTTCCTTGAAGGTCTTGGAATTCATCGCCAGCGCCACGTACATCGCGCCGGCCAGCAGCGACAGCGGCAGCGCGATCAGGCACATCGCGATCACCGTGCCCCAGCCCATGCTCCAGGACATGCCGATCTCCTCCAGCCGCAGCCACTTGAAGATCACGTGGCCGAGCAGCAGCGAGACCGTGACCCCGACCACTCCCAGCACGCTGGCGGCGAGCCACTTGCCGCCCACCAGTTCCCAGGTATGGGCCGGCTGGGCCATCAGCACCTCGAAGGAACGGCGCTCGCGCTCGCCCGCGGTGCTGTCGACCGCGGCCGACATGGTCAGCATGAAGGCCGGGAAGAACAGGACGCCGATCATGCCGCCGATCAGGGCCGCCGAGCGCGAGGCATTGGTGCCGGTGTCGTAGCGCTGCACCTGGATCGGCGTCAGCGCCGCCGGCGACACGCCGTGGGCAAGCAGGCGCGCGCTGGCGATGTTGTTGCCATAGGCTTCCAGCACCTCCTCGACCTCGCGCCGCTGGGCGTTCTGCTCGGCCGCCGAGTCGAACCAGATCTCGACCCGGGCCGGGCGCATCGCCCCGTAGTTCTCGACGAAGTCCTCGGACAGGCGCAGCACGGCCACGGTCTTGCGCCCGCGCAGCAGCTCGCCGATCGCCTCCTCGTCCATCGGCGCCGTCTCGCGCGCCGTGATGTTCTTCTCGGCCAGCTGGGCCATCAGGGTCGGGGCGCGCGCGCCGCCGATCACGGCCAGCTCGATGCTCTCGCGTTCGTCGACGGTATTCTTGCTGATCACCTGGTTGAGCGTGATCCCGATCAGGAAGGGATAGACCAGGGTCATCAGGGCCAGGGTGGCCAGGGTGCGCTTCTCGCGCAGGGTCTCGCGCAGCTCCTTGCGAAAGACGATCAGGAGTTTCGAGTTCATGCGATTCCTTCCTCGGTGCCGACCAGGCTGACGAAGGCGTCCTCGAGGTTGGCGATGCCGGTGCGCCGGCACAGTTCGTCGGGCGAGCCCTGGGCCACGGTGTACCCCTTGGCGATCACGATCACGTCCTCGCACAGGTGGATCACTTCCTGCATCACGTGGGTGGCCATGATCACGCAGCAGCCGTCGGCGCGCAGCGCGGCCAGCGCGGTGCGCAGGGCGCGCGTGCTCATCACGTCCAGGCCGCGGCTCGGTTCGTCGAGCAGCAGGTGGCGCGGGCGGTGCAGCAGGGTGCGCGCCAGCGCCACCTTGATGCGCTGGCCCTGCGAGAAGCCCTTGGTGCGGCGCTCCAGGATGTCTTCCATGCCGAGCAGCTCGGACACTTCGTCGATGCGCCGGGCCAGCACGGGGCGCGGCATGCCGTTCAACTCGCCGAAGTAGTTCAGGTATTCGCGCGTGCTGAGGCGCTCGTAGAGGCCGAACTGGTCGGTCAAAAAGCCGATGTCGCGCCGCACCGCCATCGGGTCGACGGCGGGGTCGACGCCGCCGACCGAGATCCTGCCGTGGTCGCGCTTGAGCAGGCCGACCAGGGTGCGCAACAGGGTGGTCTTGCCGGCGCCGTTGGGGCCGAGCAGGGCGGTGATCTGGCCGTCGTGCGCGGTAAAGCTGACGCCGCCCAGGGCCTTGACCGCGCCGAAGGACTTGCGTACGTCGTGGACTTCAATCATGGTGGATCGCCATTCAGGGTTGCGGCCCGGCGCTGCCGAGCTGGAAGGTCGGGGCCGGAATCGCGTTCAGGCAGGAGGTGTCGAGCTTGTCCTGCGGCCGGTCGAGGAACTCGCGCAGCAGGCGCGGCGCGCAGCCGAGTTGGGACACGCCGTGGCCGGCGTTGGCCACCACCGCCTGCTGGGCGTGCGCCATGTGGCGGGCGGCGCTGGCGGCGCGGTGCGGCGGCGTGACCGGGTCGAGCGCGCCCGACAGCAGCAGGGCGGGGGCCTCGATGCGGGTCGGCGCCACATACGGGACGGCCGGCACGTTCATGGCCTTGCACATGGCCGGGAGCTGCTCGGCCAGCGGCTTGGTGAGCTGGCCGGCGTCCTGTTTCATGAGTTCCGGCGTGAAGCGCGGCATGTCCTCGGCGCAGACCACGGCCAGGTGCAGCAGGATCGCCATATTGCCTTCCTGGCCGAAGTCGCTCGCCAGGTTATGGCGCGCCAGGAAGGGCGCCCAGCGGCCCTGGCTGGCGCTGTGGATCAGGAAGGGCAGGCGGCGCGCGTCGGCCGGCGCGTACAGGATGTTGTGCACGGTGCCCAGGAAGCGTCCGGAGGTGAGGTCGACGCTGACCTGGGCGGCGGTGCGCGGGTCGGGCAGGTTCAGGCGCAGCGGGCCGGCGGCCAGCTTGGCGGCGAGCGCGTCGAAGTCGGCGCGCAGGGTCGGGAAGGCCTTGTTGCAGGCGGCGTCCCTGGCGCACTGGGCGAACAGGGCCTCGAGCGCGGCCTGGCCGTCGCGGGCGCCGGCCGGGATCACCTGCTCGGGCGCGGCCACGCCGTCCAGCACCAGGCTGCGCACGCTGGCCGGGAAGGCGCGCGCATAGGCCTGGGCCAGGCGGGTGCCGTAGGAGCCGCCCCAGACGTTGACCTGGCCGTAGCCGAGGGCGCGCCGCACCTGTTCGAGGTCGCGCGCGGCGTTGGCGGTGGTGTAGGCGGCGTAGTCGGCCTTGGTGGCGGCGATGCAGGCGCGCAGTTCGGCTTCAAGCTCGTCGTCGCTCATGCGCTCGTGTTCGGGTTTGCTCTTGCAATCGAGCTTGCCCGAGCGGCCGGTGCCGCGCTGGTCGATGAACACGATGTCGCGCGTGGCGCGGGCGCGCTTGAAGGCGGTCGAGAGGATGGGCAGGACGTCGCTGCCCGCCTGGCCGGGGCCACCGGCCAGCACGAACAGCGGATCGACGCGCGTGCCTTCGCGGAATGCAGGGGCGACCGTGACGTGCAGCTTGATGCTGCCGGCGGCCGGCCTGGCGTAATCGAGCTTCACCGCCAGGCTGACGCAGCGCAGGGTCTCGGTGGCGCCGGGCAGGTGGCAGTTGCGCGCCGCCGGCGTCGTGGCCCCCGGCTTGGCCGCGCCGGGCGCCGCGGCGTAGACGGCGCCCGCCGCCAGCAGCAGGGGCAGGGCGGCGCATAGTCCGCGCATGCGGAATACGGATCGGATGTTCAACAAGGGTCTCCTCCAGGTTGCCATTATCCTAAGTTGCTGGACTTTCCCGGGTCAATCGATAGTTTCATCGCTGCATGAAACTATGAGTGTGGGGTAGCTCTGGAGAAATAATCTTGCGCTAGCGCGAGGGCAGGCAGGAAAAAGCGACATGGCTCCGAGCGCGGATTGACGACAGGGCGTGTGTTGAGCTATCATCGTTGGCTTTCCGTTTGCTCAGGAAAAGTCAATAAGGGCGAGTCCGCTGAAACACGGGGCGGAACCACCATCGAATTTGAGCAATTTCTCTATTAGGAAGTCAACATGAAAACTTTTTCCGCTAAGGGCCATGAAGTCCAGCGCGACTGGTTTGTGATTGACGCGACGGACTTGGTCCTCGGACGTGTTGCCAGCGAAGTGGCACTCCGACTGCGCGGCAAACACAAGCCGGAATTCACTCCGCACGTCGACACCGGTGACTTTATCGTCGTGATCAACGCAGGCAAGCTGCGCGTGACCGGCACCAAGGCAACCGCCAAGACCTACTACCGTCACTCGGGCTACCCGGGCGGTATCTACGAAACCAACTTCCTGAAAATGCAACAGCGCTTCCCGGGCCGTGCCCTGGAAAAGGCTGTCAAAGGCATGCTGCCGAAGGGCCCGCTGGGCTACGCCATGATCAAGAAGCTGAAAGTGTACGCGGAAGGCACCCACCCGCACGCTGCGCAGCAACCCAAAGCACTGACTCTCTAAGGAACTGACATGATCGGTAACTACAACTACGGCACTGGCCGTCGCAAGAGTGCAGTCGCTCGCGTGTTCATCAAGGCTGGCACCGGCCAGATCATCGTGAACGGCAAGCCGGCTGCGGAATACTTCTCGCGCGAAACCGGCCTGATGGTCATCCGTCAGCCGCTGGAACTGACCGGCAACGTCGAGCGTTTCGACATCAAGGTCAACGTGCACGGTGGTGGCGAGTCGGGCCAGGCAGGCGCCGTCCGTCACGGCATCACCCGCGCCCTGATCGACTACGACGCAGGCCTCAAGGGCGACCTGGCACGTGCCGGTTTCGTCACCCGTGACGCCCGTGAAGTCGAGCGTAAGAAAGTTGGTCTGCGCAAAGCACGTCGCGCAAAGCAGTTCTCGAAGCGTTAATCGATTCGTCGATTTGGCAGCGCCCCCGGGCGCTGCGGCAGAAGCCGTCCTCCGCAAGGTGGGCGGCTTTTTGTTTTGGGCTTGCCGGTTCGTGTTTGCGTCTTTCGGTGCGTCTCAGCGTCCGTCGGTCCGTCTTCGCGTCCGCCTGTCCGTCTCTGTGCCGCCGGTCTGTGCTTGCGTCTCCAGTCCGCAGACACGCATCCTTCTGCCCGCAGCTTCAGCACGTCATCCCGGCGCAGGCCGGGATCCAAGTTTCCTCGCGTACCACTGGAGTACGCTGTATCGGCATGCGAACAAACTTGGATTCCGGCTTCTGCCCGCAGCTTCAGCACGTCATCCCGGCGTAGGCCGGGATCCAAGTTTTCTCGCGTACCACTGGAGTACGCTGTATCGGCGTGCGAACAAACTTGGATTCCGGCCTTCGCCGGAATGACGTTCTATGGTAGCAGGCCAGAAGGACGTTCCAGGGAAGCGGACCGGAATTACCCTCTGGAATAGGGACTGGAGGGGGAGCGAATGCCGCCCCCTCCCGCCCCCATTTTCCAAGACTGTTAAAATTGCAGCCTCGTCCTGCACAGGGCCTTATTACCATTACCGAAGGAAAGAACATGATCAAAGTTGGCATCGTTGGCGGAACCGGATATACGGGCGTGGAATTGCTGCGGCTGTTGGCCGTCCACCCGAACGTCCAGCTGACCGCGATCACCTCGCGCAAGGAAGACGGCCTGCCGGTGGCGGACATGTTCCCCTCGCTGCGCGGCGTGGTCGACCTGGCCTTCTCGAGCCCGGACAAGGCCGACCTGACCCAGTGCGACGTGGTGTTCTTCGCCACCCCGCACGGCGTCGCCATGGCCCAGGCCCCGGCGCTGCTGGCCGCCGGCGTCAAGGTGATCGACCTGGCCGCGGACTTCCGCCTGAAGGACCGCGCCACCTTCGAGAAGTGGTACAAGATCGAGCACACCGCGCCGGAACTGCTCGAGGAAGCCGTCTATGGCCTGCCGGAACTGAACCGCGACGACATCAAGAAGGCGCGCCTGATCGCCAACCCGGGCTGCTATCCGACCACCATGCAGCTGGGTTTCTATCCGCTGCTCAAGGCCGGCATCATCGACGCCTCCAACCTGATCGCCGACTCGAAGTCGGGCGTGTCGGGCGCCGGCCGCAAGGCCGAGATCGGCACCCTGTTCTCGGAAGCGAGCGACAACTTCAAGGCCTATGGCGTGCATGGCCACCGTCACACTCCGGAAACCTCGGCCCAGCTGCAGCGCTATACGGACCAGCAGGTCGGCCTGATCTTCACGCCCCACCTGGTGCCGATGATCCGCGGCATGTACTCGACCCTGTACGCGCGCCTGACCAAGGACATCGACAACGCCGCCCTGCAGGCCCTGTTCGAGAACGAATACAAGGACAGCGAGTTCGTCGACGTGATGCCCTTCGGCTCGCATCCGGAAACCCGCTCGACCCGCGGCTCGAACATGCTGCGCATCGCGCTGCATCGTCCGGAGCCGGGCAACACCGTGGTCATCCTGGTGGTGCAGGACAACCTGGTCAAGGGCGCCTCCGGCCAGGCCGTGCAGTGCATGAACCTGATGTTCGGCCTGGACGAGGCAACCGGCCTCAAGCACGTGGCGCTGCTGCCCTGATCCGCTGACGCCTCGGCGAACCCGGCGCCTGGACGGCCTGCTCCGTCCAGGCGCTTGTCTTTTCGCGCCCGCGAACGGCGTTGCGCAACCGCAACTCCCCTGAGCCGACCTAGATCAAGGCGCACCCTGTTGAGCACGGTAAATTGACCGATGCAAGCTTAACTTTTCTACAGGGGTGGCTCTATGTTCGGTCGACAAGCGAAAAGCGAGATTGACAGCCTGGTCGGCATCTCGGCCCGGATCGAGGGCGACCTGTGCTTCACGGGCGGGCTGCGGATCGACGGCGAGGTGCATGGGAACGTGGTGGCCGCGGATGGCGCGGACAGCATGCTGATCGTGTCCGAGCACGCCCGCATCGAAGGCGAGGTGCGTTGCGCCAGCCTGGTGGTCAACGGCTACATCGCCGGCTCGGTGTATTCCTCGGAACTGCTTGAATTACAGCCGAAAGGCCGCATACATGGAGATGTACACTACCGGCTGCTTGAAATGCATGGCGGGGCATTGGTAACTGGGAAACTTACCCACGAACCAGCCGGCGAGCCGGTGTTCCATCTGGCCGACGCCGCCGAAGGGTCGGCAGCATGACTTGCGCCAACGGTCTATAATGGGCGCAGTTGAATTTATCCAGGAGTTTATCCATGACCGCAGTCGCCGAAGTGCAAGAGCACGACACGATCCCTACGCCGATCAACTTCACTGAGAGCGCCGCACAGAAAGTGGCACAGCTGATCGAGGAAGAGGGCAACCCCGACCTGAAGCTGCGCGTCTTCGTGCAAGGCGGCGGATGCTCGGGTTTCCAGTACGGTTTCACCTTTGACGAAATCGTCAACGATGACGACACCACGATGGAAAAGAACGGTGTCCAGCTGCTGATCGACTCGATGAGCTACCAGTACCTGGTCGGCGCCGAGATCGACTACAAGGACGACCTCGAAGGCGCCCAGTTCGTCATCAAGAACCCGAACGCGACCTCGACCTGCGGTTGCGGCTCCTCGTTCTCGGCCTAAGTTCCCCAGGCCCCGGCGGCCACGCCGGAAGCTCGAACGGCCCGCGCAAGCGGGCCGTTTCCTTTTGTGCGCTTCAGCGTGGCGGGCAGACGCCCGGACTTGCGTCCGGACTGCCCTCGTTCACGCCGGATAGAGGGCGCCCAGGATGCGCGGACCGCGCGCCCCGGTGACCGCCGGCAGGTTGCCTGCTGCGCGCTCGGCGAAACGCCAGCCCAGCCAGGCGAAGGCGAGGGCCTCCACGCGGTTGGGCGCCACGCCCAGCGCCGCGGTCGATTCCACCTTCACGCCACCCAGCGCCGCGCCGATCTCGCGCAGCAGGGTCGCGTTGTAGGCGCCGCCGCCGCAGACGTAGACGGCGTCCGGCGCCACCCCCTCATCCTGCTCGTCCTGGATCGCGCGCGCGATCGTGAGCGCCGTCAGGCGCGTCAGCGTGGCCTGCACGTCCTGCGGCGCCACCCCGGCGAAGCGTGCCAGCTTGGAATCCAGCCATTGCTCATGGAACAGGTCGCGGCCCGTGCTCTTGGGCGCCGGCTGGCGGAAATAGGGCTCGTCCAGCAGGGCGGCGAGCAAGGCCTCGTCCACCTTGCCGGTGGCCGCCCAGGCGCCGTCCTCGTCATAGGCCTTGCCCAGGTGGCGGGCTATCCACAAGTCCATCAAGACATTGCCCGGTCCGGTATCGAAGCCGGTCACGCGGCCGTCGCCGTGCAGGACGCTGATGTTGCCGATGCCGCCGATGTTGACCACCACGCGTGCGCTGCCCGGCTTGCCGAAAGCGGCTTCGTGGAAGGCCGGCACCAGGGGCGCGCCCTGGCCGCCGGCGGCGATGTCGCGGCTGCGGAAGTCGGCGATCACGTCGATGCCGGTGAGTTCGGCCAGCAGGGCGGGGTTGTTGGTCTGGCGGGTGAAGCCGAGTTCGGGGCGGTGGCGGATGGTCTGGCCGTGGACGGCGACCGCGGCCACCGCGCCGGGTGCGGAGGGGAGCAGGGCGCGCACGCAGTCGGCGTAGGCCAGGGCCAGTCCGTTGGCGGCCAGGGCTTCGCGCTCGAGTTCGTTGGGCGAGGCGGCCTGCAGGGCCATCAGTTCGGCGCGCAGTTCCGGCGGGAAAGGAGTGAAGGCGGCGGCGAGGGTGCGGATGGCGCCGCCGGCGAAGTCGGCGAGGACGCCGTCGACACCGTCGAGGCTGGTGCCGGACATGAGGCCGATGTAGAGGGTGGACATTGTCTCGTTGCTTGTTCTGGTGGGAGCGGGCGTGGTGGTTGCGGAGAAACTTGGATCCCGGCGGCCCTGCCGGGATCCAAGTGCGATCTTAACGCGACATCACCCCCGCAGGGTAGCCCAAAAGCAAAAACGCCCTCCGTGCACAGCATCGGAGGGCGTTTCGGAGAGCGTCGGCGCTCAGCGCGCCATCATCGTATTGCCGCCGCTCGGTGCGAGCAGCGAGAAGCGATGGTTCATTTCGGCAGCGGCCATGCGGAAGCGGGCCAGTTCCGCCTGGTTCAGCGGTTGCTGGGCCAGCGACTTGAATTTCTCCGGGTTCTGGGCCTGGCCCGCGACGCGGAATTCATAGTGCAGGTGCGGGCCGGTGGACCAGCCGGTCGAGCCGACATAGCCGATCACCTGGCCCTGGCTGACTTTGCTGCCCTTGCGCACGCCCGGCGCGAAACGGCTCATGTGGGCGTAGGCGGTGCTGTAGCTCGACCAGTGCTTGACGACCACCTGGTTGCCGTAGCCGCCGCTGTTGCCGGCGAAATCGATGACGCCGTCGGCCACTGCGCGGATCGGGGTGCCGCTCGCGGCCGCGTAGTCGACGCCCTTGTGCGCCTTCCACTTGCCCGAGATCGGGTGCACGCGCATCGAGAAGCCCGAGGAAATACGCGAGAACTCGAGCGGCGACTTCAGGAAGGCCTTCTTGAGCGCCTTGCCGTCCAGGGTGTAGTAGCCGCCCTGCTTGGTGACCGGGTCTTCGTACCAGACCGACTGGTAGCGCACGCCGCGGTTGATGAACTCACCCGCCAGGATGCGGCCGGTCTTGACCAGTTCGCCATCGAGCCAGAAGGTTTCGTACACCACGCTGAAACGGTCGCCACGCTTGAGGTCGCCACGGAAGTCGATGTTGGTCGAGAACATCTCGATGATCTGGTTGACCACCGAATCCGGCAGGCTGCCGCCGTCGACGTTGGAGTCAGTGGCGGAGTACAGCGAGGAGGTGATTTCGCGCGAACGCATTTCCACGCGGCGCTCGAGCTTGGCCGGCATATCGGCCGCGACGAACTTCTCGCCCTGGCGCGTCACGGTGATGGTGCGCGCGTCGCCGCCCTTGCCGTCGGTAATGGTGGCGCGCAGCGAGAGCAGCAGGCCGTTCTCGTCGGTCTCGGCCTGGATGCGCTTGCCGGTCTTGAGGGACAGGAGGCGCTTGGCGAGCTTGTCGGAGCGGACGAATTTCTGGGCGTCGGCGTCGTTCACGCCAAGACGGTTGAACAGGGAGCCGAGCGAGTCGCCGGGGCGCACGCGCTCTTCGTGGATGAATTGCTGCTCGTCTTGCTGGAGCGCGACGATCTGGTCTGCGAGATTCGGCAGTTCGAGATCCTGGGCGACTTGCTTGACGGGGAGGTCCGACGCGTCCGGTGCGATAGGAGCCACGCCAACAGCGCCGAATGCGCACATGCTGAGGAAGACGGCGCCGGCGCTGACGATGCGCGCCTTGCGGGTCTTCGGCACTAGCTGGAGCAGGCGGTTGCCAGTGAATTTATGTATAGGGTTCATGCAATCAGTTAAAATTTGCGGCTGAACTTCCAAAGGACCACGTTTCTTATCGTTTTGCAAAGTTATCTTGCAGCAACAGAAACTGGATCGAGCATCATACCACAAGTTATGGTCCTACAACCGTTTTAGAGCTTTTCCTACAAGAATGACAACTTCCCCCACCACGTCCGGAAACGGCGCCCCTTCCTCACCGCTGCCGCTGACCGACAAGGTGCTCGAGGCATTGGCCATTACCAAGCGCGGCGTCGACGAACTGCTGATCGAGAGCGAGTTCGCGCAGAAGCTGGCGCGCGCCGAACAGAGCGGCAAGCCGCTGCGCATCAAGCTCGGCCTGGACCCGACCGCCCCCGACCTGCACCTCGGCCACACCGTGGTGCTGAACAAGCTGCGCCAGCTCCAGGACCTGGGCCACCAGGTGATTTTCCTGATCGGCGACTTCACCTCGATGATCGGCGACCCCTCGGGCCGCAACGCCACCCGCCCGCCGCTGACCCGCGAGCAGGTCGAGGCGAATGCCATGACTTACTTCCGCCAGGCATCGCTGGTGCTGGACGCGGCGCGCACCGAGATCCGCTACAACTCCGAATGGTGCGACCCGCTGGGCGCGCGCGGCATGATCCAGCTCGCCTCGCGCTACACCGTGGCCCGCATGATGGAGCGCGACGACTTCACCAAGCGCTACAAGAGTGGGACCCCGATTGCCGTGCATGAGTTCCTTTACCCTTTGATGCAGGGCTATGATTCGGTCGCTTTGCAGGCTGACCTGGAGTTGGGTGGCACCGACCAGAAATTCAACCTGCTGGTTGGCCGCGAGTTACAGAAAGATTATGGGCAAGAGCCGCAGTGCATTTTGACCATGCCGCTGCTGGAAGGCCTGGATGGCGTCGAGAAGATGTCGAAGTCCAAGAATAATTACATCGGCATCACCGAGCCGGCCAACACCATGTTCGGCAAGCTGATGAGCATCTCGGACGAGATGATGTGGAAGTATTACGACCTGCTGTCCTTCCGCTCGATCGAGGATATCACGAAACTCAAGGCCGAGATCGCGGCCGGCGCCAACCCGCGCGACGCAAAAGTGGCCCTGGGCAAGGAAATCGTCACCCGCTTCCATTCGGCCCAGGCCGCCGAGGATGCGCTGGCCGACTTCGTCAACCGCTCCCGCGGCGGGATTCCGGACGAGGTGCCGGAAGTCGCCCTGTCCGGCGCGCCGGTGGGCCTGGCCCAGTTGCTCAAGCAGGCCGGCCTGTGCGCTTCGACTTCGGAAGCGATGCGCATGGTCGACCAGGGCGGGGTGCGCGTCGATGGCGCCGTGGTCAGCGACAAGGGTCTGCAGATGCAGGCCGGCAGCTTCGTGCTGCAGGTCGGCAAGCGCAAGTTCGCCCGCGTGACCCTGTCGGCATGATCGGCCTGCTGCAACGCGTGAGCGAGGCCGCGGTGCGCGTCGACGGCCAGACCGTCGGCGCCATCGGCCCCGGCCTGATGGTGCTGGTGTGCGCCGAGAAGGGCGACACCGAGCGCGAGGCCGAGGCCCTGCTGGCCAAACTGCTGACTTACCGCGTGTTCCCGGACGAGGCGGGCAAGATGAACCGCAGCCTGGTCGACGTCGGCGGCGGCCTGCTGCTGGTGCCGCAGTTCACGCTGGCGGCCGACACCCGGTCCGGCACGCGCCCCTCGTTCTCGCCGGCCGCCGCGCCGGAAGACGGGCGCCGCCTGTTCGAGCATGTCGTGCGCCAGGCGCGCGCGTCTCATGGCATTGTCGAGACCGGCCAATTCGGCGCCGACATGAAAGTCTCCCTGATCAACGACGGTCCTGTCACTATCTGGCTAAGGATTGATCCAGTCGGGACTTCGCGCTGAAACAAGCGGCGCCGGGCGCGGTCAATAGCATCAGGGCCTGGGAGGACGTATGAAGATCTGGAGCGATTCCTTTACCGATGGGGGGGAGATCCCGCCCCAATGCGCGTTCGCGGTCATCGACGCCGATACGCACGTCAAGCTGTCCAGCAACCGTAATCCGCACCTCGCCTGGGACGAGGTGCCGGCCGGCACCGAGTCGCTGGTGCTGATCTGCCACGACCCCGACGTCCCCTCCGAGGGCACGGATGTCAACAAGGAGGGACGCACGGTGGCGGCCTCGCTGCCGCGCGTGGATTTCTTTCACTGGACCCTGGTCGACATCCCCGTCTGCCTGAAGTCGCTGGCGGAAGGCATGTTCTCGGACATGGTCACGCCGCACGGCAAGCCGGGGCCCCTGGTGCCCTTCACGATCAAGAACGGCACCGAGCACCAGTTGCGTCATGGGGTGAACGATTACACCGGCTGGTTCGCGAGCGACCCCGACATGGCGGGCGAGTTCTACGGCTACGACGGGCCGTGCCCACCCTGGAACGACGAACGCGTGCATACTTATATCTTCACGCTGTACGCGCTCGACATTCCGCGCCTGCCGCTGGACGGGCGTTTCAGCGGTCCGGAGGCGCGGCTGGCGATCCAGGGGCATATCCTCGACGAAGCGCGCATCTTCGGCACGTATTCGCTGAATCCCGAAGTCGTATCCGACGAGCTCAAGTAAACTAGGCAGTATCCATTCACCCATCGACGGCCCCGAGGTTCGGGCGCTGGAACCTCATGCCGACTGCGACGACGGCGCCTGCGGGCGCGACCACGATTTTATTGATACGCCACGGCGAGACCGCATGGAATGCCGAACGGCGCCTCCAGGGGCATCTGGACATTCCCCTGAACGGGGAGGGCGAGCGCCAGGCGGCCGCGCTGGCGGCGGCCCTGCTGGGCGAACGCATCGACGCCATCGTGTCCAGCGACCTCGGGCGGGCGAAGCAGACGGCGCAGGCGATCGCCGGGGTGCGCGGGCAGGAGGTCGAGGTCGATCCGCTGCTGCGCGAGCGCTGCTACGGCGGCTTCGAAGGTTTGTTGTACAGCGAGATCGCGGCACGCTATCCACGCGAGTTCGCGGCTTGGCAGGCGCGCAACGTGGACGCTGAGTTGCCTCCTGGCAAAAATTTAGGAGAGACTTTCCGCGCGTTCTACGAGCGCGCGGTGGGGGCGATCGCGCGTCATGCGGCTGGGCATCCGGGCAAGACGCTGGCCCTGGTGGCCCATGGTGGGGTGCTGGAGTGTGCATACCGGGCTGCGCTCGGCTTGCCGCTGGAAACGCCGCGCGATTTCAAGGTGCATAACGCGAGCGTCAACCGGTTTGCCGTGCTGGACGGCAGGCTGGCCTTGCTGAGCTGGGGCGAGGTCGAGCATCTGCGGCAAGCGGTGCTGGACGATCTTCCCTGAACGCGCGGATGGGAGACGGCGACCACTCTTCAGTCGCGAGCTTGGGCGAACAAGGCCGAAGCCAAACTAGCCCTCGTCCACCCACCGTCTATCAACGTCATCCCGACGAGGCCGAAGCCGGATTAGCCGTCGTCCACCCACCGTCTATCAACGTCATCCCGACGAGGCCGAAGCCGGATGAGCCGTCTTTTACCCACCGTCTATCAACGTCATCCCGACGAGGCCGAAGCCGGATGAGCCATCGTCCACCGACTGTCTATCAACGTCATCCCGACGAGGCCGAAGCCGGATCAGCCATCGTCCGCCCACCGCCTATCAACGTCATCCCGACGAGGCCGAAGCCGGATCAGCCATCGTCCGCCCACCGCCTATCAACGTCATCCCGACGAGGCCGAAGCCGGATTAGCCATCGTCCGCCCACCGCCTATCAACGTCATCCCGGCGAAGGCCGGGATCCAAGTTTGCCTGCGTTGTGTTAGCGCCACCTGTTACCGTTACCCCACAGCGCCATCTGAACTCCCTTTCCGGCACCTTGCCAATATCGCACGCGCAACAATCTCTACAAATTTGCTGATAAATTGAGCAGCGCTTGGGGTAAAATACTAGGTTCCCAAGAAACTTCTGTGATTTTCCGCTGTGCAAATCGGTCCTCATCAACTGCGTAACAATGTATTCGTCGCCCCCATGGCGGGCGTGACGGATCGTCCGTTCCGCCAGCTGTGCAAGCAGCTCGGCGCCGGCTACGCCGTGTCCGAAATGGCCGCCTCCAACCCGCGCCTGTGGGCCAGCGAAAAGACCTCGCGCCGCACCGACCACGCGGGCGAAATGGAACCGAAAGCCGTCCAGATCGCCGGCGCCGACCCCCAGGACCTGGCCGATTGCGCCAGGTTCAACGTCGAGCGCGGGGCCCAGATCATCGACATCAATATGGGTTGCCCGGTCAAGAAGGTCTGCAACAGCTGGTGCGGCTCGGCGCTGCTCCAGCACGAAGACCTGGTCGAGCGCATCCTGCACGCGGTCGTCGGCGCCGTCGACGTGCCGGTCACCCTGAAGTTCCGCACCGGCTGGGACCGCGAAAACAAGAACGCCCTGACCATCGCCCGCATGGCGGAACAGGCCGGCATCCAGATGCTGACCCTGCACGGCCGCACCCGCGCCGACGGCTACAAGGGCGAGGCCGAGTACGACACCATCCGCGCCGTCAAGGCCGCGGTGAACATCCCGGTGGTCGCCAACGGCGACATCACCACCCCGGAAAAGGCCAGGTTCGTGCTCGACTACACGGGCGCGGACGCGGTCATGATCGGCCGCGCGGCTCAGGGCCGTCCCTGGATCTGCCGCGAGATCGACCACTACCTGCGCACCGGCGAGCACCTGCCGCCCCCCGAGATCGAGGAAGTGCGCGCCCTGATGAACGAACACCTGCCGGCCCACTACGCCTTCTACGGCGAATACCTCGGCGTGCGCACCGCGCGCAAGCACATCGGCTGGTATGTACAAGACTTGCCCGGCGGCGAGGAATTCCGTCGGCGCATGAACCTGCTGGAATCGACGGCCGAGCAGCTGGCGGCGGTCGACGCGTTTTTCAAATCGCAACTCCAGTACGGCGAGCGGTTACAATACCGCCCCGCGCGTCCTGCCGATGAAGCGATCGCGGCGTAACAAACTTAATAAAAGAATCACAAGATCACGGGGACACGCTGCCTTGCAGCGAGCAATCATTAACCAGGATAAGCAGCAGAAGACATGAGCAAAGAAAGTATCCAGGAAGTCGTCCAGAAGAGCCTCGAGGACTATTTCAACGATCTGGGCGAGCAGAAGCCGACCAACATCTACGACATGATGGTCATGACCGTTGAAAAACCGGTGCTGGAAGTGGTGATGTCGCGCGCCGACGGCAACCAGTCGCACGCGGCCCAGATGCTGGGCATCAACCGGAACACTTTGCGAAAGAAACTGCAGGAGCACGGGCTGCTCTGATTGCGCGGATCGTGGCCGCGCGGACTCCCGGCGCGGCCAGTCGAGGTCCGCAGTCCGGGTCCGCAGACCTGGTAAGAATTCTTAACCACAGGCCACACCATGATCAAACAAGCTCTCATTTCCGTTTCCGACAAGACCGGCGTGCTCGACTTCGCGCGCGCCCTGAGCGCCCTCGGCGTCAACATCCTGTCCACCGGCGGCACCGCCAAGCTGCTGCAGGATAACGGCGTGCAGGTGACCGAGGTCGCCGACTACACCGGTTTCCCGGAAATGCTCGACGGCCGGGTGAAGACCCTGCATCCGAAAGTCCACGGCGGGATCCTGGCCCGCCGCGACCTGCCGGAGCACGTCGCCAAGCTGGAAGAGCACGGCATTCCGCAGATCGACATGGTCGTGGTCAACCTGTATCCCTTCCAGCAGACCGTCGCCAAGGACCAGTGCTCGCTGGAAGACGCGATCGAGAACATCGACATCGGCGGCCCGACCATGCTGCGCTCGGCGGCCAAGAACCACCGCGACGTGGTCGTCATCGTCGATCCGGCCGACTACGGCGTGGTGCTGGCCGAAATGAAGGGCACCGGTGAAGCGGCCGGCAACGTCAGCTACGACACCAAGTTCCGCCTGGCCAAGAAGGTCTTCGCCCACACCGCCCAATACGACGGCGCGATCACCAACTACCTGACCAGCCTGGGCGAAGACCGCCAGCACGCCACCCGTTCGGGCTACCCGCAGACCATCAACTTCTCCTTCGAGAAGGTGCAGGACATGCGCTACGGCGAGAACCCGCACCAGGGCGCCGCCTTCTACCGCGACATCGTCACGGTCGATGGCGCGCTGGCCAACTACCGCCAGCTGCAGGGCAAGGAACTCTCGTACAACAACATCGCCGACGCCGACGCGGCATGGGAATGCGTCAAGTCCCTGGGTGGCCTGGGCCAGCCGGCCGGCTGCGTGATCGTCAAGCACGCCAACCCCTGCGGCGTGGCGATCGGCGTGGACGCGCTGGACGCCTACACCCGCGCCCTGCAGACCGACCCGACCTCGGCCTTCGGCGGCATCATCGCCTTCAACGTGGAAGTCGACGGCAAGGCGGCCGAAGCGCTGTCCAAGCTGTTCGTCGAAGTGCTGATCGCGCCGGCCTTCACGGCTGAAGCACGGAGCATCATGGCGGCCAAGCAGAACGTGCGCCTGCTCGAGATCCCGCTGGGCGCTGGCCAGAACGCCTACGACCTCAAGCGCGTGGGTGGCGGCCTGCTGGTGCAGTCGCCGGACGCCAAGAACGTGGGCCTGGGCGAACTGCGCGTGGTCACCAAGAAGCAGCCGACCCAGCAGCAACTGCAGGACCTGATGTTCGCCTGGCGCGTGGCCAAGTTCGTCAAGTCGAACGCCATCGTGTTCTGCGCCAACGGCATGACCCTGGGCGTGGGCGCGGGCCAGATGAGCCGCATCGACTCGGCGCGCATAGCCTCGATCAAGGCCCAGAACGCCGGCCTGTCGCTGAGCGGTTCGGCGGTGGCCTCGGACGCCTTCTTCCCGTTCCGTGACGGCCTGGACGTGGTGGTGGATGCGGGCGCGACCTGCGTCATCCACCCGGGCGGTTCGATGCGCGACCAGGAAGTGATCGACGCGGCCGATGAGCGCGGAGTCGTGATGCTGTACACCGGCACCCGTCACTTCCGCCATTGATATTATTTAGTTAGCTTTGAGACCGTCATTCCGGCGCAGGCCGGAATCCAAGTTTCGTAGTGCAGCCGCTCGCACAAACTTGGGTTCCGGCCTCCGCCGGAACGACGTTTACGGGCCAACACATTGTATTGGACACATTACCTGTGTTTTTCTACAGTATTTTTCCCACGAACCCCCTGCGCCGCTATATCATTCCACAATGATTATTCTCGGCATCGACCCGGGCCTGCGCACGACGGGGTTCGGCGTCATCGAAAAACAGGGCGCAAAGCTGCGCTACATCGCCTCCGGCACCATCAAGACCGGCCTGGAAGGGGCGCTGCCGCCTCGCCTGAAGATCATCCTCGACGGCGTCAGCGAAGTGGTCGCCACCTACGGCCCGGTCTGCGCCGCCATCGAAAAAGTCTTCGTCAACGTCAATCCCCAGTCGACCCTGCTGCTGGGCCAGGCGCGCGGCGCCGCCATCACCGCCCTGGTCGGCGCCGACCTCGACGTCTCGGAATACACCGCGGTCCAGGTCAAGCAGGCCGTGGTCGGCACCGGCAAGGCCGCCAAGGCCCAGGTCCAGGACATGGTCTCGCGCCTCCTGAAGCTCCCCGGCCTGCCCGGCAGCGACGCCGCCGACGCCCTCGGGGTGGCGATCTGCCACGCCAACACCATGGACGCGCTGGCCCTGGTGCACGCCGCCGCCCCCGCCATGCAGGGCCTGCGGATGAAGCGCAGCCGTCTCGTCTAATTAAGGAAGAACATGATCGGACGCCTCTCCGGAATCCTCCTCGAAAAAACGCCGCCCCAGGTGCTGGTGGACTGCAACGGCGTCGGCTACGAAGTCGACGTGCCCATGAGCACCTTCTACAACCTGCCGCACACCGGCGAGAAGGTGACCCTGTTCACCCACCTCACGGTGCGCGAGGACGCCCACCTGCTGTTCGGTTTCGGCAGCGCCGCCGAGCGCGCCCTGTTCCGCCAGCTGGTGAAGATCACCGGCATCGGCGCGCGCACCGCGCTGGCCATCCTGTCGGGCATGTCGGTGGCCGACCTGTCCCAGGCCGTCACCCTGCAGGAAGCCGGCCGCCTGGTGAAGATCCCGGGCATCGGCAAGAAGACCGCCGAGCGCCTGCTGCTGGAACTGAAGGGCAAGCTGGGCGCCGACATCGGCGTGGTGGGCGGCGTCGCGCGCGACGACGCCCAGACCGACGTGCTCAATGCGCTGGTCGCTTTGGGGTATTCTGACAAGGAAGCGCTCCTGGCGATCAAGAACATGCCGGCCGGCTCCAGCGTGTCGGACGGCATCAAGTTCGCGCTGAAGGCGCTGTCCAAGGCCTAAGCCATGAGCATCCAGACCGACAATTTCAGCGAACAGCGCATCATCGACGCCGCCCCCGCCTCGCCCAACGAAGAGGCGATCGAGCGCGCCCTGCGCCCCAAACAGCTCGACGAATACGTCGGCCAGGAAAAGATCCGTGACCAGCTCGAGATCTTCATCCACGCCGCGCGCAAGCGGCGCGAGGCGCTCGACCACACCCTGCTGTTCGGCCCGCCGGGCCTGGGCAAGACCACGCTCGCCCACATCATCGCGCGCGAGATGGGCGTCAACCTGCGCCAGACCTCGGGCCCGGTGCTGGAGCGTCCGGGCGACCTGGCGGCCCTGCTGACCAACCTCGAGCCCAACGACGTGCTGTTCATCGACGAGATCCACCGCCTGTCGCCGGTGGTCGAGGAGATCCTGTACCCGGCGCTCGAGGACTACCAGATCGACATCATGATCGGCGAGGGGCCGGCGGCGCGCTCGGTCAAGCTCGACCTCCAGCCCTTTACCCTGGTCGGCGCGACCACCCGCGCCGGCATGCTGACCAATCCGCTGCGCGACCGCTTCGGCATCGTCGCGCGCCTGGAGTTCTACAACGTCGAGGAGCTGACCAAGATCGTGGCGCGCAGCGCCGCGCTGCTGGAAGCCCCGATCGACGAGGAGGGCGCGCGCGAAGTGGCGCGCCGTGCGCGCGGCACGCCGCGCATCGCCAACCGCCTGCTGCGCCGCGTGCGCGACTATGCGGAAGTGAAGGGCAATGGCGAGATCACCAAGGACATGGCCGACCGCGCGCTCAAGATGCTCGACGTCGACACGGTCGGCTTCGACGTCATGGACCGCAAGCTGCTGGAAGCGGTGCTGTTCAAGTTCGCCGGCGGCCCGGTGGGCATCGGCAACCTGGCGGCGGCGATCGGCGAGGCCGCCGACACCATCGAGGACGTGCTGGAACCCTATCTGATCCAGCAGGGCTATCTGCAGCGCACCCCGCGCGGGCGCATCGCCACGCCGCTCGCCTACCAGCACTTCGGCGTCACCGCGCCGCGCATCAGTCCCACGGGCGACCTGTGGGACAACCTGCCGCTGGCCTGATTCGCGCGGCGGCGATTCAGCGCCGGGCTTCGCTGTCGCGGGCGCGCAGCGGGCGGTTGCCGGGCGCGCGCAGCAGCGGAACCACCTGGGTCATGTAGAGCACTGCGGTCAGGCACAGCATCAGGCCGCACATCCACAGCGTGGCGGGCGAACCGCCGCGCCACAGCATGGCCAGGCTGGCCAGGCAGGGCACGGCCAGCAGCAGGCCGGCCACCAGGCGCAGCGGCGGCGAGCGGCGCATGCGGTGGCCCGTCATGCCGATGAAGAAGAATCCGGAAGAGCCCAGCAGCAGGACCAGCAGGATGCCGGCCGCCTTGAGGCCGCCGAGCGGCTCGCCGCCGGTCGGGAACAGCACCAGCGGCGGTGCGATGAGGACGAGAATGCCTGCGAGTAGGCAAATGAGACGCAAGAAGATCATGCCAGCTCCTGTTCTTGTTGTTGGGTCCGACGTCGATGTACACCCTGCCTTAAGCCCTATTGTCAGCTCAGCAGTCAGCGCGACGATAGCATGCATATCATTAATTTTCCCTGAAGACGCGTTGCGCGTGCACGACGATTCGATTAGGATTTGTTGACATATTTTTAATCTTGTGACTGTGCCGGCGTCCGGTTCGCATGACATTTGTCATGCCCAATCGGTGGCAGCCGCATCTGCCGCCAGCCACGGCGTTTCCCCATACTGGTTCGCATACCAACAAGGAGGAAACCATGCACGCCACCGCCATCAAAGCAGTCCTCTCCGCCGCCGGCTTCGCCCTCAGCGGCGCCGCGCTCGCCGCCGCAACCCTGATCCAGGACGTCCGCGTGTTCGACGGCCAGCGCGCCCACGAGCGGCGTTCGGTGCTGGTCGAGAACGGCGTGGTGGCCGACGCCGACTTCCGCGGCGCGCCGCCGCCCGGCGCGCGGGTGGTGCAGGGCGCCGGCCGCACCCTGTTGCCGGGCCTGATCGACAGCCACACCCACGCCTTCCGCGACCACGACCTGCCGCTCGCCTTCGGCGTCACCACCCAGGTCGACATGTTCACCGCCGTGCCCCTGATGCGCGAGATGCAGGCCGCGCGCAAACGCCGCGACCCGCAGCGCGCCGACCTGTTCTCGGCCGGCACCCTGGCCACCGCGCCGGGCGGCCACGGCACCCAGTTCGGCATCGTGTTCCCGACCCTGACCAGGCCCGAGGAAGCGCAAGCCTGGGTCGACGCCCGCATCGCCGAAGGCTCGGACTTCATCAAGATCGTGATGGAAGGCGGCGGCCACGGCATGGGCAAGCTCGCCACCCTCGACCTGCCCACCGTGCGCGCCCTGATCCAGGCCGCCCACCAGCGCGGCAAGCTGGCCGTGGTCCACGTCAGCCGCGAAGAGGACGCCCGCGCCGTGCTGGAAGCGGGCGCCGACGGGCTGGTCCACCTGTTCCCGGGCGGCGCGCTGTCCCGCGAGCGCGCCGACAGCCTGGCGCGGCTGGCGCGCAGCAAAAATGCGTTCGTGATCCCGACCTTCACGGTCCTGGAAAGCATGGCCGGCGCCCGCGAGGACGACCTTTTGGCCGATCCCGCCTTCGCTGGCCTGCTCGACAAGGACGCCCAGGGCCAGTTCAGGGCGCGCTACGGCGCCAGCCCCCGGCCTGAACTGCTGCAGGCGCCGCGCATGGTGACCGCCGCCCTGCGCCGCGCCGGCGTGCCGGTGCTGGCCGGCAGCGACGCCGGCAATGCCGGCACCGGCTACGGCATCAGCATGCACCGCGAGCTGGCGGCCCTGGTCGAGGCGGGCCTGAGCCCGGCCGAGGCCCTGGCGGCCGCCACCAGCGCGCCGGCGCACGCCTTTCAGCTGGGCCGGCGCGGCTGCGTGGCCAAGGGCTGCAAGGCCGACCTGCTGCTGGTCGAGGGCAATCCGCTGGCCGACATCAAGGCCACCCGCCGCATCGTCGAGGTGTGGAAGGATGGCGAGAGCGTGAACCCGGCGCGCGAGGCGCGGCGCGCGCGCGTGGCGCAGGCGGCGCAGGGAGGCAAACCGCAGGCGCTGCCGCAGGTGCTGCCACCTGATGGCCGCATTAGCCAGTTTGGCGCGGACAAGCTGGGCAGCCCCTTCGGCGCCGGCTGGATGCCCACCGTCGACAGCATCGCCGGCGGCAAGTCCACCGCCACCCTGGCCGTGCAGCCGGCGCTGGGCGACGGCCAGGCGCCGCTGGCGGTCTCCGGCCGCATCGCGCCCGACCTGCCCTATGCCTGGGCCGGCGTCGCCTTCATGCCGGGCGAGCGGCCGATGCAGGGCGTGGACCTGAGCGCGGCCCGGGTGCTGCGCTTCAAGGTGCGCGGCGACGGCGGGGCCTACCGCGCCATGATGATGTCGCAGGGCGTGGCCATGCCGGGCTACGCGCCGTTCACGGCGGGGCCGGAGTGGACCGAGGTCAGCATCCCCTTCGACGCCTTCCACGGCATCGATCCGAAGGCGGTCGCCATGATAGGATTTGCCGCAGGGCCCAAGGCCGGCGACTACCGCTTCGAGATCGCCGACGTGCGCCTGCTCGAACGCTGACGACAAGAACGAGAGACCGCGATGGAACGAATCAAGCGCGCGCTGGCAGGACCCTGGGTGCCGCCGGAACTGGGCCGCATGCCCTACCTGTGGATCCTGACCCTCGGCTACATGGGCTGGAAGTACCTGTACGTCACCCCGGGGCCGCTCGAAATCCTGATGCTGGCGCTGACGGCCGCGGTCTTCCTGCCCCTGTACTTCGCGTCCTACTGGGCCAAGGGCCGGCAGGTGCTGGCCTGCATCGGCGCCGGCTGCCTGATCGGCGCCCTGTGGGCCCCGCACAACGTCGGCGCCGCCACCTTTTTCATCTTCGCCTGCGCCATGTGCGCCGGCCTGCCGACTCCGCGCCAGGCCATCCTCACCGTGGTCGGCATCGTGCTGTTCGGCCTGGCGGTGTCGCTGATGGTGCCGGTGATGCGCACCGCCTTCGTGCTGCCGCTCCTCACCGCCGGCCTGCCGGTCGGGGCCTCGGCGGTGATGGACCGGCGCCTGCGCCGGTCCAGCGCGGCCCTGCTGCGCAAGCAGGAAGAGGTCGAGCACTTCGCCCGCATCGCCGAGCGCGAACGCATCTCGCGCGACCTGCACGACCTGCTCGGGCATTCGCTCTCGCTGATCGCCCTTAAGGCCGAGCTGGCGCGCAAGCTGGCCGGGCGTGACGACGATGCCTGCGCGCGCGAGATCGCCGACATCGAAACCAGCGCGCGCGAAGCCCTGGCCGAGGTGCGCGCGGCTGTCACCGGTTATCGCCACAGCGGCTTGGTGCAGGCCCTGGCCAGCGCCCGCGCCAGCCTGGCGGCGGCCGACGTCGCCCTCAGCGAAGAAGTGGAGCGCTTCGCGCTCGCGCCGAGCAGCGAGCACGTGGTGGCGCTGGCCCTGCGCGAGGCGGTGACCAATGTGGTGCGCCACGCCGACGCCAGCCGCTGCCGCGTCTCGCTGGCGCTGGAAGGCGGCGAAGCGGTGCTGCGCGTGGCCGACGACGGCCGGCGCCTGAGAAGCGGCGCGCTGCGCCACGGGAACGGCCTGGAAGGCATGCGCGAGCGCGTGGCCGCCATCGGCGGCCGCCTGGCCCTGCGCGTCAAGGACGGCGTGGAACTCGAGCTGCACGTCCCGACCGGAG
Source organism: Massilia sp. KIM (assembly GCF_002007115.1). Classification (NCBI taxonomy): domain Bacteria; kingdom Pseudomonadati; phylum Pseudomonadota; class Betaproteobacteria; order Burkholderiales; family Oxalobacteraceae; genus Massilia; species Massilia sp. KIM. The sequence goes on along the minus strand of NZ_MVAD01000001.1, from coordinate 3,236,202 downwards.
TCGCCCCATGATCCGCATCCTGATCGCCGAAGACCAGAAGATGGTGCTGGGCGCGCTCAGCGCGCTGCTGCGCCTGGAGCCCGGCTTCGAGGTGGTGGGCGGGGCCGACAACGGCCGCGACGCGCTGGCCCTGTGCCTGGAGCGCGCGCCCGACATCGTCCTGACCGACATCGAGATGCCGCACATGACCGGGCTCGAACTGGCGGCCCGCCTGCGCGAGGCGAAGTCGCCGGCGCGCGTGATCGTGGTGACTACCTTCGGACGCAGCGGCTACCTGCGGCGCGCGCTCGAAGCCGGGGTGCGCGGCTACCTGCTCAAGGACGCGCCGGTGGACGCGCTGGCGGCGGCGATCCGCAGCGTGCACGACGGCGGGCGCGCGATCGCGCCCGAGCTGGCGCTGGAGAGCTGGAGCGGCGGCGCCGACCCGCTGACCGAGCGCGAACGCCAGGTGCTGCGCCTGGCGGGGGAGGGGCGCAGCAGCGCCGAGATCGCGCGCCAGGTGCACCTGTCCGAGGGCACGGTGCGCAACTACCTGTCGGAGGCGATCAGCAAGGTGGGCGCGGGCAACCGCGTGGAAGCCTACCGGATGGCGCGCGATGCCGGCTGGCTGTAGCGGCGCCCGCGCAGGCCGGCGCGCAGGCTGGCGCGCTTGGGCGGACGCTTGCGCGGGGCCGGCACGTGCATCAGCGGGTAGATGAAGCTGAGGTAGATCAGGATGGTCAGCACCAGCAGGTAGCTGCAGATCCCGACCATCATCATGTTGTCGCCATGCCAGATGACCACCGCGCTGGCGCTGAAGGGCAGGATCAGCAGCAGGGCCGCGAGCGAGCGCAGGATCGAGGAGCGGTTCATGCGGTGCCCGGTCATGGCCACCAGGAAGAAGCCGGAGGACGCCATCGCCAGGCCGACCAGGGCGATGTAGGGCTCGGCGGCGTCGGGAATGCCGTGGGCGGTGGACGCCAGCAGGGCGGCCGGCAGCAGGATGCCGAACACGCCGCCGGCGAGGCTCAGCAGGCGCAGCACCCGCATCGCCCGTCCGCGGAAGACGGGGCGTGCGGTGGGCGTGATCGGGGGTGGATTCATGCTGGCGGTGGATGGCGTCGTCTTGACGCTAGCATAGCCGCATTCGCGCAGCGGTGGAAAGGCTTGCGTGCGCGACAGGAACCGCCAGTGGCCGGCGCTCGTCGAGAAAGAGTCGACGAGCGCCGCCAGGCTTGAGGCTTACTGCTCGCGCACCCAGGTCTGGGAACGGCCGAACATGGGCGCGCCGATGTAGCCGCGCACCTCGAGCATGTTGCCGTTGTCCTTCAGGGTCGCCTTGCTCTTGTAGGTCTTGCCCTTGGCCGGGTCGAGGATTTCGCCGCCGGTGTACTCGTCGCCTTCCTTCTTCAGGCCCGAGAGGATGGTCAGGCCGATGATCGGCTGGTCCTTGCGCGCGCCTTCGCACTTCACGCATTTCGGGTTCTGGTCTTCGTTCGGGCCGCGGAACAGCTTTTCGATGCGGCCGGTCAGGACGCCCTGTTCCTCGGTGATGCGCACCAGCGCCTTGGGCTTGCCGGTTTCGTCGTCGATCGTTTTCCAGGTGCCGACCGGCGAGGCGTTCTGCGCCCAGGCGGCGGAGCTCGCGAACAGGGCGGCAATCAGGCTTACGCGCAGCAGGTGTCGCATGGTGGGGTCTCCAGTGTTGTTGTAGGTAAGCGGAGTGTAGCAAACCCCAGCCTGGGAAAGGATGCGCGAAATCCGAGGATTCCCTCCAATTCGCGAACGGGCGTGCGCCTCAGGGCGCGCCTGGCAGATCGCCCGTGGGGAGGTTGTGGCGGCGCTCACCCGGGCGGGTCAGCACGCGCAGAGTGACTTCGAGGGGCACGCCCATCTCGGCCAGTTCGCGCGCCACGCCGGCGCGGCCGTTGGCGGCGGCGTCATGGAGCATGTTGTCGATGAGCAGGGCGGTTTTGTAGTCGTTGCGTCGGTCCATGCGGCGATCCTACCATGCCATGCTGGCGGTTTGTTTCCTGTTGTGAATCTGCTCATGGCAGCGCCACGCCGCAGCAAGGCACCGGCGCGGCGCTTGGCAGGGGAAGTCGGCCAAGGTAGCATGGCGCTCAGCCTTTCCGGCGCCGATCGAGACAGGAGTTCCCATGACCGACCTGCTGTTCGCCCTGCTGCACCATCTGGCCATCTTCGCCCTGTTCGGGTATTTCGTGGCCGAGATTGCCCTGGTCCGCGAAGGCATGAGCCCGGCCGAGGCCGGGGAGCTGGCCAAGGTCGACCATGCCTATGGCATGCTGTCGCTGGCGGTGCTCGCGATCGGCTTCGCACGCGCCGTCCTGGCGGCCAAGGGCTGGGACTATTACGCGCACAACGGCTTCTTCTGGGCCAAGATTGCCGCCTTCGCCGCGGTCGGGGCGCTGTCCATCGTGCCGACCCTGCGCTACATCGCATGGCGCAAAAGCGGCCAGGCGCCGGATGCCGCCGAGGTTGCGCGGGTGCGGCGCTTCCTCCTGGCCCAGCTGGCGCTGTTCGCCTTGATTCCCCTGTTCGCCGCGGCGATGGCGCGCGGCTACGGGCAGTGGGCCTGAAGACCCGGCCTCAGTCCTTCGCAGTTGCGAAATACGACAGGAACATCGCCACGGCCGCTTCGATGAGCGGCTTGTGCTGTTCCGGCGGCAGTGGCGGCGCGCCCATGGCGATCTGCGGCCAGAAGGCGAAGGTCTTGATCTGCCCCTGCAGCAGGTTGGCGGCGAACAGCGGGTCGCCCGGCTTCAGCCTGCCGTCGGCCTGGGCCGCGCGGATCCAGCTCACCACGCCTTCTTCGCGTTCGCCGAGCCGGCACAGCACCGGCAGCGCGCGCTCCGGCGCGTGGATCGCTTCCCCGATGGCCACCCGCGCCAGCGCCAGGAAATCCGGATCGGCCAGGGTGCGCAGCTTTTGCGCCAGCAGCTCGCTCAGCTGTTCGCCCAGGCCGCGCTCGCGCGCGTAGGGCAGCTCCAGCAGTCCGGCGCTGGCCTGGAACATCTGCATCACGGTTTCGCCGAACAGCTCTTCCTTGCTGGGGAAGTGGTTGTACACGGTGCGCTTGGACACGCCGGCGAGGGCGGCGATGTTGTCGACGCTCGCGGCCTCGTAGCCGTGGGCGCGGAACTGCTCGGCGGCGGCAGCCAGGATGGCGCTGCGCTTGCGGTCGGTGAGGCGGGTGGGGGTGTGCATATCCGAATTTTACACTGGGTAGTTTACTTCTTCAAAAACTGATACTACACTGTGTAGTGTACTTTTAACGGACCGACACCAGCATGCGCCTCGTCTTCGCCACCATCTTCATAGGGATACTCAGCATCATGGCCTATTGCAGCTATGCCTCGGCGGCCACGCCGGCCTACGATTCACCCCAGTTCCAGGACGGAAAATTCCGCAACGCCAAGGCGCTGCGCGAGTACAGCCTGGGCGAGATGGCCCGGTTGTGGTGGAAGGCCATGTTCGACAAGCCGGCCGGCACGGTGCCGACCGGGACGGTGCCAGTGCGCCAGCTGACCCAGGCCGAGCTGCTGGCGGCGCCCGACAATACCCTCTACCGCCTCGGGCACTCGACCATGCTGATCAAGCTGGGCGGCGCCTTCTACCTGACCGACCCGGTGTTCTCCGAGCGTGCCTCGCCGGTGCAGTGGGCCGGGCCGGCGCGCTTCCACGCGCCGCCGATCGCCATCGACGCGCTGCCGCCGATCAAGGCGGTGATCCTCTCACATGACCATTACGACCATCTCGACCATGCCGCCATCATGGCGCTGGCGGCCAAGACCGAGCACTTCCTCACTCCGCTGGGCGTGGGCGAGCGCCTGGTCGACTGGGGCGTGGAGCGCGCCAAGGTGCGCCAGTTCGACTGGTGGCAGGGCACGGAGATCGAGGGCGTGCGCTTCGTGGCGACGCCGGCCCAGCACTTCTCGGGCCGCTCGCTGCGCGACCGCGACAGCACGCTGTGGGCGTCCTGGGTGATCCTGCACGAGGACCTGCGCCTGTTCTTCAGCGGCGACACCGGCTACTTCAAGGGCTTCAAGGAGATCGGCGCCAAGTACGGCCCCTTCGACCTGGCGATGGTCGAGACCGGGGCCTACGACAAGATGTGGCCGGACGTGCACATGCAGCCCGAGGAAACCCTCCAAGCCTTCCTCGACCTCGACGCCCGCTGGCTGCTGCCGGTCCATAACGGCACCTTCGACCTGGCGATGCACCGCTGGCAGGAACCGCTGGAGCGCATCTCCGAGCTGGCCGCCGGGCGCGGCGTGGCGCTGACGACGCCCGAGATGGGCGAGGCGCTCGACCTGCGCCGGCCGCACGCCGGCCGGGCTTGGTGGCGCGGCGCCGACTGAGTTCCGCATTGCGTTCCCGCTAGCGTTCCCGCTTGCGGTCCCGCTAGCGGCTCAGCGGGCCTCCGCCGGCGCGGTGTTGGCCGCCTGCAGGATCAGGTCGGCGATCGCGTCCGGATGCGAGATCATCGACAGGTGGCTCGACGGCAGCTCCACCGTGTGCGCCTTCATGCGCTGGGCCAGGAAGCGCTGCAGGTCGGGGTTGATGGTGCGGTCGTCGCGCGAGACCTGGTACCAGGTCGGCTTCACCTTCCACGCGGCCTGGGTGGTGCGCGCGCTGAACAGGCCCTCTGCAACCCGGCCCTGGACCGCGTACAAGGCCTTGGCGCGCGCCACCGGAAGGTCGCCGGCGAAGTCGCGCAGGAAGGCCTGCTCGCCCAGTTGGGCGAAGCCGCCGCTTCTCACCAGTCCCGCGCTCGCGGGCGGCGTCGGGAAGCGCTTGGCCAGCGCGGCGAAGTCTTCGCCGGCATCAGGCGCGCGCGCCGCCACGTACACCAGCCCTGCCACTTTCGGATCGGTCCCCGCTTCGCTGATCACCGCGCCGCCCCAGGAATGGGCGACCAGGATGGTGGGGCCGTCCTGCAGGGCCAGGATGCGGCGCGTGGCCTCGACGTCGTCGGCCAGGGAGCTGAGGGGATTCTGCACGGCGGTGACGTGCATGCCGGCGCGCTGCAGGCGCTCGATCACGTCGGTCCAGCAGGAACCGTCGGCATAGGCGCCGTGCACCAGCACCACGTTGCGGATCGGTTCGGCGTGGGCGACCGGACCGAGGGCGGCGCCCAGCGACAGGACCAGCAGGGGAATGGCAAGCTTTTTCATGAGGGGATTCACTATGTGTTGAACGTGGGGCCAGTCTAGGCGCCCGCCGCTGTCGCGCGCATGACGCCAAGATGACAATTCGATGACAAAACCCGGTCCAAAACGTCATCCAATCCGCCGCCGAATTGGCGCACAATCTCGGCAGGAGGAATCATGCGGATCTTGATTGTCGAAGACGAGCCCAAGACGGGCGACTACCTGAACCGGGGCCTGCGCGAGTCGGGCTTCGTGACCGACCTGGCGCGCAGCGGCGTCGACGGCCTGCACCTGGCGCTGGAGCACGACTACGACCTGGTGGTGCTGGACGTGATGCTGCCTGGGATGGATGGCTGGAGCGTGCTGCGCGGCCTGCGCGAGCGCAAGCAGACCCCGGTGCTGTTCCTGACCGCGCGCGACGAGGTGGCGGACCGCGTGCATGGCCTGGAGCTCGGGGCCGACGACTACCTGGTCAAGCCCTTCGCCTTTTCCGAGCTGCTGGCGCGCATCCGCACCCTGCTGCGGCGCGGGCCGGTGCGCGAGCCCGAACGCATCCAGGTAGCCGACCTCGAGATCGACATCCTGCGCCACCGTGTCACCCGCGCCGGCGTGCGCATCGACCTCACGCCCAAGGAATACGCCTTGCTGGAGCTGCTGGCGCGGCGCCAGGGCGAGGTGCTGTCGCGTTCCCTGATCTCGTCCCAGGTGTGGGACATGAACTTCGATTCCGACACCAACGTGGTCGACGTGGTGATCAAGCGCCTGCGCGCCAAGGTCGACGAGCCGCATGCGCGCAAGCTGATCCACACCGTGCGCGGCATGGGCTACACCCTGGAGCTGCGCGCATGATGCGCGCGCCGCTGGCGATCTCGCTGCGCCTCGGGCTGCTGTTCGCGGCGATCGCGGTGGCGGTTTTTGTCGCCGTCGGCGCCTACCTGTACCAGACTCTGGCCATGCAGATGGGCCAGCGCGACGAGGTCGAGCTGCTCAGCAAGGCGGCCTTGATCCGCCAGATGTTGCCGGCGATGGCGCTCGAGGACGCGCGCGCCGGTGGGGGAGGGCAGGTCCAGACCGTGCTGGCCCGCATGATCGGCCAGGACGGCCTGCTGCTGCACATCGCGCGCGCCGACGGGCGTGTGCTGCTGCATACCGGGCCGGCCAGCGTGCGCCCGCCGGCCCTGGCGCCGGTCCCTCTGGCGCGGCCCTTGGGCCTGGGCGACGTGGCCCAGGTCGAGGATGCGGACGGCGCGCGGCGCGTGCTGAGCATGGCGGCCACCAGCGGCGCAGACGTGCTGCACGTGACCCTGACCCGCATGCGTTCCGACCGGCTGGCGATCCTGAAGCGCTACGCGGTCGACCTCGCGGGCGCCATTCTCGCCGGCGTGCTGCTGGCCACCGCGCTCGGCTTCGTCGCCGTGCGGCGCGGCCTGCGGCCGCTGCGCGGGGTGACGGCGCGGGTCAACGACATCAGCGCGCACCGGCTGGGAACGCGGCTGGCGCTGGACGAGGTGCCGGCCGAGCTGCGCGAGCTGTGCGGGGCCTTCAACGGGATGCTCGACCGCCTGGAGGATGGCGTCGGCCGCCTGTCGCGCTTCGCCGCCGACCTGGCGCACGACCTGCGCACGCCGGTGAACTCCCTGATGATGCAGACCCAGGTGGCGCTGTCGCGGGCGCGCTCGGTGGAGGAATACCAGGCCTTGCTGGCTTCGATCCAGGAAGATTACGAGCGGCTTTCGACCATGATCGAGAACACGCTGTTCCTGGCGCGCGCCGACAACGCCCAGCTGGCGCTGCGCTGCGAGGCACTCGACGCGGGGCAAGAGCTGGCCCGGCTGGGTGAGTACTTCGGCATCCTGGCGGAGGACAAGGGGGTGACCCTCAGCCTTGAGTCGTCCGGACCGCTGGCGCTGCGGGCGGATCCCGTTTTGCTGCGGCGGGCGCTGAACAACCTGCTGTCGAATGCGGTGGCCTATACGCCCGAGGGTGGGTGGATCAGGGTGGCGGCCGAGGCGGATGGGGATGGGGTGGCGCTCAGCGTCGCCAACAGCGGGGAGGGGATCGCGGCGGAGCATCTGGAGCATGTGTTCGACCGTTACTACCGGGCAGACCCGGCGCGGGCGGCAAGCAGTTCGGCGGGGCTGGGGCTGGCGATCGTGCGGGCGATCATGCGGCTGCACGGGGGGACGGCGGAGGTGAGGAGTAGGCCGGGGGAGGAGACGGTGGTGGTGTTGCGGTTTCCGAAGCAGGGTGGCAGCTAGCAGTGAGCTGCCTAAGCTAGCCGCTAGCCGCTAGCCGCTAGCCGACGACAACTGGCAGCCCAACATCGTTTCTGAAATCGCCAGCCCAAAAACGTCATCCCCGCGAAGGCGGGGATCCAAGTTCTGTTTGCGTCGTCGAAACGCATGCAAACTTGGATCCCCGCCTGCGCGGGGATGACGTGCTAAAACATGCGACTGACGGTCTGGCTAACGCGATAATCTCAAGCCACAGGCAGCTTCGCCAGCTGCTCCTGCATCTTGGCCAGCGTCGCCGAGAAGTTCGCCACGCGTTCCTTCTCCTGCGCCACCACGGCCGCCGGCGCGCGCGCCACGAAGCTTTCGTTCGACAGCTTGCCGTTCGCCTTGGCGATCTCGCCCTGCACGCGCGCGATCTCCTTCGACAGGCGCTCGCGCTCGGCGGCGACGTCGATCTCGACCTTGAGCATCAGCTTGGTCGTGCCGACGATCGACACCGCCGCCGGCGAATCCGGCAGCGCGTCGACGATCTGCACTTCCTGCAGCTTGCCCAGCGACTGGATGTAGGGAGCGAACACCGCCATGCGCGCGCGGTCCTCGGCATTGCCCGGCTCCAGGAACAGCGGCACGCGCACCGAAGGCGACAGCGACATCTCGCCGCGCAGGTTGCGGGTGGCGTCGGTCAGGGCCTTGAGCTGGTCCATCCAGGCTTCCGCGCCCGCGTCGATGAGCGAAGCGTCGGCTTCCGGATACGGCTGCAGCATGATCGAATCGCCTGACTTGCCGGCCAGCGGCGCGACGCTCTGCCACAGGGCTTCGGTCACGAAGGGGATCACCGGATGCGCCAGGCGCAGGATCACTTCCAGCACGCGCAGCAGGGTGTGGCGGGTGGCGCGCTGCTGCGCCTCGGTGCCCTGCTGGACCTGGACCTTGGCCACTTCCAGGTACCAGTCGCAGTACTCGTCCCAGACAAACTTGTAGATGCTGCTGGCGATGTTGTCGAAGCGGTAGTCGGCGAAGCCCTTGGCCACGTCCTGCTCGGCGCGGTTCATCAGCGAGATGATCCAGCGGTCGGCCTGGGACAGGTCGGCCGCCTCCGGCTTGCCGCAATCTTTCCCTTCCGTGTTCATCATCACGAAGCGGGTCGCGTTCCACAGCTTGTTGCAGAAGTTGCGGTAGCCCTCGCAGCGGCCGAGATCGAAGTTGATGTTGCGGCCCAGCGAAGCATAGCTCGCCATGGTGAAGCGCACGGCGTCCGTGCCGAAGGCCGGGATCCCGTCCGGGAATTCCTTGCGGGTGGCCTTGGCGATCTTCTCGGCGGCGCGCGGATCCATCAGGCCCGAGGTGCGCTTGGCGACCAGGGACTCGAGGTCGATGCCGTCGATCAGGTCGATCGGGTCCAGGGTGTTGCCCTTGGACTTGGACATCTTCTGGCCCTGCGAGTCGCGCACCAGGCCATGCACGTACACGGTCTCGAACGGAACCTTGCCGGTGAAGTGGGCGGTCATCATGACCATGCGCGCCACCCAGAAGAAGATGATGTCGAAGCCGGTCACCAGCACCGAGGACGGCAGGAACAGCTCCATGTCCTTGGTCTGCTCCGGCCAGCCCATGGTCGAGAAGGGCACCAGGGCCGACGAGAACCAGGTGTCGAGCACGTCGTCGTCGCGGCGCAGCTCGCCCGTGATGCCCTGGGCCGCGGCCTTCGCCTTGGCTTCCTCGTCGTTGCGCGCGACCACGATGTTGCCGGCGTCGTCGTACCAGGCCGGGATGCGGTGGCCCCACCACAGCTGGCGCGAGATGCACCAGTCCTGGATGTTGCCCAGCCACTGGTTGTAGGTGGTGGTCCAGTTCTCCGGCACGAACTTGATCTCGCCGTTGGCAACCTTCTCCAGCGCCACGTCGGTGATCGACTTGCCCGGATTGAAGGTGCCTTCAGGCGCCGGCTTGCTCATCGCGACGAACCACTGGTCGGTCAGCATCGGCTCGATGACGACGCCGGTGCGGTCGCCGCGCGGCACCATCAGCTTGTGCGGCTTGACCGCTTCCAGCAGGCCTTGCGCTTCGAGATCGGCGACGATCTGCTTGCGCGCGGCGAAGCGGTCCAGGCCCTGGTAGGCGGCCGGGCCGTTCTCGTTGATCTTGGCGTCGAGGGTGAAGATGTTGATCGGCTCGAGCTTGGCGCGCTGGCCCACGGCGTAGTCGTTGAAGTCGTGCGCCGGGGTGATCTTCACGCAGCCGGTGCCGAATTCCTTGTCGACGTAGCTGTCGGCGATCACCGGGATCTGGCGGCCGGTCAGCGGCAGGGTCAGCATCTTGCCGTGCAGGTGGGTGTAGCGCTCGTCGGTCGGGTCCACCGCCACGGCGACGTCGCCCAGCATGGTCTCGGGACGGGTGGTGGCCACGGTCAGGTGGCCCGAGCCGTCGGCCAGCGGGTACTTGATGTACCACATCGAGCCGTCTTCCTCCTGCGAGTCGACTTCGAGGTCGGACACGGCGGTGCCCAGCACCGGATCCCAGTTGACCAGGCGCTTGCCGCGGTAGATCAGGCCCTGCTCGTACAGGCGCACGAAGACTTCCACCACGGTCTGCGAGCGCGGTTCGTCCATCGTGAAGTATTCGCGGGTCCAGTCGGCCGAGGCGCCCAGGCGGCGCATCTGGCCGGTGATCGTGTTGCCCGACTTTTCCTTCCACTCCCAGACCTTCTTGAGGAATTCCTCGCGGCCGAGATCGTGGCGCGAGATCTTCTGGGCGTCGAGCTGGCGCTCGACCACGATCTGGGTCGCGATGCCGGCGTGGTCGGTGCCCGGGATCCATGCGGTGTTATAGCCGCGCATGCGGTAATAGCGGGTCAGGCCGTCCATGACGGTCTGGTTGAACGCGTGGCCCATGTGCAGGGTGCCGGTCACGTTCGGCGGCGGCAGCTGGATGCTGAACGACGGCTTGCCCTCGTCCATGGTCGCGGTGAAGTAACCGCGCTTTTCCCACTCGGCGCGCCAGTATTGTTCAATGTCCGCTGGCTCGAAAGACTTGGCTAATTCCATGATGTGGTGGCGTAAGATTTTTTGCGAAAAGGTCCATTATAGAGTAGAAGCGCGTATAATCCGGCCCGCTGGCCCCCGGGACATCCCGGGGACCGCACACGCTAGGGGTCCTGCGTGTCGTGCAAGCGACATGCGGGTGAGAAATACCCTCCGAACCTGATCTGGATAATGCCAGCGAAGGGAAGCAGTCGAGAACGGTGGTGGGCGCGCACGCGCCCGTGCGGCCGCGCTTGGCACACTCCTTTGCTGGCTCCTGCAAGCACAAGGAGCCACATGAACGCACCGCTGAAGTTCGATTCCGCCACCGCCCAGGTGGACCAGGCCGCCGTCGCGCCGCTACCCAATTCCCGCAAGGTCTACATCGAAGGCAGCCGGCCCGACATCCGCGTGCCGATGCGCGAGATCAGCCAGTCGCCCACGCCGGCCAGTTTCGGCGGCGAGCCCAATCCGCCGCTCTATGTCTACGACACGTCTGGCCCCTACACCGACCCGGCGGCCGCGATCGACATCCGCAGCGGCCTGTCCACGCCGCGCCTGCCCTGGATCGTGGAGCGCGGCGATACCCAGGAACTGGCCGGACCGAGCTCGGTCTACGGCCAGGCGCGCCTGAGCGACCAGGCTCTCGCGCCGCTGCGCTTCTCGCTGAGCCGCACCCCGCGCCGCGCCCGTGCCGGCGCCAACGTCACCCAGATGCACTATGCGCGCCAGGGCATCGTCACCCCCGAGATGGAATTCGTGGCCCTGCGCGAGAACCTGCGCCGCAAGGAATACATCGCCTCCCTGCACGCCTCCGGGCCGATGGGCCAGCGCATGGCCGAGCTGCTCGGCCGCCAGCATCCGGGCCAGTCCTTCGGCGCCAGCATCCCGGACGAGATCACCCCGGAATTCGTGCGCAGCGAAGTGGCGCGCGGGCGAGCGATCATCCCGGCCAACATCAACCACCCGGAAGTCGAGCCCATGATCATCGGCCGCAACTTCCTGGTGAAGGTCAACGCCAACATCGGCAACTCGGCCGTGACTTCCTCGATCGGCGAGGAAGTCGAAAAGATGACCTGGGCCATCCGCTGGGGCGCCGACACCGTGATGGACCTCTCCACCGGCAAGCACATCCACGAGACCCGCGAATGGATCATCCGCAACAGCCCGGTCCCGATCGGCACCGTGCCGATCTACCAGGCGCTGGAGAAGGTCAACGGCAAGGCCGAGGACCTCACCTGGGAGATCTACCGCGACACCCTGATCGAGCAGGCGGAGCAGGGCGTCGACTACTTCACCATCCACGCCGGGGTCAGGCTGGCCTACGTGCCGATGACGGCCAAACGCCTGACCGGCATCGTCTCGCGCGGCGGCTCGATCATGGCCAAGTGGTGCCTGGCCCACCACAAGGAATCCTTCCTCTACACGCACTTCGAGGAAATCTGCGAGATCATGAAGGCCTACGACGTGTCCTTCAGCCTGGGCGACGGCCTGCGCCCCGGCTCGATCTACGACGCCAACGACGAGGCCCAGCTGGCCGAACTCAAGACCCTGGGCGAACTGACCCAGCTCGCCTGGAAGCACGATGTCCAGACCATCATCGAGGGCCCCGGCCACGTGCCCCTGCACCTGATCAAGGAGAACATGGATCTCCAGCTCGAGCAGTGCGCCGAGGCGCCGTTCTACACCCTGGGGCCGCTCACCACCGACATCGCGCCCGGCTACGACCACATCACCTCCGGCATCGGCGCGGCCAACATCGGCTGGTACGGCACCGCCATGCTGTGCTACGTGACCCCCAAGGAGCACCTCGGCCTGCCCGACAAGAACGACGTCAAGGACGGCATCATCACCTACAAGATCGCCGCCCACGCGGCTGACCTGGCCAAGGGTCACCCCGGGGCCCAGCTGCGCGACAACGCGCTGTCCAAGGCGCGCTTCGAGTTCCGCTGGGAAGACCAGTTCAACCTGGGCCTGGACCCGGACAAGGCGCGCGAATTCCACGACGAGACCCTGCCCAAGGATTCCGCCAAGGTGGCTCACTTCTGCTCGATGTGCGGCCCGCACTTCTGCTCGATGAAGATCACCCAGGAAGTGCGCGAGTACGCGGCCGGCAAGGGCGTGGCCGAGGAGGCGGCGCTCAAGCAGGGCATGCAGGAAAAGGCGATCGAGTTCGTGCGCAGCGGCGCCCAGCTCTACCGCGAGGTGTGACCATGCCGGAGATCGTGCTCAATGGCCAGGCGCGCGAGGTGCCCGAAGGGCATTCGCTGCAGGAGCTGGTCAGCGAACTGGGACTGGCCGGCAGCGGCATCGCGCTGGCCGTGAACCGCGAAGTGGTGCCGCGCCAGCGCTGGCTGGACCGCCGGCTGCAGGCCCGGGACCGGGTGGACATCGTGCGCGCCATCGGTGGCGGCTGACAGGAGAGAACAATGAATGCAAGGACTGAACTGAAGAACGACGTGCTGACCATCGCCGGCCGCCAGTACGGCTCGCGCCTGCTGGTGGGCAGCGGCAAGTACCGCGACCTGGAGCAGACCCGCGAGGCGACCCTGGCCGCGGGGGCCGAGATCGTCACCGTGGCGATCCGCCGCGTGAACATCGGCCAGGACCCGAACGCGCCCAGCCTGCTGGACGTGCTGCCGCCCTCGGAATTCACCATCCTGCCCAATACGGCCGGCTGCTACAACGCGCAGGACGCGGTGTACACCCTACAGATGGCGCGCGAACTGCTGGGCGGGCACAAGCTGGTCAAGCTCGAGGTGCTGGGGGACGAGAAGACCCTGTTCCCGCACATGCCGGAAACCATCAAGGCAGCCGAGACCCTGGTCAAGGACGGCTTCGACGTCATGGTCTACTGCAGCGACGACCCGATCCAGGCGCGCATCCTGCAGGAGATCGGCTGCGTGGCGGTGATGCCGCTGGCTTCCCTGATCGGCTCCGGCATGGGCATCCTGAATCCCTGGAACCTGCGCCTGGTGATCGAGCAGGCCACGGTGCCGGTGCTGGTCGACGCCGGCGTGGGCACGGCCTCGGACGCCGCCATCGCCATGGAACTGGGCTGCGACGGCGTCCTGATGAACACCGCGATCGCCAAGGCGGGCGACCCGGTGCGCATGGGGCGCGCCATGAAGCATGCCGTGATCGCCGGTCGCGAGGCCTTCCTGGCCGGGCGCATGCCGCGCCGCTTCGAGGCCTCGCCTTCCTCACCGGTGGACGGAAAGATCACCAATTGAGCCCGACCGTGCTGGTGTTCGCCGGGCTCGACCCCGGCGGCGGGGCCGGCCTGGCCGCCGATATCCTGGCGGTCGCCGCCCAGGGCGCGCACGCGCTGCCGGTGGCGACCACGCTCACCGCCCAGGACAACAACCGGGTGTTCGAGGTGGCGCCGGTGGACCCGGACTTCATCGTGCGCCAGGCCGAGCCCCTGCTGGCCGCCTGCGCCATCGACGCGGTCAAGATCGGCATCCCGGGCAGTGCCGCGAACGCCGAGGCGATCGCCTCGGTGCTGCGGCGCCTGCGCGAACGCGCGCCCAGGCTGCCGGTGGTGCTGGACCCGGTGCTGGCCAGCGGCCACGGCCACGCGCTGGGGCAGGGCGATCCGGCCGAGGCCCTGCGCCCGCTCCTGGAACTGGCGACCATCGCGGTGCCGAACCTGCCCGAAGCGGCGGCGCTGGGCGAGCTGCCCTGCGAGCACGTGCTGGTCACCGGCGGGCATGCGGACGGCAACATGGTGATCAACCGCTGGATGCGCGGCGGCGCCGACATGCGCGCCTGGGGCTGGCCGCGCTTGCCCAACGCCTACCACGGCAGCGGCTGCACCCTGGCGGCCGCCATCGCGGCGCGCCTGGCCGTGGGCGACGACATGGAGAGCGCGCTGGCGCGCGCCCAGGCCTACACCTACAAGGCGCTGGCCCAGGCCTACGCCATCGCGCCGGGGCAGCGCATCCCGCGCCGCCTCCTGCAACTCAACTGAAAGGACATCGCATGCGTGGTTTATACCTGGTCACGCCCAACTGGGACGACACCGACAAGCTGCTGGCGGCCACCGCCGCCGCGCTGGAAGCCGGCGCGACGCTGGTGCAGTACCGCCACAAGGACGCCAGTGCGGCGCTGCGCGCCGAGCAGGCGGCGGCCCTGCTGGCCCTGTGCCGCCGCTTCGGAAGGCCGCTGCTCATCAACGACCACCTCGACCTGTGCCGCGACCTCGACGCCGACGGCGTGCACGTCGGCCATACCGATGCGGGCGTGGCCCAGGCGCGCGCGCTGCTGGGCAAGGACAAGATCGTCGGCGCCTCCTGCTACGGCCAGCTGGAGCTGGCGCTGGCGGCCCGGGACGCCGGGGCCAGCTACGTCGCCTTCGGCGGCTTCTACCCCTCGCCGGTCAAGAAGTACGATTTCGTCACCCCGCCCGAGCTGCTCGAGCGCGCCCGCGCGCGCATCGCGCTGCCGATCGTGGTGATCGGCGGCATGACGCCGGCGAACGCCGCGCCGCTGGTGGCGCGCGGCGCGGACATGGTGGCGGCCATCACCAGCGTCTACGGCGCCGACCCGGCGGAAGCGGCCCGCGAGTTCGGCGCGCTGTTCGGGCCGCTCTGACCCTACAATAGGCGCCATCGACATCTCGTTCTCCTGCACGCCATGCGTATGCTGCGCCTGTTCATCCACACCCGCCGCCATCCTTCCGCCTTCCTGCTGCTGGTGCAGCTGGCCGGGATGCTGCTCTATCCCTTCATCGAGGAGACCCCGGCCGGGCACGTCGTCTTCAATGCCTTCGGCATCGTGGTGCTGGCCTTCACCATCCGCATGGTGCGGCGCACGCCGGGCGAGACCCGGGTCAGCATCACGCTGGCGGTGCCGATCATCGTGCTGCTGGTGCTGCAGTCGCTGTTCGACCTGCGCGCCGAGCTGCTGCCCTGGTCTTCGGGGCTGGAGGCGCTGTTCTATTTCTATGCGGCGCTCAGCCTGACCGCCTACATGATGGCCGACCAGCGCGCCACCACCGACGAGCTGTTCGCGGCGGCCGCCACCTTTACCCTGATCGCCTGGGGCTTCACCCACCTCTTCATCCTGCTGCAGGAACTTCATCCCGGCACCTTCGCCGCCGCCGTGAACGCCGATGCGCCGCGCAGCTGGAGTGAACTGAATTACCTGAGCTTCGCGCTGCTCTCGAGCACCGGCATCGGCGACGTGATTCCGCTCACGGTGCATGCGCGCGCCCTGGCCAGCGTCGAGATGCTGGTCGGGCTGATGTACCTGGCCTCCGTCGTGGCGCGCCTGATCGGCTTCACCACCCGGGGACGGATCTCGCGCCGCGGCCGCCGTTCCCACGACAGCTGGGAACAGGACTAGGCGCTAGAATGGATCCCTCAGCATTCGGGATCCCGACCATGAACACAGCCCACGCCAAGCCTGCCATCCGCCGTTTCAACGCCGCAGAGTGGCCGGCCTACCGCGCCATCCGCCTGCGCGCGCTGGCCGATTCGCCGAGCGCCTTCTGCAGCAGCCTGGCTTCGGAACAGGCCTTGCCTGACGAGCACTGGGCGGGACGGCTGGCGCGCGCCCAGGACTCCGGCCTCGATTGTCCGCTGGCGGCGGAACTCGACGGCGTCCTGGCCGGGCTGGCCTGGGCCAAGGCAGATGGCGAGGATCCGTCCGTGGTCAACCTGTTCCAGATGTGGGTCGCCCCGGAAGCGCGCGGGCGCGGCGTGGCGGCCGCGCTGCTGGACGCGGCCATCGCCTGGGCCCGCGGCTACGGCGCGCGCAGCCTGCGCCTCGGCGTGGAGACCGGCAATACGGCGGCGATCGCTCTGTACGCGAAGGCGGGCTTTCGCGAAACCGGCGCGCGGGCGCCGATGCAGCCCGGCGGCGCGCTGCTCGAACAGACCATGGTGCTCGACCTGGCTCCATGAAAAAAGGACGCCGAGGCGTCTAATGCCGTTCAGTTAGCGCATACACGTCATTCCGGCGCAGGCCTGATCGGCCACGCCGGAATCCAAGTTCTCCGAGCTGTCGAGCCGCCGAACTTGGGCCCCGGCCTTCGCCGGGGCGACGGTTTTTCTGCTAACTGAACACCATTACGCCGAGGCGTCCTTTTTTGCCGATCGCAGCGTCCGAATTACTTGCCGCAGCCCAGCGACTTGATGCGCTCGTAGGCCGCCTTGGCCTGCACCAGTCCGTAGCCGTACTTGGTGTCGCGGCCGGCGGTGCCCAGGTCGAGCGCGCTGTTGACCAGCGAGGTGCGGATCTGGGCGCCGGTGCAGGTCGGGAAGTAGCTCCACACCAGGGCCGCCACCGCCGACACGTGCGGGGTCGCCATCGAGGTGCCGTCGTAGTAGGCGTAGTTGGTGGCCTTCACGCCCACGGTCGCGCTCTGGCCCAGCTGGCCCTTCATCGCCGCGCCGTCGGTGTCGCTCGCGGTGACCGAGGGGATGGTGGTCACGGTCGTGCCCAGGGTGCCGCCGAAGCTGCCCGCCACGTTGTTGTAGACGATCGCGCCGACGCCGCCGCTGTTCTGGCAGTTCTGCACCTTGACCGCGAAGTCGACGCTGCCGCGCTGGATCAGGCAGACCTTGCCCGACACCGCGGTGTTCACCTTGTCGCCGATGCCGAAGTCGGCCAGCGGCGCGCTCGCGGTCTTGACCGGCGAGCCCTCCATCGAGCCGGCCGCGTAGTTGACGCCGCCGACGGCCAGCACGCCTTCCGTGCCGCCGCCCATCGGGACGGTGGACAGCACGGCCACGCCGGGGCCGGCCAGTTCGACCTTGCTGTTGTACTGCGAGAAGCTGGCCCACTGCTTGTTCTCGTCGACCGCGCCGACCATCACCACGCTGCTGTAGCCGGCCGGGTAGGACACCACGGTATTGCCGTCGTTGCCGGCCGCGGCGACGTTCAGCACGCCCTTCGCGTACAGCGAATCGAAGGCCCGCTGCTCGGTCACGCTCTTGCGGCCGCCGCCCAGCGACATCGAGATCACGTTGGCGCCGGCCGCGCCGCACTTGTTGGCGGCCGAGGCCAGGGTCGAGGAATAGGCCCAGCCATCCTTGCCGAACACCTTCACGATGTGCAGCTTGAGCAGCTTGTTGGCATTGACGCCGACCACGCCGGTGCCGCTGTTGTTGATCGCGGCGATGCTGCCCGCCACGTGGGTGCCGTGGTGGTTCTCGTCGGTGTACCACCAGCCGGTGCCGGCGTCGTATTCGCCGGTGACCGGATTGCCGCTCAGGTCCTCGTGGTTGCGGTCGTAGCCCGAGTCGATGATGCAGACCTTGCGGTTGCCGGCGTTGGTATCGGACAGCTGGTCGGCCTGGACCTGCTGGATGCCGTAGGGGACCAGCTGGCCGCTGGCGTAGGGCGTGCCGGTCGAGGGCGAGGTCAGCGCGAAGGGACGGCGCACCACGTCCTCTTCGATGTATTCCACATTGGGGTTGTTCTCCAGTCCCTTGAGCGCGACGGCCGGCACTTCGATGGCCATCGCGTTCATGCCGAAGATCTCGTGCTTGACGGCGCCCTTGGCGGCGCCGACGGCGGATTTCAGCGAGGCCGCGGCGCCCGGCTTGAAGGCCACGATGACGCGCGTGGTATCGGGAGCGGCTGCCTGCGCGTTGCCGAGCACGCCGGCAGCGATCAGGGCGGTGATGCAGGACTTCAGTGCGCGAGTGTCTTTGCTTACCATGAATCTTCTCCGTATTGATACTTATAGGTTATGGCCGCGGCTCGTGGCCGTCGGCACTCTTGTCTCCACACCAGATATGCATATGTGGTAAATCCAGTGTATTTGGAAAACTTCTACTCAAGCAATCAAGATTTCAATCGTGTGTGCACTAAACGTGACAGCTAAGTCATGCACTATTGATCTAGCGCAACCGTTGTAGCGCGTGCTATTCTTTTTTTCATGGCTTCTGCGAGAAGCCGCGCTGGCCGGCCGCAGCACGCACGGGCCCTGCTTGAAGAATGAAGGAGGAAGCATGGAGTCCCCAGCCGCATCGCGCCGCTCGGTGCTGGTCGTCGACGACGACGCACTGTTGCGCGAGTTCCTGGGCGAGGTGTTGCGCCACGCCGGATACGACCCCATCGAAGCCGGCACCTCGGCGCAGGCGCTGCGCGCGATCGAGGAAAGGGGCCAGGACGTGGCCCTGGCCATGCTCGACATCTCCATGCCCGGCATGTCGGGCCTGGACCTGGCGCGCCTGCTGCGCGAGGAGACCGAGATTCCCTTTATGTTTTTGTCGGCGAAAGACGACGCGGCCAGCGCGCGCGCGGCCGCCGACGCCGGCGCGGTCGGCTACGTCGTCAAGCCGGTCGACGCTCCGCGCCTGGTGGCGGCCTTCGAAGCCGCGTTGGCGCGTGGCGACGACATCCGCCGCCTGCGGCGCAGCGAAGCCAGCCTGACGTCGGCGCTCGCGGCCGGACGCGAGACCAGCATCGCCGTCGGCGTGCTGATGGCGCGCTACCAGGTCGACCGCCAGACCGCCTTCGACGTGCTGCGCGACCAGGCGCGTTCGCAGCGCCGCAAGCTCAATGAGGTGGCCGAGCAGATCCTGGCGGCGGAAGAGACCATCAATGCGCTGCATGGCGCGATCGCGGAACGCCTGCGCGGCAAGTAAATACAAGGTGAGGACAGGCAAGGTGGCGCACGCTGCTGCGCCTGTCTTGCTATCATGTCCAACTTTACGGTTCGACAAGCGGACCGTTCCCTCAAGTTCGCGACACAGGAAGAACACATGAAAACCAAGGCAGCAATTGCATGGAAGGCGGGCCATCCGCTCACGATCGAGGAAGTCGAGCTCGAAGGCCCGAAGGCCGGTGAGGTGCTGGTCGAAGTCAAGGCCACCGGTATCTGCCATACCGATTACTACACCCTGTCCGGCGCCGACCCGGAAGGCATCTTCCCGGCCATCCTCGGCCACGAAGGCGCGGGCGTGGTGGTCGACGTCGGTCCGGGCGTGACCAGCCTGAGGAAGGACGACCACGTCATTCCGCTGTACACGCCGGAATGCCGCCAGTGCAAGTTCTGCCTGTCCCAGAAGACCAACCTGTGCCAGGCGATCCGCTCGACCCAGGGCCGCGGCCTGATGCCGGACGCCACCAGCCGCTTCTCGCTGGACGGCCAGCCGATCTACCACTACATGGGCACCTCGACCTTCTCGAACTACATCGTGGTGCCGGAGATCGCCCTGGCCAAGGTGCGTTCGGACGCGCCCTTCGACAAGATCTGCTACATCGGCTGCGGTGTCACCACCGGCATCGGCGCGGTGATCTTCACCGCCAAGGTGGAGGCGGGCGCCAACGTGGTGGTGTTCGGCCTGGGCGGCATCGGCCTGAACGTGATCCAGGCGGCGAAGATGGTGGGCGCCGACAAGATCATCGGCGTCGACCTGAACCCGGAGCGCGAAGCGATGGCGCGCAAGTTCGGCATGACCCATTTCATCAACCCGACCAAGGTCGAGAACGTGGTCGACAGCATCGTCCAGCTGACCGATGGCGGCGCCGACTACAGCTTCGAGTGCGTGGGCAACGTCAACACCATGCGCCAGGCGCTGGAGTGCTGCCACAAGGGCTGGGGCCAGTCGATCATCATCGGCGTGGCGGCGGCGGGGCAGGAGATCTCGACCCGTCCGTTCCAGCTGGTGACCGGCCGTGTGTGGAAGGGTTCGGCCTTCGGCGGCGCGCGCGGCCGCACCGACGTGCCCAGGATCGTCGACTGGTACATGGAGAACAAGATCAACATCGACGACCTGATCACTCACCACCTGCCGCTAGAACGCATCAACGAAGGCTTCGACCTGATGAAGTCGGGCGAGTCGATCCGCTCGGTCGTCGTCTACTAAACATATCCCGTCGCGGGCCGTGCAGCGGCCCGCGCTCTACCGCGCTGCGCGCTCCCGCGTGGCGCTCTCCCGCCTGGCGCTTCCCCGCGCGGCGCTTCCCCCGCAGCGGCTGCGCCGCGCAGCCCCCCTTTTTCCCGATCCGTCCCGCGTTTCCCGCCGCCTGTCGCAGGGTGCTCGCGTCCGCACGCCTGCCGACCTAGAGTAGGCATGGCGCGGTTCCCACGCGCACGTATGTAGAAAAAAAGTTCTAGACAAGACGTTCTAGACAAATTATTCTAGTTTCGACGTGAAGGAGAACGCATGAACGAGATGCTGGCGGTGGCGGCGAGCAGCCTGGCCTGGGCCTTGATCGATTTCGTCTGGCAGGGCGCGCTGGTCGGCTGCGCAGCGGCGCTGGTGCTGGGCCTGATGCGCGCCGCTAGTCCGCAGGCCCGCTATGCCGTGGCCTGCGCGGCGCTGCTGCTGTGCGCGGCCCTGCCGCTGGCGGGCACGGTGCAGCGGGTGCTGGACGCCGGTGGCGGCAGCACGCTGGCGCCGCTGGCCACGCTGCCCCTGGACGCGGCCCTGCCGGCGCCGGTGCTGGCGGTCGACCGCTCGCAGGTGGCCGGCTGGGAAAGCGCCGTCCAGGACAGGCTGCCGCTGGTGCTGCTGTTCTGGGCCTGCGGCGCCGGCCTGCTGGCGCTGCGCATGGCGCTGGGCCTGTTGTGGGTGCGGCGGCGCAGCCGTCCCGGCCAGTACCGGCTCGACCCGCACTGGCAGGCACGCCTGGACGAGCTGGCGCGGCGCTTCGGCATTGCGCGCCGCGTCACCCTGGGCCTGGTGGACGACCTGGCCAGTCCGGTCACGGCCGGCTTCTGGCGGCCGGTGGTGCTGGTGCCGGCCTCCTTGATCAGCGGCATGCCGCCGCAACTGCTGGAAGCGCTGCTGGCGCACGAGCTGGCCCACGTGCGGCGCGCCGATTACCTGGTGAACCTGATCCAGAGCGCGATCGAGATCCTGCTGTTCTACCACCCGGCGGTGTGGTGGCTGTCGACGCGGATCCGCGACGAGCGTGAACGGATTGCAGACGATTTAGCAGCAAGAGAGCTCGGCGAACCGCGGCGTCTGGCGCTTGCATTGTCCGAACTGGACTTGTTCCAGTCCACCCCGCAACTTGCCCCAGGGGCACATGGAGGAAATCTCATGTCTCGCATCAAACGCCTGGTCCGGCCTGAAGCCGAACCGCTCAACTGGAAGCTTGCGCTTCCCATCCTTGGCCTGGCCATCTGCGCCGCGCTGTCTACCTGGACCCAGCCCGTGCAAGCCGCGCCGGAGGCGCCCCAAACGGCCGCCGCGCGCAGCGAACCTGTCGGCGAAGCTGAGCGCAAGCTGCGGGTGGTGCGCGAGGCTGCCCGCAACGAGCCTTACGCGCTGGTGCGCGCCAAGGACGGCGACATGAACATCAGCGGCAGCAGCGACGACTGGGACGAGGTGAAAGCCGCCAAGCGCGTGGTCGATGGCGACTTCATCTGGTTCCGCGAGGGCGGGCAGTCCTGGGTGATCCAGGATCCCCAGGTGCTCGCCAGGGCACGCGCGGCCTGGGCGCCGCTCGACCGTCTGGGCGCGCAGATGGACGTGCATGGCAAGGAGATGGACAAGCACGGCAAGAAGATGGAAGTGCTGGGCAAGCAGATGGAGCGCGCGTCGGAAGGCATCAAGGACAACGTCAGCAAGCGCGAGACGCGCGAGATCGAAGAGGGCATGAACGCGCTGAGCCGCCAGATGGAAGACCTGGGCCGCCAGATGGCCGCCGCCACCGACGACGCCGAGCGCGAGCGCATCGGGCGACGGATGGAAGAGGCCGGGCGACGGATGGAGGAAGCGGGACGCAGGATGGAGCAGGCCTACAACGGACCGGCGGCGCGCAAGGCGCATGCCGAGATGGACGCGCTCGGCAAGCAGATGCACGAGGCGGGCAAGCCGATGGATGCGCTGGGCAAGAAGATGGGGGCGCTCGGGAAGGAGATGGAGCGGGAGAGCAAGGCGGCGGACCAGACGGTGCGGAACTTGATCCGCGAATCGAAGGCGAAGGGCTTGGCCCGGCCGGTGCCGGTGGCGGGGTGAATTGAATCCTCGGCCTAAAGACCGTCGTTCCCGCGTAGGCGGGAACCCAAGTTTGCAAACGTTTCGATAACGCACACAGAACCTGGGTCCCCGCCTCCGCGGGGAGTCGTTTCCGGCAGTGCCGGGAACGACGTGCTAAGGGCAACTAAGCAAGACGCTCAGTCTCAGTGCTGGCTGATCTTCCCACGCCAGGCGCCGGTCTCCGACCCGCGCTTCTCCAGCAGTTCCTTGAAGTTCGACAGATTCGCACGCGCTTCCATGCGCACGGCGCCGAAGGCGTCGCCGAGGGCTTCCAGCGGGCCGTCCGGCTCGTAGTCCATCTGCAGGGCGATGCGGGTGCAGTTGTCCGAGATCTTGTGGAAGGTCACCACGCCGCCGTTCTTCACGCCGGTCACGCTGCGCCAGGCGATGCGCTTGTCCGGAATCTGCTCGGTGATCTCGGCGTCCCATTCCTTGTCTTCGCCGGCCACGTTGGCTTTCCAGTGCAGGTGCTTGTCGTCCAGCTGGCGGATCTCTTTGACGCTCTTCATGAACTGCGGGAAGTCTTCGAACTGCGTCCACTGGTTGTAGGCGGTGCTGACCGGCACGTTGACTTCGATCGTTTCCACGATCGACGAGCTGGCGCCAAAGCCACGATTTTTCTTCAATTGTTTCGACAGCAGCACGCCACCCACGGCGAGCGCTGCTACGGTAACCACGCGATTGAGCATTTCTGATCTCCTAAGGGCAGGAAGCCGCGCCGCATGCGAGCATTGGATAGGCCCGTACCTGTGCGCATGCGGGGCGTTGCTTCGTACGATGTTGGTACGACGGGCCACGCGAATATGTCGCGTATCTCTGGTTAAAATAAGCGAAAAGACAATCAGGCGGCGCGCGGAAGGCTGTGGTCCCCTGGGCTCGCGCCGTATGGTTGAGCCCGGTTTTACGGTGGGAGGAGAAACGGATGAGCTTGCAAGGCGGATGTTTTTGCGGGGCCGTGCGCTACGAAGCGCAGGGCATGCCTTTCAACAGCACGCTGTGTCATTGCACCGATTGCCGCAGGATATCCGGCGCACCGGCACTGGCCTGGTTCAGCGTGGCCAGCACCGATCTGACATGGCTGGGCGGGGAACCGGCGCGCTTCGGCTCCAGCCCCGGCATCGAGCGCAGCTTCTGCCCCACCTGCGGCACCACGCTCACTTTCCAGGACAGCCGCTGGCCGGAAGAAATCGACGTCGCCACCGCCAGCCTCGACGACCCCAACCGGGTGCCGCCGGGCGACCACACCTTCGTGCGCAGCCGCCTGCACTGGATGCCCCAGTGCGACGGCCTGCCGGCCTATCCGTCCACCCGATCGGCGGGCCTGGGCGAGGAGGAGGTCTAGCCCCGCACGGGATCTTGGCGTGCGCTCAATGTGGTCAAAAAAGCCACGCCGCTCGCCTAAAAAATACTGTATTTCCATACATGGGTAGCAGGCAGGCCCGGCACCCCGGCGGTATAATTGGCGGATGCAGAACCTCCTTCACAACCTCAATCCCGAGCAACTTGCCGCCGTTACCTTGCCACCGCAGAGTGCGCTGATCCTCGCGGGCGCCGGCTCCGGCAAGACGCGTGTGCTGACCACGCGCATCGCCTGGCTGATCCAGACCGGCCAAGTGTCGCCTGCCGGCATCATGGCCGTGACCTTCACGAACAAGGCGGCGAAGGAGATGCTGACCCGCCTGTCCGCGATGCTGCCGGTGAATACCCGCGGCATGTGGATCGGCACCTTCCACGGCCTGTGCAACCGCCTGCTGCGCACCCATTACCGCGACGCGGCCTTGCCCCAGACCTTCCAGATCCTCGACTCGCAAGATCAGTTGTCGCTCATCAAGCGCATGCTCAAGGCGCACAATGTCGACGACGAGAAGTACCCGGCCAAGAACCTGATGTACTTCATCAACAACTGCAAGGAGCAGGGTCTGCGCGCCGGCCAGGTCGAGGCCTACGATCCGATCGAGCGCCGCATGGTCGAGCTGTACGAGCTCTACGACCAGCAATGCCAGCGCGAAGGCGTGGTCGATTTCGCCGAGCTGCTGCTGCGCACCTACGAGCTGCTGTCGCGCAACCAGCCGCTGCGCCATCATTACCAGATCCGCTTCCGCCACATCCTGGTCGACGAGTTCCAGGACACCAACGATTTGCAGTACAACCTGCTCAAACTGCTGGCCGGGCAGGGCGAGGGTGGCGGCGGCGCGCTGTTCGCGGTGGGCGACGACGACCAGAGCATCTATGCCTTCCGCGGCGCCAACGTCGGCAACATGACCGCCTTCGAGCGCGACTTCGAGGTGAGGAACCTGATCAAGCTGGAGCAGAACTACCGCTCGCACGGCCACATCCTCGACAGCGCCAACTACCTGATCGCCAACAACGCCAAGCGCCTGGGCAAGAACCTGCGCACGGACGCCGGCCAGGGCGAACAGGTGCGCATCTACGAAGCCTCGTCCGACCTCGAGGAAGCGCAGTGGATCATCGAGGAAGCCAAGAGCCTGATGGCCGACGGCGTCCCGCGCAGCGAGATCGCGATCCTCTACCGCTCCAATGCACAGAGCCGGGTGATCGAGCATGCGCTGTTCGCGGCCGGCCTGCCGTACACCGTGTACGGCGGCCTGCGCTACTTCCAGCGCGCCGAGGTCAAGCACGCCATCGCCTACCTGCAGCTGATGGACAATCCGCACAACGACTCGGCCTTCCTGCGCGTGGTGAACTTCCCCACGCGCGGCATCGGCGCGCGCTCGATCGAGCAGCTCCAGATGGCGGCCGACAGCTACGGCATTTCGCTGTATGCGGCGGTGCCCTACATGACCGGCAAGGCCGGTTCCTCGCTCGGCAGCTTCGTCAAGCTGGTCGAGTCGGCGCGCTTCGAGACCCAGCAGCTGGCGCTGCCGGAGCTGGTGCGCGTGGTGCTGGAGCGCAGCGGCCTGCTGCAGCATTACCAGAACGAGAAAGAAGGCGCGGACCGCATCGAGAACCTGGAGCAGATGGTCAACGCCGCCGCCCAGTTCGTGCAGGAAGAAGGCTACGGCATCGGCGCGCCGGCCCACCTCGGGCCGCCGTCCCAGGCCCAGGCCGGCGAAGCCCTGCTCGACGCGGACGGCATCGAGGTGCTGGACGGCGGCGCGCCGCTGCCGGCCGTGATGTCGCCGCTGTCGGCCTTCCTGACCCATGCCTCGCTGGAGGCGGGCGACGCCCAGGCCCAGGCCGGCCAGGACGCGCTGCAGCTGATGACGGTGCACTCGGCCAAGGGCCTGGAGTTCGACGCCGTGTTCATCACCGGCCTGGAGGAGGGCCTGTTCCCGCACGAGAGCAGTGCGCGCGAAGCCGATGGACTGGACGAGGAGCGGCGCCTGATGTACGTGGCGATCACCCGTGCGCGCCGGCGTTTGTACATGAGCTTCACCCAGCAGCGCATGCTGCACGGCCAGACCCGCTTCAACATGAAGTCGCGCTTCCTTGAAGAGCTGCCGGAAGAGGCCCTCAAGTGGCTGTCGCCGCGCGTGCAGACCAACTGGTTCGCCGGGCGCAAGTCGCAGACGGCCTGGGACGACGCCGAGTTCCGCAACGGAACCGACAACCGCATCGCGCAGCAGATCACGCAGAAGTCCAGCAATGGCAACGGCTCCGGCTGGCGCGTGGGCGAGACGGTGGCGCACGCCAAGTTCGGCGAGGGCGTGATCGTCAACATCGAAGGTGGGGCAGGGGCGGCGCGCGCCCAGATCAACTTCGGCGCGGCGGGGATGAAGGTGCTGGACCTGTCGGTGGCGAAGCTGGAGCGTTTGTCGCGCTAAAAAGCAGCCTCCCGCAGCGCTGCAAGCTCATCTGCGGCGCGTCGACGTCATCCTGCAGCGCCTCGACGTCATTTTGCGGCGCGTCGACGTCATCCCGCAACGCGTCGGCGTCATCCCGCAGCGCGTCGACGTCATCCCGCAGCGCGTCGACGTCATCCCGCAGCGCGTCGACGTCATCCCGCAGCGCGTCAACCTCATCCCTCGGCGCGTCAACGTCATCCCACGGCGTGTCGATGTCATCCCGCGGCGCGTAAACGTCATCCCGGCGAAGGCCGGGATCCAAGTTTGCCCGCATTTCCCCTGCGCTTGACGCGTTTGGCAACGCAACAGACTTGGATCCCGGCCTTCGCCGGGATGACGTTCTGAATGACGTTCTGAATGATGTTCTGAATGACGTTCTGAAGCCGGCGGTCTAATTCAAGCCGTCGGCTGAAGGGCTGCCGGGAACAGGCTTACTTGGTCAGGTCCACCTTCGCCGCATCCCCATCCTGCGGCTTCCCGAAAATCTCCCGATACCCCGCATACATCGAACACTGCAGCAGCAGCACGAACAGGAAGATCAGCCACATGATCAAGACCCTGGCCACGCTGCTCCCGCCCAGCAGCGCCGTCAGCACCATGGTGATCGCGAAGAACAGCGCGAACCACGCCATCAGCAGCACGATGAACACCCGCGCGCTGCGCAGCACCGCGAAGAAGCTGTAGAAGGTCGCCTTGAAGGGCGTCATCTTCTGCCAGTAGGTCAGCGGCGCCGCGAAGCACAGCGCCATCAGCGCCGCCACGTTCAGCACCACGATCGAGAACATTGCCAGCAGGTCCGAGCCGGTCACCTGCGGCTGCCCGCCGTCGCGGCTCTGGCGCGCCACCTGTTCCCAGAAGTTGGGGTCGAGCGTGAAGCGGGTGACCAGGGCCAGCAGCAGCGACACGCCCAGGTAGATCAGGCCCACCTTGCACAGCGCTATCACCGCCGGCTTGCGAAAGCCCGTCAGCAGCACCGCGGGCGAGACCCGCTGCCCGTTCTCGATCATCAGGCAGGCCTGCATGAAGGCCATCGAGAACGAGGGAATCAGGACCACCGCGATCATTGGTCCCAGCAAGGGCACGGCGCTGATGCCGATGCTGATCAGGATGTTGGCGAACAGCAGGGTGGTCAGCGCCGCCGGCTGGCGGCGGAACAGGCCAGCCCCTTGCTTGAGCCAGGACCAACCGGTAATTGCGGGCATATTGTTCATGTGGGCAGCAAAGGCGCGCCGTGTGCGATGCGTTCGCGCAGGATGCGTTCAAAATGGGTGGGGTCGTGCGGCGTAAGCAGTTCCGCCGCACGCGGACAATGCAGATCGTACAGGCGCGACAGCCAGAATCGCAAGGCGCCGGCGCGCAGCATCGGCAGCCAGGCCTGCTGTTCCTCCGTCGTGAACGGGCGCACGGCGTGGTAGGCGTCGAGCAGGGCGCGCACGCGCTCGGGGTCGAGCACGCCCGTGGCCAGGTCGACGCACCAGTCGTTGACGGTGACGGCGACGTCGAACAGCCAGGTGTCGCAGCCGGCGAAATAAAAGTCGAAGCAGCCGCTCAGGCGGTCGCCCTCGAACATCACGTTGTTGCGGAACAGGTCGGCGTGCACCGGCCCGCGCGCCAGTTGCGCGTACACGGGACCGGCGGCGAACGCCTGCTGGAAGGCGACTTCGGCGCGCAGCAGCTCGGCCTCGGGCGCGCTCAGGAAGGGCAGCACCTTGGGCGCGGTGGCGGCGATCCAGTCCAGCCCGCGAAGATTCGGCTGCTGCAAGGCGAAGTTGCGCGCCGCCAGGTGCATGCGCGCCAGCATGCGGCCCACTTCGGCGCAGTGCACCGGCTGCGGGCCCAGCTGGGACGCGCCGCTCAGGCGGCTGACCACGATCGCCGGCTTGCCGTGCAGGGCCACCACCAGCTCGCCGTCAAGCGTGGCCACCGGCGCCGGCACCGGGATGCCGCGCTCGGCCAGATGGCGCATCAGCTGCACGTAGAAGGGCAGTTGGGCGAAGCTGAGGTTTTCGAAGATGGTGAGGACATACTCTCCTGCCTCGGTGCTCAGGAAGAAGTTGCTGTTGTCGATACCGGAAGAGATGCCTTCGAGCCGGAGCGCCCGGCCGAGAGGGTACTGCTTGATCCACTGGGTAAGGTCGTCCAGCGAGACCGCGGTGAAAACTGCCATGTGCTAGCAAAAAGTCAGGTGGGGGATCGCACGCGCCACGCCGGCGCGCGCAGGCTTATTTTTTCGGGGCCGGTTCGAGCGGAGGAGGCGGCGGCACGTCGGCGCGCGCCGGCGCGCCGGGCTTGGCCGGGGCCGGGGCTACCGGCTGCTCGGTCGCTCCCTGTTTCTTGGGGTTGCCAATGTCGAACTCCATCACCTGCCATTGTGGGGCACGGATCGCGCTGCTCTGGGCGTCGCCCGGTTGGGCATTCCCAGGTGCAACGTTGGGTTTCATGATGTAGCGGCTGGGGCCGCTCTGCACTTCCACTTCGGTCACCTGGCCGCCCTGGCGTTTTTCCGTGATGCGCGTGCGTTCGCGTCCCGGAATCGTGGTGGCCGGCACGTCGCTGCCCGGCTCGATACGGTCGAGTTTCGGCGGCTCCTGGCTGGGCGGTTGCTGCTGAGCGCCGGCAACACCGGCTTGGGCCAGGAGGCACAGCGTCAGGAGGGCGTAGCGGGTGGTAGAGCGCAGCATGATGGTCACCTTGTGTCGTTTAGACCATTTTAACAAACAGCGTCGCTTCCCTGTGAAAAGTGTGCTGGAGCCTATATATAGGAAGAGTTCCCGGCTTGCCGATCTGCCTTCCCTTGTGCTTTTCCCAAGCCGGATTCTGCGATAATGCCGCTCACCCGGCGCGCCGCCCGGCGCTTTCGCCTCACCCAGATTCTCGCCCTATGGACAATACCCTGCTGCTCGTTGACGGTTCCAGTTATCTCTATCGCGCCTACCACGCGCTGCCCGACCTGCGCAGCCCGGACGGCTTCCCCACCGGCGCCATGCACGGCATGGTCAACATGCTGCGCCGCCTGCGCGCCGATTTCCCCGCGGCCTACATCGCCTGCGTGTTCGACGCCAAGGGCAAGACCTTCCGCGACGATCTCTACCCCGAGTACAAGGCCACCCGCGCCTCGATGCCGGAAGACCTGGGCAAGCAGATCGAACCGATCCACGAGGTGGTGCGCCTGATGGGCTGGCCGATCCTGATGGTCGACGGCGTCGAAGCCGACGACGTGATCGGCACCCTGGCGGTCCAGGCCTATGCGCGCGGCATGAAGACCGTGATCTCGACCGGCGACAAGGACCTGGCCCAGCTGGTCAACGACAAGGTCATGCTGATCAACACCATGACCAACGACCGCCTCGACGAGGCCGGGGTGCTGGCCAAGTTCGGCGTGCCGCCCAACCGCATCATCGACTACCTGACCCTGATCGGCGACACCGTCGACAACGTTCCGGGCGTGAACAAGTGCGGCCCCAAGACCGCGGTCAAGTGGCTGACCCTGCACGGCTCCCTCGACGGCGTGATCGAGAACGCCCACAGCATCAGCGGCGCGGTCGGCGAGAACCTGCGCGCCGCCCTCGAATGGCTGCCGCGCGGCCGCGAGCTGATCACCGTGAAGACCGACTGCGACCTGGCGGCCCACGTGATCTCCTTCGAGGAGACGCTGGTCGGCCGCCCCGAGGACGCCGAAGGCCTGCGCGACTTCTTCCAGCGCTACGGCTTCAAGACCATGCTGCGCGACCTGGGCGGCGCCCCGCGTCCCAGCGCCGGCGTGGCCCCCGCCGCCGGCTCTGGCCCGAATGGCGCGCCGCTCAATTCCCCCGAAGGCGTGTCCGGCACCTTGCCGGGCATGGCCGTCATCAAGGGCGAATACGAGACCGTGCTGACCGACGAGCAGCTCGACAAATGGCTGGCCCTGGTCGACGCCGCCGAACTGACCTCGGTCGACACCGAGACCACCTCGCTGGAGCCGATGAACGCCGAGATGGTGGGCATCTCGCTGTCGGTGGAAGCGGGCAAGGGCGCCTACATCCCGGTGGCCCACCGCTACGCCGGCGCGCCCACCCAGCTCTCGCGCGAGCACGTGCTGGAGAAAATGCGTCCCTGGCTGGAGAACCCGGCCAAGCCCAAGCTCGGCCAGAACCTGAAGTACGACATGCACATCTTCGCCAACCACGGGGTGCAGCTGCGCGGCATCGTGCACGACACCCTGCTGCAGTCCTACGTGTTCGAGTCGCACAAGCCGCACGACATGGACACCATGGCGATGCGCCACCTGGGCTACACCACCATCCCCTACGTCGACGTGTGCGGCAAGGGCGCCAACCAGATCTGCTTCGACCAGGTCGAGCTGGCGCGCGCCACCGAATACGCGGGCGAGGATTCCGACATCACCCTGCGCCTGCACCAGGCCATGCTCGGCCACGTCGAGAGCGACAAGGGCCTGACCTACATCTACCGCAACATCGAGATGCCGACCATGGAGGTGCTGCAGAAGATCGAGCGCAACGGCGTCCTGATCGACGCCGCCCTGCTGGAAGTGCAGTCGGCCGAGCTGGGCAAGCGCATGCAGGAGCTGGAGCAGCAGGCCTACGAGCTGGCCGGCGGCCCCTTCAACCTCGGCTCGCCCAAGCAGATCGGCGAGATCTTCTTCGGCAAGCTGCAGCTCCCGGTGATCAAGAAGACCGCCACCGGCGCGCCTTCGACCGACGAGGAGGTGCTGCAGAAGCTGGCCGAGGACTTCCCGCTGCCCAAGATTTTGCTCGAGCACCGCGGCCTGTCGAAGCTGAAGTCGACCTATACCGACAAGCTGCCCAAGATGGTCAATCCGCGCACCGGGCGCGTGCACACCAACTACGCCCAGGCCGTGGCCATCACCGGCCGCCTGGCCTCGAACGACCCGAACCTGCAGAACATCCCGGTGCGCACCGCCGAGGGCCGGCGCATCCGCGAAGCCTTCGTCGCGCCGCCGGGCAGCGTGATCGTCTCGGCCGACTATTCGCAGATCGAGCTGCGCATCATGGCCCACATCTCGGGCGACGCGGCCATGCTCAAGGCCTTCGCGGAAGGGGAGGACATCCACCGCGCCACCGCCGCCGAGATCTTCGGCATCGCCCCGGGCGACGTGCAGAGCGAGCAGCGGCGCTACGCCAAGGTCATCAACTTCGGCCTGATCTACGGCATGAGCGCCTTCGGCCTGGCCCAGAACCTGGGCATCGAGCGCAGCGCGGCGGCCAGCTACATCGACCGCTATTTCGCCCGCTTCTCGGGCGTGAAGCAGTACATGGACGAGACCCGCCTGCAGGCCAAGGCGCGCGGCTACGTCGAGACCGTGTTCGGCCGCCGCCTCTGGCTCCCGGAGATCAATTCGCCCAACGGCCCGCGCCGCGCCGGCGCCGAGCGCGCCGCGATCAACGCGCCGATGCAGGGCACGGCGGCGGACCTGATCAAGCTGGCCATGATCGCGGTCCAGAACTGGCTCGAGACCGAGAAGCTCGGCACCCGCATGGTGATGCAGGTGCACGACGAACTGGTGCTCGAAGTGCCGGAGGCCGAGCTGGAACTGGTGCGCGTCAAGCTGCCGGAACTGATGGCAGGGGTGGCCAAGCTCGACGTGCCGCTGCTGGCCGAGACCGGCGTGGGGCGCAACTGGGAAGAAGCCCACTGATCGGGCTGCGCCGGCCTCCCAGCCAAGCCAGCAAGGCCAGGCCGGCGAGCAGCATCGCGCCGTGCGCCGGCTCCGGCACCTGGGTCACGGGGGCCCAGGTCTGGGTGAGGGCGTACATGCTCAGGTAGCCGTTTGCGCCGTCCGCCTGTGTGCGCGCGTTCAGCGACAGCGTGCCGTCGAACGAGCCTCCGCTGTCCGAGCTGTAGCCGGCGGACAGCGGCTGGTAGCCGGACCACCAATCGATCAGGTAGCCGGTGAAGCCGACGTCGAGGGAGGATTGTTCGGCATAGGGATTGAAATCGGCGGATGCCGCCACGTCGCCGCGGAACACCACTTGGGTATAGGGCGAGAGCGAGAAGCTGAGGTTGCTGTAGACGAAGGACTGCGCAGCGCGGTCAAGGCTGCTGCTGAGCGCGCTGGCGCCGAAGGCGTCGGCCTTACCCCAGGCGCGATTGTCTCCCAGCACCAGGTCGAGCGTCGTCAGCCTGGTGCTGGTCATCGTATCCTGTTCGTAGAAAGGCGAGTGGCTGTTCAGCTCCATCGTCAGTGTGCCGTTGCGGGTGCCGAATTCGATCCAGGGCGCAGCGTCATCGTCCGGCCGCAAGTCGATCAGCTCGATCCGGAAATTGGTGAGGGAAGCGCTGGCGCTGACCGGCCCGGCAGCGAATGCGCCATGGCTGGCCAGCAGGCATGCGGCAAGCAGGAGGCCGCGTCGCGTGATGTAATTCATGGTCTACTCCAAATGTGTAGGAGTAGTTACTATGCGCCGTTTACCTGAACCTTAGCGCCATGTTCGAGGAACTGTGGTTTTTTGATCGGCATTCGCGGCGCCCCGTCTAGGGATCATGCGCCGAAACGCGGCCGGACGTAGCGGAATTCGTCGCGGCGTTGCAAAACCGGTACTGCCGCCGTCGCCGGCAGCGTCTCGACGGTCAAACGTGCGCACTGGAATGTTTGCTAAGATAGCAAGCCTATCCAACTCATCCGGAGGGGTGCCCATGAAGGATCTCGTCAACGATGCAAGCAGCCTGGTCTCTCCCGGCCAGTTCGGCGACAGTGTCGACCGCCGCAACTTCCTGAAGGCCGCCGCCGGCAGCGGTTTCGCGCTGGCTTCGCTGCCGGTCATGGCCCAGACCATGATCACCACCGACACGAGCGGCCTGGACGCGGCCGACCACATCATCGTGATCGACGGCCAGGACGTGCCGGTCTACCGCGCCCAGCCCAAGGACCGCACCAATCTGCCGGTCATCCTGGTCATCTCCGAGATCTTCGGCGTGCACGAGCACATCAAGGACGTGGCGCGCCGCTTCGCCAAGGCCGGCTACATGGCCGTGGCCCCCGACCTGTTCGTGCGCCAGGGCGACGCCACCAAGGTCGCCAACGTGGCCGACCTGATGCGCGACATCGTCTCCAAGACCCCCGACGCCCAGGTCATGTCCGACCTCGACACCGTGGTCAAGTGGAGCAAGCAGCGCGGCGGCAACACCGACAAGCTGGGCATCACCGGCTTCTGCTGGGGCGGGCGCATCACCTGGCTGTACGCCGCCCACAACCCGAACGTGAAGGCCGGCGTGGCCTGGTACGGCCGCCTGGTGGGCGAATCCACCGCCAACTCGCCCAAGCACCCGGTCGACGTGGCCCAGAACCTGAAGGCGCCGGTGCTCGGCCTGTACGGCGCCAAGGACCAGGGCATTCCGCTCGAATCGGTGGAACGCATGCGCAAGGCGCTGGCGGCGGGCAACAGCAAGTCCAGCATCCACGTCTACCCGAACTCGGGGCACGCCTTCCACGCCGACTACCGCCCCAGCTACAACGCGGCCGACGCCAAGGACGGCTGGAGCAAGGCGCTCAACTGGTTCTCGACCCACGGCGTGGCCTGATCTTGCACGAGCGCGCGCCGGGGACGGTACAATCTCCGGTTTGCGCGCTTTTCGCAAGACAGAACAAGAGGCCTTCAAATCGATCCCATTCTCGGCTCCATCCTGCTGGCGACCACGGTCGCCGGCGTCCTCAGCATCACCGGGGCTGCCATTTTCTCGTTCGCGCTGCTGTCGAAGGTGGTGGAACGGATGGTCAGCCTGTCGGTCGGCATCATGCTGGCGACCTCGCTGCTGCATGCGTTGCCGAGCGCCTTCGAGTCGGGCGCCAGTCCGCGCAGCCTGTTCGCGACCCTGCTGGGCGGCCTGCTGGCCTTCTTCGTGCTCGAAAAGCTGGCGCTGCTGCGCCATTCGCACCACCACGAAGGGGATGGGCACCACCACGCCCACGGCCACGACAAGCACGAGGCGGGGAAGTCGGGCTGGATGATCCTGCTGGGCGATTCGATGCACAACTTCACCGACGGCATCCTGATCGCCGCGGCCTTCCTGGCCAATCCGGAGCTGGGCATGATGACCGCGCTGGCCATCGTGGCCCACGAGATCCCGCAGGAGATCGGCGACTTCATCGTGCTGCTCAACGCCGGCTTCTCGCGCCTGCGCGCCTACGTCTTCAACCTGCTGTGCAGCCTGATGTCGGTGGCCGGCGGCCTGCTCGGCTACTACACCCTGGACCAGGCCAGCGGCCTGATTCCCTACGTGCTGGTGTTCGCCTCCTCGGGCTTCATCTACATTGCCGTGGGCGACCTGATGCCGCAGATGCAGCGCCGCGCCACCCTGCGCGAATCGGGGCCGCAGCTGATCCTGATCGCGGTCGGCGTGGCGATCGTGCTGGCGCTGAACCATTCGATCTGAAGCGTCCGTAGTCGCCGACGCATTGGCCCCCTTGAAACGCGGGAGATTGGACCGCCGGCGCCCGCCCGGCGACGCCTAAGATGCCTGTATCGGCCGCAAGGGGCAGCACCCTGCGGCGATGCCGGGCACGCCATGTGCCTTCCTTAACCGGCTGAATCAGCCGACCTGCCAGGAGCACAACATGTCCGCACTGTTCGACCCCATCCGCATCGGCGACCTCGTTCTTCCGAATCGCATCATCATGTCCCCGCTGACGCGCTCGCGCGCCACCAATCCGGGGCGCGTGCCGACCCCGATGATGGCTGACTACTATGCGCAGCGCGCCTCGGCCGGCCTGATCATCAGTGAGGCAACCTCGGTCTCGCCCCAGGGCGTGGGCTACGCCGACACGCCGGGCATCTGGTCCGATGAGCAGGTCGCCGGCTGGCGCCGGGTGACCGAGGCCGTGCACGCCGCCGGCGGCCGTATCGTGCTGCAGCTCTGGCACGTCGGCCGCATCTCGGATCCCGTGTTCCTCGACGGGCAGGCCCCGGTGGCCCCGAGCGCGATCGCGGCTGCGGGCACGGTCAGCCTGTTGCGGCCCCAGCGCCCCTACGTTACGCCGCGCGAACTGGCGCTCGAAGAGCTTCCGGGCATCGTCGAGGCGCATCGCAAGGGGGCCATGAATGCGCTGGCCGCGGGTTTCGACGGGGTCGAGGTGCACGCAGGGAACGGCTACCTGCTCGACCAATTCCTCCAGGACGGCAGTAACCGGCGCACCGATGCCTATGGCGGCACGCTCGCCGGGCGTGCGCGTTTGCTGCTCGAGATGGTCGATGCCTGCGTCGGCGTATGGGGCGCGGGCAGGGTGGGCGTGCATCTGTCGCCGCGCGGCGATTCGCACGATATGGGAGATAGCAACCCGGCCGCGACCTTCGCTCACGTGGCGCGTGAACTAGGACGGCGTCGCATCGCCTTCATCTGCGCCCGCGAATCGCGCGGGCCGGATAGCCTCGGGCCCGGTTTGCGGCGCGCCTTCGGTGGCGCCTATATCGCCAACGAGGGGATGACCCAGGCCAGCGCGGAAGCCCTGCTGCTGGCGGGCGATGCGGACGCGGTCGCATTCGGCAAGCTGTTCATCGCCAATCCCGACCTGCCGCGCCGCTTCGCGCTCGGCGCGCCGTTCAACGAGCCACGGCCGGACAGCTTCTATGGCGCCACCGCGGAAGGCTATACGGACTACCCGGCCTTGGCTTGATCCCGCCGGCATCGCCGCGCATCGCATTTCCCGGTCGCTGCGACCGGATTCGAGGGGCCGCTTGTCGGCCCCTCGGCTTTTTTTACGCAAACCAGCGGCGCTCCCGCGCGCCCGCCAATCCAGTGGCAGCGCTAACATCATGCGCCCAGACTGCGCGTTTTTCATCGTGTTTACTAAACCGCACTAAACTTCAAGTGTTCACTTGAACTTTGTTGAAGGGCCATGCTTTCCTTTGTTTAAATTGTTGCGTTGGAAAGCGAGGCCTCACCGATCTGCGAACGGCGTCCGTCGTTTAGTAATCCTCAGGGTTCTTTTCCATCCCGTGCCGCCCACGCCGCGTGGCACGGCGGATGCCGAGCTGTCCGACACGGACGGCCGCGGCGCCGGGCCTCGCGTCAAGCTTGAAGACGGATTCATCGCGCCGGCCTGCTCCGGCGGCGCGGCATCCGGGTCAGTTCTCGTAACGATGCGGGAGGCAGCCTTCAGCTCAGCGAACGGCTGCTTCCATCATAAAAAAAAGCCCGCCCCAGGGCACCACAGGAGACAAAGATGACGTTCAGGACCACTCCCGCTTCCGGGCAGCTCCGCTGCCGTGTGACGCCGATCGCGATGGCGGTCGGCGTAGCGCTGCTTTCCCTTTCGGCCGCCCATGCGCAGACCGAGGCCGGGACCGCGCAGGCGAGCGCCCAGCCGGCGGCGCCGGATGCCGCCGCGACCCAGCCCGCCACCGTGATGGTGACCGGCTACCGCTACGCGATCGAGAAGAGCCTCGACCAGAAGCGCGAGGCCAACGCCATCGTCGAAGTGGTCACCGCCGAAGACGTCGGCAAGTTCCCCGACAAGAACGTGGCCGACGCCCTGCAGCGCGTGCCGGGCGTGGTCATCACCCGCAGCGGGGGCGAGGGCAAGAACGTCAGCGTGCGCGGCCTGTCCTCGGAACTGACCCTGACCCAGCTGAACGGCAACTACATCGCCACCGCCGAAGCGAACGGCGACCCGACCCGTTCCTTCAACTACACCCTGATGCCGTCCAACATGCTGTCCAGCGCGGAGCTGTACAAGACGCCCGAGGCGCGCCTGGACGAAGGCGGCATCGGCGGCACCGTGATCCTGCGCACCCGCCGTCCGCTCGACGTGGAATCGGGTTCCGGCTTCGTCAACGCCGAAGGCACCTGGGCCGACACCACCAAGAAGACCGACGGCCAGTTCTCCGGCCAGTACGCCTGGCACGACCAGAGCAACCGATTCGGCATCCTGGTCGGCTTCACCCAGCAGAAGCGCACCACCCGCACCATGGGCGCGAGCACCGAGAACTGGCAGTGGTACGGCGACGACTACGACGCCAACCCGGCCACCGACGTCAACGGCCGCCCCTCGAAGCTGACCTCCTACTGGTGGGGCGAATCGGGCTTCTACGACCAGGGCGGCAAGTACTACAGCAACTTCATGATGCCGACCTCGGTCAACTTCGACGTGCGCGAAGAGGAGCGCGAGCGCAAGGGCGGGCAGGTGACCCTGCAGTTCAAGCCGGTGCGCAACCTGACCATGACGGCCAACTACTTCCGCTTCGACCTGAAGCAGGATTCGCAGACCAACACCCTCAAGGTCCCGGAATGGAACCTGGCGCGCTATTCCGGCGACGGCAACTGGCCGGGCGGACGCCTGCTCAACGGCTTGACCTTTGATCCGAGCAACACCATCGTCACCGGCGCCCAATACGGCGTGCGTCCGGGCCGCGCCTATTACTGCAGCGCGGAGCAGGCGGCGGCCGGCGGCCTGACCAACACCGGCGGCTTCGGTCCGGACGACTGCACCATCCCGACCCCGCAGATCACCGGCAGCTACAACAAGGAAAAGGCCTTGTCCCAGGCCGCCGACCTCGAGATCGAATGGAAGGGCAGCTCGCTCGACGCCAGCTTCAAGGGCGGCCGCACCTGGGCCAAGGGCGGCCCTTCGGTGCAATTCACGATGCCGATCAAGCCGCGCGTGCAGAACGCCGACGGCAGCTGGACCCTGGGTAACATGGCGACCTCCTGGAGCACGGTGGGCACGCCGACCATGAACTTCTCCCCCGAGCTGATGAGCAACCTGGCCAAGGGCATCGGCGAGATCGACCTCGGCTCGACCTCCTCGTCCTGGACCCGCAACAGCACCAAGCAGAAGTACGCCCAGGCCGACTTCACCTGGCACACCGAGCGCGGCTTCCTCGATTCGCTGCAGTTCGGCGCCAAGTACCGCGACGGCGGCACCAGCCGCAGCACCGGCAACAACTACTGGGCCTGCAAGGGCACCGACCCAAGCAACTACGACAACCGCTTCCAGAACGGCTGCGACACGAACGCCAACAAATTCCGTCCTGAGTTCCTGTACGCGCAGTCGCTGCCCAACCTGACCGGCGGCATCCAGGCCAGCGCCTACCCGGCGATCAACTATCCGGCCTACATCGGCTATCTGACCCAGACCTACGGCCCGATGCAGACCCGTAACGAGGACAACTTCATCTTCAACGTCAACGAGAAGATCAGCTCGCTCTACGTGCAGGCCAACATCAAGACCGACCGCCTGCGCGGCAACTTCGGCCTGCGCGCGGTGCGCACCCGCCAGCACGCCGATTCGACCGACAAGGTCGACTACTACAACGACTACTTCTTCGACGGTCCGGACGGCCGTCCGGCGCCTTGCCAGCCGGGCGGCGCCCCGGCCACCGGCGCGCCGGCGGGTTCGGGCTGCATCAGCGGCTTCACCGTGCTCCCGGACAGCAACAGCAATCCGGCCACCCGCCACATCTCGACCTATGTGGTGAGCGCCCTGGATCGTACCTACACCGACTACCTGCCCAGCTTCAACCTGGCCTATGACCTGAGCGACACGCTGCTGCTGCGCGCCGCCGCCTCCAAGGTCATCGCCCGCCCCGGCTACAGCGACATCGCGGCGCCGGGCGCGCTGAACTACTTCAGCGAGGAATACGTCAACGACCGCCGCCTGATCGGCGGCGGCGACCAGCAGGGCTGGTATGGCTCGGGCAGCAACAAGAGCCTGGAAGCCTACAAGGCCGAACAGTACGACGTCGGCCTGGAGTGGTACTTCCAGCGCGGCTCGGTGCTGGGCATGGGCCTGTTCCGCAAGAACGTCAGCAACTTCTCGGTGCCGGTGGTGCGCGACGTCCAGCTCAACGTCGGCGGCCAGAACCTGACGGTGCAGAACTACTCGACCAGCGCCGGCGGCCGGGACGCGGTGTCCAAGGGCGTCGAACTGTACGCCCAGCACACCTTCGCCTCGGGCCTGGGCTTCCAGGTGAACTACACCTACAACAAGACCAACCAGGCCGCCATTACGCTGGAGGACGGCACCGAGATCGGCACCTCGCCGCTCGTGGGCAGCGCACGCAACCAGACCAACCTGACCGTGTTCTACTCGGACGACCGGATGCTGCTGCGCGCCTCCTACAACCGTCGCGGCGAAGTGGTGCGTGGACTGGTCAACGGCCTGAACGTGTACGACGAGCCCTACAACCAGATCGACCTGAACGCCGCCTGGAACTTCACCAAGCAGCTCAGCCTCACCGCCTCCGTGCTCAACCTGACCGAGGAAGAAACGCGTTCCCACCTGGGCAACGACACCAAGAACCGTTTCTACTCGAACGGCTACGCCGGCCGCGTCGCCTACGTGGGCCTGAACTACAAGTTCTGAGCCCGGCCCGCAGCGCGCTCTCCACACCACGCGGTGTGGAGAGCCGCTTCTTCATGGAAGACGCAATGAACAACATCGACCGGATCGGCAGCATCACGGTGGTGGGCGGCGGCAGCGCGGGCTGGATGGCCGCGGCGGCCCTGGCCACCTACCTGGGCAAGCACGCGCGCATCCGCCTGATCGAGTCCGAGCAGATCGGCATCGTCGGGGTGGGCGAGGCGAGCGTGCCCCACCTGCGCCTGTTCAACGGCCAGTGGCTCGGCATCGACGAGACCGAATTCGTGCGCCGCACCCAGGGCACGGTCAAGCTGGGCATCCAGTTCAATGACTGGGGACGGATCGGCGACAGCTACCTCCACGGCTTCGGCATCCTCGGGCGTTCGCTCGGGCCGCTGCCTTTCCACCAGTTCTGGCTCAAGCTGCGCCAGGCCGGGCGCGCCGCGCCGATCGGCGAGTATTCGGCCCAGACCCTGATGGCCCCGCGCGGCAAGTTCGCGCCCGGCGACCGCAACGCGGCGCCGAACTCCCCCCTGGCCGACATCGCCTACGCCTACCATTTCGACGCCACCCTGTACGCACGCTTCCTGCGCGAGCTGGCCGAGCGCCGCGGCGTCGAGCGCATCGAGGGCAAAATCACCGGCGTCCAGCAGCGCCCGGACAACGGCTACGTCGCCTCGGTGACGCTGGAGAGCGGGCAGGTGGTGGACGGGGAACTGTTCATCGACTGTTCGGGCTTTCGCGGCCTCTTGATCGAAGAGACCCTGGGCACCGGCTACGTCGACTGGTCGCACTGGCTGCCCTGCGACCGCGCGGTGGCCGTGCCCAGCGAGCGCGCCGGTCCGGACACGCCCTATACCCGCGCCACCGCGCGCGGCGCCGGCTGGCAGTGGCGCATCCCGCTCCAGCACCGCACCGGCAACGGCTACGTGTACGCCAGCCGCCACCTGAGCGACGACGAGGCGGCGGCGACCCTGCTGGCCAACCTGGACGGCAAGGCACTGGCCGAACCGCGCCAGCTGCGCTTCACGGCCGGCATGCGCCGCAAGGCCTGGAACGGCAACGTGGTGGCGCTCGGGCTGGCCTCGGGCTTTCTCGAGCCGCTCGAATCGACCAGCATCTACCTGGTCCAGTCGGGCATCACCCGCCTGCTCAGCCTGTTCCCGCGGCGCGACCTCGATCCGCTGCTGGCCGAGCGCTACAACCGCGAGACCGCCTTCGAATACGAGCGCATTCGCGATTTCCTGATCCTGCACTACCACGCCACCGAGCGCGACGACACGCCTTTCTGGAAGCACTGCCGCACCATGGAGGTGCCGGACACCCTGCGCGAGACCATGGACATGTTCCGCGCCGACGGCCGCTATCTGCGCAACGGCGAGGACTTCTTCGCCCTGCCGAGCTGGGTCCAGGTGATGCTGGGGCAGGGCATCCAGCCGCGCGGCTACCACCCCCTGGTCGACGAGATGCCCGAGGAGAAACTGGTCGACCACGTCGAGAGCGTGCGCGCCATGCTGGCGCATGCCGTCGACGCGATGCCGACCCACCGCGAGTGGATCGAACGCTACTGGAAGGCGCCCGCGCCATGACGAACACCATCAGAAAGCCTATCCGCATGAGCCGAGCCCGCATTACCCCTTCCATGCCGCTTACTTTGCCGCGCGCTCTTCCGCGTATTCTGCCGCTGGCCGCCTTGCTGGCCTGCGCGGCCGCCGGCGCCGAACCGCGTTTCGCCACTTCCTTCGAATCCGGCCAGCCGCTGCCGTCCGTCCAGGCCGCGCAAGGCCTGCGGGTGGAGCAGGGCAGCGGCCCGGAGCGCCCCTACGCCGCCAAGGCCCGCATGGGCTACAGCGGCGCGCGCGCCCTGCGTTACCAGGCCCAGGGCGGCGGCGGCCGCCTGCAGCTGTTCGCGGTCGATATTCCGATCGGCGCCGACACCCAGCTGGCGTGGAAGGTCTTGCCCGAGATCGTGGGCGAGCTGCCGGACGCCTCCACCGGCGTGGCGCTCGACCTGGTGCTGGACGACGGCCGGCGCGTTTCCAGCACCGCCCTGCGCGACCAGCATGGCGCGGGCCTGTCGGCCCAGGCCCAGGCCGAGAGCAAGAGCCTGTACCCGCAGCAGTGGGCCCACAAGCGGGTCGCCCTGGGCGAGCTGAAAGGCCGCCGCATCAAGGCGATCGAGCTGGAGGTGCGTCCTTCGCCAGCGGGCGCCAGCGGCTGGATCGACGACCTCGAGATCCGCGAGCAGGCGCGCAGCGCGCCCGCGCGCCCCTCGGATTACGTGCTGACCACGCGCGGCACCCAGTCCAACGGCACCTTCTCGCGCGGGAACAACTTCCCGGCCACGGCCGTGCCGCACGGCTTCAACTTCTGGACGCCGGTCACCGACGCCGGCACCCTGAGCTGGCTGTACCGCTGGAACGAGCAGAACGGCCCCGACAACCGTCCGCGCCTGCAGGCGCTGTCGCTGAGCCACCAGCCCAGCCCCTGGATGGGCGACCGCCAGACCTTCCAGGTCATGCCGTCGGCCGCGC
Organism: Massilia sp. KIM; assembly: GCF_002007115.1. Taxonomy (NCBI): domain Bacteria; kingdom Pseudomonadati; phylum Pseudomonadota; class Betaproteobacteria; order Burkholderiales; family Oxalobacteraceae; genus Massilia; species Massilia sp. KIM. The sequence continues at coordinate 3,194,189 of NZ_MVAD01000001.1, read as the reverse complement.
GCGGGCGTCCCGACCCCGACCGCGCCAAGCGCGCGCTGCCCTTCTCGCACGAGAACGAGCTCGCCCGTCCCTACACCTACCGGGTCGACTTCGACAACGGCATCCGCGCCGAGATCGCGCCCAGCGAGCGCGCCGCGATCTTCCGCTTCCGCTTCCCGCGCGAGGGCGAAGCCAACCTCCTGTTCGACAACGTCGATGCGCGCGGCGGCCTGACCCTGGACGCCGCCACCCAGACCCTGCGCGGCTATACCGACACCCGCAGCGGGCTGTCGAACGGCGCCACCCGCATGTACGTGTTCGCGCGCTTCGACCAGCGCTGGCAGGACAGCGGCAGCCTGGAGACCGGCCGCCCGACCGGCTACGTCAAGTTCGCGCCCGGCGACGGCGAGGTGCGCATGCGCATCGCCACCTCCCTCATCTCGGTGGAGCAGGCCCAGCGCAACCTGGAACTCGAAATCGGCAACGACGGCTTCGACGCGGTGCGCGAGCGCGCCCAGGCGGCCTGGGACGCCGAGCTGGGACGCGTGAAGCTGCAGGGCGCGAGCGAAGACCAGCTCACCACGGTCTACTCGAATCTCTACCGCCTCTTCCTCTACCCGAACGTGGCCCACGAAAACGTCGGCAGCAAGGACAAGCCGGACTGGCGCCACGCCGACCAGAACAGCTGGTCCAAGGACAACATGGCAGGGGACGCGCTGCGCAGCGCGGCCACCGTCCGTCCGGGCAAGGTCTACGTCAACAACGGCTTCTGGGACACCTTCCGCACCACCTGGCCGGCCTATGCCCTGCTGGCGCCGCAACGCGCCGGCGAGATGGTCGACGGCTTCCTGCAGCAATACCGCGACGGCGGCTGGGTGGCGCGCTGGTCCTCGCCGGGCTATGCCGACCTGATGGTCGGCACCAGTTCCGACGTCGCCTTCGCCGACGCCTGGCTCAAGGGCGTGCGCGGCTTCGACGCCCGCCAGGCCTACGAGGCGGCGCTGAAGAACGCCACCGCCGTGCCGCCGGTGTCGAACGTCGGCCGCAAGGGCCTGGCGCGCTCGATGTACCGCGGCTATGCCGACGCCTCGGTGCACGAAGGCCTGTCCTGGACCCTGGAAGGCGCGCTCAACGACTTCGGCCTGGCCCAGATGGCCGCCGCCCTGGCCCTGGAGGAGCGCGATCCGGCCCGTGCGCGCCGCTACCGCGAGGAAGCCGAGTACTTCCGCGCCCGCGCCAGCGACTACGTGCACCTGTTCGACCCGGCGACCGGCTTCTTCCGTGGCCGCGACGCCGGCGGCGAGTGGCGCGAGGCGGCGGCCAAATTCGAGCCGCGCCGCTGGGGCGGCGACTACACCGAGGCCAATGCCTGGACCTTCGCCTTCACCACCCCGCACGACGCCGAGGGCCTGGCCAGCCTGCTGGGCGGACGCGAGGCGCTGGCGCGTCGCCTGGACGATTTCTTCTCCACGCCGGAAACCGGGGCGCGCGAATTCGCCGGCACCTACGGCCAGGTGATCCACGAGATGACCGAGGCGCGCGACGTGCGCATGGGGATGTACGCGCACAGCAACCAGCCTTCCCACCACATCCCCTGGATGTACGTGCCGGCCGGCCAGCCCTGGAAGACCCAGCGCATCACGCGCGAGGCCCTGCGCCGCCTCTACCTGGGCAGCGAGATCGGCCAGGGCTATGCGGGCGACGAGGATAATGGCGAGATGTCGGCCTGGCATACCTTCGCCATGCTGGGCCTGTACCCGCTGCGCATGGGCGCGCCGGAGTACGTGATCGGCTCGCCCGCCTTCGAGCGCGCCGAGGTGCGCCTGGACAGCGGCCGCACGCTCACCGTGATCGCCCATAACAACGGGCCGGAAAACGTCTACGTGCAGTCGCTCAAGGTAAACGGCAAGCCCTGGTCGCGGGCCTGGATCCGCCACGAGGACATCGCCGCCGGCGCCACCCTGGAGTTCGTGATGGGCAGCACGCCGTCGCGCTGGGGCAGCGCGGAGCGTGATTTGCCGCCGTCGATGACCAGGGCGGGCCAGCGCCCGGCAGGCCTGGCCGACCGCAGCCGCGGCGTCGCGCCCGTGCTGGAAGGCGGCGCCAGGATGGACCTGCTCGCCGACGACGACGCGGCCACCTCGCAGCCGCTGGCGCAGGGTGCGGCCCTGGTGTATGGCTTTGCCAGCCCCGCGGCGGTCAGTCATTACACGATCACCGGCGGCAAGACCGCGCCGGGCAAGCTGGCCTGGACGCTCGAAGGCCGCGACGCCAAGGGCGCATGGACGGTGCTGGACCGGCGCGCCGACGAAAGCTTCGCCTGGCCGCATCAGCTGCGCCCCTTCCGGGTCGCCAAGCCGGGCGCCTACCGCGAATACCGCCTGCGTTTCGAGCAGGGCGCGGAGCTGGCCGAGATCGAACTGCTCGAAAACGGTCCCGCCGGCGCGTTTACTAAAACCCGCTAAAAAGTGCGCGCGATCGGCCGCTGCGGTTGACGCGCGCGAAACGCCGCTGATATAAAACTCATAGACGAAAACCCGCCTGAAAACCTTGTTTCGCAGCACTGAGGGGCGTTCAGGCCGGGTTTAATAAACGAGATGATGGAGACGCGTTATTTTCCCGATGTCGAACCACGGCGGGCCGCCAGTGCGCCCGTACCGCGCGCGAGGGCGGGCATGACGCCCGTGACCCTGCGCGACATCGCCGCCGCCACCGGCCTGTCGATCGGCACCGTGTCGCGCGCCCTGAAGAACCAGGGCGGGATGACCGACGCCACCCGCAAGCTGGTGCGCGACGCCGCCGAGCAGCTGGGCTACGACTTCTCGCAGCTCAAGAAGCGGCGCATCCGCCGCATCGCCTTCCTGCTGCACAGCCAGCACAACACCCTGGCTTCCAGTCCCTTCTTCACCGAGGTGCTGCACGGGGCCGAAGAAGCCTGCAGGCGCGAAGGCATCGTCCTGTCGCTGATCGTGGTCGGCCCGGCTGAACCCCTGCTGGAGCAGATCCGCCTGCACCAGACCGACGCCATCCTGTGCGCCGGCTTCTTCGAGCCCGAGGTGCTGGCCGCCCTGCAGCAGATCGGCAAGCCGATGGTGCTGGTGGACATGCACCGGCGCGGCTTCACATCGATCAACCCGGACAACAAGAACGGCGGCTACCTGGCCACCCAGCACCTGCTGCGCACCGGCCGCAAGCGCATCGCCATGCTGTCCGGATCGCTCGCCCACTACAGCATCCAGCAGCGCAACCACGGTTTTCGCCAGGCCCTGTTCGACGCCCGCGTGCTGGCCGATCCCAACCTCGAAGTCATCGTGCCCACCATGGGCGAAGGCGAAGAGGGCGTGAACGAAGCCATGCGCAGCCTGCTCGCCTTGCCCAAGCCGCCGGACGCGCTGTTCTGCTACAACGACAGCACCGCGCTGGCGGCCATGAAGTATTGCCTCAACCTGGGCATGAAGATTCCGTCCGACCTGGCCATCGTCGGCTTCGACGACATCGCCGGCGCCGCCGCCGCCATTCCGCCGCTGAGCACCATCCGGGTGGACAAGGAAGCGCTGGGCCGCGCCGGGGTCGAATCCCTGCTGCGCAAGGCCGACGGCGAACCCACCCAGATCACCGTGCCCGTCGAAATGATCGTGCGCGAGAGCAGCTACGACGACTAGTTCCCACCCGACCAAACGCCAACATGACGACTCTTCCGAACTTCCGCAGCCCGGCTGTGCTGCTCGAGCACGCGCACCACACCATGCGCTTCTACCATCCGCGCGCGATCGACCCCGCCGGCGGGCTCTATCACTATTTCAAGGACGACGGCAGCGTCTACGACGCCCAGCACCGCCACCTGGTCAGCAGCACCCGCTTCGTGTTCACCTATGCGATGGCCTACCGCCACTTCGGCGACCCGGCCTACCTGGACGGCCTGCGCCACGCGCTGCGCTTCCTGCGCGACGCGCACCGCCAGCCGGGCGGCGGCTACGCCTGGATGCTGGACGGCGGCAAGGTGGAGGACGGCACCCAGCACGCCTACGGCCAGGCCTTCGTGCTGCTGGCCTATGCCCACGCCACGATGGCGGGGGTGGAGGAGGCGCGCGCCTGGATCGGCGAGACCTTCGCGCTGATGGAACAGCGCTTCTGGAGCGAGGCGGACGGCCTTTACGCGGACGAGGCCAGCGAGGACTGGAGCGTGCTCTCGGGCTATCGTGGCCAGAACGCCAACATGCACGCCTGCGAAGCCCTGCAGGCCGCCTATGCGGCCACCGGCGAGCGCCGCTACCTGGAGCGCGCCTACACGGTCGCCTACAACATCACCCAGCGCCAGGCGGCGCGCTGCGGAGGGCTCATCTGGGAGCACTACGACGCCCAGTGGCAGCCCGACTGGAAATTCAACATCGACGATCCGGAAAACCTGTTCCGCCCCTGGGGCTACCAGCCCGGCCACTTCACCGAGTGGGCCAAGCTGCTGGTGCAGCTCGAGGCGCGCTCCCAGGGCGTGCTGGACCAGGACCTGGGCTGGATGCTGCCGACTGCGGAAAAGCTGTTCCGCACCGCGGTGGAGAAGGGCTGGGACCGCGAATTCGGCGGCCTGGCCTATTCGCTGGCGCCGGACCTGAGCGTGTGCGACCCGCACAAGTATTTCTGGGTGCAGGCAGAGAGCGCGGCCGCCGCCGCCCTGCTGGCCCGGCGCACCGGCAATGCCGAGTACTGGGACTGGTACGAGCGCCTCTGGGCCTACAGCTGGACGCGCTTCGTCGACCACCAGCACGGCGCCTGGTACCGCATCCTCGACCGCCAGAACCGCAAGCTGAGCGACGAGAAGAGCCCGGCCGGCAAGGTCGATTACCACACCATGGGCGCCTGCTACGACATCGTGGCCGTGCTCAAGGAGATGGGCCATGCGTGACGCGCCCCTCATGCTGTGCGCCGGCGAGGCGCTGACCGACATGATCCATCAGGGCGACGAGCAGTGGGTGAGCCGGGTGGGCGGCTCGACCTGGAACGTGGCGCGTGCCCTGGCCGGCCTGGGAGAGCCGACCGGCTTCGCCGGCGCCATCAGCCGCGACCGTTTCGGCGACGCCCTGTGGGCCGCCAGCGAGGCTTCCGGCCTCGACCTGCGCCTGCTGCAGCGGGTGGAGCGCTCGCCGCTGCTGGCCATCGTCGAGGGCGGCGAACCGCCGCGCTACTTCTTCGTGGGCGACGACAGCGCCGACCTGCATTTCGACCCGCGCCAGCTGCCGGAAGGCTGGGCCGACGCGCTGCGCTGGGCCCATTTCGGCGGCATCAGCCTGGCGCGCCAGCCGCTGGCCGCGACCCTGGTCGCCCTGGCCGCCGAGCTCAAGGCGCGCGGCGTGGCGATCAGTTTCGACCCGAACTACCGCAACCTGATGGATGCGCGCTATACCCCGACCCTGGAGCGCATGGCGGCCCTGGCCGACGTGATCAAGGTCTCGGACGACGACCTGCGCGGCCTCTTCCCCGGCCTGGCGCTGGACGAGGCGCTGGCGCGCCTGCGCAGCCATAACCCGGCCGCCCTCTGCCTGCTGACCCGCGGCGGGGAGCGCGCGAGCCTGCTGCGCGGCGAGGAGCGCGTGGATGCGCGCGCGCCGCGCGTGCAGGTGGTCGACACGGTCGGCGCCGGAGACGCCAGCGTGGCCGGCCTGCTGCACAGCCTGGCCCGCCATCCGCAGCGCAGCCTGCAATCCCACCTGCACGCCGCGCTGGCGACCGGTTCCGCCGCCTGCCTGCAGTCCGGCGCCACGGCGCCCCGGCCGGCAGCGGTGCAGACCCTGTTCGAACAACTCGAAGGAGCGGCAGCATGATGGTTTTCACCACCCGTAGCGGCAGACTGCTGCCCATCCTCGGCTTCGCGGTGGCCACCTGGATCATGCCGGCCCAAGCGCAGCCAGGTAGCGGCGCGACCGCCGGCGCGATGCCGGTCAACACCTTCATCGGCACCCAGGACGAAGGCAACACCTTCCCCGGCGCTTCCGCCCCCTTCGGCATGATCCAGGTGAGCCCGATCGGCGAGCACTACGCCGGCTGGCGCTACAGCGACAAGCGCATCCGCGGCTTCGGCCACTCCTTCCTCTCCGGCGCCGGCTGCTGGGAACAGGGCGGCCAGCTGGCCGTGCTGCCGGTGACCGGCCGCATCGGCCCCGGCGGCGACTTCGACACCAGCAAGCCGGCCAGCTTCGACTACAAGCGCTACGCCGCCGAGTACACCCACGAGGGCGAAGTCGGCCAGGCCGGTTACTACAAGGTGCGCCTGACCAGCTACGGCGGCATCACCGCCGAATCGACCGCGCTCACGCGCGCGGCGGCCGAGCGCTACACCTTCTCGAACAAGTCGGGCCTGGGCCACGTCCTGCTCAACCTGGGCCAGGCCAACGAACGCCATTCGGTGGTCGGCAGCGAAGTGAAGATCGTCGACAAGCAGGCGGTCGAGGGCAAGATCGTCACCCGCAGCTTCTGCGGCGGCGCCAAGTACACGACCTGGTTCCGCATCGTGTTCGACCAGCCCGTGGTCGCGCACGGCGTCTGGGACGACCGCGGCGGCTGGCCGGGCACGGCCGGGCCGAGCCAGCAGGGCGACAGCAAGCCGCACGGCGTCTGGCTCAGCTTCGACCTGAAGAACGGCCAGGCGGTGACGGCGGTGAGCGCGATTTCCCACGTCGACGCCAAGGGCGCGCGCGTCAACCTCGAGGCCGAGGGCATGGCCGGCGGGCGTCCGCTGTCGTTCGACGCCATGAGAACCAAGGCGCTGGACGCCTGGCAGCGCGAGCTGTCCAGCGTGCGCATCGAGGGCGGCAGCATCGACGACCGCACCGTGTTCTACACGGCGCTCTACCACGCGCTGCTGCAGCCCCTGACCGGCAACGACGCCGACGGCCGCTACCGCGGCTACGACGACGCCATCCACACCGCCCGCGACTGGACCTATTACGAGTTCTTCTCGCTGTGGGACACCTACCGCGCCCAGAACCAGCTGATCGCCCTGCTGCGTCCGCAGCGGGCGCGCGACATCGCCAATTCGGTGCTGAAGATCCGCGAACAGGGCGGCTGGCTGCCGCGCTGGGGCTACGCCAGCTTCGAGACCAACATCATGACCGGCGATCCGGTCACGCCCTTCCTGGTCGACCTGTGGCGCTTCGGCGCCCTCAAGGGCCGCGAGCGAGAAGCCTGGACCGCGCTGCGCGAGAACGCCTTCGGCGTGCCGCCCTTCGCCATCCGTCCCCAGGGACGTGCGGGCAACCCCAGCTACCTGCGCCAGGGCTTCGTGCAGTACGACCGCGGCTTCGTCTCGAAGGGCATGGACACCGACCCGCACCACGGCGCTTCCGCCACCCTGGAATACGCGCTCGCCGACAGCGCGCTGGCCTACATGGCCAAGGCCCTCGGCCACGCCAAGGATGCGCAGGCGCTGTCGCAGCGCGCGCTGAACTGGAAGAAGGTCTGGGACGCCAGCGTGGTCGACGAAGCGACCGGCCAGCGCGGCTTCCCGCGTCCGCGCCTGGAGGATGGCAGCTGGTTCTCCGACGTCGGCAGCGGCTTCGATCCGCGCGGCGACCACGGCTTCCACGAAGGCACCGCCTGGCAGTACCAGTGGCTGGTGCCGCAGGACGTGCCTGGCCTGGCCGCCGCCATGGGCGGCACGCCCCAGGCGCTGCGCCGCCTCGACCAGTTCTTCGACTACGAGGCCGTGCTGGCCGACCCGGCGGCGGTGCGCAAGTCCTGGGTGGTGGGACCGTACAGCTACTACGCCCAGTTCCGCTACAACCCGAACAACGAGCCCGACCTGCACGCGCCCTGGATGTACACCCTGATGGGCCAGCCGTGGAAGACCACCACGGTGCTGCGCGCGGCCGAGACCCTGTTCGGCAACGGCCCGAGCGGCGTCACCGGCAACGACGACCTGGGCACGATGTCGGCCTGGTACCTGTTCAGCGCCCTCGGCATGTATCCGGACGCGCCGGGCAGCGGCCGCTTCCTGCTGCATGCGCCGCGCTTCCCGCGCGCCGAGATCGACCTGGGCCAGGGCCGCACCCTGCGCATCGAGGCGCCGGAAGCGAAGGCGGGCGAGCGCCGCTTCGTGCAGTCGGTGAACTGGAACGGCCGTCCGCGCAGCCAGGTCTGGCTCGACTGGGAGCAACTGAGCTCAAGCGGCACCCTGAGCTACCGCCTGGCGCCGCAGCCCGACGAAAAGGGCTGGGGCACGCGCAAGGCCGACCTGCCCAATCCGCCCGCGGGCCTGAACTGAGCCGGCATTGACAACCACAGGAGACAGCATGGCAAACACGGTATTCAACAAGGCGCCCGCCGCGCCGGCGGCGGGGGCGGCGGAACTGCGCCAGGGCAGCGACACGGGGGCGCTCGTGATCGTCACCATCCTGTTCTTCATGTGGGGGCTGATCACCTCGCTGAACGACGTCCTGATCCCGCACCTGAAGGCGATCTACACGCTGAGTTACGTGCAGGCGATGCTGGTGCAGTTCTGCTTCTTCGGCGCCTACTTCATCGTCTCGCTGCCGGCGGGCGCCCTGATCCGCCGCATCGGCTACCAGAAGGGCGCGGTGGCCGGCCTGCTGGTCGCGGCGGCCGGCTGCGCGCTGTTCTACCCGGCCGCCTCCAGCGGCTATGGCCTGTTCCTGTTCGCCTTCTTCGTGCTGGCCTCCGGCATCACGGTGCTGCAGGTGGCGGCCAACCCCTACGTGGCGGTGCTGGGCCCGGCGCGCACGGCGTCCAGCCGCCTGACCCTGACCCAGGCCTTCAACTCGCTCGGCACCACCATCGGCCCCGCGCTGGGCGGCCTGCTGATCCTGTCCTCGGCCACGGCGGTGCTCGACCCGGCGGCCGAGGCGGCCAGCGTGCGCGGCCCCTACCTGGGCCTGGCCGCCGCACTGGCGGTGCTGGCGGTGCTGTTCCTGCTGGCCAAGCTGCCGACCATCGTCGAGGCGGAAGACACGCCGCTGGCGGGCGAAGGCCACGGCTCGGCCATGGCGCACCGCCACCTGGTGCTGGGCGCGATCGGCATCTTCCTCTACGTGGGCGCGGAAGTGAGCATCGGCAGCTTCCTGATCAACTTCCTGGGCGAGCCGCACATCGCCGGCCTCTCGCACGCGGACGCGGCCCACTACGTCAGCATCTACTGGGGCGGGGCGATGGTCGGCCGCTTCATCGGCTTCGCCGTGATGCGCGTGGTCAGCCCGGGCAAGACCCTGGCCTTCAACGCGCTGGCGGCGATCGCGCTGGTGCTGGTCGGGACCTTCGGCCAGGGCAGCCTGGCGATGTGGGCGATCCTGGCGGTGGGCCTGTTCAATTCGATCATGTTCCCGACCATCTTCAGCATGGCGCTGCACGGCCTTGGCAAGTACACGGGCCAGGGCTCGGGCATCCTGTGCATGGCCATCGTGGGCGGGGCCATCGTCCCGTTCGCGCAGGGCGCGCTGGCCGACTTCATGAGCGTGCAGGCGTCCTTCCTGCTGCCGGCGGCCTGCTATGCCTTCATCCTGTATTTCGGGATCAAGTACGCGGGGATGTACTCCGCCAAATAAGGCGAGGGAAGAGGGGAGGGGCTAGCCGGCCAGCTTCGGAGGGTGGCCCAGCCTGGTCAGCTCCATCATCAGGCGCTCGCAGTGGTCGCCCTGGATCTCGATCACCCCGTCCTTGACCGTGCCGCCGGAACCGCAGGCGCTGCGCAGTTGCTTGCCCAGCGCCGCCAGCGCGGCCGCATCCAGGGCCAGGCCCTTGACCAGGGTGACGCACTTGCCGCCGCGCCCCTTGGTCTGGCGCGACACCTTCACCTTGCCGTCGCCGAGCGGCGCGCCGCTCGCCTTGCAGGCGCAGGCCGCCACCGGCTGGCCGCAATTGGGGCACATGCGCCCGCTTTCGGTGGAATAGACCAAGCCGCCCTGGGAACGATTCTTCATGCTGTGTCCGACGTGGTGAAGTGCGTGATCGCGCAGTGTAGCGCCTTGGGCGCCGCCTATGAAGAGGGCAGGGCGCCGTCGCGGCCCGCGTCGAGCAGGAAGTCGCGCAACAGGCGTGCGCTCGGCCCGATGCGTTGCGAGTGGACCAGGAAGATCTCCAGCGGCGCCGTCTCCACCTCGGGCAGCACCCTGACCAGTTCCCCCGATGCGATCAGCGTCGCCGCGTCGTAGGCCGGCAGGCGCGCGATGCCTTCGCCCGCCAGCACGAAAGCCAGGCGGGCGGCGGCGCTGTCGGTGGCGACGTCGCCCCTGACCGCCAGCTGCAGCTCGCGCCCATCCGCCCGCACCGTCACGCTGCGCTGGGCCGGTGGGTAGACCACCCAGCGGTGCTGTTCCAGCTCGGCGGGCGAGGCCGGCATGCGGTGGCGGCGCAGGTAGGCCGGCGCGGCGCACAGCATGGTCGGCTCGCGCACCAGGCGCCGCGCCACCAGCGAGGAATCGGGCAGCGGCCCGGCGCGCACCGCCAGTTCGATCCCCTGCTGGACCAGATCGACGTTGGCGTCGTTCATGGCCACGTGCAGGCGGATCGCCGGGTAGCGGCGGCGGAATTCCAGCAGCGCGGGCAGGATGCGCTTGTTGCCGAAGTGGTGGGAGCAGGTGATGCGCACCTCGCCGCGCGGCTCGGCGCGCAGCAGTTCCATGCCCCGGATGCCGTCGTGGGCTTCGTCCAGCAGGCGCTCGCAATGGACCCGGAAGGCTTCGCCGGCCGGCGTCAGGCTGAAGCTGCGGGTGCTGCGCTGGGCCAGCGGCACCCCGAGCTTGGCTTCCAGCGCGCGCACGTGGTGGCTGACCACGGCCCGGGTCAGGCCCAGGGCGCGCGCGCCGGCGGCGAAGCTGCCGCAGCGTACGACGGTGGCGAAGACCGCCATCGCGCGCAACTCGTCCAGGATCGGCGAGGGCTCGCCGGCGTCGGATTGTATGATTTCGTTTGACATTGCGTCATCTTAGCAGTATCTACCGGGGCCTTTCTCGCGCTCGTATAGTTGATCTCACCGGATGTGCCGGGATTCTTGCAGAGAAGGAGAAGATCATGAGCGTGAAACATGTACTGTTTATTGTGACAAACACAGCCGAGATTGGCCCGAACAAGCGTCCCACGGGCTATTATTTCCCCGAAGTGGCGCACCCTTGGGAGGTGCTCGAGCGGGCCGGCATTGCCGTCGAATTCGCCTCGCCCCTGGGCGGCGCGGTGCACGAGGATGGCTATGACGGCAGCGACCCGGCCCAGGCCGCTTTCCGCGACAGCAAGGCGATCCGCCGCCTGGCGCGCAGCCGCAAGCTGAGCGAGGTCGACGTGCGCGACTACGACGCCGTGTTCGTTCCCGGCGGGCTGGGGCCGATGGCCGACCTCGCGACCGACCCCGAAGTCAAGCGCGCGCTGGCCCAGGCCTGGGATGCCGGCATGATCGTGGCCGCCGTCTGCCATGGCCCGGTGGCGCTGCTCGGGGTGAGGCTGGCGGACGGTTCGCCGCTGGTCGCCGGCCGCAAGCTGACCTCCTTCTCGAACGCGGAGGAAGCGGGCTATGCCCAGGCCGACGTGCCCTTCCTGCTGGAAGACGCGCTGCGCGCCGAAGGCGCCGACTATTCCGCGGCCGCGCCCTGGCAGTCCAGGGTGGTGGTCGACGGGCGCCTGATCACCGGCCAGAACCCGGCCTCGGCGACGCCGCTGGGCGAAGCGCTGGTCGCGGCGCTGCAGGGTGGCGCGCGATGAGCGCCGCGGGCGAAGTGACCGTGGTGGCGCGCTGGTTGCCGTACGAAGGCGAAGTGGCCGAGGTGTTGCGCCTGGTCGGGGAGCTGCGGGCGAAGTCGATGCTGGAGCCGGGCTGCGCGGGCTATGAGGTGTACCAGTCGGTGGAGTTGCCGCGCGGGGTGCTGCTGTATGAGCGCTACCGCGATGCGGCGGCGCTGGAAGCGCACCGGCAGTCGGCGCACTACCAGGAGTTGCTGGTGGGGAAAATACTCCCGCTGCTGGCGCAGCGGAAGGTGGAGGTGTTCGGGGCCTAGCAGGGCGGAGCGCGTGTCCCGGCAGGACTTGGGTCCCGGCCTGCGCCGGGACGACGGGTCGGCGAGGCCTCGCCTCAGTCCGCGCCGGTGGCGACGGGGCGCGACTTGTCGCCCACCCATTCGCTCCAGGAGCCGGGATACAGCGCCGCCCCAGGCATGCCGGCGACTTCTAGGGCCAGCAGGTTGTGGCAGGCGGTGACGCCGGAGCCGCACTGCATGATCGCCTTCGACGGGTCGTCGATCAGCGCCGCGAAATCCTCGCGCAGCCGGGCCGCTTCCTTGAAGCGGCCGTCGGCCTGCAGGTTGTCCTTGAAGAAGCGGTTGCGCGCCCCCGGGATGTGGCCGCCGACCGGATCGATGGTCTCGTTCTCGCCGCGGAAGCGGTCGGCCGCGCGGGCGTCGATCACCACCCGCTCGCCCTTGCCCAGGTTGTCGACCACCTCGGCCACGCCCACCGTGCTCACGAAGGGCGCGCGCACCGTGAAGCGGCCGGCCGCGCGCGCCGGCACGTCGGTGGTCAGCGGCAGGCCGGCCGCCTGCCAGGCGGCCATGCCGCCGTCCAGCACCGCCACCGCCTCGTGGCCCAGCCAGCGCAGCATCCACCACAGGCGCGCCGCGTACATGCCGCCGTGGGCGTCGTAGGCGACCACCTGCGAGTCGTCTTCGGCGCCCCAGCCGCGCAGCAGCGCGGCCAGCGCCTCCTTCTCCGGCAGCGGGTGGCGGCCGCGGAAGGCGCCGTCGGCGCCGTATTTCGACCCCGACAGCTCGGTCTCGATGTCGCCGAACACCGCGTTCGGCAGGTGGCCGATGGCATAGCCGTCGCGGCCGGCGGACAGGTTCAGCAGGTCGTGGCGGCAGTCCACCACGATCCACTTCTTGTCGTCGATGTGGGCGGCCAGTTCGGGCGCGCTGATCAGGGTCTTGTACATGGGGCTCCTCAGGTTTCGCTGGCGATCGGGTCGGTCTTGTCCTGCACGGCCCCGCGGGCCGTCTTCTGCGTATTGTAGAACGTCGCGGCGATGCCGGAAGCGAGGATCACGCCGATGCCGAGCCAGACGTGCCAGTCGAAGCTGTCGCCCCACAGCGCCAGGCCCCACAGGCTGGAGAACACGATGCCGGTGTACTGCAGGTTGGCCACCACCAGCACCTTGCCGACGCGGTAGGCGCGCGTCATCGCCATCTGGGCCAGCAGGGCCGAGAAACCGATCGCCAGCAGGAGGATGGCGCTGCCCACGGTGTGGCCGTGGAACACGGCGTCCTCGGGACCGTCGCCCAGCAGGGTGCCGGCCAGGCCGGCCAGGGTCGTGGTCAGCGAAAAATAGAACACCACGCGGTATTCGGGCTCGCCCATCTGGCCGAGCTTGCGCACCTGCATGTAGGCCATGGCCGAGATCACCGAGGAGCAGATGCCGGCCAGGCCGCCTACCCACTGATTGCTCTCGACTGCCGGCTGCAGCACCAGGGTCACGCCCAGGAAGCTCATGCCGATCGCCAGCACCAGCGGCCATTCGGCGTGCTTGGTCCCGGTCCACCAGCCCATGGCGAACATCCAGGCGGCGATCCAGATCGGCGCCATGTAGTTGAGGGTGACGGCGGTGGCCAGCGGCAGGCGGCCAATGGCGAAGAACCACAGCCACAGCGAGGTGACGCCGACGATGCTGCGCCAGACGTGGGCCTTGGGGAAGGGTGTCCTGAAGGTGCCGCCCTGGTGGCGCACCATCAGCATGAGCATGAGCGTGCCGACCAGGCCACGGTACATGAGGAGTTCGGAGGTGGAGTAGAACTCGGAGGCCAGTTTCACGCCCGCGCCCATGGCGGCGAACGCGAAACTGGCGAACAGCATCCAGAGAGAAGCCATCAGGTCCTTGGGGTCACAGCTCGAGCTTGGAGCGGTACCACTCGTGGAAATGCTGCATCCCGTCTTCCATCGGCGACTGGTAGGGGCCGACTTCGTTGACCCCGCGCGCCAGCAGGATCTTGCGGCCAGCGTCCATGCGCAGCGCGATCTCGTCGTCCTCGATCGCGGTTTCCATGTAGGCGGCGCGCTCGGCCTCGACGAACTCGCGCTCGAACAGCACGAACTCCTCTGGGTAGTAGAACTCGACCACGTTGCGGGTCTTCTGCGGGCCGATCGGCCACAGGGTCGACACCACCAGCACGTTCGGGTACCACTCGACCATGATGTTCGGGTACAGCGTCAGCCAGATCGCCCCATACTTCGGCGGCTGGCCGTTGTTGAACTTCAGGACCTGCTCCTGCCACTTTTTATAGGCGGGCGAGCCGGCTTTCTGCAGCGCGCGGTTCACGCCCACGGTCTGCACGCTGTAGTCGCGGCCGAAATCCCATTTCAGGTCGTCGCAGGAGACGAAGTTGCCCAGGCCCGGATGGAAGGGCTCGACGTGGTAGTCCTCCAGGTAGACCTCGATGAAGGTCTTCCAGTTGTAGTCGCACTCGTGGATCTCGACGTGGTCGAACATGTAGCCCGTGAAGTCGAGGTCCCTGGTGACCGACATGTTGGCCAGCTTCTCCATCACGTTGTAGCCGTTCTGCTCGAACAGCAGGCCGTTCCAGCTTTGCAGCGGCGACTTCGACAGGTTCAGGCAGGGCGTTTCGCTGAAATGGGGCGCGCCGATCAGTTCACCCTTCAGGTCATAGGTCCAGCGGTGCAGCGGGCACACGATGTTCTTGGCGTTGCCGCGGCCATTGAACATCAGCGCCTGGCGATGACGGCAGACGTTGGACAGGACTTCGATGCCGGCGGCGTTCCGCACCAGCATGCGGCCTTCGTTCTCGGATGCGAGCGTCGCGAAATCGCCTACCTCAGGCACCATCAATTCGTGCCCGACATACCGCGGGCCCTTGTGAAACAGTTGCTGCATCTCGCGCTGCAGCAGCGCTTCGTCAAAGTAAACATTTACCGGAAGCTGAGCGGAGCGCGCCAGCTTGGCGTGGGTAGCCAGATCGGACATCCCAACCCCCCTTTAAATAAGCACTACCAAAGAAGAGAAAGAATCCAAAGACCAGTATTTACGAAAGCCGGGAAAGAAAGTGCGGCGCGCCAGGCAGCGGCCTACTGCGATATCGGGCTTCGTTTCGGTTGAGGAATACGGTATTTCGGACAGAACCGGAGATTATACCGTGTAATAAGCGCTACAGTCTTGGGCCTGCGCGAGAATGTGGTACTCGGGTGCACAGAAATTGCCGAAATGGCATTGTTTTCATAAGCGGGGAGGGGTCTCGGCTAGAATGTGGCCTGGCGGGCAAGTTGTGGATGCTGCAAGGTGCGCACCCCTGTGCGGAAGGATTGATCTAAAATACGCGATTGGACCGACCTATGGCGCACAACTTGCGCCTCTACGAAACAAAGGCTATGTCAAACACTATTACCGCGGCGCCGCCCGAATCCTTCGAACAGGCCATGGCCGAACTGGCCCAGCTGGTGACCCAGATGGAGTCCGGCCAGCTGCCGCTGGAAGCCTCGGTCGCGGCCTATGCGCGCGGTTCGGAACTGGTGAAATACTGCGCCGCCCAACTGGAGAAGGTCGAGGCCCAGGTCAAGGTCCTGGAAGGCGACATGCTCAAGCCCTTCTCGAACGACGGCGACGAGGGCGGGCAATGACGGCAGTGGCGTTCAGCGCCTGGGTGCAGGAAGTCCAGGCCGAAGTCGAAGGGGCGCTCGATGCCTTCCTGCCGGAGGCCGGCGCGGTGCCGCGCAAGCTGCACGAAGCGATGCGCTACACGGCCCTGGGCGGCGGCAAGCGGGTGCGCCCGCTGCTGGCCTACGCCAGCGGCGCCCTGTTCGGCGCCGAGCGCCGCGCCCTGGCGCGGGTGGCGGCGGCGGTGGAGATGATCCACGTGTATTCGCTGGTGCACGACGACATGCCCTGCATGGACGACGACGCCCTGCGCCGCGGCAAGCCGACGGTGCACGTGGCCTACGACGAGGCGACCGCGCTGCTGGTGGGCGACGCCCTCCAGGCCCAGGCCTTCCAGGTGCTGGCCGAGGCGGACAGCCTGCCGCCGGCGCGCCTGGTGGGCATGCTGCGCCTGCTGGCCGAAGCGGCCGGCTCGAGCGGCATGTGCGGCGGCCAGGCGATCGACCTGGACAGCGTCGGCCTGGCGCTCACGCGCGAGGAACTCGAGCGCATGCACCAGCTCAAGACCGGCGCCATGCTGCGCGTCTCGGTGATCCTGGGCGCGCTCGCGGGCCGCGACCTGGCCCCGCGCGAGCTGGAAGCGCTGGCCACGTATTCGAAGGCCATCGGCCTGGCCTTCCAGGTGGTGGACGACGTGCTCGATGCGACGGCCGATTCGGCCACGCTGGGCAAGACCGCCGGCAAGGATGCGGCGGACAACAAGCCGACCTATGTGTCGATCCTCGGGCTGGAGCCGTCGCGGGCCCTGGCCGAGCAATTGCGGCGCGAAGCGCATGAGGCGCTGGCGCCATTCGGAGAACAAGCACTGCGGCTGCGCGAACTCGCGGACCTGATCGTGCAGCGGAAGGCCTAAATGAAACTGCTAGAAACCATCAACGACCCCGCCGACCTGCGCCAGCTCCCGCGCACGCAACTGACCCCGCTCGCCCACGAGCTGCGCCAGTTCCTGCTCGATTCCGTCTCCAAGACCGGCGGCCACCTGTCCTCGAACCTGGGTACGGTCGAACTGACGATCGCGCTGCACTACGTGTTCAACACCCCGCACGACCGCATCGTGTGGGACGTGGGCCACCAGACCTATTCGCACAAGATCCTGACCGGCCGCCGCGAGCGCATGCCCACCCTGCGCCAGCTGAACGGCCTGTCCGGCTTCCCCAAGCGCGACGAGAGCATCTACGACACCTTCGGCACCGCGCACTCGTCGACCTCGATCTCGGCGGCCCTGGGCATGGCCCAGGCGGCCAAGCTCAAGGGCGAGGAGCGCCACGCGATCGCCGTGATCGGCGACGGCTCGATGACCGCCGGCATGGCCTTCGAGGCGCTGAACAACGCGGGCGTCGAGGACGACGTCAACCTGCTGGTCATCCTGAACGACAACGACATGTCGATCTCGCCGCCGGTGGGGGCGCTGAACCGCTACCTGGCGCGCCTGATGAGCGGCCAGTTCTACGCCGCCGCCAAGAACGTGGGCAAGAGCGTACTGCCTGGCCCGGTGCTCGACCTGGCGCGCAAGCTGGAAGAACACGCCAAGGGCATGGTGGTGCCGGCGACCATGTTCGAGGAATTCGGCTTCAACTACATCGGCCCGATCGACGGCCACGACCTCGATTCGCTGATCCCGACCCTGGAGAACATCCGCAAGCTCAAGGGCCCGCAGTTCCTGCACGTGGTGACCAAGAAGGGCCAGGGCTACAAGCTGGCCGAGGCCGAACCCATCCTGTACCACGGCACCGGCAAGTTCAATCCGGCCGAAGGCATCAAGCCGGCGCCCGCGCCGAGCAAGCTGACCTACACCGAGGTGTTCGGCAACTGGCTGTGCGACATGGCGGCGGTCGACAAGCGCCTGGTCGGCATCACGCCGGCGATGCGCGAAGGCTCGGGCATGGTGCGTTTCCACCAGGAGTACCCGGAGCGCTACTTCGACGTCGGCATCGCCGAGCAGCACTCGGTGACCTTCGGCGCCGGCATCGCGACCGAGGGCCTGAAGCCGGTGGTGGCGATCTATTCGACCTTCCTGCAGCGCGCCTACGACCAGCTGATCCACGACGTGGCGCTGCAGAACCTGGACGTGACCTTCGCGCTCGACCGCGCGGGCCTGGTGGGCGCCGACGGCGCGACCCACGCCGGCAACTACGACCTGGCCTACCTGCGCTGCATCCCGAACATGGTGGTGATGGCCGCCTCGGACGAGAACGAGTGCCGCCAGATGCTGACCACCGCCTACCACTTCCCCGGCCCGGCCGCGGTGCGCTACCCGCGCGGCGCCGGCGTGGGCGCGGCGATCCAGCCGGAGCTGAGCTCGATCGAGATCGGCAAGGGCGAAGTGCGGCGCGAAGGCAAGGGCATCGCGATCCTGGCCTTCGGATCGATGGTCGCCCCGAGCCTGAAGGCGGGCGAGGAGCTGGATGCGACGGTCGCCAACATGCGTTTCGTGAAGCCGCTCGACGTCGAACTGGTCGCGCGCCTGGCCAAGGAGCACGACTACCTGGTGACGGTGGAAGAGGGCTGCGTGATGGGCGGCGCAGGCGCCGCCGTGATGGAGGCGCTGGCCGCGGCCGGCATCGCCAAGCCGGTGCTGAACCTGGGCCTGCCGGACAAGTTCATCGACCAGGGCGACCCGGCGGCGCTGCTGGCCTCGGTGGGCCTGGACGCCAAGGGCATCGCAGCCTCGATCCGCCAGCGCTTCGCGGGTGGGGAGCCGAGGCTGGTGGTCAACAATACCTGAGCGCCGTCCAATCCGGCCCAAGCCGGCCCGGTAAAAAAAAGCCGTGCGCAGCCTGAGCTGCCCACGGCTTTTCCTTTTTTGGCCACCTGCCACAAACCGTCGTTCCGGCGCAGGCCTCGGCGGCCCCGCCGGAACCCAAGTTTGCTCGCGCAACAGCTATTTTGAGACGCTTGTGGCTGCGCATGAAAACTTGGGTTCCGGCCTTCGCCGGAACGACGTGTGAGGGCAGCGGACTAGCGGTCAGCAAGGCGAAGCGAACGCCTGATCAACGCCCCGAATCACCCACCTGCGCCGCGCGTTCCGCGCGCGCCAGCGGCACCGGATCGTCGGTCTCCACCATCAGCACCGTGGTCGCCGCCGGCGCCCCGGTCCGGCCCAGGTACTGCAGGGCGCCCACATAGCGCTTGCCCGCCTCCAGCCCCGACCAGCTCAGGTTCACCGTCGCGGTCCGGCCCGCGTACACGCGCGGCGGCACGCTGGCGCTCAGGTTCCCCGCGCCACCACCGCCCACCAGCGCGGAGGACAGCGCGAAATCGACCGACGAACCGTTGGCCGCCCGGTGCCCGACCACGCACACCCGGTACTCGCCGGCCGCCGGGGCCGACAGGATCGCCTGCTCGTTCGAGCCGCTGGCCATGCTGGAGCTGGCCAGGGCGCCGTCCGGCCCCAGCACCGCCAGGTCGAGGTCGTCCTCGCCCGGCGCGCCGGTGTCGCGGTCGAACAGCTCGAACAGGGCCACCGCGGTCCCGGCTGGAATCGCCACCGGCCGCGCCAGGACCCCGGGCGCCCCGGCGCGGCAGGCCGCCTGCAACCGCGCCGGCGT
Source organism: Massilia sp. KIM (assembly GCF_002007115.1). Taxonomy (NCBI): domain Bacteria; kingdom Pseudomonadati; phylum Pseudomonadota; class Betaproteobacteria; order Burkholderiales; family Oxalobacteraceae; genus Massilia; species Massilia sp. KIM. Next base: position 3,175,019 of record NZ_MVAD01000001.1, on the reverse strand, counting down.
GTCGTAGCGCGCCGCCTGGCCGACCCGCAGGCTGGTGCGCTCGATCTCGCGCAGCCCGCGCGGGGTCGCCCCCATGCGGCCGCTGAAGTCGGTGAACACCGCGATCATGCTGCTGCCGCTGGTTTTCTCGGAGTGCAGGATGTTCGGCGCCACCACGTCGCGTCCGATGCGCGCGATGATCGGGCTGCGCACCACGTGCTTGCCGTCGGTCCAGGTCAGCTTGCCGACCCGCCACACGCGCTCGACCGCGCTGGTGCGCGTCAGCGACAGCGTGAAGTCCTTGCTCTCTCCGGGCGCCAGGGTGAGCGAAGAGGGCGAGAGCACGGCGTCGAAGCCGCTCATCTCGACCTTGCCGGTGTAGGTCGCGCTGGTGGAACCGACGTTGGTCACCCGGCGCTTGACGACGACCGTGCCGACCACGTTGCCGACCGCGATGCCCGGCTGGTTCAGCTCATAGCCCTCGATACGGCCTTCCCCGCACTCCTTGTCCATGCCCACGCCGCACAGGTACTTCCTGTAGTCGCTGGGCGTCGCCGCATACACCAGTCCCGGGCCGTCGGCGCGGTTCGGATCGACGTGGCCCGCTCCCTGTCCCCAGGGCGCGTAGCCCGCCATCTCGCCGTACTGGCCGTCGAACAGGGTGTCGTAGGCGGTCGTCATCAGCGCCGACTTGATCGCCGAGGGCGACCAGTCGGGGTGGCGCTGGCGCAGCAGCGCGGCCAGGCCGGCCACGTGCGGGCTGGCCATCGAAGTGCCCTGGTACATGGCCCAGTCCGACGGCGGTGCGAAGCTGCCGTTGACCAGGTCGGCGTGCTGGTCCCGGCTCAGCCCCGGCGTGACGCCGGCCAGGATGTCGACGCCGGGCGCGGCCAGGTCGGGCTTGAGCACGTTGGGGTCGAAGCGGTTCGGCCCGCGCGAGGAAAAGCCCGCCACCACCGGGGCGCTGCCGCGCCGCCCGATCGTGAACTTGCCCAGCGCCGCCGTGGCCCCGCCCTTGGCCACATAGGCCAGGATGGCCGCGCCGTCTTCCTCGCTCACGTGCAGCGCGGGCACCGCCTGCGGGTCGGCCACCAGGCCGCCGCCGTCGTCCACCAGCACCATGCCGGCGCCGCCGGCCTCGCGCACCGCAGTCCCTTTGTCCAGGCGGGCGTTGTCGCCGCGCCGGCACACCAGGATCGCGCCGCGCGCCTTGGCCGGATCGAGCACCGCCTGGCCGCCGTTGGCGCCGGCGCTCGGGCACAGCGCGGCGCGCGCCGGGTCGGCGCCGGGCAGGGCGATGCTGGCGGCGTTGAGCAGCGGGGTGCCGGCCGGCAGGGCGCTGCCGTTGAGCGACGCGCCGATGTACTTGGCGCCGTTGCCGAGCGTGAGCTCGGCCTGCATGAAGCGGTCGTGGGTGGAGGCGGCCACCGTGGTCAGCCAGGGGCTGACGTGGGTCACGGCCTGGGGCGCGCCGGCGTTGCCGCCCGAGGCGGCGACGAAGACCCCGGCGTTGGAGGCGTGCAGGAAGGCCTGCTCGACCGGATCGGCGACCGTGAAGCCGCCGCTGATCGAATAGTTCAGCACGTGCACGCCGTCGGCCACGGCCTGCTCGATGGCGCGAATGCTGTCGCCGGTCCAGCAGCTCACCTCGTTGCCCTTTTCGCTGCCCGGATCCGCGTAGCTCCAGCACACCTTGTAGGCCGCCACCCGCGCGCGCGGCGCCATGCCCGACACGGCGCCGAAGGCGACCCCGCCGCTCACCGCCTGGACGCCGTGGTTGCCGGCCGCCGTGCTGGCGGTGTGGGTGCCGTGGCCTCCGCTGCCGAGCGCGCCCCCGATCGAGTCGCGCGGCGAGCGGAAGTCGGTCCAGGACATCTCGCCGCCGCTGGCTTCCATCGCGGCGCGGAAGGTGGCGTCGAAATAGCGCGCCCCGATCAGCTTGTTGTTGCAGTGGGCCACCGTGAAGGCCTCGCCGGTCTGGCATTCGCCTTGCCAGTGGGCGGGTGGCGGGCCGTAGGCGAGGGCGCCGCTGTTGTCGAAGGTCGGCTTGCCGGCCGCGTCGACGCGGTCGGCGAAGGCGGGGTTCTCCGGCCACAGGCCGCTGTCGATGATGCCGATGATGACGTCCTCGCCGGCCTTGTCGGCGCCGCCGGCGCGGTTCCACAGGCCGTCCGGGCGGTCCAGGCCGAGGAAAGTCGGGGTGTAGCTGGTGTGCAGGCGGCGCGGCTCGTCGGCCGAGATCGCGGCCACCTCCGGGCTGGCCTTCAGGCGGCGCACCTCCTCGTCGGTCAGCAGGGCGGCGAAGCCGTTGAACACCAGCTGGTAGGTATGCAGCACTGGCGCGGACGCCACCGTGGCCTGGACCCCGGCCTGGCGCTGGCGCAGGTAGTCGGCGTACAGCTGCACCGGGGCCGAGCTCAGGTCGAGGCGGCGGCCGGCGCTCGTGCGGGTGGCGGCCAGGCCGTCCACGCCACCCTGGTAGGACGCCACCGGGGCGTCGGCCAGGCGCACGATGTAGGGGCGGCGGGTATCGGCGGCGCCGGCCTGGAGCAGGGGCGCCAGCAGCACGCCCAGCAGGACGGTGGAAGACAGGCGCGGCTTCATTCCTTCACCTCGCGCACGGCTTTGCGGTCATGGCGGCGATAGGCGAACAGTCCGAGCAGCCCGACGCCAAGCATGATCCAGGCGCCCGGCTCGGGCACCGCGCTGACCAGCTCCAGATTGTCGACCGCGAACTGGCCCTCGTTGGTCTGGAAGGCGAAGCAGGCGCCGTCCTGGTTGCAGGCGAAGGCAAACAGGGCCAGCGCGACGAACTGCTCGCTGGCGAAGGCGCCGGTGCTGTAGTCGGCGAAGGACAGCTCCTTGCCGAGCGCCGGCAGCTCGATGTCGAACAAGACCGAGCTCCTGTCGGCGCGGAAGCCCTCCAGGCGCAGGATGCCGGGCACGAAGGGGTAGATGGCGCCGGCATAGGGACCGATGAAGGAGGCCGACAGGGCGCTGATCGAGAAGGCGGCGCTGTCGGCGCGTTCGATCACCACCACGCCGTCGTTTAGGCCGGCCAGGTAGCTGCCGCTGGCGCCCTCGGGGCAGTGCAGCCAGACGCAGGCGCCGCTGCCGCCGTCGAGGATGCCGCCGACCAGGTCGGTCGGCAGGGCGTCGGCGAATCCGGAATCGCCGCGGAACAGGTAGCCGCCGGCGGCGATGCTTTGCCCCACGTGCAGCGCCTGCGGCGCCAGGGTATCGAAGTCGATGGTCTCGGCGTGCAGGGGCGCGGCGGCCGCCAGGCACAGGCCGAGCAGGGCGCTGTGGAAGATGCGTCGAAACGGGGTGTTCATGATGTCCTTCCAAAAAAAGTGCGAACGGATGCGGCGCCCGGCGTACGGGCGCATCGATAGCGGAGTCAGGTTCGGTGGGCCCGGTCAGGCCCGTGCTTCAGGACAGGGCGGGTGTTCGCGCCTGCCGTCGGCGTGCGCGCAGGCCGAGCAGCAGCAGGCCGGCGCCGCCCATGGCCCAGGCCGAGGGTTCGGGCACCGGCGCGGCGATGTCGAGCTGGAGGTAGAAGGGAGGAGGAGGGCGGCCCACGCCGTTGATGACGGTGAGCTGTTCGCCTTCGGCGCCGATGCCGAGGGCGTTGGCGGTGAAGCTGGTGAAGCCCAGCATGAAGTAGCGCCCCGCGGTGGCGTTGATGTCGTACAGGGCGCCGCCCGAGAGCGTCACCTCGGCCGGGCCCGAACCGAGCAGGGCGCTGCCGTACTGGATGCCGGAACCCAGGTCGGCATAGGCCTCCACGCCGGGGCGGAAGGTGTCGGCGAACTGCATGTAGTAGGTGGAGACGTCGAAGATGCCGATGCGGCTTTCGGGGAACAGCGAGCCTTCGGGAGCGAAGGAAGAAAAGCTCAGGCTGGCCTTCTCGTATTCGCCGGGCGGGATGTAGAACACAGCGTAGCTGTTGTACAGCTTGCCGTCGGTGAGACCGGTGATCATGTTGGCGCCGGCCGCGTTGCCGTTGCTGTTGCCCAGGTTGTTGACCCCGCCCATCATGGTGGGCTGGATGCTGATGGTCTGGGCCAGCGCCGGCTGGCAGGCCAGCAGCCCGGCCAGCAGGGCGGCGCTGCCCAGCGCCGCCGTTCTTCCCCTCGCCGCCGGCCGGGCCGGCGGTACTTCATCTGATACGACTGCAGTGCACGTCATGAGCATCTCCTCGTCGGGTGGGTGGGAGCATGCATATTACGGCTCAGTTCGCCGCGCACGATTCGTATGTACAATTTTATGACAAGTTTATTTTTGGAAAATTCAGTTCGTTTACGAACATATATAAGAATTTTCTGACTACTTATCGTACTTTCTTAGCACATGCATGCACCAGGCTGGTGCATGCGTTCAACCCTGGCCGAACAGGGTTTCGGCGCGCTGGTAGAGGATCCAGGAGGTGGCGATGTACTTGTCGCCGCTTCTGGGCACATGGCCCTTGTGGGTGTGGGTGAAGCCGGCCGGCGCGATCACCAGCCGGCCCTTCTTCGGCGCGATGCTGCGCTGCTGGTAGAGGAATTCGGTCTCGCCGCCTTCCTCGACGTCGTTCAGGTAGAACTGCCACAGCAGCACCCGGTGCAGCGATTCGCAGGTTGCGTTCTGCGGATAGATCTCGGAATGCCAGTGGTGGTAGCCGCCCGTGCCGCGCAGGTACTTCTGCAGGTTGACGCTGCCCGGCCTGTACAGGGTGCGCATCAGGTCTTCGAGGTTGGGCTTGCCCACTTCGTCGAAGTTCTCGAGGCTGAGCACGGTCGGCTGGCCGCTGCGCGGGTGGGCCAGCGTGGGCGAGAGCGAGCCCATGACCAGCATGCGGTAGCGGTCGATGTAGTCCTCGAGGTGGCGCGACATGGTCTGCAGCAGCAGGCCGGTCGCGTCGTCCCACTCGCGCAAGGCGGTGATCGTGAGGTCGTAGCTGTCCTTCTTCTGCACGTCCACGCCCTGGCCGGTGCGTCCGCGCGCCACCTTGTCGCTGGCCTCGAAGCGCGCCACCAGCGCGTCGCACTGCGCGGCGCTCAGGGCGCCGTCGTATACACCGATGAAATCGTCCACCGCCCGCGTCTCCTTTCGGTCCTGTTCGCGATCAGCGCTTGCGCTCGTGCTGCCACAGCACGTCGCTGCCGCCGGCATGGCGGTTCAGCACGCGCGCCAGCACGAACATCAGGTCCGACAGGCGGTTCACGTATTGACGCGGGTGGGCGTTGATCTGTTCGGCCCTGGACAGGGCCACGATGGCGCGCTCGGCGCGGCGGCACACGGTGCGGCAGACGTGGGCCAGCGAGGCCGCGCGCGAGCCGGCCGGCAGGATGAATTCCTTCAGGACCGGCAGGTCGGCGTTGTACTTCTCGACCAGGCCGTCGATGCGCGCCACGTGCTCTTCCTTGATCAGCTGGTAACCGGGAATGCACAGCTCCCCGCCCAGGTCGAACAGGTCGTGCTGGATCGTCACCAGCTCTTCGCGCAGGGTGTCGGGCATCTCTTCGCACAGCAGCAGGCCGACGAAGGAGTTCAGTTCGTCGACTTCGCCGAGGGCGTGGACGCGCGCGCTGTCCTTGCCGGTGCGGCTGCCGTCGCCCAGGCCGGTGCTGCCGTCGTCGCCGGTGCGGGTCGAGATTTTTGAAAGTCGGTTACCCATGATGTTGTCTTATGTACAGTCTTGAAAAAACGATACCCGAGCATACGCCAAATCGCGGCGATTGTGCTTACAATCGGAGCATGCCAGTCTCTACTTCCGCGCCCACCCCCTCCGTCGACGCCCGGCGTCACCAGGTCGCCAGCGCGCTGCGCGCGCGCCTGCCGCATGGCCGCGTGCTGTCCGACCCCGAAGACACCCGCCCTTACGAATGCGACGGCCTGGCCGCCTACCGCCAGCTGCCCCTGATCGTCACCCTGCCGTCCAGCGAGGCCGAGGTGCTGGCGATCATGGAGGTCTGCCGCGAACTGGCCGTGCCGATCGTGCCGCGCGGCGCCGGCACCGGGCTCTCGGGCGGCGCGCTGCCGATCGCCGACGGCGTGGTGATTTCCACCGCGCGCATGAACGGCATCCTCAAGGTGGACCCCTATGCGCGCACGGCGGTGGTCCAGCCGGGCGTGCGCAACCTCGCCATCTCGGAGGCCGCAGCGCCGCACGGCCTGTACTACGCGCCCGATCCGTCCTCGCAGATCGCCTGCACCATCGGCGGCAACGTGGCCGAGAATTCGGGCGGCGTGCACTGCCTCAAGTACGGGCTGACGGTGCACAACGTGCTGCGCGTGCGCGTCGCGACCATCGAGGGCGAGATCGTGGAGCTGGGCGGCGCCAGCCTGGACGCGCCGGGCCTGGACCTGCTGGCCGTGTTCATCGGCTCGGAAGGCATGCTCGGCATCGTCACCGAGGTGACCGTCAAGCTGGTGCCGAAACCCGCCGTCGCCCAGGTCATCATGGCCTCCTTCGACGACGTGGTCACGGCCGGCAACGCGGTGGCCAACGTGATCGCGGCCGGCATCATCCCGGCCGGCCTGGAGATGATGGACCGCACCTCGGTGCGCATGGTCGAACCCTTCGTGAAGGCCGGCTACGACCTGGACGCCGCCGCCATTTTGCTGTGCGAGGCCGACGGCACCGCGCTCGAGGTGGCCGAGGAGATCGAACGCATGAGCGCCGTGCTGAGGGAGGCGGGCGCCAGCGCGATCGCCGTCTCGCAGAGCGAAGCGGAGCGCGTGCGCTTCTGGTCCGGCCGCAAGAACGCCTTCCCGGCGGCGGGCCGCATCTCGCCCGACTACTACTGCATGGACGGCACCATCCCGCGCAAGCAGCTGGCGCGCGTGCTCTCGGGGATCGAGCAGATGGAGCGCGCCTTCGGCCTGCGCTGCTCGAACGTGTTCCACGCGGGCGATGGCAACATGCACCCCCTGATCCTGTTCGACGCCAACCAGCCGGGCGAGTTCGATCGCGCCGAGGCCTTCGGGGCGGCGATCCTGGCCCTGTGCGTGGAAGTGGGCGGCACCATCACCGGCGAGCACGGGGTGGGCATGGAGAAGATCACTTCGATGTGCGTGCAGTTCACGCGCAAGGAGCTGGACGCCTTCTTCGCGCTCAAGCGCGCCTTCGATCCGCCGATGCTGCTCAACCCCGACAAGGCGATCCCGACCCCGCACCGCTGCGCCGAATTCGGCAAGATGCACGTCCACCATGGCGAGCTGCCTTTCCCTGAGCTGCCGCGTTTTTGAGAGCACCACCATGCAGTCGATCGAACAATTCCAGGAGCGCGTGCGCGCGGCCAGCCTCGAGAAGCGCAGCCTGCGCATCCGCGGCGGCGGCACCAAGGACTGGTACGGCCAGCGCCTCGAGGGCGAGATCCTCGACACCCGCGCCTACAGCGGCATCGTCGACTACGAGCCGACCGAACTCGTGATCACCGCGCGCTGCGGCACGCCGCTGGCCGAGATCGAGGCGGCGCTGGCCGAGCGCCGCCAGATGCTGGCCTTCGAGCCGCCGCATTTCGGCGAAGGCGCGACCTTCGGCGGGATGGTGGCGGCCGGCCTGTCCGGCCCGCGCCGCGCGGCAAGCGGGGCGCTGCGCGACTTCGTGCTGGGCGCCAAGCTGCTGGACGGGAAGGGCGAGGTGCTGTCCTTCGGCGGCCAGGTGATGAAGAACGTGGCCGGCTACGACGTCTCGCGCCTGCTCGCCGGTTCGCTCGGCACGCTCGGCCTGCTGCTCGAGATCTCGGTCAAGGTGCTGCCGCGCCCCTTCGCCGAAACCACGCTGCGCTTCCGGATGGGCGAGGCCGAGGCCATCCGCAAGCTCAACGAATGGGGCGGCCAGCCGCTGCCGATCGCGGCCAGTTGCTGGCACGATGGCGTGCTGGCCCTGCGCCTGGCCGGCGCCCAAGCGGCGGTCGAGCACGCCGAGCGCACGCTGGGCGGCGAGCGCATGGCCGATTGCGGCCCGTTCTGGGCCAGCCTGCGCGAGCAGCGCCATCCCTTCTTCGCGGGGGAGGGCGCGCTGTGGCGGCTGTCGGTGCCGTCCACCACCGGGCCGATCGCGCTCGGCGGTGCCCAGCTGATCGAGTGGGGCGGAGCCCAGCGCTGGCTGCGCGCCGGCGCCGACGCGGCCGAAGCCGAAGCTGAAGCCGAGACGATCCGCCGCGCCGTCGCCGCCTGCGGCGGCCATGCGACCCTGTTCCGCGGCGGCGACAAGCGGGTGGGCGTGTTCCACCCGGTGGCGCCGGCCGTGGCCCGCATCCAGGCGCGCCTCAAGGACGCCTTCGATCCGTCGCACATCTTCAACCCGGGACGGATGAACTGACATGCAAACCAATCTCGCCGATTTCATCAAGGGCACGCGCGAGGGCGAGGAAGCCGAAGCGATCCTGCGCGCCTGCGTGCACTGCGGCTTCTGCACCGCCACCTGCCCGACCTACCAGCTGCTGGGCGACGAGCTCGATGGCCCGCGCGGACGCATCTACCTGATCAAGCAGGTGCTGGAAGGCACCGAGCCGACCCGCAAGACCCAGCTGCACCTGGACCGCTGCCTGACCTGCCGCAACTGCGAATCGACCTGTCCCTCGGGCGTGAAGTACGGCCGCCTGATCGACATTGGCCGGCGCGTGGTCGAGGAGCGCGTGGCGCGGCCCATGCAGGACCGCATCAAGCGCACCACGCTCAAGGCGCTGCTGCCGCGCGGCGGCCTGTTCAAGCCGGCCTTCCGCAGCGGCCAGGCGCTGCGCCCGCTGCTCTCGCGGGGCCTGCGCGACAAGCTCCAGCCGACCCGCCAGGCCGGCCACTGGCCCACGCGCGCGCATGCGCGCCGCATGCTGGTGCTGGATGGCTGCGTGCAGCCGGCCATGGGCCCCAACATCAACGCCGCCGCCGCGCGGGTGCTCGACGCCCTGGGCGTGCAGCTGATCGTAGCGCCCAAGGCCGGCTGCTGCGGCGCGGTGCGCTACCACCTGAACGACCAGGCCGGCGGCCTGGACGACATGCGCCGCAACATCGACGCCTGGTGGCCCTACGTCACCCAGGTCGAGGCCATCGTCATGACCGCCTCCGGCTGCGGCGTCACGGTCAAGGAATACGGCCACCTGCTGGCGCACGACCCGGCCTATGCGGCCAAGGCCAAGCGCATCTCGGAACTCACCCGCGACCTGTCGGAGATCCTGCCCGCGTTCCAGGACCAGATCGCCGCCCAGCTCAAGGGCAGGCTGTCCGGGCGCGTTGCCTACCATCCGCCCTGCACCCTGCAGCATGGCCAGCAGATCCGCGGCAAGGTCGAGGGCGTGCTGCAGGCGGCCGGCATCGACGTCGTGCTGTGCGGCGACAATCACCTGTGCTGCGGCTCGGCCGGGACCTACTCCGTGCTGCATCCGGAGATCGCGCACGAACTGCGCGACCGCAAGCTGGCCAGCCTGGCCGCCACCGGCGCCGGGGAAATCGTCTCCGCCAACATCGGCTGCCTGACCCACCTGCAGTCCGGCACCGACACCCCGGTCAGCCACTGGATCGAGCTGCTCGACCGCGTGCTGGCCACACCAGCCACCTTGTCGGCCACTTCGGCGGCCGCCTCGCCCGCCGGCTGAGCAGACGCGCGGCGCGTCCGGCAGGCGGGCTGCGGAGATGGTAGGATCGCGCCCTGTCTGCAAGGTGAAACAAGCAAGAGGCGATCATGAGTTACGTATTCCAGCTCCTGCGCGAGGACGAGGGTTTGCCGCCCGCGGTCGTGTTCGAGGATACGACCAGCCCAGGGCTGGTGCCGCTGTGGGAGGAAGTCGGCGTCTACGACGCCCTCTACAACAGCGACGGCCGGCGCGCGCGCGACATCTCGCGCGCCATCGCCTTCGGCCTGGACCGCGTGAGCCAGGAGGAGGGGCTGGCCCGGCTGCTGCCGGCCGGGCTGTCGCTGTCGGAAGCGGCGCGCTTCCTCGACAACGTGCACCGCGCCTGCACCACGCATGCGGCCGCCGAGGTGCGCACCCGCTGAAGCGCGCACCCGCTGAGGCATTCCTGCGTAATGACGGCTTTTCCGCACGGCCGTTAGTAGTCGAATTACAAGAATTCCCTTATCATCGGCTGAGTTCTCGCGGCAGCCAGGTAGTTTTATTACCTAATACTTTCGCCGCCGCGACCACCGACAACGATAAGGAGACTTCCGCATGCGCCTTCGCCGCAATGCCGCCCTGATGGCGGCCGCCCTCACGCTGAGCTTGCCCGCCTGGGCGCAGCAGATCATCGCCAACGCCAGCTCGCCGGGCGAGGTCCTGAGCGTCGAGGTCCAGCTCGAGGGCAACGGCAAGCTGGCCTATGGCGTGAAGCGCCGCGGCAAGGACGTCATCACCCCTTCGCGCCTGGGCTTCAACCTGGCCAACGCCCAGAAGCTGGACGGCGGCTTCAGCCTGGTCAAGAAAAGCACCAGCGAGCATGACGCCACCTGGGAGCAGCCCTGGGGCGAGCGCCAGTTCGTGCGCAACCGCTACCGCGAACTGCGGGTCGAGGTCGAGCAGAAGAACCGCAACAACCGCCGCCTCGCCATCGTGTTCCGCATCTACGACGACGGCATCGGCTTCCGCTACGAATTCCCAGAGCAGCCGCAACTGCGCGAAGTCGAGATCCTCGACGAGCTGACCGAGTTCACCGTGGCCAGGCCGGCGACCGCCTGGTGGATCCCGGCCGCCGAGCTGCCTGGCCTGGAAGAAGAGGTGCGCAAGGCGCCGCTGGCCGAGATCGGCACCGCCAACACCCCGCTCACCCTGCGCCTGGACGATGGCACCCACATCGCCTTCCACGAGGCGGCCCTGGTCGACTACGCCTCGATGTGGCTGCGCAAGGTCGAGGGCCAGAAGCTGCGCGCCATGCTCGCGCCTTCGTCCTACGGCCCGGCCGTGGTGCGCCGCGGCGCCTTCCACACGCCCTGGCGCACCCTGCAGATCGCCGACAACGCGGCGGGACTGTACATGTCCGACCTGATCCTGAACCTGAACGAACCGAACAAGCTGGGCGACGTCTCCTGGGTGCAGCCGGCCAAGTTCGTGGGCGTGTGGTGGGAGATGCACCTGAACAAGGGCACCTGGAACGCCGGCCCCAAGCATGCGGCCAACACGGAGAACACCAGGCGCTACATCGACTTCGCCGCCAAGCATGGCTTCCGCGGCGTGCTGGTCGAGGGCTGGAACCTGGGCTGGGAAAGCGACTGGGGCCACGGCGGCGCCGACTTCAGCTTCACCAGGTCCTACCCGGACTTCGACCTGCCCGGCCTGGCCGCCTACGCCAAGTCCAAGGGCGTGCGCCTGATCGGCCACCACGAGACCGGGGCCAACATCCCGGCCTACGAGAAGCAGATGACGGCCGCCTACAAGCTCTACGCCAAGCACGGCGTGGACAGCGTCAAGTCGGGCTATGTGCACGAGGCGGGCAGCGCGCTGCTGCCTGGCCGCGACGGCAAGCCGCGCTACGGCCACTACGATTCGCAGGACGGGGTGCGTCACTTCCTGAAAGCGGTCACCGAGGCAGCCAAGCACCGCATCGCGATCGACACCCACGAACCGGTGAAGGACACCGGCCTGCGCCGCACCTACCCCAACTGGATGACGCGCGAGGGCGCGCGCGGTGTGGAGTACAACGCCTGGGGCAATCCGCCCAACAGCGTGGACCACGAGGCGAAACTGGTGTTTACCCGCATGCTGAGCGGCCCGATGGACTACACGCCGGGCGTCCTGAGCCTGGTGGGCGCGGACGGCAAGGTGTTCAATTCGACCCAGGCCAAGCAGCTGGCCAACTTCGTGGTGATCTATTCGCCGCTGGTGATGGCGGCCGACCTGCCGGAGAACTACGAGAAGTACCCGCAGGCCTTCAAGTTCATCCGCGACGTGCCGGCCGACTGGGCCGACACCCGCGTGATCCACGGCGCGGTGGGCGAGTACGCGACCATCGCGCGCAAGGACCGCCGCTCGCAGGACTGGTACGTCGGCTCCGTCACCGACGGCCAGGCGCGCACCCTGGCGCTGCCGCTCGACTTCCTCGACAAGGACAAGCGCTACAAGGCCGAGATCTACCGCGACGGCGACGCCGCCGACTACCGCAGCGAGCGCCGCTTCGACCTGGTGGTCGAATCGAAGCTGGTGGGCGCTGGCGACACCCTGCAACTGAAGCTCGCGCCCGGCGGCGGCCAGGCGATCCGCTTCACGCCGCAGTAAGCATCAGGCGAGCAGCTTCTCGATGTCGCTGCCCAGTTCTTCCGGCTTGGTCTGGGGCGCGTAGCGCTTGTGGACCTTGCCGTCCTTGTCGACCAGGAACTTGGTGAAGTTCCACTTGATGGCCTCCGTGCCCAGCACGCCGGGGGCTTCGCCCTTCAGGAACTTGAACAGCGGGTGGGCATCGTCGCCATTGACCTCGACCTTGGCGAACATCGGGAAGCTCACCCCGTAATTCTTCTCGCAGAAGGCGCCGATCTCGGCCTCGCTGCCCGGCTCCTGCTTGCCGAACTGGTTGCAGGGGAAGCCCATCACCACCAGGCCTTGCTCGCCATAACGGCGGTGAAGTTCTTCCAGTCCCTTGTACTGCGGCGTGAAGCCGCATTCGCTGGCGGTGTTCACGATCAGCAGCGCCTTGCCCTGGTAACGCGAGAGCGCCACCGGACTGCCATCGAGCGCGGTGGCCTCGAAGTCGAATGCGTTCATGGGATACCTCTCGTTGGGATAAAGACAAGAGTGTACGGCATGCGCGCGTGGGCTGCCTGAACGCGGCTCGACGTGGAATACCCACATTGATGTGGTGGTTATACAACCACCCAGCTTTTTGTCGGATATCTCTGCTACAGTGCCTGGGCACCTCCGCCTGCGCCGGACCATGCTCCCGTCCCGCACCCATGGCCGTGTCTCTCCGAGCCGCCGCATCGCGCCGGTCGGACGCCGCTTCCGGTTTTCCTGCCCCATCTCCGCAGCACCGACACCTACCGTCATCACCGGCGGCGGCTCCTCCACACACACATTAGACAGATATCCGAGGGAATCGCCATGCAATGGTTCAATCAACTCAAGGTAGGCGCCAAGCTGCTCACCGCATTCGGCATCGTACTGGCGCTCACGCTCTTCGTCGGCGCGCTGGCGATCGTCCAGCTCGGGCGGGTCAACCAGACCTCGACCGACATGGAAGTCAACTGGATGCCCAGCGTGCGCCATGCCAGCGCACTGAACACCGCCACCTCCGACTTCCGCGCCGCCGAGCTGCAGCACATCCTCTCGACCTCCGAACAGGAAATGGCGGCGTATGAACAGAATATCGCGGCCATCACGGCGCTGGTGGAGCGTACCCGCGCCGATTACGCCAAACTGATCAGCACCGAGGAGGAACGCCGCGCCTACGAGGCTTTCCAGAAGAACTGGGATGAGTACCTGGCCGAGCACAAGAAGGTGATCGGCCTGTCGCGCGCCAACCAGAACGACGAGGCCAAGGCCCTGATCCGCGGTAATTCCCAACGCCAGTTCGACGAAGCGAGCGCCGACCTGGAAACCATCGTGAACATGAACATCGAGGGCGGCAAGCAGGCCAGCCGCGACGGCGACCTGCTGTACGCGGCCTCGCGCCAGTTGATCGTGGTCGCGCTCACGGCCGCGCTCGCGCTCGGGATCGTGCTGGCGCTCCTGATCGCCCGCCAGCTGGTGCGCCAGCTCGGCGGCGAGCCTGGCGATGCGGCCGGTATCGCGGCCAGGATCGCCGGCGGCGACCTGACCGTGCCCATCCAGCTGCGCAACAACGACAGCGACAGCATGCTGTGCGCGATGAAGACCATGCGCGACAGCCTGGCGGCCATCGTCACCGAAGTGCGCAACAGCACCGAGACCATTGCCACCGCCTCGGCCCAGGTGGCGGCGGGCAGCCAGGACCTGTCCTCGCGCACCGAAGAGCAGGCCTCGTCGCTGGAGGAAACCGCCTCCTCGATGGAAGAGCTGACCTCGACCGTGAAGCAGAACGCCGACAGCGCGCGCCAGGCCAACACGCTGGCCGAGACCGCGTCCTCGATCGCGGCCCGCGGCGGCGACGTGATCGGCGAAGTGGTCGACACCATGGCCCGCATCAACGAGTCGGCCAACAAGATCGTCGACATCATCGCCGTCATCGACGGCATCGCTTTCCAGACCAATATCCTGGCGCTGAACGCGGCGGTGGAAGCGGCGCGCGCCGGCGAGCAGGGACGCGGCTTCGCCGTGGTGGCGAGCGAGGTGCGCAACCTGGCCCAACGCTCGGCCCTGGCGGCCAAGGACATCAAGACCCTGATCGGCGATTCGGTCGCCAAGGTCGAGAGCGGGAGCAGCCTGGTGAACACGGCCGGCACGACGATGAGCGAGATCGTTGCCAGCGTCGGGCGCGTGCGCGAGATCATGGTCGAGATCAACCTGGCCAGCACCGAGCAGGCTTCGGGAATCGAGCAGATCAACGTGGCGATCACCCAGATGGACCAGGTGACCCAGCAGAACGCGGCCCTGGTCGAAGAAGCGGCGGCCGCCTCGGAATCGATGCAGAACCAGGCCGCCAAGCTGGCCGAGATCGTCAGCGTGTTCAAGGTCGACGGCATGGCCCAGGCGGTGCTGGCGCGCGCTTCGGCCAAGGCCGGCGCGACCCTGGCGGCGGCACACCGCAAGTCGCTGCCGGCGGCGCGCCCGGCGCCTGCCGCGCAAGCGAAGTCGAGTGCGCGTGCCACGGCGGCGGCGGGAGACTGGGAAGAGTTCTGAGCTGGACTGGGGCCGCTCATGCCCCAGTCCGGTCTGGAAAACTTTCGATGAAATAGTGGACGCTTAGAAAACAGCGAAAAAATACTTTTGGTCCTGTATTGACACTCGCGAGTACGGCCCCTAATGCTTTCTATGCTACCCGATTGCGGGATCGCTTGACGGTGGCTGTCCGTTCCCGCGGGCATCCGTGGGCTTCCTATCAGGCCCCGGGCTCCCTTGCGTCCGATAAATGCGGCGCGAGGAATCCTGGGAGAACAGGAGAACATGATGAAAGCTGTCGTCTATCGTGGTCCCAATCAGGTAGCTGTCGAGAACGTCCCCGATCCCAAGATCGAACGTCCGCTTGACGCCATCATCAGAATTACCAGCACCAACATCTGCGGTTCGGATCTGCACATGTATGAAGGCCGGACCGATTTCGAGCAGGGCCGCGTGTTCGGCCACGAAAACCTCGGGGTAGTGATGGAGGTCGGTCCCTCGGTCGAGCGGCTCAAGCCCGGCGATTGGGTGTGCATGCCCTTCAACATCAGCTGCGGCCACTGCAAGAATTGCGAGCGCGGATTGACCGCGTACTGCCTCAAGGCAAACGAACCCGGTGTGGCCGGGGGCGCTTTCGGTTTCGCCGACATGGGGCCCTGGCAGGGTGGGCAGGCCGAGTTCCTGCGCGTGCCCTGGGCCGACTTCATGTGCCTGAAGCTGCCGCCGGACGCGGAAGGCAAACAGTCCGACTACGTCATGTGCGCCGACATCTTCCCGACCGGTTGGCACGCCACCGAACTGGCCGGCATGCGCCCGGGTGATGCCGTCGTGATCTATGGCGCCGGACCGGTCGGGCTGATGGCCGCCCACTCGGCGATGATCAAGGGCGCCTGCAGCGTGATGGTGGTCGACTGCCACTCCGACCGGCTGAAGCTGGCCGAGTCGATCGGCGCGATCGCGATCGATTATTCCAAGGAGGATCCGGTGCAGCGCGTGCTGGACCTGACCCATGGGATGGGCGCCGACGTGGGTTGCGAATGCGTCGGCTACCAATGCCACGACCACCACCATCACCGCGAGGAGCGTCCCAACCTGACCATGAACAACCTGATCAACTCAGTGAAGTTCACCGGCGGGATCGGCGTGGTCGGCGTCTTCATTCCCCAGGATCCGGGCAGCCCGGACGCACTGGAGAAAGAAGGCAAGCTCGCGCTCGAGTGGGGCAAGCTCTGGTTCAAGGGGCAGCGTGTCGCCACCGGGCAGTGCAACGTCAAGGCCTACAACCGGCAACTGCGCGACCTGATCCACGCCGGCCGCGCCAAACCCTCGTTCATCGTTTCCCATGAACTGACGCTGGAGGAGGCGCCCAACGCCTACCAGCACTTCGACCAGCGCGACCACGGCTGGACCAAGGTCATCCTGCACCCTGGCGGGAGCTGAGCCGCTAGCGCCGCGCGGCCGCGCCGTGACGCATCGTCGCGCGGCAGGAAAGGGCTCCGCTTGGCGCCCTTATACCAGCCCGAGGTTCTCGGTCCCGATCGAGAAGTCGCGGTTCTTCGCGTGCTTGCTGTTGAGCTTGATGTTCAGGCGCAGGTCGTTGACCGAGTCGGCATTGCGCAGCGCGTCCTCGTAGCTGATCTTGTCGGCCTCGTAGAGGTCGAACAAGGCCTGGTCGAAGGTCTGCATGCCGAGCTCGCGCGACTTCTTCATGATCTCCTTGATCTCGTGCACTTCGCCCTTGAAGATCAGGTCCGAGATCAGCGGGGAATTGAGCAGGATTTCCATCGCCACCACCCGGCCCTTGGCTTCCTTCTTCGGCACCAGGCGTTGCGAGATCAGGCCCTTGAGGTTGAGCGAGAGGTCCATCAGCAGCTGCTGGCGGCGCTCTTCCGGAAAGAAGTTGATGATGCGGTCGAGCGCCTGGTTGGCGCTGTTGGCGTGCAGGGTGGCCAGGCACAGGTGGCCGGTCTCGGCGAAGGCGATCGCGTGCTCCATGGTCTCGCGGTCGCGGATCTCGCCGATCTGGATCACGTCCGGGGCCTGGCGCAGCGAGTTCTTGAGCGCGGCCTCGAAGCTGTCGGTGTCCACGCCCACTTCGCGCTGGGTGATCACGCAGTTGCGGTGCGGGTGGACGAATTCGACCGGGTCCTCGATGGTGATGATGTGGCCGTAGCTGTTTTCGTTGCGGTAGCCGACCATCGCCGCCAGCGTGGTCGACTTGCCCGAGCCGGTCGCGCCGACCATGATCACCAGGCCGCGCTTGGTCATGATCACGTCCTTGAGCACCTCGGGCAGTTCGAGGTCCTCGAACTTCGGGATGGTGGTGGTGATCACCCGCAGCACCATGCCCACGCAGCCCATCTGCATGAAGGCCGAGACGCGGAAGCGCCCCAGGTCGCCCGGGCTGATCGCGAAATTCGATTCCTTGCTCAGCTCGAAGCCGGCGGCCTGCTTGTCGTTCATGATGGCGCGCGCCAGGTCGGCCGTGTGGCCGCCGGTGAGCGGCTGGTTCGAGACCGGAGTCATCTTGCCGTCGATCTTGATCGCGGGCGGGAAGCCGGCGGTGATGAACAGATCCGACCCGCCCTTGCTGACCATCAGGCGCAGCAGGTCGAACATGAATTTGGAGGCCTGGTCGCGTTCCATGATGTCCTTTAGCCCGGGAAGTTTTCGGGGATCTTGGCGGCGGCGCGGGCGGCGGCGCTCGAGATCACGTTGCGGCGCACCAGGTCGGTCAGGTTCTGGTCGAGGGTCTGCATGCCGACGCTGCTGCCGGTCTGGATCGCCGAATACATCTGGGCGATCTTGGCTTCGCGGATCAGGTTGCGGATGGCCGGGGTGCCGATCATGATCTCGTGGGCGGCGACCCGGCCCGAGCCGTCCTTGGTCTTGAGCAGGGTCTGCGAGATGACGGCCTGCAGCGATTCCGACAGCATCGCGCGCACCATCTCTTTTTCCTCGGCCGGGAAGACGTCGACGATACGGTCGATGGTCTTGGCGGCGGAGGAGGTGTGCAGGGTGCCGAACACCAGGTGGCCGGTCTCGGCCGCCGACAGCGCCAGGCGGATGGTTTCCAGGTCGCGCAGCTCGCCCACCAGGATCGCGTCCGGGTCTTCGCGCAGCGCCGAGCGCAGCGCGTTGTTGAAGGACAGTGTGTGCGGGCCGACTTCGCGCTGGTTGATCAGGCACTTCTTGGAGTCGTGCACGAATTCGATCGGGTCCTCAATGGTGAGGATGTGGCCGTATTCGTTCTCGTTCAGGTGGTTGACCATGGCCGCCAGGGTGGTCGACTTGCCCGAGCCGGTCGGGCCGGTCACCAGCACCAGGCCGCGCGGCTTGAGGGCCAGCTCGGCGAAGATCTTGGGCGCGTTCAGCTCTTCCAGGCTCAGGATCTTGGACGGAATCGTGCGCAGCACCGCCGAGGCGCCGCGCTCCTGGTTGAAGGCGTTGACGCGAAAGCGCGCCAGGCCCGGGATCGCGAACGAGAAGTCGCACTCCAGCACTTCCTCGTACTGCTTGCGCTGGCCGTCGTTCATGATGTCATAGATCATGCCGTGCACGTCCTTGTGCTCCAGCGGCGGCAGGTTGATGCGGCGCACGTCGCCATGCACCCGGATCATCGGCGGCAGCCCGGCCGAGAGGTGCAGGTCCGAAGCCTTGTTCTTGACCGAGAAGGCGAGTAATTCCGAAATGTCCATTTATAATCCCTGTGCCGTGTTGGAGGCAGTACTTTGCGGCTGAAAATATTTCCTACAGAAAATCATTATGTCCATAATCGCTGAGAACTTGCAAGCTGTCGAAGCGACAATCGGAAGGGCTGTTGACGCCGCCGGCAGGCCCCGTTCCACGGTCCAGCTACTGGCGGTTTCCAAGACCTTCCCAGCGGAGGCGGTGCTGGAAGCGATGGCCGCGGGCCAGCGGGCCTTCGGCGAAAACTATCTGCAGGAAGGCATCGACAAGATCGAAGCCGTCGCGCGCGCGCAACCGGGGGCGCCAGTCGAATGGCATTTCATCGGTCCGATCCAGAGCAACAAGACGCGCCCGATCGCGACCCACTTCCACTGGGTGCATTCGGTCGAGCGGCTCAAGATCGCCCAGCGCCTCTCGGAACAGCGCCCGCCTGAGCTGGGACCCCTCAATATCTGCCTGCAGGTGAACATCAGCGGCGAGGCCAGCAAGAGCGGCGCCGACCCCGACGAGCTGCCCGAGCTGGCGCGCCAGGTGGCGGCGCTGCCGAACCTGCGCCTGCGCGGCCTGATGGCGATTCCCGAGCGCCAGGCCGAACCCGAATTGCAGCGCCAGGCTTTCGCGCGCCTGCGCGCGCTGGCGGACAGCCTGCGCGCCGAGGGCCTGTTGCTCGACACCCTGTCGATGGGCATGTCGGGCGACATGGAAGCGGCCATCCTCGAGGGCGCGACCATCGTGCGCATCGGCAGCGCCATCTTCGGCGCCCGCCACTACGCGGAATAACTCACAAGGATCC
Organism: Massilia sp. KIM; assembly: GCF_002007115.1. Lineage (NCBI taxonomy): Bacteria > Pseudomonadati > Pseudomonadota > Betaproteobacteria > Burkholderiales > Oxalobacteraceae > Massilia > Massilia sp. KIM. Next base: position 3,155,849 of record NZ_MVAD01000001.1, on the reverse strand, counting down.
CATGAAGATCGCATTCATCGGCGGCGGCAACATGGCCACCGCCCTGATCGCCGGCCTGGCCGGACAACTCCCCGCGGGCAGCCTGCACGTGGTCGACCCCAACGCCGAAGCCCTCGAACGCCTGCAACGCGACTTCGGCGTGAGCACGGCCGCCGCCATCGGGCCCGAGGTCGGCGACAGCGAGGTGGTGGTGCTGGCCGTGAAGCCCCAGCAGATGCGCGAAGTGGCGTCGGCGCTGGCGCCGCAGCTGCGCGGCCAGCTGGTGCTGTCGATCGCGGCCGGCATCCGCATCGCCGACCTGGCGCGCTGGCTGGGCGGCCACGAGGCCATCGTACGCGCGATGCCCAACACCCCGGCGCTGATCGGCAAGGGCATCGCCGGCATGGCGGCAGGCGGGGGCGTGAGCCCGGCCCAGCGCGAGGCGGCCGACCAGGTGATGCGGGCGGTGGGCCAGACCGTGTGGCTGGAGGACGAAGCCCAGATCGACCCGGTGACGGCGGTGTCGGGCAGCGGGCCGGCCTATGTGTTCTTCTTCCTGGAAGCGATGCAGCAGGCGGCGGCGGAGATGGGATTGACGCCGGAGCAGGGCAGGGAGCTGGCGCTGGCCACCTTCACTGGCGCGGCCCAGCTGGCCGAGCGTTCCCCGGAACCGGTCGAGGTGCTGCGCCAGCGCGTGACCTCGAAGGGCGGGACCACCCACGCGGCCATTACCAGCATGGAGGCGGCGGGCGTGAAGGAAGCGATCGTGGCGGCCATGAAGGCGGCGGCGGCGCGGGGGCGCGAGCTGGGCGAGGAGCTCGGGAAGGATTGAAAGTGCTGCCGGCAAGCCGGCAGAGAGCAACTTGGGTTCCCGCCTCCGCGGGAAGTCGCAGGCGCCAGTGGCGCGTACGACGGCTCGCAGCGGGCAATCCCGTCTCAGTGGACCTCGAAGCCTTTCCAGCGCAGGACCGGCAAGGCTTTCTGGGCAAACTTGTAGAGCGACACCCCGGCCGTGACGATGCCGACCGCCCACTTCGGCTTGGTGGCCAGGAAACCGGCCGCCACGCCGGCGACGATCAGCGCGGTTTTCCTGTGCTGGCTGACGTAGGCCGGAATCACGCCCAGGGTCTCGGGCGACTTCAGCACCGCGAATTCATGCGCCACAATGGCGCGCTGCTCGGCGCAGCGCGCCACCAGCGCCGCGCGGCGCGCGGCGAGTTCCTGCGATTTACTCGACATCGACCGGCTCTCCTTTCGCGAATTCCACGTCCTTGCGCAGTTCCGCCAGGGTCGCCGCCAGCATCGGCGGACGGGCGGCGAGAGCGCCGCGCAGCTTGGCCACGGCGATCCAGCAGCCGAGCGCGAACAGCGCCGTCATGCCGCCGACCGCCAGCAGGCGGTGGCTGTCCCAGAACAACACCAGGATGAACAGCACCGCCAGGACCAGCGCGCCGGCGCCCAACACCGCGGCGATCAGGGCCAGCCCGAGGTAGCCGAACAGGCGCTGGGTTTCTTCCTGCAGCTCGACCGTGGCCAGTTCCAGGCGCGTGCGCGCCATCGCCAGCACGGTCGTCCCGATCCTGCCTACCGCCTCGCTCAGGGCCATCTTATTTGCGGGCGATCAGCATGCCGATCACGACGCCGACCGCCGCGCCCAGGCCCACCGATTTCCAGGGGTTTTCCTTGACGTATTCGTCGGTCGCCTTGGCGGCCTCGACCACGGATTCTTGGTAGTGGGCGACGCCTTCCTTGGCGCGCGCCAGGGTGGTCTCGAACTTGGCCTTCAGTTCTTCGCCGTTGATGCCCCCACCATTGCGCAGCCAGGCTTCAGCATCGTGGATCACGGTCTTCAGGTCCGACATCAGTTGTTCGCGGGTGCCGGTTTGGGTGGGGATCTTTTCAATCATGCTGACCTCGTAATGTTGAGTGTGGATGCTTTTTGGGCAATATTACCCGATTGCATAGTCTAGCGCGACACCTGCGAACAGTGCGGCGCCAAGCCAATTGTTGTGACGAAAGGCTTTGAAGCAGGACATGCGGTCGCGATCGCGGATCAGGGTGTAGTGGTAGAGCGCCATCGCGGCCGCCACGGCGACCCCGGCCACGAACCACCAGCGCAGGCCCAGGTACCAGCCGCACACCAGGTCGATCGCCAGCGCGGCGCCGTAGCACAGCATGATCGCCGCCACGTCGAAGCGGCCGAAGGTGATGGCCGAGGTGCGGATGCCGATCTTGAGGTCGTCGTCGCGGTCGACCATGGCGTAGGCGGTGTCGTAGGCCACCGACCAGAACACATTGGCCACCAGCAGCCACCAGGCCACCGCCGGCACCTCGCCCTGCACGGCGGCGAAGGCCATCGGGATGCCGAAGCCGAAGGCGATCCCGAGGTAGGCCTGGGGGATGGCGAAGAAGCGCTTGAAGTAGGGATAGGTGCCGGCCACGACCAGGGCCACCACCGAGAGCTGCTTGGTCAGGAGGTTGAGCGGCTGGATCAGCAGGAAGGCTAGCAGGGACAGCACCAGCGCCACCATCACCGCCTCCCAGCCGCGGATCTTGCCGCTGGTGAGCGGGCGGTCGACCGTGCGCTTGACGTGGCGGTCGAAGTCGCGGTCGGCGTAGTCGTTGATCGCGCAGCCCGCCGAGCGCATCAGCGCGGTGCCGAGCACGAAGATCGCCAGCACCTGCAGGTCCGGCACCCCGCCTGAGGCCATCCACAAGGCCCACAGGGTCGGCCACAGCAGCAGCAGGATGCCGATCGGCTTGTCGGCCCGGACCAGGCGGAAATAGAGCGCCAGCTTGTTCATAAAGGAATAAGGTCTTGTCGTGCAAGAACTGTTGAGCAGAAGACAGCGATTCTAAAGCTTTTGCACGGCGCGCGGCGGACGCCCTTCGCCTGTGCCGGCCTGCGGCATGCATGACATGCGGATGACAGCCCGGCCTGCGGTCGGCCGAAAACTTGCCATTTTGTTGTCATTGAACCGACATTTTTGTTTGTTTAAATGCATCGATCCGTGCCAGGGGGGCGCGGACGAGGCGGCCCGCCCAGGCGCCGGCCCACGCACACAGACTGCCGGAAGACCGGCGCATCCAATTGGAGAAGTTCAATGACTGACAACGCACTGTCGCCGTCGCGACGCAATCTGCTCAAGGGCTTGGCCAGCGCCTCGGCCCTGCCTTTCGTCGGCGCCTTCGCCGCCATGCAGGCGCAGCAAGCCATGGCCGCCAATGGCTCGACCGCCCTGGTGGACAGCCCTTACGGCCCGATCGCACCGGTGAACGACCTCACGACCGGCCTGCCGCTGCTGCAACTGCCGGCCGGCTTCAGCTACAAGAGCTTCGGCTGGCGCGGCGACCTGATGACCGACGGCAAGGCCTGCCCGGGCGGCCACGACGGCATGGGCGTGGTGGTCTCGCGCAAGCTTGGCCGCAGCACCGAACTGGTGCTGGTGCGTAACCACGAGATCGGCGGCACCGGCGCCGGCAACTTCATCAACGCCATCGGCGTCTACGACGGCGGCAACGTGAGCGGCAGCTCGTCCAACAAGTTCGGCGGCGGCACCACCAACCTGATCTTCCGCGACGGCAACTGGGTCAGCATGACCCCCAGCCTGGGCGGCACCCAGACCAACTGCGCCGGCGGCATCACCCCCTGGGGCACCTGGCTGACCTGCGAGGAAGTCGGTTCGGACGCGGTCAGCGCCTCGGGCAGGAAGCACGGCTATGTGTTCGAAGTGACCGCCGACCCGGCCCAGACCACCGGCCAGCCCATCATCGGCATGGGCCGCTTCGCCCACGAGGCCGCCGCCGTCGACCCGGTCACCGGAATCGTCTACGAGACCGAGGACGCCGGGGGCAAGTCGGGCTTCTACCGCTACGTCCCGGATGTCAAGCAGGGCCGCCCCGGTTCGCTGGCCATGGGCGGCGTGCTGCAGATGGCGCGCGTGCGCGGCATTCAGAACGCCAACCTGGCGGTCGCCCCGGTCAACGCCACCTATGAGCTGGAATGGGTGGACATCGCCAACCCGGACGCCGACCGCGGCAACGCCACCGGTCCCTCGGGCGTGACCATCACCGGCGCCGCCGGCCCCTTCGTCCAGGGCTGGCTGCAGGGCGCGGCGCGCATGAACCGCGGCGAAGGCATCTGGTATGCCCAGGGCAAGATGTACGTGATGGACACCTCGGGCGGCGCGGTGCAGCGCGGCACCATCTGGGAGCTGGACCTGGCGACCCAGGTGCTCAAGTGCATCTACTCGAGCCCGAGCGCGCTGGTCGGCAACATGGGCGACAACCTCACCGTCAGCCCGCGCAACGCGATCCTGATCTGCGAGGACGCCTCCACCGCCGCCACCGACATGTACGGCTTCGGCCAACGCCTGATGGGCCTGACCGCCCTGGGGGACGCCTACATCTTCGCCAAGAACAACATCGTCCTCACCGCCGCCCAGCTCCAGGCCGCGGGCAAGCTGACTTCGCTCGCGGGCGACCAGCGCGCCAACGAATTCGCCGGCGCCTGCTTCGACCCGACCGGCCGCTACCTCTTCGTCAACATCCAGACCCCGGGCGTGACTTTCGCCATCTCGGGTCCGTGGGCCAAGGGCCCGCTGTAATCCATTCCAACAAGGAGAAACGCATGAACTTCATCAAGCTCATCACCGCAGCCTTCACCGCCCTGGTGCTGGCAAGCGGCGCCCAAGCGGCCGTGCTGCAATCGACCAGTGGCCCGGCCGGCAACACGGTCACCGACTTCAGCAGCGCCGGCACGGTCGCCTTCAACCTCGACCTGGCCAAGCTGCCGGGCAGCACCCTGACCTTCGTGCTGGAAGAGGGCGACCTGGCGGGCCCGCTCAGCATGAACGCGATCGTCGCCAACCTCACCGGCATCCCGCTGAACAACTTCAGCTTCCTGCTCGATGGCATCAGCTTCGCCGCCGCCGGCAGCGTCACCCCGGCCTTCGGCAGCCTGGGCGGCGTCCGCTTCGACGCGCACAGCGCCGTGATCGATTTCGCCAGCCCCGAGCCGGCCGAATTCCAATTCGGTAATCCCTTCGGCGTGGCGGCGCAGGACGACTGGCTGCTCAGCACCGCCGGCCTGCGCGCGGGCGACAGCTTCACCATCACCGCCCAGGTGCCGGAACCCTCGATCCTGGCGCTGATGCTGCCGATGCTGTGCGCCGGCCTGTGGATGGCGCGCCGCCGCCAGGACCAGCACTGAGCAGGCGGCGGGCGGTGCGGGAAGGATAGGCCGGCGCTCCAGCGGGTACAATGGGGGCCGGCCGGGATCCCGGCGACACCTTCCATTCACCGCCATGCACATCTGGGTCGACGCCGACGCCTGTCCCGCCGTCATCAAGGACATCCTGTTCCGGGTCGCCGAACGCCGGCAACTCCCCGTCACCCTGGTGGCGAACCAGTTGATGCGGGTGCCGGGCTCGCGCTACATCCGCGCGCTCCAGGTGCCGGCCGGGGCCGACGTGGCCGACGCCGAGATCGTGGCGCGCCTGGAGCCGGGCGACCTGGTCGTCACCGGCGATATCCCGCTGGCGGCCCAGGTGCTGGAGAAGGGCGGGCTGGCGCTCAACCCGCGCGGCGATTGGTACACGAAAGACACGATCGCCCAGCAACTGACGATGCGGGCCTTCATGGAAGAGCTGCGCGGCAGCGGCGTCGATACCGGCGGTCCGGCCGCCTTCAGCCAGGCCGACCGCCAGCAGTTCGCCAATGCCCTCGACCGCGAACTGGCGCGGCGCGCCCCGCGCCCCGATTAGCCGGCGACGCCGGCGTCGTCCGCCAGGGCGACCTCAGGCGGCCGCTTCCCAGGCCACCATCTCCACTCCAGGCAGCTTGCATTCGCCCACCGCCCGGATGATCGCGTCGATCGCCGCCTTGCGCGTGAAGCTCTTGCGCCAGGCGATCACCACGCGGCGCGAGGGCGCCGGCGGCGAGAAGGGCACATAGGTCAGCAGCCCGTTGGGATCGTTCATGTCGGCCACCGAGGCGCGCGGCAGCACCGTCAGGCCGATGCCGCTGGCCACCATGTGGCGGATGGTCTCGAGCGAGGAACCTTCGAAGGTGCGCTGCATGCCATTGCCGCCGGCCGAAAAACGCGCCATCTCCGGGCACACTTCCAGCACCTGGTCGCGGAAGCAATGGCCCGCGCCCAGCAGCAGCATGGTTTCGCTCTTGAGATCCTCGGCCGAGATTTCCTTGCGCGCGGCCCAGGGATGGTTGCGCGGCATGGCCACTATGAAGGGTTCGTCGTACAGCGGCTGGATCGACATCCCGTGGTCCGGCAGGGGCAGGGCCATGATGGCGGCGTCCAGCTCGCCCTGGCGCAGCAGCTCCAGCAGCTTGTGGGTGTAGTTCTCCTGCAGCACCAGCGGCATCTGCGGCACGGTGTCGATCAGGTTCTTCACCAGCGGCGGCAGCAGGTAGGGCCCGATGGTGTAGATCACCCCCAGGCGCAGCGGGCCGGCCAGCGGGTCCTTGTTCTGCTTGGCCAGTTCCTTGATGGCGGCCGTCTGTTCCAGCACCCGTTCGGCCTGGGCCACGATCTGGGCGCCGAGGGGCGTCACCGACACCTCGGAACCGCCGCGCTCGAACAGCGTCACGCCCAGTTCGTCCTCCAGCTTCTTGATGGCGACGGACAGGGTGGGTTGGGCGACGAAGCAGGCTTCCGCCGCGTGGCCGAAATGCTTGGCGCGGGCCACGGCAACGATGTATTTGAGCTCGGTCAGTGTCATAGCGTCTGGTCCTGGATCGGCCGCCCGGCGTCTGTGACGCCGCCAGCCGGCCATGAAATATTATTTTAACGGGAATCTTAGTCTATATAATTGCCGCGCAGGCCGTTTTTGCCTGCGATCCAGCGAAAGGCCCCGCATGTCCTCGACCTTCGGCCCGGCGGAAGCCCAGGCCTATATCCACAAGCTGCTCACCGTCATGCACCACCAGGGCGGGTCCGACCTCTTTATTTCGGCTGACTTTCCTCCAAGCATGAAACACCAGGGCGCGATGAAGCCCCTGAGCCAGCAGCGCCTCAACGGCGAGGTCACGCGCGCCCTGGCGCTGTCGCTGATGAACGAGCGCCAGCGCGCCGAGTTCGAGGCCGAGATGGAGTGCAATTTCGCGATCTCGCTGCCCGGCGTCTGCCGTTTCCGCGTCAACGTCTTCGTGCAGCAGCAGAGCGTGGGCATGGTGGTGCGCACCATTGCCTCGGAAATCCCGAATTTCGAAAAGCTCGACCTGCCCGAGGTGCTCAAGGACGTGGTGATGACCAAGCGCGGCCTGGTGCTGGTGGTGGGCGGCACCGGTTCCGGCAAGTCGACCACGCTGGCGGCGATGATCGATTACCGCAACAGCAATTCGGCCGGCCACATCATCACGGTCGAGGATCCGGTCGAATACGTCCACAAGAACAAGAACTGCCTGGTGACCCACCGCGAGGTGGGCGTGGATACCCTGTCCTGGCATAACGCGCTGAAGAACACCCTGCGCCAGGCGCCGGACGTGATCCTGATCGGCGAGATCCGCGACACCGAGACCATGGAGCACGCGATCGCCTTCGCCGAGACCGGCCACCTGTGCCTGGGCACCCTGCACGCGAACAATGCGAACCAGACCCTGGACCGCATCATCAATTTCTTCCCGGAAGAGCGCCGCAACCAGCTGCTGATGGACCTCTCGTCCAACCTGCGCGCGGTGGTCTCCCAGCGCCTGATCCGTACCGAGGACGGCAAGGGCCGCAAGGCCGCCATCGAGATCCTGCTGAACACCCCGACCATCAGCGAGATGATCCTGAAGGGGAATTTCCAGAACATTAAGGAAATCATGCACAAGTCGCGCGAGCTCGGCATGTGCACCTTCGACCAGGCCTTGTTCGAGCTGTACAACAAGGGCTATATCGGCTACGAGGAAGCGATCCGCAACGCCGATTCGAGCAACGGCCTGCGCCTGCAGATCAAGCTCTCGGGCGAGCGCAAGGGCCCCGGCGAGGGCGGCGCGCCGGCCAGCGCGCTCTCGATGGCGATCGAGGAAGAAGCGGAAGACGACGTCCCACCCAAACCCTAATTGCTGTTACCTATGCCTTCATTTGAAAAGAAAATCTGCGCCCGCGCCGACCTGGCCGCGCGCGTCGCCAGCCTGCCCCAGCCGGTGGTGCTGACCAATGGCGTGTTCGACATCCTGCACCGCGGGCACGTGACCTACCTGGCGCAGGCGCGCGAGTTGGGCGCCTCGCTGGTGGTGGCGGTGAATACCGACGCCTCGGTCAAGCGCCTGGGCAAGGGCGAGGACCGCCCGCATAACACCCTGGCCGACCGCATGGCGGTGCTGGCCGCGCTGGAGGCGGTGAGCCTGGTGGTGGAATTCGACGAGGACACGGCGCTGGCCGTGGTGCAGGAAGCGCGCCCCGGGATCTACGCCAAGGGCGGCGACTACGTGATGGACCAGATCCCGGAAGGCAAGGCGGTCCTGGCCTATGGCGGCCGGGCGGTCGCGATCGATTTCGAGCACGACCGCTCGACCACCAAGCTGGTGGCCAAGATCCGCGGCTAAGGCTTCAAGCCTTGCGCTGGCGCAGGCGCCAGCCGATGCCCAGCAGGCCGACGCCGAGCATGGCCCAGGTGCCGGGTTCCGGCGCCTGCGACATGATGGTCAGCGTGGTGTCGCTGGTCCAGCGCAGGTGGCGCTCGTTGGTGGCCATCGGGTTGTATTCGTAGGCATAGTGCATGTCGCCCACCGTGATCAGCTTGCCGCCCCCGACCCAGCCTTCGGGGTCGTTGCCGTAGCTGCCGACCGAGAACGAAAGGCCGGCGTCGGGCGAGAACGAGAAGGCGGTGGCGCCGCACTGGTAGTAGGCGTTGCTGTTGGCCGCGCAGGCGATGTAGTCCAGTTCCCCCACCACGAGGGTGGTCAGCTCGCCGATCTCCAGCAGGCCGTTGCCGTTCATGTCGTCTCCCTTGAAGGAGCCGGAAATGACTTCATCGGTCAGGAACAGATTGGCTTCTTGATCATAGAAGCCGGCGAAGGAAAAACCCCAGGACACGGGATCGGCATGGGCGGCAGCGCAGCCAAGGAGGAGGGCGCCGGCGGTGAGCAACTTCTTCATAAATACCTCGAACGAAAACAGGGGGGCGCCTGGACAGTGAACGTTAAATGTTAACGTCACTTTGTAAACTGTGACGGTGTAACAAGCGTACTCCTGAATTCGCTTACTGTCGTGTTCGATGGCTAACAGATGTCTCCTGGCCGCCACAGGGCGCGTCCGGACGGGGCCGCGTGGCCGTGGGCCCGTCCCCTTGCGCTTCAGTCGCCCTGGGTCCTGGTCGCCTTGCCGTCCTCATCCTCGCGCCTGGCCTCCAGGTGCTTGACGCCCCGGCGCGCCAGGCCTTCCCGCAGCAGGAACTCGATTTCCGCGTTCACGCTGCGCAAGTCCCGGGCGGCGAGACGCTGCAGTTCTTCCCACAACAGGGGATCGATCCGCAGGGGGTAGGATTTCTTGCCGGGACTTGCCATACTATTAATTGCTAGTTGTAGAGGGTGCCGGTGTTCACGATCGGCTGGGTTTCCTTGTCCGAGCAGAGCACCACCAGCAGGTTGCTGACCATGGCCGCCTTGCGTTCGTCGTCGAGTTCGACGATGCCGCGCTCCGACAGGCCCTTGAGCGCCGCTTCGACCATGCTCACCGCGCCGTGCACGATCTTGGCGCGGGCGCTGATGATGGCCTCGGCCTGTTGCCGGCGCAGCATCACCTGGGCGATCTCGGCGGCGTATGCCAGGTGGGTGAGTTTAGCATCCAGCACTTCCACGCCGGCCGCATCGAAGCGCGCCTGCAGTTCGCACTTGAGGGCGTCCGCCACCGTGTCCATGCCGGCGCGCAGCGTGGTCTCACCCGCCGACAAGTCCTCGCCCTCGTCGTAGGCGTATTGCGACGCCAGGTGGCGCAGCGCGGCTTCCGCCTGGATCGCCACGTAGCGCTCGAAATCGTCGACGTCGAAGACGGCCTGGGCGGTGTCGCGCACGCGCCAGACGATGGCCGCGCTGATCTCCACCGGGTTGCCGCGCTTGTCGTTGACCTTGAGGGTCGGGGCATTGAAATTGCGCGCGCGCAGCGACAGGCGCCGCTTCACGTAGAGCGGGAAGGCCCAGCGCAAGCCTTCGCTGCGGTCGGTGCCGATGTACTTGCCGAACAGGGTCAGGATCGCGCTTTCGTTCGGCTGGAGCATGAACAGGCCGGTCAGGCAGAGCAGGCCGCCCGCGCCGAGCGCCAGGCTGCCCAGCAGGAAGGCGATGCCGCCGCCTTCTTCCAGTCCCGCCTTCACCAGGTAGGCGGCGCCCAGCAGCAGCACGACGCCGGAGGCGGCCGCCAGATAGCCGTTCGCGGAGGAGAAAGGCTTTTCGCTGCGGGTATGTACTGCATTCATGCTCGGCTCCTTCGTGGGTGTGACATCAAAGTGATATCACTTTATGGCCGCGTTGGCATGCATGTCAAGCAATGAATGGGGGGGCCGCATTTCGCGGTATGCTCGCGCATCTTCATTGCACGTGACCTACCATGCTGATGGCCATCCTCTCGCTGCTGTGTTCCCTGATGGTATTCGTACTGATCTGGGCGATCCTGCCGATCTTCATTTTCGGGGCGCTCGGCATCTATTTCGGCTGGAAATCCTACCGGCGCGTCACGGCAGGCCGCCCCGTCGGGCCGTTGCGGCGCTTGCTGGCGCTCCTGCCCATGGGCATCGCCATCGCCGTCATTCCGCTGGCGTTGGCGCTCGTGGATGCGGGCTACCGGGCCTGAAGCGGGCCCGAGGCCGGGACGGGCTCAGGCGCCCCCTGCGTAGCCGTTCTGGCGCCAGGCCTCGTAGACCACCACCGCCACCGTGTTCGACAGGTTCAGGCTGCGGTTGTCGGGCCGCATCGGCAGGCGGATGCGCTGGGCCGGCGGGAAGGTGTTGCGGAGAAGCGGATCGAGGCCGCGCGATTCCGCCCCGAACACGAAGACGTCGCCCGGCCGGAAGCTGGCCTCGGCGAAGGGCGAGGAACCGTGGGTGGTCAGGGCGAACATGCGCGCCGGGTCCGGCCGGGCGTCGCGCAGGAAGGCGTCCCAGTCCTTGTGCACCTTCATGCTCGCGTAATCGTGGTAATCGAGGCCGGCGCGGCGCATCTTGGCGTCGTCCAGCGGAAAGCCGAGCGGCTCGATCAGGTGCAGCTGCACGCCGGTGTTGGCGCACAGGCGGATGACGTTGCCGGTGTTCGGCGGGATTTCTGGTTCGACCAGGACGACGTGGAACAACTCGCTCTCCTCTTGACTTATTCCTATTGATTCAAGCGGGCGCCGCGGCAGCGGACACCCGGACGCTATTCATGCATGCCGGTGCGGCGGGGTGCGCGCGAACACGAAGTTCGTGACGCGCGCGGCGCCGGCGCGCTTGAGCGCCGCCGCCAGTTCATCCAGGGTGTGCCCGCCGGTCATCACGTCGTCGACTACGCCGACGTGGCGGCCGCGCACCTGCGCCTCGTCGGCCACTGCGAAGGCGCCGCGCACGTTGCGCCGGCGCGCGGCCGGCTCGACCCCGGACTGGGCGCGCGTCTCGATCACCCGCAAGGCCAGGCGCGGCGCCAGCGGCGTCTCCATCAGCCGAGCGAGCGGGCGCGCCAGCTCGAGCGCCTGGTTGTAGCCGCGTTCGACCAGCCGCGCGGCGCCCAGGGGCACCGGACACAGGAGCTCGGGCGGAGCCAGTCCGCCGCGCCGCCACTCCCGGTGCAGCATGCGCGCCATCCAGGGCGCGAGCGCCAGCTGGGCGTGGAACTTCAGCTGCAGCACCAGGCCGTCGAGCGGCGCTGCATAGTCGCAGGCGGCCACGGTGGCGTCGAAGGACGGCGGCGCGGCCAGGCAGGCGCCGCAGGGCAGGGCGGCGTCCGCGGCCCCGGCCGGGTTGGCGCACACCGGGCAGCGCGGCCGGGCGCGCAGGTAGTCGGCTTCGCAGGCGGCGCACACCGCCGCCTCGCCGGCGCCGCCGCACAATGCGCAGCAGTGCGGCAGCAGCCAGCGCAGCAGCCCTTCCAGGGGAGCGGCGAGGCGCCGGGGCAGCGGGTGGACGGGCATGGGCGTCGGCTGAAATCGCGGCAAACGGGTACACTCCCGCCATTATCTCATTTGTACGCATCCCCTCCCATGGCTTCTCCTCAATCCCCGTCCAACATGAGCGCGCCGATCGACCTGGCGCGCGTGCGCGCCCTGTTCGCGCGGCCCCAGCGCGTCCAGTCCTCCGACTTCCTGCGCCGCGAGATCGCCGGCCGCATGCACGAACGCCTGCAACTGGTGAAGATCGCGCCGAAACAGGTGCTGGACGCGGGCTGCGGGGCGGGCGCGGACCTGGCGCTGCTGCAGAAGACCTATCCGGCGGCCCAGATCCTGGGCCTGGACGCGGCGCCCGCGATGGCCGCCGCCGCCAGGCTGCCGGCCCCCGCCACGCGCGGCCTGAACCAGATGCTGAGCCGCTTGCTGCCGGCCAAGGCCGGCGTCGACATCGTCTGCGGCGATTTCGGCAGCCTGCCTTTCGGTCCGAACTCGCTCGACCTGCTCTGGTCGAACCTGGCGCTGCACTGGCATCCGCAGCCGGACCGCGTGTTCGCCGAATGGCGCCGCGTGCTGCGCGTGGACGGGCTGCTGATGTTCTCGAACTTCGGCCCCGACACCTTCCAGGAAGTGCGCGCCGCCTTCGCCGTGCTGGACGAGGCGCCGCATACGCTGCCCTTTGTCGACATGCACGACTTCGGCGACCAGCTGGTGGAGGCGGGCTTCTCCACGCCCGTCATGGACATGGAACGCATCACGGTCACCTACGACACGGTGGAGGCCCTGCTGGCCGACGTGCGCGCCCTGGGCGGCAATCCGCTCGAGACGCGCCGCCGCGGCCTGGTCGGACGCGCGGCCTGGGACAAGGTGAAGGGCGCCTTCGAGGCCCAGCGCCGCCCCGACGGCAAGCTCGGCCTGACCTTCGAGGTCATTTACGGCCACGCCTTCCGTCCCGCCCCGCGCACTACCGCCTCGGGCGAGGCCATCGTGCGTTTCCAGCCCCGTAAACCGGGCTGAATGGCCGCGGACACAACATCTGTTGCATTCCCGATTTTCCTTGAATAAAAATTAGCAATTTCAGTATAATCAATCGCTATTTTTCTCTTTCGGACCAGAACAACGCTGAAAAAAACAGCACTTCCGGACGAGAAATAGAACTGAATTGCAGCATGAGCAGAGTAAGCGCCGGACCTTGCCAGCACCCGCTGGACGGCCCGGCGTGATGGTTTCCCACCATTCCGCAGCGCAATTTCGCGGGACGACCCGGCAGCCCTCTGCGAACATCGTTCGGAGGCGGCGGCAGTTTGTTCTCGGATTGCCGCCGTTTAAAAAATACTTTTATTTTTTGGGTGGTTGGGGACATACATGACTTATGCAACGCGACTTGGGGCCATGCTGTTCGGCCTCGCAGTAACTGCCGGCATCCCAGCGTGGGCGGCACCGGAGATCACGGGCCGGCCGGTTGAGCACCAGCTGAACATGCAGACCCCCGTGACCGGTGTCGGCGCCGACATCTATTCCCTCCACAACTGGATGATGATCGTCTGCCTGGTCATCTTCATCGGCGTGTTCGGGGTCATGTTCTACTCGGTGTTCAAGCACCGCAAATCCCTGGGCCACAAGCCCGCCACCTTCCATGAATCGACCGCCGTCGAGATCGCCTGGACCGTCGTTCCCTTCCTGATCGTCATCGGCATGGCCCTGCCGGCCACCCGCACCGTGGTCGCGCTCAAGGACACCTCGAACGCCGACATCACCATCAAGGCCACCGGCATGCAGTGGAAGTGGGGCTACGACTACCTGAAGGGCGAAGGCGAGGGCATCTCCTTCCTGTCCAACCTGGCCACCCCGCGCAGCCAGATCGGCCTGCCGGGCGAGGCCGCCACCGAGCAGAAGGGCGAAAACTACCTGCTCGAGGTCGACAACGAAATGGTGGTTCCGGTCAACAAGAAGATCCGCATGGTCTTCACCGCCAACGACGTGATCCACGCCTGGACCATCCCGGCCTTCGCCATCAAGCAGGACGCCATCCCCGGCTTCGTGCGCGACGGCTGGTTCAAGGCCGAGAAGGTCGGCGTCTACCGCGGCAACTGCGTCGAGCTGTGCGGCAAGGACCACGCCTTCATGCCTATCGTGGTGCGCGTCGTGACCGACGCCGAGTACACTGCCTGGGTCGAAGGCAAGAAGAAGGAAATGGCGGCCCAGGCCGACGATCCGAACAAGACCTGGACCATCGACGAACTCAAGACCCGCGGCGAGCAGGTCTACAACGCCAACTGCGTGGCCTGCCACCAGGCCAACGGCAAGGGCGTGCCGAACGCCTTCGCGCCGCTGGAAGGTTCCGAGCTCGTCCTGGGCGCCAAGGCGCCGCAGATCGACGTTCTGCTCAATGGCCAGGACACCCCGAAGTACCCGGCAGCCATGCCGGCCTGGAAGCAGCTGTCGGACACCGAGATCGCTGCCGTGATCACTTACACCCGCAATGCCTGGACCAACAAGGCGGCGGAAAACATCGTACAACCGGCCGAGGTTCTGGCTGCACGCAAGTAATCCACGCATTCGCTTCAGGGATATTGAAATGACTACCAGCACTCTCGATCACGCACACGATCACGGCCACGATCACGCGCACGACCATCCCCACGGTTGGCGCCGCTGGCTGTTCGCCACCAACCACAAGGACATCGGCACCCTCTACCTGTGGTTCTCCTTCATCATGCTGCTCTCGGGCGGCGTGCTGGCGCTGATGATCCGCACCGAGCTGTTCGAGCCCGGCCTGCAGTTCTTCCGTCCGGAGTTCTTCAACCAGCTGACCACCATGCACGGCCTGGTGATGGTGTTCGGCGCGATCATGCCGGCCTTCGTGGGCTTCGCCAACTGGATGCTGCCGCTGCAGGTGGGCGCCTCGGACATGGCCTTCGCGCGCATGAACAACTTCTCGTTCTGGCTGCTGCCGCCGGCCGCGATCCTGCTGGCCGCGTCCTTCCTGGCCCCGGGCGGCGCCACCGCCGCCGGCTGGACCCTGTACGCGCCGCTCTCGACCCAGATGGGCATCGGCATGGACATGGCGATCTTCGCCATGCACATCATGGGCGCCTCGTCGATCATGGGCTCGATCAACATCATCGTCACCATCCTGAACATGCGCGCGCCGGGCATGACCCTGATGAAGATGCCGATGTTCTGCTGGACCTGGCTGATCACCGCCTACCTGCTCATCGCCGTGATGCCGGTGCTGGCGGGCGCGATCACCATGACCCTGACCGACCGCCACTTCGGCACCTCCTTCTTCAACGCCGCCGGCGGCGGCGACCCGGTGATGTACCAGCACATCTTCTGGTTCTTCGGCCACCCCGAGGTCTACATCATGATCCTGCCGGCCTTCGGCATCGTGTCGCAGATCATCCCGGCCTTCGCCCGCAAGCCGCTGTTCGGCTACGCCTCGATGGTCTACGCGACCGCCTCGATCGCGATCCTGTCCTTCATCGTCTGGGCCCACCACATGTTCACCACCGGCATGCCGGTGACCTCGCAGCTGTTCTTCATGTACGCCACCATGCTGATCGCGGTGCCGACCGGCGTGAAGGTGTTCAACTGGGTCGCCACCATGTGGAAGGGCTCGATGACCTTCGAGACCCCGATGCTGTTCGCGGTCGGCTTCATCTTCGTGTTCACCATGGGCGGCTTCACCGGCCTGATCCTGGCCGTGACCCCGATCGACATCCAGGTCCACGACACCTATTACGTGGTGGCCCACTTCCACTACGTGCTGGTGGCGGGTTCGCTGTTCGCGCTGTTCGCCGGCTTCTACTACTGGGCGCCGAAGTGGACCGGCCACATGTATCCGGAAGGCCGCGGCAAGATCCACTTCTGGCTCTCGCTGATCACCTTCAACATCACCTTCTTCCCGATGCACTTCCTGGGCCTGGCCGGCATGCCGCGCCGCTATGCGGACTACGCCACCCAGTTCACGGACTTCAACATGATCGTGTCGATCGGCGCCTTCGGCTTCGGCCTGTCGCAGGTCTACTTCCTGTTCGCCGTGGTGCTGCCGACCATCCGTGGCGGCGAGGCCGCCCCGGCCAAGCCCTGGGAAGGCGCGGAAGGCCTGGAGTGGACCGTGCCGAGCCCGGCGCCTTTCCACACCTTCGAAACCCCGCCGCTGGTGAAATGATGATGGCCCCGCAGCGCGACAAGAACAACCTGCGCACCGCCCTGATCCTGGGCGGCGTGGCGCTGTTCTTCTTCATCAGCGTGTTCTTCAAATTCACCTTCCTGAGCTGAGATGAGCGCGGACGGCAAGCCGGACGGCAAACCAGACGGCGGGCTGCTGCGGCTCAACCGCAGCACGCTCGGCAAGCTGGTGGTGGTGGCGGTGGCGATGTTCGGCTTCGGCTATGCGCTGGTGCCGGTCTACCGCCAGATCTGCGAGGTGCTCGGCATTAACGTGCTGACCCAGAAGGACGGACTGGTCGAGGCGCCCAAGAACAGCCAGGTCGACAAGAGCCGGGTGATCACGGTCGAACTCGACGGCAACGCCCAGGGGCCCTGGCGCTTCCGTCCGACCGCGCGCAGCGTCGAGGTGCATCCGGGCGAACTGACCACCGTGGTCTACGAGGTGGTCAACACCCAGCCGCGGGTGGTCAAGGCGCAGGCGATTCCGAGCTATGCGCCGCAGTCGGCCACCCCGCATTTCAAGAAGGTGGACTGCTTCTGCTTCCAGGAGCAGACCCTGAAGGCGAACGAGGCGCGCCAGATGCCGGTGGTGTTCTACATCGATCCGGAGCTGCCGCGCGAAGTGAAGAACATTACCTTGTCCTATACCTTCTTCGAGATCGGCGGCGCGGCGGGCGCGGCGGTCGCGGCGAACTGAGGACGAGATGGAAGAGGGGCCCCGGGACGAACCGCATCGCCGCAAGGGCAGTTTCCTGGCGACGATGAAGGCGGTGTTCTGGTCCTTCTTCGGTGTGCGCAAGCGCAAGGATTACGAGCGCGACGCGGCCAATTTGAACCCGGTGCACGTGATCATCGCCGGGCTGATCGGGGTGGCGCTGTTCATCGGCATCCTGATGCTGGCGGTGCGGATCGCGGTAACGCAGTAGAGAGAATGTGAGCAGTACCCAACAATTCCAAAGAGTTTGATCGAGGAGAAGAAGATGAGTTCGCCAACGAGTACCCCCCACAGCGCGCCGTACTACTTCGTACCGGGCCCGTCGCGCTGGCCGATGCTTGCGGGCATCTCGATGCTGGTCACCATGGCCGGCGCCTCCGGCTGGGTCAACAGCCTGCCCTGGGGCCCGGCGGTCTGCCTGGTCGGCATCGCCGCCATGCTGGTGGTGCTCTATTTCTGGTTCGGCGACGCCATCGGCGAATCCGAGCGCGGCCTGTACGGCAAGCGCATCGACCTGTCCTATCGCTGGTCGATGAGCTGGTTCATCTTCTCGGAAGTAATGTTCTTCGGCGCCTTCTTCGGCGCGCTGTTCTACGCGCGCGCCGTGACCATGCCCTGGCTGGCCGACCTCGACCACAAGATCCTGTGGCCGGACTTCGCCGCGCACTGGGGCAACACCGGCCCGGCGGGCGTGGTGGACGGCTTCCAGACCATGGGTCCCTTCCCGATCCCGACCATCAACACCGCGCTGCTGCTGACCTCGGGCGTGACCCTGACCATCGCCCACCACGCGCTGCGCGCCGGCCACCGCGCCAAGACCGCCTTCTGGCTGTTCGCCACCATCCTGCTGGGCGCGATCTTCATGGGCTTCCAGGTCTATGAGTACATGCACGCCTACTCGGACCTGAACCTGAAGCTGACCTCGGGCATCTACGGCTCGACCTTCTTCATGCTGACCGGCTTCCACGGCTTCCACGTGACCATGGGCGCGATCATGCTGGCCGTGATCCTCTACCGCGTGATGAAAGGGCATTTCACTCCCGACAACCACTTCGGCTTCGAGGGTGCGGCCTGGTACTGGCACTTCGTCGACGTGGTGTGGCTGGGCCTGTACGTGGTCGTCTACTGGCTGTAAGCGATTGTCGTAGGGCTGCCGGCCGGCGTCATTGGCTGTCAGCCGTCGTCACACCCGTCAGCTGTCGTCACAGGCTGTCAGCTGTCGTCACAGGCTGTCGGCTGTCGTCTTAGGCTTTCAGCCGTGGTCACAGGCTGTCGGCCGTCGTCATGGAAGCGGGCCGGTCCGGGCAAGCCGGCCGGCCCGCGCGATGTTGGTGTGCTGTCAGCGGATGCCGGTCGGCGCGATCCAGCCCAGCTTGTAGGCCCCGAGCAGGCAGAGGAAGAGCGTGATCGACAGTCCCACCCGCATCGCCAGCGCATGGACGGTGCGGTTGCTGCGGCCCTTGTCGCGCATCAGGAAGAACAGGGCCGAACCGAGGCTGGCAAGTATCAGGATGAAGGCAATGGCAACAAAGAGTTTCATGGTTGGCCCTGGAAAGCTTGAGGCACCATTGTAATGCCGTTCGCCTTCCGTTTTCGCGCCTTGCCCTTCATTGCCGCCGTGCTGGTGGCCGTCATCGCTGTCCTGCTGGGCAACTGGCAGCAGGGCAGGGCGGCCCAGAAAGCCGAACTCCAGGCCCGCCGGGCCGCCCGTGGCGCCGAGCCGCCACTCCTGCTCGGCCCCGCCATCCAGCCCGCCGCACCGCTCGAGTTCCGGCGCGTGCGCCTCCAGGGCGAATTCCGCGCCGACTGGCCCGTCTTCCTGTCGAACCGGCCGATGAATGGCCAGTCCGGATTCATCCTCGCCATGCCGTTTAAAATAGCGGGCGGCGACAGCCACGTGCTGGTGCTGCGCGGCTGGCTGCCGCGCCAGGCCGAGTACGGCAAACTGCCGCCTTTCTCGACGCCGGCGGGGCTGGTGACGCTCGAGGGGCAGGTGGTGAGCGGCAGCGGCCGGGTGATGGAACTGGGCGGCGAACAAGCCCTCCAACCCGGCGCCCTGGTGCAGAACCTGGCGCCGCAAGACCTGGCGCGGGCCGCCGGCCTGGCGATGCAGCCCTTCCTGGTGCAGCAGCTGACGCCCGCAGCGCCAGGCGACGAGCTGGCGCGCGACTGGCCGGCCCCGGAGGCCGGCATCGACAAGCACCGCGGCTATGCCTTCCAGTGGTATGCGCTGGCGGCCATGGCCATCCTCTTTTTCGTGATAACGGGATTTCGAAGTGGTAGAAAACACATTGCAGGAAAAAGCGATTGACCCGACCCAGGCGCGCCGCCGCGGCCGCTGGAAGCTGTTCGCCGTGCTGCTGGTGTGCGCGGCGCCCATGATCGCCTCCTACCTCACCTATTACGTCATCAAGCCGAGCGGCCGCACCAACTACGGCACCCTGATCGACCCGCGCGAGCGTCCGATCCCGCCCATGGCCAGCACCACCCTGGCCGGAGAGCCGCGCCGCCTGGAAGACCTCGCGGGCAAGTGGCTGATGGTCAAGGTTGGCGGCGCCGACTGCGCCCAGGCCTGCCAGAAGCAGCTGCACGCGATGCGCCAGTGGCGCCTGATGCAGGGCAAGAACATGGACCGTATCCAGCGCGTCTGGCTGCTGACCGACGCCGGCGCGCCGGACGCGGCGGCCCTGCGCCAGGTCGAGGGCGTGGACGTGCTCGACGGCGTGCAGGTGCTGCGCGCCGATGCCGCCACCGTGCAGCAATGGCTGCCGGCGGAGGCCGGCTCAGGCGCCGCCGACCATATCTACCTGATCGACCCGCTCGGTAACCTGATGATGCGCTTCCCCAAGGAGCCGGAACCGCGCCGGGTCTATCAGGACATTGCCAAATTGCTCAAGGCGTCGGCGATCGGATAAGCCATGGAAGCGTCTTCCCTCCTGCTGCTGGCCCTGAAGGGCCTGCTGGTCGCCAGCCTGCCCCTGGCCATGGTCTGGATGTCCTCCAGCATCAACAAATTCCGCAAGCTGGTCTGGGTGGCCGTGTTCCTGACCTTCGACCTGATCGTGTTCGGCGGCTTTACCCGCCTGACCGATTCCGGCCTCGGCTGCCCCGACTGGCCGGGCTGCTACGGCATGGCCAATCCCTTCCTGGCGCACGAGGAGATCGCCGCCGCCGAAGCGGCCATGCCGACCGGCCCGGTGACGGTGGCCAAGGCCTGGATCGAGATGATCCACCGCTACCTGGCGATGGGCATCGGCGTGATCATCATGGCCCTGCTGTTCACCGCCATCATGCAATGGCGCCGCACCCGCAACCAGGCCTTCAAGCCGGCCATGCCCCTGGCCCTGTTCGTCTTCGTCTGCATCCAGGGCGCCTTCGGCGCCTGGACCGTCACCCTCAAGCTGCAGCCGGCGATCGTCACCATCCACCTGCTGCTGGGCATGGCCCTGCTGGCCATGCTGACCTGGCTGGGCGGACGCGAAGACTACCTGATGCGGCGCCCCCCGGCACCGGCGCCCGGCGAACTGCCGGCCCTGCGCGCCCTGCGCGGCCTGGCCCTGCTGGCCGCGGTGGTGCTGACGCTCCAGATCGCGCTGGGCGGGTGGGTAAGCACTAACTATGCGACCCTGGCCTGCGACGAGTTCCCGCTCTGCGACGGCCAGCTCCTTCCGCCCATGGACTTCGAGCACGGCTTCACCCTGTGGCGCGAGCTGGGCAAGACCGCGGCCGGCCACTACCTGCCGTTTTCCGCCCTGGTCGCCATCCACTGGGTGCACCGGGTGTCGGCCCTGGTGCTGACCCTGGTGCTGGGCCTGGCGATCGCCAGGGCCTGGCGCCATGCCGACCTGCGCCCGACCGCGCGCCGCCTGGCCCTGGTGCTCGTGGCCCAGCTGTTCACCGGCGCGGCCACGGTCTGGTTCGACTTCCCGCTGGCGATCGCGGTCCTGCACAACGCCGGGGCGGCCCTGCTGGTCTTGCTGGTGACCATGTTAAACTACCGGGTCAAGCATCAGATCGACGTGGCTGGCGAACTGGCCGGCGCGCCGGCTGCCGGCGCCCCCGGGGGCGGCAGCCGCGCCGGCAATGCAAGCCATGGCGGAAGCGACAGCGGGCCGGCGACGGAGCCGGCGGCGCCCGCCCGGACGCAGCCGCCAAGCCCGAGAACACCATGACAACCCAGACAGCCATCCATAAATCCCCGAGCCGGTTCTCGCAGTACTGGAGCCTGACCAAGCCGCGCGTGACCCAGCTCGCCGTGTTCTGCGCCGTGATCGGTATGTTCCTCGCCACCGACGGCTTCCCGGGCTGGCAGACCCTGATCGCCGGCACGGCCGGCATCTGGCTGCTCGCGGGCGCCGCATTCGCGGTGAACTGCCTCGTGGAAGCCGAGATCGACGCCCGCATGGCGCGCACCGCGCGCCGCGCCACCGCGATGGGTGAGCTGAGCCAGACCCAGACCATCCTGTTCTCCGCCATCATCGGCGGGGCGGGGATGTGGATCCTGTACACCTTCGTCAATCCGCTGACCATGTGGCTGACCTTCGTCACCTTCGTCGGCTACGCCTTCATCTATACCCTCCTGCTCAAGCCCAACACCCCGCAGAACATCGTGATCGGCGGCCTCTCGGGCGCCATGCCGCCGGCCCTCGGCTGGGCCGCGGTGGCGGGGGAGGTGCCGATGCAGGCTTGGCTGCTGGTGCTGATCATCTTCATGTGGACCCCGCCGCACTTCTGGGTGCTGGCCATGTACCGCCGCGACGACTATGCCCGCTCCGGCCTGCCGATGCTGCCGATCACCCACGGCATGCGCTTCACGGGCCTGCAGGTCTGGCTCTACACCGTGGCGCTGGCCGCCACCACCTTGCTGCCCTTCGCGGTGGGCATGAGCGGCCTGATCTACCTCGCGGCGGCCGTCGTGCTCAACGCGATCTTCCTGCGCCATTCCTGGCGCGTACACCGCCACTACAGCGACATGGCCGCGCGCAAGACCTTTACCTGGTCCATCGTCTACCTGTCGCTGCTGTTCGCTGCCCTGCTCGTCGACCACTACTTCAAGTTCTGAGATGAAACGACTGTCTTCCTACGTCACTGCGCGCGTCGCGGCCCTGATGCTGCTGGCCGCCTTCGCCGGCGGCTGCGACAAGGCCGCCAACAAGCCGGCCGCCTTCAACAACGTCGACGTGACCGGGCTGGACTACGCCAAGGGCTTCTCCCTCACCGATCACAACGGCAAGCCGCGCACCCTGCAGGACTTCCGCGGCAAGCTGACCGTCCTGTTCTTCGGCTATACCCAATGTCCCGACGTGTGCCCGACCACGATGGCCGAGATGGCCGCCGTGCTGAAGGAGCTGGGCCCGTCCGCCGACGAGGTGCAGGTGCTGTTCGTGACCCTCGACCCCGAGCGCGACACCCAGGAGCTGCTGGCCAGCTACGTGCCGGCCTTCGACAAGCGCTTCCTGGGGCTGCGCGGCGACGCGGAAGCGACGGCGCGCACGGCCAAGGAGTTCAAGGTCTTCTACAGCAAGGTGCCGGGCAGCGAGCCGGGCCAGTACACCATCGACCACACGGCGGGCAGCTACGTGTTCGACCGCGAGGGCAAGGCGAGGCTCTTCCTGCGCCACGGCCAGGGCCCCGCACCGATCGCACACGACCTGCGTCAGCTGTTATGATGGTGTAAACACCACTTCAACAGGACGGCATGGAACAACGCCAGGGCAGGAACTACACCCGCATCGCCATTGTCGTCCTGCTGACGCTGGGCTGTCTCTACGTCCTCCGTCCCTTCCTGGCCGCGATCCTGTTCGCGGCCGCCGTCGTCATCTCTTCCTGGCCGCTCTACCTGCGCCTGCTCGAGCTCATGCGCGGCCGCCGCACCCCGGCGGCGCTGACGATGACGCTCACGCTGACCTTCCTGATCATCTTCCCGCTGTCGATGGTGGCCTACAACCTGGCCGACGATGTCGCCAAGGGCTTCGAGCAGCTGCGCTGGCTGGTCGAGCACCGCGAGCTCGGCCCGCCAGCCTGGATCCGCGAGCTGCCCCTGGTCGGCGAGACGATCGACAACTACCTGCGCCAGCTGATCGCCAGCCGCGAACGCATGGTCGAGCTGGCCCAGCGCATGGTGGAACCTGCGCGGCGCTGGCTGCTGGCCGGCGGCATCATGCTGGGCACCGGCGTCATGCAGATGAGCCTGGCCGCCTTCGTGAGCTTCTTCTTCTACCGCGACGGCCACGCGCTGCTGGAGGTGATCGCGGTGACGATGAAGAAGGTGATGGGCGAGGGCGCGGAATCGGTCTCGCACACGGTCAGCCAGACGGTGCGCGGCGTGATGTACGGCTTGCTGGGCACGGCGCTGGCCCAGGCCGTGGTGGCGGCGATCGGCTTCGCCATCGCGGGCGTGCCGGCGGTGCCGCTGCTGTCGGTGCTGATCTTCCTGTCGTCCCTGGTGCCGGTCGGCCCGCCGCTGGTGTGGGGCGGGGCCGCGCTGTGGCTGTTCGCCCAGGGCGAGACCGGGTGGGCGATCTTCATGGCGATCTGGGGCACGGTCCTGATCAGCGGGGTGGACAACGTGGTGCGGCCGATGCTGATCTCGCGCGGCAGCAGCCTGCCTTTCCTGCTCACCTTGCTGGGTGTGCTGGGCGGGGTGATCGCCTTCGGCTTCGTGGGGATGTTCATCGGGCCGACCCTGCTGGCGGTGGGCTATTCCCTGATGAGCGAGTGGACGGGGACCAAGGATCCGATCGTCAAGCAGTGAGGGGCGCTTGAGGCGCCAATGACGCGGCATTTGACCGAAGCAGCACCGAACCGAAGCGGCACTTACCGAAGCAGCACGGAACTGAAGCGGAACTTGACCCAAGCAGCACCGAACTGAATCGGAAACTGACGAAAGCACTGCTGAACTGAACCGGCATTGCTGGCGCATGAACGTCGCCCCCGCGAAGGCGGGGGCCCAAGTTTGCATGCATCACGTCGGCGCAAAGGAACTTGGGTCCCCGCCTTCGCGGGGACGACGGATTCAGGGTTTGCGTCTAGGGCGAGGTTTTCCGGTTTGCGTCAGGGGCGACGGTTTCCATTCAGCGTCAGGGGCGACAATTTTCCACTCAGCGTCAGGGGCGACGGTTTTCCACTCAGCGTCTTGGGCGACCGTGTTCTTTCAGCCTCAGGGGCGGCGGCCCTCGGTTGATGCCAAAACCGACGCCCTGACAGCAGGGCGCCATTCAAGCGCCCTCAGCCCAGTACCGTCGGCAGGAAAGCGTCGATCTCGCGCATGCAGGCCCCGGGCGCGCTCATGTGGGCGCAGTGGCCGACGTTCCCGATCATGCGCAGGGTGGCGTTGGGCAGCTTGCGCTGCAGGAATTCGCCGGCCGTGCGCGGGGCGATCAGGTCTTCGCTGCATTGCAGGATGAGGGCCGGAGTCTCCGACAGCTGCGCGTCCTCGCGATGGTCGGACAGGAAGGTCACGCGCGCGAAGTGGCGCGCGATGTCCGGGTTGTTGCGGCAGAAGGCGTCCACCAGCTCCTTGCCCAGCTCGGGCTGGCCGGGCGCGCCCATGATGGCGGGCGCCATGCGCGCCGACCAGTCCAGGTAGTTGGACTCCATCGTGGCCAGTAGTTCCTCTATCTCGCTGCGCGCGAAGCCGCCGAGGTAGAAGCCGTCGTTAAGGTAGCAGGCGGAAGGCCCGAGCATCACTTGGGCCGCGAAGCGCCCGGGCGCCCGGATGGTGCCCAGCATCCCGATCATGGCGCTGACCGAGTGCCCGACCACCACCACCGGCCCGCTGGCGAATTCGTCGACGATCTCGAGCAGGTCCTCGGCGTGGCCGTGCAGGCTGGCGTAGCGCTCGCGCCCATAAGCCGCGTGGTCCGAGCGGCCGCTGCCGGTCAGGTCGTACAGGACGGTGCGGTAGCGCTGCGCGTAATGCGGCGCCAGGAAGCGCCACATGCTCTGGTCGCAGCCGAAACCGTGGAGGAACACCAGCGTGGCCTCGCCTTCGCCGGCGACCTGCACGTGATTGCGAAACGCGATATTCATGTTCAGTCCTGGTCCTCGTCGTGTTCGCCGCGCGCCGCCCGGGGAATGACCTTCACCAGCAGGATGCGCGGGCCGTTCATCTTCTTGACCACCACGTCGAAGCGCGGGAAGGCGATGCGCTGGCCCTGCTTGGGAATGTCGCCCAGCTTGGCCATCAGCAGGCCCCCCACCGACTCGACCTCGTCCAGGCCCATCTCCTCGTTGTCGATGTCGATCCCGAGCAGGCGCTCGAGCGAGAAGATCGGCAGGCTGGCCTTGCCGATGTAGGTGCCGTCGGCCTGCTTCATCCAGTCGTTCTCGTTGAGGCGGAATTCGTCGCGGATCTCGCCCACCATCGCGCCCAGCAGGTTGTCGAGGGTGATGAAGCCGACCGGGCGCTTGCCCTTTTCGCCGATCAGGGCGAAGTGCGGGGCGCCGCTGCGGAAGCGCCGGAAGATGTCCTGGGCGGGAGTGCGCGCCGAGATCGTCTCGACCGGGCGCAGGAACTGGGTCAGGTCGGTGATGGCGCGGCCGGCCTGCAGGGCGAAGAACAGGTCCTTCAGGTGGATCACGCCCAGCACCTCTTCGCCGTCGGTGTCGAAATAGGGATAGCGCGAGAAGCGGTTGCGGCGCACCGTCTCGAGGTTCTGCTCCAGCGAGCGGCTGGCGTACAGGGCGCTCACCTCGTTAATCGGGCGCATCAGGTCGGACACCGCCAGTTGGCCGAAGTCGAGCGACTGGGCCAGGATGTTGCGTTCGTCGTGGGTGAACTTCTCGTCCGGCGCATTCGGGCTGGTGCTGGTGTTGGTGCGCAGGATCAGCTTGAGCTCGTCGAGCGAGTAATGGGTCTCGTGGCCGCCGGCGCCGGCCAGGCCGGCCAGGCGCAGCACCATGTTGGCGCTGGCGTTGAGCACGTAGATCGCCGGGTACATCGCCCAGTAGAAGGCGTACAGGGGCAGGGCGCACCACAGGGCCACCGCTTCCGGCACCCGGATCGCCAGCGACTTGGGAGCCAGTTCGCCCACCACGATGTGCAGGAAGGAGATCACCGAGAAGGCGACGATGAAGGACACGCCGTGGATCACTTCCTCGGAAGTGATGCCGGCAAGGGCGAACAGCGGTTCGAGCAGGCTGGCGAAGGCCGGTTCGCCGACCCAGCCCAGGCCCAGCGACGCCAGGGTGATGCCGAGCTGGCAGGCCGACAGGTAGGCGTCGAGCTGGCCGTGGACCTTGGCGAGGATGCGTCCGCGCAATCCCGCCGTCTTGGCGATGGCCCGCACGCGGGTCTTGCGCAGGGTGACGATGCCGAACTCGGCCGCCACGAAAAAGCCGTTCAGCGCCACCAGGAAGAGGGCGAGAACGACGAATAAAAAGTTTTGCATACCGGTGGTTAGTTAACAAAAGGCAAAAGCCGGCTCCATTGTACCGCTCAACCCGCGGACAGCACGCCCTCGTGCACGGCGTTGAGGATGGCCTCGACCGCCGGATGCTTGATCTTGCGTTCGTTCGAGATGGCGTAGAAGTGCTCGTTGACTTCCGGCACCTTCCCGACCAGCTCGGCGCCCAGCTGCTCCTGGATCACTTCGAGCGGGGCGGAGGGGGTGAAGAACAGGCCCAGCCCGCGCCGTCCGAAGGTATTGAGCAAGGCATTGTCCTCGAATTCGCCGACCACGTCCGGGCGCACCTCATGGCGCTCGAACCAGTCGTCGATCTTGGCGCGCAGCGCGTTGTTGCGGGTCGGCAGCAGGAAGGGGGCGCCGTCCAGGGCGTCCGGGAAGCCGTCGCGGTGCAGCGCGGCCAGCGCCGGCGCGCCCACCACGTACATCGCGCTTTCGGCCAGCAGGTGGCTGAACACGCGCAGGGTGGTGCCGGGCGGCACCGCGCGGTCGGTCAGGACCACATCCAACTTATGCAGCGCCAGATCCCCGAGAAGGGCCTCATACTGGTCTTCGTAGCATACGAGGCGCACCGGTTTGTCGAGCCGGGTGGTGACTTCCAGCAGGCGGTAGGCGGTGAACTTGGGCAGGGAATCCGAGATGCCGACCGTCAGCCGGATGCGCGCGCTGCCCGACTCGTCGATCGCCTCCTGCATCTGTTCCCCCAGAAGGAAGATCTGGTCCGCATAGGAGAGTACGAGACGGCCGGCTTCCGTCAGGCTCAGGCGTCGGCCTTGCTGGGTGAACAGGGATTTTCCGAAGGATTGCTCGAGCAGGGCCAACTGGGTGCTGACCGTCTGGATGGCAAGCCCGAGGCGCGCCGCGGCGCGCGTGATGCTGCCTTCCTTGGCCACGACCCAGAAGTAATGCAGATGGCGGAAATTTGGCGGGCTATTCTTCATGGCTTCGGTTTTTTAGAAGTAACGCTTCCATTATCTTCGCTTTTCCATGATGGTGCACGGGCTTACACTGCATCCTGTCGAATTTTTAATATCCAAGAGGGGAAAACAATATGAAGCACTTCACATGGTCATTCGTCGTGACCTTCATCTGCCTGGGACTGGCCGGCTGGTGGGGTTACGAGCATAGCGGGGTGGCCGGCGCGCTGACCGCGATTGGCATCGCCACCATCCTGTCGGTGATGGAGGTCTCGCTGTCCTTCGACAACGCGGTGGTCAACGCCTCGGTGCTCAAGGGCTGGGACGAGTTCTGGCTCAAGCTCTTCCTGGGCCTGGGCATGATCATCGCCGTGTTCGGCATGCGCCTGGTGTTCCCGCTGGTCATCGTCGCCGTGGCGGCCGACCTGGGCATGATGGACGTGTGGAACCTGGCGCTGACCGATCCCAAGGGCTTCTCCTCGCACCTGACCAACCACCATGCGGAAGTGGCGGCCTTCGGCGGCATGTTCCTGCTGCTGGTCTTCCTGAACTTCCTGCTGGACGACGAGAAGGAAACCCACTGGCTGGGCAACTTCGAGAAGAAACTGGCCACGCTCGGCCGCGTGTCCTCGATTTCGGTGATGGTGGCGATCGCCGCCCTGCTGTTCTCGATGACCTATGTGGATGAAGCCCAGAAGATGGTGGTGTTGATCGCCGGCCTGTGGGGCATCCTGGTCTACGTCGGTGTCGACATGCTGTCCAGCCTGCTCGAGAAGAGCGAAGAGGGCGGCGGCGACGTCGGCGAGATGGTCAAGCGCGGCGGTATCGGCGGCTTCCTCTACCTCGAGGTGCTGGATGCCTCGTTCAGCTTCGACGGCGTGATCGGCGCCTTCGCGATCACCACCGACGTCGTGATCATCATGCTGGGCCTGGCGATCGGCGCGATGTTCGTGCGTTCGATGACCGTGTACCTGGTGCGCAAGGGCACGCTGGACGAGTTCGTCTACCTGGAGCACGGCGCGCACTATGCGATCGGTATCCTGGCCGTGATCATGCTGGCCTCGATGAAGTTCCACGTGCCGGAACTGGTGACCGGCCTGGTGGGTGTGGCCTTCATCCTGGCCTCGCTGTGGAGTTCGGTGCAGTACAAGAAGCGCATGGCGCTGGAAGACGCCGACGGCGAGAAGCTGCCGGCCTGAGCGAAGCAAGAGCGGGACGGCATCGGCCGGCCCGCAGGAATCCCCGGCGAGTGGCAGAACACCAGCTCGCTGCGGTCAACCCCGGTGTTCACACGTAGTCTTACATTAGGAGAGACATCCATGGCAATCAGTCTGCAAAAAGGCGGCAACGTCAACCTGTCGAAAGAAGCGCCGGGCCTGACCCAGCTCAAGGTCGGTCTCGGCTGGGACGTGCGCGCCACCGACGGCGCCGCCTTCGACCTCGACGGCGCCGTGTTCCTGCTGAACGCCTCCGGCAAGGTGCGTTCGGACAGCGACTTCATCTTCTACAACAACCTGAAGTCGGCCGACGGTTCGGTCGTGCACTCGGGCGACAACCGCACCGGCGAAGGCGAGGGCGACGACGAAACCGTCTCGATCGACCTGTCCAAGGTGCCGGCCGACGTCGACAAGGTGGTGCTGGGCGTGACCATCCACGACGCCGAGGCGCGCCGCCAGAACTTCGGCATGGTGGGCAAGGCCTACATCCGCTGCGTCAACGCCGCCAGCAACCAGGAGATCGCGCGCTACGACCTGTCGGAAGACAGCTCGACCGAAGGCGCGATGATCTTCGGCGAGGTGTACCGCAACGGCGCCGACTGGAAGTTCCGCGCCATCGGCCAGGGCTTCAACGGCGGCCTCGGTCCGCTGGCCCGCAACTTCGGCGTCAACGTCTAATCACTTACCGCGGGCTGCCCGGCGACGGGCCGCCCTTTGAAAGGAAGCCACCATGCCAGTGTTTACCGTGACCGGGGACGTCGATCCCTTCCTGCACGTCTCGATGCGCCGCGGCGAAACCATCTATTGCGAATCGGATGCGATGGTGATGATGGAATCGACGCTCGACCTGAAGGGCAAGATGAAGGGCGGGCTGGGGAGCGCGCTGATGCGCACCTTCGCCAACGGCGAGTCCTTCTTCCAGCAGCACATCGAAGCCACCCGCGGCGATGGCGACTGCCTGCTCTCGCCGACCCTGCCGGGGGCGATGCAGATCGTCGACTGCGGTCCGAATCAGTACATCATCAGCGACGGCGCCTTCGTCGCCGCCACCTCCGGGGTGGAGCTGAAGGTGCGTACCCAGAGCGTGGGCAATGCCTTGTTCGCGCAGAGCGGCGGTTTCTTCGTCACCGAGACCTCGGGCAGCGGGCAGGTGGTGGTGTCGGGCTTCGGATCGATGTCGCTGCTGGACGTCGAGCCGGGCAAGGACGCGATCATCGACAACGCGCACGTGGTGGCCTGGGACAGCACGCTGCGCTACGAGATCTCGATCACGACCGGCACCAGCGGCGGCTTCCTGGGCAACCTGATCAACAGCCAGACCAGCGGCGAAGGCATGGTGCTTCGCTTCTCGGGCAAGGGCAAGGTGTATGTCTGTTCGCGCAACCGCAATGCATTCAAGGCCTGGATGCAGCAGCCTGCGCGCGGCTAATCGCAGCAAGAACAAGGAGTCAAATCATGGCAGTCAATTTGCAGAAGGGCCAGAAGATCTCGCTGGACAAGGAAGCCGGCGGGGCGCTCAACCGGATCGTGATGGGCCTGGGCTGGGACGTGGCCAAGTCGAAGGGCTTCTTCGGCTTCGGCGGCGGCAAGGGCCAGGCGGTCGACCTGGACGCCTCGGTGGTGATGTTCGACGACGCCAAGCGTCCGGTGGACGTGGTCTGGTTCCGCCAGCTCAAGAGCCGTGACGGCAGCGTCAGCCACAGCGGCGACAACCGCACCGGCGCCGGCGAGGGCGACGACGAGCAGATCTCGGTCGAGCTGAACCGGGTGCCGCCGGAAGTCCAGGCGCTGGTGTTTACGGTGAACAGCTTCACCGGCCAGAATTTCTCGACGGTGGAGAACGCCTACTGCCGCCTGGTGAACGCCGCCAACAACCAGGAAGTGGCGCGTTTCAACCTGTCGGTGCAGGGTACGCACACGGCCCAGATCATGGCCAAGCTGTACCGCCACAACGGCGAATGGAAGATGCATGCGATCGGCGAAAACGGCGTCGGCCGCACCATCGACGACCTGATGCCGCAGATCGTCGCCCACCTGTAACACTGTTTTTGTAGTTTGCTGTCTCCCGCCTTGGCCGGGGCCTCGCGCCCCGGCTTTTTTTCGCCCGCAAAAAACAGGGTCGGAGTCGATTTTTTTGACAACTCTGAGGAATTGCCCGAAAAATCGACTCCGACCCTATTTTATTTTTACTCGCTGAGCTCGCCGACGCACAATTCGGCGCAAGTACAAGTTTTCGGCGTTTGAGGCCGCGCAAGCTTCCAGGTTTTTCTTTTTCTGCTGCGATACTGAACAATTAGGGTCGGAGTCGAATTAAATGACAACATTCGAAAGTTGTCATTTAATTCGACTCCGACCCTGGTGTTCAGCGCTTCAGCTGGGACAGGTCGCGCACCGCGCCGCGGTCGGCCGAGGTGGTGAGGGCGGCGTAGGCCTGCAGGGCTTGCGAGACCGCGCGCTCGCGGTTCAGCGGTTTCCAGGCGTCGCGGCCGCGCGCTTCCATCGCGGCGCGGCGCGCGGTCAGCTCCTCGGGCGTGACCCGCAGCGCGATGCTGCGCGCGGGGATGTCGATGTCGATCAGGTCGCCTTCCTCCACCAGGCCGATCGCGCCGCCTTCGGCCGCTTCCGGCGAGGCGTGGCCGATCACCAGGCCCGAGGAGCCGCCCGAGAAGCGGCCGTCGGTGAACAGGGCGCAGGCCTTGCCCAGGCCCTTGGACTTGATGTACGAGGTCGGGTACAGCATCTCCTGCATGCCCGGGCCGCCCTTCGGGCCTTCGTAGCGGATGATGACCACGTCGCCCGCGTGCACCGTGTCGCCCAGGATGGCCTCGACCGCCGCGTCCTGGCTCTCGAACACGCGTGCCTTGCCCGAGAACTTCAGGATGCTCTCGTCCACCCCGGCGGTCTTCACGATGCAGCCCTTCTCGGCGATGTTCCCGTACAGGACCGCGAGGCCGCCGTCGCGCGAATACGCATGCTCGCGGTCGCGGATGCAGCCGGCGCTGCGGTCCAGGTCATTGCTGTCGTAGCGCTCGGCCTGCGAGAACGCGACCTGGGTCGGCACCCCGCCCGGCGCGGCGCGGAACAGCTGGTGCACCGCACGGTCGTCGCTGCGGCGGATGTCGTAGCGCTCGATCGCCTCGCCCAGGCTCGGGCTGTGCACGGTCGGCACCGAGGTGTCGAGCAGGCCGGCGCGCGCCAGCTCGCCCAGGATGGCGACGATGCCGCCCGCCCGGTGCACGTCCTCGATGTGGTACTTGTCCGTCATCGGCGCCACCTTGCACAGGCAGGGCACCTTGCGCGAGATGCGGTCGATGTCGGCCATGGTGAATTCCACCTCGGCCTCGTGGGCCGCGGCCAGCAGGTGCAGCACGGTGTTGGTCGAGCCGCCCATCGCGACGTCGAGCGTCATCGCGTTCTCGAAGGCGGCCTTGCTGGCGATCGAACGCGGCAGCACCGAGTAGTCATCGCCCTCGTAGTGGCGCTTGGCCAGCTCGACGACCAGGCGGCCGGCGCGCAGGAACAGTTCCTTGCGGTCGGCGTGGGTGGCGACGATGGTGCCGTTGCCCGGCAGGGACAGGCCGAGCGCCTCGGTCAGGCAGTTCATCGAGTTGGCGGTGAACATGCCGGAACAGGAGCCGCAGGTGGGGCAGGCCGAGCGCTCGACCTCGGCCACCTCGGCGTCCGAGACGCTGGCGTCGCCCGCCTTGATCATGGCGTCGATCAGGTCGAGCTTGATCACCTTGCGGTCGTTGTTGACCACCTTGACCACCTTGCCGGCTTCCATCGGCCCGCCCGAGACGAACACGGTCGGGATGTTCAGGCGCATCGCGGCCATCAGCATGCCCGGGGTGATCTTGTCGCAGTTCGAGATGCAGACCATGGCGTCGGCGCAGTGGGCGTTGACCATGTATTCGACCGAGTCGGCGATCAGGTCGCGCGAGGGCAGGGAATACAGCATGCCGCCGTGACCCATGGCGATGCCGTCGTCGACCGCGATGGTGTTGAATTCCTTGGCCACGCCGCCGGCCGCTTCGATCTCGCGCGCGACCAGCTGGCCCAGGTCCTTCAGGTGCACGTGGCCGGGCACGAACTGGGTGAAGGAATTGACCACGGCGATGATCGGCTTCTCGAAGTCGCCGTCCTTCATGCCGGTGGCGCGCCACAGCGCGCGCGCTCCGGCCATGTTGCGGCCCTGGGTGGTGGTACGGGAGCGGTAGGTCGGCATGGGAATCTCCTTGGAAAGCGACAATCGGACAGGCCGAGGGTGCCGTGTCGGCTTAGAGTTGTCCAATATATGATAACCGCCGCTGTGATATG
This sequence comes from Massilia sp. KIM, assembly GCF_002007115.1. Lineage (NCBI taxonomy): Bacteria > Pseudomonadati > Pseudomonadota > Betaproteobacteria > Burkholderiales > Oxalobacteraceae > Massilia > Massilia sp. KIM. The sequence goes on along the minus strand of NZ_MVAD01000001.1, from coordinate 3,123,048 downwards.
TTTTCCATATCAGTTGACGATGTCGTCCAGTGGGCGTTGGTCCCCAGCCGGCGCCATGCTTCCCTGCGCCCGATTCAGGCGGCCGGCAGCCAGACCGTGAAGGTGCTGCCGGTCCCCAGGCCTTCGCTGTGGGCCTGGACCTCGCCGCCATGCAGGGCGACCATGTTGCGCACCAGGGCCAGGCCGATACCCAGGCCGCCCTGGGAACGGTCGGGGGTGCGCTCGGCCTGGGTGAACAGGTCGAACACCTGGGGCAGCAGGCGCGGCTCGATGCCGATGCCGTTGTCGGTCACCGATAGGCGCACGCGCGCGCCCTGCTGCACGGCGGCGACCTCGATCGCGCCACCCGGCGGCGTGTACTTGGCGGCGTTGTTCAGCAGATTGGTCAGCACCTGCACCAGGCGGGTGGCGTCGCCCAGCACGCGCGCGCGGTCGGCGCGCAGGTCGAGGCTGAGGGTGTGGCCGCGCGCTTCCAGCATCGGGCGCGACTGCTCCACCGCGCTGGCCACGATGCCCAGCACTTCGACCACCTTGCGATCCAGTTCGATCAGCCCGCGCGTGACCCGCGAGACGTCCAGCAAATCGTCCACCAGCGAAGTCAGGTGGCGCACCTGGCGGCCGATCACTTCGCTGGTGCGGCGCACCCGCGGGTCGTCCGCCGACATCTTGAGCAGCTCGGCGGCGGCGGAGATCGGCGCCATCGGATTGCGCAGCTCGTGGGCCAGCATGGCCAGGAATTCGTCCTTACGCCGATCCTGCTCCTGCAGCGAAGCGACCAGGCGCGCGTTCTCGAAGCCGTTGGCCGCGATCGAGGCCAGCTGCACCAGCACCGCTTCGTCTTCCGCGTTGAATTCGCCCTCGTGCTTGTCCGAGACCTGGATCAGGCCGATGTTGCGGCCCTGGCGGTCGACCAGGGGCGCCGCCAGCCAGCCGCGCATCGGCGGATGCTCGGCCGCGTGGGCGCCGAAGCCGCGCCAGGCCGGATGGGCTTCGAGCTGGGCCTGGGTCAGGCGCATCGGCCGGTTGCTGCGGCAGACTTCGGCATAGATGCCGCTGCCGTCGGTCGGCCTGGCGTAGCCGGCATAGGCCGCGTACTTGTCCGACATTGACACCGCGTTGATCGCCTGGCTCATGCCTTCGTCGCTGGTGAGCGACACCACCGCCTGGTGGGCGCCGAGGATGTCGCGCACGGTCAGCACCAGGGTCTCGGCGATGTCCTTGTCCGACAGCGCCGCATGCAGAGTCTGGGAGGCCTGGGCCACCTTGGCCAGCAGGGCCGACTGGCGCCGCTCGCGCTCGAGGCGCCCGGCCAGCTCGGCGCGGGCGCGCACCGCGTCGTCGATGTCGGTGTTGGCGCCGATCCATTCGCGCACCGCGCCCGCCTTGTCGAGGATGGGAATGCCCTTTACGGCCGTCCAGCGGTAGACCCCATCGGCGCGCCGCAGGCGGTATTCGGTTTCGTACACGGAGCGCGCCGCTACGCATTCCTGCCACTCGCGCAGGCTGTGCTCGCGGTCGTCCGGGTGCACGGCGTCGAGCCAGCCGAATTCGCGCCACTCCTCGTAGGTCTGGCCGGTGAAGGCGCGCCAGGACGGGGAGTCGTCTTCCACCCGGCCGTCGGGGGTGTTGGTCCAGACGATTTGCGAGGTCGCCATCACCAGCGAACGGAAACGCTCCTCGCGCGTGCGCAGCACGGCCTCGTTCTCGACCCGCTCGGTGATGTCCTCGTGCATGAGCAGCACTTCGAGCAGCCGGCCTTGCTCATCCTTGATCGGCCGGGCGCGCGTCTCGACCCAGCGCACCCGCCCCGGGCCGCCGATGGCCGCGGTGTCATAGCGGTTGGCCGGGATGTCGACCGCTTCGCCGGCCATGGCGCGCTCGAGGTAGGGCAGCACGCCGGTCTCGCGCAGTTGCGGGTCGGTCAGGACGTTGTAGTCGCCGCCGACCACATAGCGTTTCAGCTCGCTGCCGTCGCGGATTTGCCACAGCTCTTCCCAAGCCTTGTTGACCCGGACCGTGCGTCCGTCCGGGGCCAGGATCTGGATGCTCACCGGCGCCTGCTCGAACAGTTCGCGGTAGCGCAGTTCGCCGGCGGGATCCGGCCCGGCGGCGTGAGGAGCGTGGTCGTCAGAGAACGGCATGGTGCCAGGATGGGCCGGATACGGCCGAGCGTGGAGAACGCCGCATGTTCTCACAGTTGCGGCATTCCTGCACGAAGCGTTTTCAGATGCGGTTCGGGGCCGCCGCCGGCGCGCTCTTGCGCTCGCGGCCCAGCACCAGCAGGCCGAAGGCGGTCGCGAACACGTACATGCTGACCGAATAGATCGCGGCCGGCACCATCAGCTGGAAGTCGCCCAGCACCGACACCGCCACGAAGATGGCGAGGGTGGAGTTGTGGATCCCGATCTCGTAGCCGATCGCCACCGCGTCGGGCTTGTCCATGCCGGTCAGGCGCGGCACGTAGTAGCCCAGGCCCAGGCTCAGGACGTTGAAGGCGATGACCGCCAGGCCGACGGTGGCGAAGGAGGACACCAGGGCGTTCCATTCCTTGGCGAAGGCGATCACGGCCAGGAGGGCCAGCACCACCATCGAGAAGATCTTCATCGGCTTGTCCATGCGCGCCGCGAAGCCGGGCGCGCGCGCCTTGACCAGCATGCCGATCGCCACCGGGATCAGGACGATGCCGATCACCTCGATCACCTTCCCGGTCTGCATCGGCACCACCTGGCCGCTGTCGGAAAAGGCGTCGATCGCGAAATTGGCGATCAGGGGCAGGCTGACGATGGAGAGCAGGGTGTTGATCGCGGTAAGCGAGATGTTCATCGCCACGTTGCCGCCGAACAGGTGGCTGAACAGGTTGGCCGAGACCCCGCCCGGCGAGGCCGCGAGCAGCATCAGCCCGACCGCGAACACCGGCGGCACGCCGAAGGCCAGGATCAGGCCGTAGCAGATCGCCGGCAGCACGGCCGCCTGCAGGAGGAGGGCCAGCAGCACCGCCTTGGGATGGCCGAGCAGGCGCTTGAAGTCGGCCGGGGTAAGGGACAGGCCGAGCCCGAACATGATCAGGGCCAGGGCGCCGATCAGGAGGCTGGGCAGCAGGGTGATGAAATCGCTCATGGTGTCTCCATTCTTTTGTTGGTTTTTTCGGCGGGAGGGTGGGCCCTCCTCGCCGCGGGACAGTGTAGAGCAAGTCGCCAGGCAAAAACCGCCGGCGTGCCGGCCTGGCGACAAATATCAGTGGCCGCGCTTTTGCACCAAAGCGGTGCCGACCCCGTGGCGCTTGCCTTCGCTGACGGCGGTGACGGTGCCGTCCGGGTTGAACACGATGGCGTTGGCGGCCCCGATCTCCTCGGCCTTGGGGTCCCAGCGGTGGCCGCGCGCCTCCAGGGCGCGCGCCTGGGCGCTGCCGGCGAAGCCCGGCTCCACGGAACTGGCCTCGCCATTGCGCTCGCTGATGCGCGGCGCATCGATCGCCGCGTCCATGGGCATGCCGAGGTCGACGTAGTTGACGATGCTCTGCAGCACGGTGGTGATGATGGTGGCGCCGCCTGGGCTGCCGACGGTGAAGGCGGGCTTGCCGTTCCTGAGGGCGATGGTGGGCGCCATGCTCGAGCGCGGACGCTTGCCGGCCTCCGGCACGTTGGGGTGGGGGCCTTCGAAGTCGAAGTCGGTCATCTCGTTGTTCAGCAAGAAGCCATAGCCCGGCACCACGATGCCGCTGCCGCCCCAGTCCTCGAGGGTGAAGGTGTAGGCCACCACGTTGCCGTCCTTGTCCGAGACCGCCAGGTGGGTGGTGTGGGCGCTTTCCCGGCGCAGGCGCTCGCGGTTCGGGCGCAGCGGCACGCTCTGGTCGTCCTGGTAGGGGTAGGGGTCGCCGGCGGCGACCTTGACGGCGGCGCGCTCGCCGATCAGCTTGCGGCGCTGGGCCGCGTAGTCCTTCGACAGCAGGCCCGGGAGCGGGGCGTCCACGTATTCCGGGTCGGCCAGGTAGGCGTCGCGGTCGGCGAAGGCCAGCCGGCTGGCTTCCAGGTAGAGGTGTTCGGCGCGCTCGCGCGGCAGGGTCTTGAGCTCGAAGCCCTCGAGGATGTTGAGGGCTTCGGCCACGGTCGCCCCGCCGCTCGAGGGCAGGGGCATGCCGTAGATCTCGTAGCCGCGATAGCTGCTGTGCAGCGGGCGGCGGATGCGCGCCTCGTAGTTGGCCAGGTCGGCCAGGGTCATGCGCCCCGGGCGCACCGACGCGCCGGCGGCCACCGGCGGCTGGTTGACCGCCTCCACGATGGCGCGCGCGATCGGCCCCTCGTAGAAGGCCTTGACGCCGCCGGAGGCGATCTCGCGGTAGGCGCGCGCCATGCCGGGGTTCTTCAGGAGTGTGCCCGCAGGCAGCGCCTTGCCGTCCTTCAGATAGAGCGCGGCCGTGGGCGCGAACTGCTGGAATTTCCTTTCATTTCCGCTCGTTAAATGAAAGAAATTTTCATTGAGCTTGAAGCCCTTGGTGGCGACCTCGATGGCGGGCGCCAGCACCTGCTTGAACTGCATGCTGCCGTAGCGCTGCAGGGCCTCGTGCCAGCCGCGCACGGTGCCCGGCACCCCGACCGCCGCGCCGCTGGCGACCGCCGCGTCGAAATCGATCGCCTTGCCGTCGGACTTGAACAGGGCGGGCGAGGCGCTGGCCGGCGCCGTCTCGCGGTGATCGATGGTGATCACCCGGCCCTCCTTGGCCAGGTAGATCAGCATGAAGCCGCCGCCGCCGATGCCGCAGCTGAAAGGATCGGTGACCCCCAGGGTGGCCGCCGCCGCCACCGCCGCGTCGACCGCGTTGCCGCCCTGGTTCAGGATGCGCATGGCCGATTCCGAGGCCTGGGCGCTGATGGTGGCGACCGCGCCGCCGCTGCCGCTGGCCACCGGCGCCGCCAGGGCCGCCGGCAGGTGGATGACGATGGACAATACCAGCCCGCTCGCGAGCGCGATTCCGTTCATGCCTGGCTCCCGGTGACGCCGGCTCACATGCCGTACATGTTGATGCTGACCGGATAGCTCGCCGGCCGGGTTTCCGCCATGCCGCGCGGCGGCGGCTCCAGGCCGCGGTCGAGCTCGATGCGCGAGCCGCGCAGCGCCGGGTTGGTGTAGCCCGGCTTGCCGGGCACGAGGTAGAAGGCCTGGGCCACGGTGCCGATGCGCAGGGTGAAGCGGTAAGCCACCTGGCCGGCCCACATGCAGCGCGCGTTGTCGGGGCAGCGGCTGTCCTCGGCGCCCTCGTAGGTGAGGGTCAGGCGTTCGGCCAGCGGCAGGGTCTGGCGCTCGGCGAGGGCGTAGCGGGCGTCGGGCAGGCGTTCGCTGCTGGCGCAGCCGCCCAGGGCCGCCGCGGCCAGCAGGGAAAACAGGACACGGAAGGAAGTGCGCATGCGTCGTCATCCAGGTGGGGAAGTGGAGCAGCCATGATAGCAAAACCACAAGCGCGGGGCCGCGCCCCAAGGCAAACGCAAGTCATAAACCAGTCATATTCGGCAAGTATTCTGTGCTGCGTAGTCCAAAACTTCCCTTACAACCAGCAATAGGAATAAGAAGCCAATGATCAAGAAGATCCTCGCCGGCGCAGCCGCAGCACTCGTGATGACGACCTCGTTCGCCGCCGACATCACCGGCGCGGGCGCTACCTTCCCGTACCCGATCTACGCCAAGTGGGCCGAGTCGTACAAGGCAGCCACCGGCACCGGCCTGAACTACCAGTCGGTGGGTTCGGGCGCCGGCATCAAGCAGATCAAGGCCAAGACCGTCGACTTCGGCGCCTCCGACATGCCGCTCAAGGCCGAGGACCTGGACAGCGACGGCCTGATGCAGTTCCCCGCGATCATGGGCGGCGTGGTCGCCGTGATCAACGTCGACGGCGTGACCCCGGGCCAGCTCAAGCTGACCGGTCCGGTGCTGGCCGACATCTACATGGGCAAGATCACCAAGTGGAACGCCCAGCCGATCGCCGCCCTGAACCCGGGCGTGAAGCTGCCGGACGCCGACATCACCGTCGTGCACCGCGCCGACAGCTCGGGCACCTCCTTCCTGTTCACCGACTACCTGTCGAAGGTGAGCCCGGAGTGGAAGAGCGGCATCGGCGCCGGCACCACCGTCAAGTGGGCGGTGGGCGTGGGCGGCAAGGGCAATGAAGGCGTGGCCGCCAACGTGCAGCGCATCAAGGGCGCGATCGGCTACGTGGAATGGGCCTACGCCAAGAAGAACAAGCTGTCGCACACCCAGCTGAAGAACAAGGACGGCGTCTTCCTGCAGCCGGACGACGAGAACTTCAAGGCCGCCGCCGCCAGCGCCGAATGGACCAAGGCCCCGGGCTTCGGCGTGGTGCTGACCGACCAGGCAGGCAAGCAGAGCTGGCCGATCACCGGCGTCTCCTACATCCTGATGCACAAGAGCCAGGCCGACGCCAACAAGGGCGCCGAAGTCGTGAAGTTCTTCGACTGGGCCTTCAAGAACGGCGCCCCGGCTGCCGCCGAGCTGGACTACGTCCCGCTGCCGGCCTCGGTGGTCAAGCTGGTCCAGACCTCCTGGAAGAGCAACCTGAAAGACGCATCGGGCAAGGCGATCTACTGATACGCCTGAGTACCAACGATCCGGCAGCGCGGCTGCCGGATTTTCTTTGAGCTCCCCATGACAACGGCCAATACGATCGTCCTGGTGGTCGACGACAAGCCGGCGATTGCCGAACTGCTCAAGTTCTCGCTGCACGAGGACGAGTGGATCTGGCACAGCGTGCCGAGTTTGGCGCAGGCCTGGGACTTCATCGGGCGCGAGCGCCCCGAACTGCTGCTGCAGGAATCGATGCTGCGCCAGGAAGGCGGCATGCGTCTGCTCGCGCGCCTGCGCGGCGACCGCCGCCTGCGCGAGCGTCCCGTGATCCTGCTGGCGGCCGAATGCGCCGAGGGCGAACGCGGCCTGCCACCCGCGCCGGCGCCCGCCGAATTCATCCCCCAGCCCCCGCCCGGCGACGCCGACACCTCGCGCCTGCTGCGCTCGGGCCGCCTGGTGCTGGACCCGCTCAGCTGCAGCGTCAGGGTCGGCAGCCACAAGGTCGAGGTGCGCCACGCCGAATACCGGCTGCTGCGCTTCCTGCTGTGCCACCCGGGCCAGGTGTTTTCGCGCGCCCAGCTGCTGGAACACCTGTGGGAAGCCCACGACACCCTGGACCAGCGCACGGTCGACGTCCACGTGCTGCGGCTGCGCAAGGCGCTGGGACGGGCCAAGTCGCTCATCAAGACCGTGCGCGGCGCCGGCTACATGCTGTCGGCTTCTTGACACGAAGCTAAGTCATGTCACGAACATGACATCTGCGCTTAGTAGACTCGCGGCAACTTGTATTGAAGCCGCATAACAGTCTACGCATGAGCAAACTTCCGGTCCACGTCTCTATCCGCAGCCACCGCTTCCTGGTCGTGGTCTGGCCCCTGCTGGCCCTGCTCGCCTGCGCCGCGCTGTGGATCGCCACCGTGCTCCGTGCCGACGCCGAGCAGGAGCGCGCCGCGCTCCAGGTGCGCAAGGACGCCGGCGCCTATGCCGAGGCCTACGAGCAGTACATCACGCGCTCGGTCGGCCAGATGGATCAGATCACCATGCAGCTGAAGTACAGCTGGGAGCATTCGCGCCACCCGGGCCTGCTGGAAGACCTGCGCCGCGACGGCATGTTCACCGACAGCGCCTTCCAGGTGGTGGCGGTGCTCGACCGCGCCGGCATCGTGCGCTCCGCGACCCGTCCGGCGCTGCTGGGCGCGGATCTTTCCGGCGGCGGCTATTTTTCCCAGCACCGCGACCACATCTCGACCGCGCTGCGGGTCGGCGCCGCGCCGCCCCAGTTCGGGCGCGAAGGGAACGTGGTGCTGTTCACGCGGCGCCTGGACACCAGCGAGGACGAATTCGACGGCATCGTGCTGATGGCGGTCGACGCGCGCTACTTCACTTCCTTCGTCAGCCCGTCCACCCTGGGCGCCGACGGCGTGGTGGCGCTGGCCGCCCTCGAGGGGCGGCTGCGGGTAGAGCAGCGCAGCGACGGCGCGGCCTACCTGGAGCGCGCGGCGGCGGTGCTGCCGCGGCGCGGGTCGATGTGGACCAGCGAGCGCGGGGTGCGCGTGGTGGAGGGCAGGGACGGCTTCGGCGACGGCCGCGCGCGCGTGCTGGGCTGGCGCCATTCGAGCGTCTACCCGCTGGTGGCCCTGGTGGCGCTGTCGCGCGACGAAGCCCAGGCCGGGGCCCAGGCCTACTGGATCGAGAGCCGCGACCGCGCCATCGTCGCCAGTTTCTGCCTGGCCCTGCTGGGCCTGGGTGGCGCGGTGCTGGCGCGCCGCGCCGTGCTGCGCGAACGCGAGCAGGACGAGGTCAGGCGCGCCTACCGCACCGCCACCGAGAGCGGCAACGACGGCTTCTACATGGCGGCCGCGGTGCGCGGGCGCGACGGCGCGATCGAGGATTTCCGCATCGTCGACTGCAACGAGCGCGGCGCCTTCTTCTACGGCCTGCGGCGCGACGAACTGGTGGGCGCCAGCCTGTCGCGCATCGACGCCGGCCTGTTCGGCGAGGAGCTGCTCGGCACCTACCGCAAGGCGATGGAAGAGGGCTTCTACGAAGACGACCGCAGGATGCCGGCCGATAACCGCCTCAACATCAGCTGGGGGCGGCGGCGCCTGGTCCGGGTCGGCAACGGCCTGGCAGTGACCCTGCAGGACATCAGCGAGCGCAAGGCGCACGAGGTGCAGCTGGAGCGCCTGGCCAACGAGGACAGCCTGACCGGCCTGTCCACCCGTCACGCCTTCCTGGCCGCGATGCCGGCCGCGCTGGCGCGCGCCAGGAACGACAACGCCGGCCTGGCGCTGCTCTTCATCGACCTGGACGACTTCAAGCACGTCAACGACAGCCACGGCCACGCCACCGGCGACCAGCTGCTCAAGTCGGCGGCCCAGCGCCTGCTGTCGCTGCTGCGCCCGACCGACCAGGTGGCGCGCTTCGGCGGCGACGAGTTCGTGGTGCTGCTCCACCCCTGCGAAGGCGAGCGCCAGGCGGCCTCGGTGGCGGCGCGCATCGTCGACGCCTTCGGCGTGCCCTTCCTGTTCAAGGACGAGCTGCATGCGGTGGGGGCCTCGATCGGCATCGCCATGTACCCGCGCGACGGGCTGGACGCCGAGACCCTGGTGCGCCACAGCGACATCGCCATGTACGCGGGCAAGAACGAAGGCAAGGGCCAGTACCGTTTCTTCGATCCGGCCTATTCCAACAGCCTGAACACGCGCGCCCGCCTCAAGCAGCACCTGCTGGAAGCAATCGAGGCCGACCAGTTCCTGCTGCACTACCAGCCGCGCGTGGATGCGCGCAGCGGCGAGCTGCTGAGCATGGAGGCGCTGCTGCGCTGGCGCCATCCGCAGCTGGGCATGGTGCCGCCGGGCGACTTCATTCCGCTGGCCGAGAGCACCGGCCTGATTGTGCGCATCGGCGAAGCCGTGATCGACAAGGCCTGCGCCCAGCTGGCCGCCTGGCGCGAGGCCGGGGTGGCCCTGGTGCCGGTCTCGATCAACGTCTCGCCCAAGCAGTTCCTGCGCGGCGGCGTGCAGCGCCAGCTGAGCGCGGCGCTGGCGCGCCACGCGGTGCCGGCCAGCCTGATCGAGGTCGAGATCACCGAGTCGGCCATGATGGGCGACCAGGACGACATCCTGGCCGAGCTGGCGGCCCTGCGCGCGCTGGGCGTGAAGCTGCACGTGGACGATTTCGGCACCGGCTACTCCTCGCTGTCGCAACTGCAGCGCCTGAAGATGGACGTGCTCAAGGTCGACCGCGCCTTCACCACCGAGCTGGCGCGCTCGAAGGAGGGCAAGGTGTTCTTCCAGGCCATCGTCTCGATGGCCCACGCGCTCGGCATGTCGGTGGTGGCCGAGGGCGTGGAGACCGGCGAGCAGCTGGCGATCCTGCGCGGGCTCGATTGCAACGAGGTGCAGGGTTTCTACATCGCGCGCCCGGTGCCGCCCGCCGAGATGGCGGAGATGATGCGCCGGCGCTTCCTGTTGGAAGCGGTCGCGCTTGCGCCGGCGCCCCAGGACTGAAGGGGACTCAGTCGAGGTCGGAGGCGGCGTGGCGCTCGGCCACGCCTTCGCCGGCTTCGCCCCAGGTGCGGTTGACCTTGCGGCCGCGGACCACGGCGGGTCGCGCCGCGATCTCACCGGCCCAGCGCTGCACGTTCGGGTAGTCGTGGACCGACAGGAATTCGGCCGCGTTGTAGAGGTCGCCGCGCACCAGGGCGCCATACCAGGGCCAGATCGCCATGTCGGCGATGCTGTAGTCCTCGCCGGCGACGTAGCGGTGCTGGCCAAGCTGGCGCTCCAGCACGTCGAGCTGGCGCTTGGTCTCCATCGCGTAGCGGTTGATCGGATACTCCAGCTTTTCCGGCGCATAAGCGTAGAAGTGGCCGAAGCCGCCGCCCACGAAGGGCGCCGATCCCATCTGCCAGAATAGCCAGTTCAGGGTCTCGGTGCGCGCCGGCCCCGCCTTCGGCAGGAAGGCGCCGAACTTCTCGGCCAGGTAGACCAGGATGGAACCGGACTCGAACACCCGCACCGGCTCGGCGCCGCTGCGGTCGAGCAGGGCGGGGATCTTGGAATTCGGGTTCACGCCCACGAAGCCGCTCGAGAACTGGTCGCCGTCCTGGATCCTGATCAGCCAGGCGTCGTACTCGGCGCCGGCGTGGCCCAGGGCCAGCAGCTCCTCGAGCAGGATGGTGACCTTGACGCCGTTGGGCGTGCCCAGCGAATACAGCTGCAGCGGATGCGCGCCGACCGGCAGTTCCTTGTCGTGGGTGGGCCCGGCGACCGGGCGGTTGATGCTGGCGAAGGTGCCGCCGGACGCGGCGGGAGTCCAGACCTTCGGCGGGACGTAGGGCGATTGTTCGGCCATGCTTTCTCCTTGATGCGCGGGCGCCGCGGCCGGCAGCGGGCGGCGACCCAGACGGGTGGAGGAGGATTGTAGCCCCAGCCGCGAAAGCCTGCCGGACGCCGCTCCATTCAGCCGGCAGCGGGCCGGTCCGTGCATAATGGCGGGATCGCCCCACACCGCCGCCACCGCATGCTCGTCTTCATCGACACCGAATTCACCGATTTTTCCAACAAGGATCTGATCAGCCTCGCCCTGGTGGCGGAAGACGGGCGCGAACTGTATGCCGAGTTGGGCGACTACGACAGGGCGCTGTCGAGCGACTTCGTGCGCGCGGTGGTGGAGCCGCTGCTCGGGCGCACGCCCGGGGCGGTGCGCGGCGCGCGGGCCGAGGTCGCGCAGGCCGTGCGCGCCTTCCTGGCCGGCATCGACGCGCCCTGCATCGCCTACGACTACCCGCACGACCTGGTGCTGCTGCGCGAACTGCTGGGCGACATGCCGGCGCCACTGGCGTCCAGCAACGTCTACCGCAAGCTGGACGAGACCCTGATCGAGCGCTACTTCGCGCAGCACGAGGCGCCGGTCCACCACGCGCTGCACGATGCGCGCGCCAACCGTTACGCCTATCGCCCGGATTACCGCCGGCGCCTGACGCGGCGCGCGTCCTGAAGCCGGTTGGGCGGGGGCTGCGCCGCCGACGTGGTCGGGCAGCGCCGATGCGTCAGCCGGCGCCGGCGTGTGCCGGGCGCACCTTCAGTCGCTGACCTTGCCGCGCAGCGCCTTGATCTGGCCGCTGCGCGTCTTGGCCTCGAGGCGGCGGCGCTGGGAGGCGCGGGTGGGACGGGTAGGGCGGCGCACCGCCTGCACCTCGGCCGCCTTGTCGACCAGGGCCTGGAGGCGCGCCAGCGCGTCCAGCTTGTTTTGCTCCAGGCTGCGCGACTGCTGGGCCTTGATGACCAGCACCCCCTCCTGGGTGATGCGGGCGTCGCGCAGCGCCAGCAGGCGCGCCTTGACCGCCTCGGGCAGGGAGGACGCCGCGATGTCGAAGCGCGCGTGCACGGCGCAGGACACCTTGTTGACGTTCTGGCCGCCCGGGCCCTGGGCGCGGATGGCGCTGAACTCGACGTCGGCGGGATCGATGGTGACGGTCATGGAAAAAGAAAGCCCGCGCGAGGCGGGCTTTGGGCTGCGGGGCGGGGACGGCTCAGACGTAGGCCGCCAGGGCGCCCTTCATTTTCTTGAGCGCGGCCGATTCGATCTGGCGGATGCGCTCGGCCGACACGCCGAACTCCTCGGCCAGCGTGTGCAGGGTGGCGCCGGAACCATCGTCGTTGGCCAGCCAGCGCGCTTCGACGATGCGGCGCGAACGCGGGTCCAGCTTCGACAGTGCGGTCTCCAGGCCTTCGGACTGCAGGCGCACCACTTCCTCGGCCTCGATGACCTTGGTCGGTTCCTGCTGGTCCGAGGACAGGTAGGCAATCGGCGAGAACTTGTCGTCTTCGTCGTCGGTCGGCGCTTCCAGCGCGATGTCGCGGCCGGAGAGACGGGTTTCCATCTCGATCACTTCCTCGCGCTTGACGTCCAGCATGCGCGCCAGTTCGTCGACCTGGGCCGGCGACATGGCGTCCAGGCTCTGCTTGTTGCTGCGCAGGTTGAAGAACAGCTTGCGCTGGGCCTTGGTGGTTGCAACCTTCACCAGGCGCCAGTTCTTCAGGATGTATTCATGCATCTCGGCCTTGATCCAGTGCATGGCGTAGGACACCAGACGCACGCCCTGGTTGGGGTCGAAGCGCTTCACCGCCTTCATCAGACCGATATTGCCTTCCTGGATGAGGTCGGCGTGCGGCAGGCCATAGCCCAGGTAGCCGCGCGCGATCGACACCACCAGGCGCAGGTGCGAGAGCACCAGCTTTTGCGCGGCGTCGAGATCGTTCTTTTCCCGCAGCCGCTTCGCCAGCGAGACCTCTTCCTCGTGGGACAGCATCGGCAGACGGTTGACGGCCGAGATATAGGCGTCGATGTTGCCGAGATTGCCGGTGAAACCAAGTCCCAGAGCACGACTGCCGGCCGGAACCAATGCGGATTGTGCGGACATATTCATTTCCCTCGTCGATAAATCTTGCTGCATCCCAATCTGCCACCATTTACTGCTCAGTGACACGGCTGTTACCGCTTGTTACCGGATGCTTGACCTTGATTGGTCTTTCCTTAGCTCATATATTAGCACTCTCCCGAGGTGAGTGCTAGAAACCCCGTGGGCGCTTAAGTCGTGCCAAAGTATTGCCGCAAGGCATCATTTTCGTGGACGCTTCCACTGTAGAGCAGAGGCCCGCTAAATGCTTGATTCAACTCAAGTGTGGCGTACAAGGAGCTGGAAAACCGCCTTAGGGACAGCTTACGGGGGGAAGACCACTTCCTCTGTTGGATGGCGCACGCAGACAAGGCGCGGCCTGTAGGACGATTCCGCGCGATTGCGTAGGGAGGACCGGCTAAGCCATAAGATTATGGCCGAATGTCGGGATTTCAAGCCCCCGTGGAGACGGAAATCTTCCGCCGCCACGGGGTGGTGACGATGCCTAGCGCACGCGCGCCAGGTGGCGGCGTACCGAGAGCATGGCGCCGATCAGCCCCAGCCCGGCGCTGATGGCCAGCAGGCCCGCCACTTCCAGCGCGCCCAGCGGCAGGAGCTGGAAGTTCGAGCCGTACAGGCGGGCGAAGGCCAGGATCGCTTCGTTCAGCGGCAGCAGGGCGGCCGCCACCACGCCCAGCGCCACCGCGCCGGCGCCCAGGCCGAGCAGGGCCCCGGTGTAATAGAAGGGGCGGTGGATGAAGTTGTCGGTCGCGCCCAGCAGCTTGGACACGGCGATTTCCTCCTTCTGGGTCAGCACCTGCAGGCGGATGGTATTGAACACCACCGCGATCACCACGATGCCCAGGGTCACGGCCAGCAGCAGCAGGGCCAGGCGCAGCACGCCCAGCAGGGCCGCCAGACGCTTGACCCAGCTCGAATCGACCTGCACCGCGTCCACGCCCGGCAGCGCGCGCAATTGCTCGACGATGGAGTCGACCTTGCTGGCCGCGCTGGCGCTGGTATAGCCATCCAGCTTCAATACATAGCTGTCGGGCAAGGGATTCTCGCCCAGGGTGTCGATCACCTCGCCCAGTTCGCTGCGCTCCTTGAGCGAGGCCAGGGCGTCCTCGCGCGGGACGAAGGCGACGCTGGTCCTGGCGGCTGCATCGCCGCCGAGGATGGCGCGGATCCGGGGCGCCAGCGCCTGGGCCTGCTCGCGCGGGGTCTCGGCCTTGACGAAGACGCTGATCTCGGGATCGACCGAGAGCTGCTCGGACAGCGGCCGCACGTTGTCGAGCAGGGTGATGCCGGCGAAGGGCAGGGTCAGGGCCAGGGCCACGACCAGCACGTTGAACAGGAAGCTGCCGGGCGACTTGCGCACCGTGCCCAGGGCGGCCCCGAGGGCGAAGCCGTGTTGGCGGAACCAGGGGCTCATGCCGCGCCCTCCACCACCTGGCCATGCTCGAGTCGGATCACGCGGCCGGCCGCGTCCAGCACCTGTTCGTCGTGGGTCGAGATCACGCAGGTGACGCCGGCCAGGTGGAAGGCGTGCAGGGCGTCGATCACGCGCTCGGCCGCGACGCGGTCGAGGTTGGCGGTCGGCTCGTCGGCCAGGATGATCTGCGGGCGGTTGACGATGGCGCGCGCCACCGCCACCCGCTGCTGCTCGCCGCCCGAGAGTTCGAGCGGCATGGCCTTGGCGCGATCCAGCAGGCCGACCTTGTCGAGGGCGGCGCGGGCGCGCCCCTCGGCCTGGCCGCGCGGGGCGCCGGTGACGAGCAGGGGCAGCATCACGTTGGCCAGGATGTGGCGGTCGTTGAGCAGGCGCTGGTGCTGGAAGATCAGGCCCAGGTTGCGGCGCAGGAAGGGGATGCCGGCCTTGTTGATGCGGCCGATGTCCTGGCCGTTGACCAGCACCTTGCCGCTGCTGGGCCGCTCGACCGCGGCCACCATCTTCATCAGGGTCGACTTGCCGGCGCCCGAGGGGCCGGCCAGGTAGACCAGCTCACCCTTGGCGATGTCGAGGGTGACGTCGCGCAGCGCATAGGCCTCGTGCGTGTACTGCTTGGAAACAGACTGGAATGCAATCATGGGTACCTTCAGCCGAGCAGCGCTTCGACGAATTCTTCCGCGTTGAAGGGCTGCAGGTCGTCGAGCTTCTCGCCCACGCCGATGAAGTACACCGGGATCGGGCGGGTGCGCGCGATCGCCGCCAGCACGCCACCCTTGGCGGTGCCGTCCAGCTTGGTGACGATCAGGCCGGTGAGCTGCAGGGCGTCGTCGAAGGCCTTGACCTGGGCCAGGGCGTTCTGGCCGGTATTGCCGTCGATCACCAGCAGGGTCTCGTGGGGGGCGCTCTCCATGCCCTTGCCGATGACGCGCTTGATCTTCTTGAGTTCTTCCATCAGGTGCAGCTGGGTCGGCAGGCGGCCGGCGGTGTCGACCATCACCACGTCGACGCCGCGCGCCTTGCCCGACTGCACCGCGTCGAAGGCGACCGCGGCCGGATCGCCCGAAGCCTGGGAGATCACGGTGACGTTGTTGCGCTGTCCCCAGACCATCAGCTGCTCGCGGGCGGCGGCGCGGAAGGTGTCGCCGGCGGCCAGCAGCACCGACTGGTCGAAGCGCTGCATGTGCTTGGCCAGCTTGCCGATGGTGGTGGTCTTGCCGGCGCCGTTGACGCCGGAAATCATCATCACCAGCGGCTCGTGGCGGCCGAGCTCGAGCGGCTTCTGCAGGGGCTGCAGCAGCTCGATCATCAATTCCTTGAGCGCGTTCTTGACGGCGGCGGCGTCCAGCAGCTTTTCGTCCTTGACGCGGCGGCGCAGGGCGTCGAGCAGGTGCTGGGTGGCGTCCATGCCGGCGTCCGACATCAGGAGGGCGCTTTCGAGTTCCTCGTACAGGTCTTCGTCGATTCGCGCGCCGACGAAGAGCAGAGACAGGTTGCTCGAGGTCTTGGACAGGCCGGCCTTGAGGCGGGCCATCCAGGATTGCTTCTGCTCGGCCGGGCTGGTGGGACGCTCGGCGGTTTCGGGGAACAGGGCGCCGTCCGCGAAGTCGGTCGCGACGGGCGCGGCGGCAGGAGCCTCGGGCTCGGCCGCGACGGCCGGTACCGGGACCGGGACTGACTCGGGCGCGAGGTCGGGCAGGGCCGGCGTTTCCGGGGCCGCTTTTTTTCTTTTGAAGAAACTAAACATAGTCTGGTGGCGGGGCCGCATGCGGCGCCGGCGAAGCGGCGCGATGAAAAAAGTAGCGAATATTCTACCAGAGCAGTAATTCGGCTCCCTGCTGTTTTGCTGCGCCGCGCAAGTCCGGCAAGCATGTCGTGAATCTGTCAAAAAACCCGGCTGCTCAACAGTGCGGAACTGGAAAAACGGACGCAGCTGATATACATTGACATCGGAGAGAGAATCCGCTAATTACAACGGGGAAAAACCGTGAAAATTACCAACTTTTTTAAGCGCCTGGTGTTTGGAGACAATGCCATCGACGGCAATGCCAGCGCCTTCCGTACCCTGGTCGTGTGGGCCTTCATTGCCTTGGTGGCCTTGTTCCTGACCCATCCATCCGGCGAGCCGATCAGTTTCTTCGACAAGCCGATCCCCTTGCCGCCTGAACTCGGCCTCGAGCACGCGCCCACATCCTTGACCCCCTGACCCGACCGGCTTGGCCAGCCGGGCCAGGCGCGGCGATCAGGCCTTGGCCTTGGCGGCCTGTGCATTCTTGCGGATGGTCTCGAGGGTCGCGTTCGGCGTGATCAGCTCGCCATCGTAGCGCAGTTCGATCAGCGCGGGCAGCTTGCGTTCGTTGGCGAAGACGAGTGCGCGCGCCAGGGCCGGCGCGAAATCTTCCGTCTTCTCCACCACATCGCCGTGGCCGCCGTAGGCGCGCGCCAGGGCGGCGAAATCCGGATTGTGCAGCCCGGTGCCCGAGACGCGGCCCGGGTATTCGCGTTCCTGGTGCATGCGGATGGTGCCGAACATGCCGTTGTTGAACACCAGGATCACCACGCCGGCGCCGTACTGCACGGCGGTCGCCAGTTCCTGGCCGGTCATCATGAATTCGCCGTCGCCGGCGAAGCTCACGACGGTGCGCTCGGGGCGCACGATCTTGGCGCCGACCCCGGCCGGCACCGCATAGCCCATCGCGCCATTGGTCGGCGCCAGCTGGGTGCGCAGCCCGCCGTAGCGGTAGAAGCGGTGCGCCCAGGACGCGTAGTTGCCGGCGCCATTGGTGATGATGGCGTCGCGCGGCAACTGGCGCATCAATTCCTGCACCACCTGCCACAGGTCCAGCGGCGCATTGCCTTCACGGAAGATCGGCGGCTGTTCCTGGTAGGCGGCCAGCTCGGCCTTCGCCTCGGCCACCGTGCCCTGCCAGGCGGCGGCGTCGACCGGTTCCATCGCGGCCAGCATGGCGCAGGCCTGCGCCATGCCGCTGGCGATCATCAGTTCGCCCTGGTAGACGCTGCCCAGTTCTTCCGGGTCCGGGTGGATGTGGACCAGGCGCTGGCGCGGCACCGGCGAAGCCAGCAGCGAGTAGCCGCTGGTGGTCATCTCGCCCAGGCGCGGGCCGAGGGCGATCACCAGGTCGGCTTCCTTCACGCGCGCGGCCAGTTTGGGGTTGATGCCGATGCCGACGTCGCCGATGTAGTTCGGGTGGGCATTGTCCAGCAGGTCCTGGAAGCGGAAGGTGCAGGCCACCGGCAGGTGGTTGGCCTCGGCGAAGCGGCGCAGGTCGGCGCAGGCCTCCTCGGTCCAGGTATTGCCACCCAGCAGGACGAGCGGGCGGCGGCTCTCGGCCAGCATGGTGCGCAGCTGGGCGACCTGGGCGGCGGCCGGCGCGCCCTGCACCGGCTGGTAGCGGCGGGTGTCGGCCACGGCCGCGGTTGAGACCAGCATGTCCTCGGGCAGGGCCAGCACCACCGGGCCGGGGCGGCCACTGGTGGCCACCTGGAAGGCGCGCGCCAGGTATTCGGGAATACGGTCGGCGCGGTCGATCTGGGCCACCCACTTGGCCATCTGGCCGAACATGCGGCGGTAGTCGATTTCCTGGAAGGCTTCGCGGTCGATGAAGTCGTTGCCGACCTGGCCGATGAACAGGATCATCGGGGTCGAATCCTGGTAGGCGGTGTGCACCCCGATCGAAGCGTTGGTCGCGCCCGGCCCGCGCGTGACGAAGCAGATCCCGGGCTTGCCGGTCAGCTTGGCGTAGGCCTCCGCCATGAATGCCGCGCCCCCTTCCTGGCGGTTGATCACGAAGCGGATCTGCGAATCGTGCAGGGCGTCCAGCACGTCGAGGTAGCTTTCGCCCGGCACGCCGAAGGCGGTGTCCACGCCGTGGATGTGGAGCGCATCGACCAGGATCTGGCCGCCGGTACGGGAAGGGTGCGTCATGAGGGATCGTCCTTGTTGGTTTGGCATCCGGGCAATTCTAATGAAGCCCATCCATAGCGGCTTTTGAAATGGCGACATCAAATTTCAGTTCTTCGTGAGCGCTGCGTCACCGAAAGCCGACACTATCCATGCTTAAAGGATAGCTTTTCTGCATCAAGTCTTTATTCATTGACACGAAAATTTCCTAAAACATATAGTCCAGTGCCGAGGTTTGATTGGCACAACAACCACATAGGGATGACGATAATCACATGAAAAAGACGATGAGCCTCGTGCTGGGCGCCAGCATCGCCCTCGGCGGCTGCGCCACGGCGTCGAAAGACATTGCTGCCGCCTATGTCTCGCCCATGCAATACCAGGGCTACGATTGCGAACAGCTGGCCAGCGAATCGCAGCGCATCCAGGCGCGCGTGATGCAGCTCAGCGGCCGCCTGGACGCGGCCGCCTCGAACGACAAGACGATCGCCGGCGTGGGCATCGTGCTGTTCTGGCCGGCGCTGTTCGCGCTGGGCGGCACCAAGCAGCAGGAAGCCGACTATGCCCGCCTGCGCGGCGAGTACGACGCGGTCCAGCAATCCGCCATCCTCAAGAAATGCCCCGGCATCGTGGGCACGCCCGTTTCCCCCGCTGTATAAACCATAAGAAAGAAAGCCAAGCATGAAAAAGAGTCTGACCGCCCTCGCCATCGCAATCCTCCTGGCGGGTTGCGCATCCCCGGCCCGCATCGAGCAGATGACCGCGAGCGCGTCGCCGGCCCAGCGCATCGTCAAGACCCCGCTGCGCGACAACGTGGCGGTGCGCGACGTCACCGGTGGCAAGGAAACCAATCCGATGTGGGTGTCGAATGTCGGCAACGGCGAATTCGAGCAGGCGCTGGAGGCATCGCTGCGCGATGCGGGCCTGCTGTCGGCCGGCAAGCAGGCCGGCAAGTACACCCTGGTCGCGCACCTGGAAAAGGTCGACCAGCCGATGGCCGGCTTCAACATGACCGTGACCGTCACCGCCAGCTACTCGCTGGTCGAGCGCGCCACCGGCAAGGAAGTGCTGAACCGCCGCGTGTCCTTGCCCTACACGGCGTCCTTCGACGCGGCCTTCGCCGGCACCGAGCGCCTGCGCATCGCCAACGAGGGCGCGGTGCGGGTCAACATCACCAAGCTGATCGAAGAACTGTTCGCCCTCAAGGTCGACCAGGTCGCCATGAACTGATCCAGCCCCGGTGCATCCGCTGCGCCCGGTTCGGTGCAGCAATTCCCCCTTGAAGGGCGGCAGCGGGTACAATGGTGGGGTGAAGCAGGCCAGACAGTCGCTGGTCATCGCCCCCGGGCGATGGCGGGAGGAAGGTCCGGACTCCACAGAGCGGGGTGACGGTTAACGGCCGTCCGCTGAAAGCCGCAAGGTATAAGGCGAGGAATAGGGCCACAGAGACGAGCGTATTCAGTTACGGTGAAACGCGGTAACCTCCACCTGGAGCAATTCCAAATAGGCACGCGTTGATGTTGCTCGCGGAGCGTGCGGGTAGGAAGCTTGAGCGCTGGAGTAATCCAGCGCCTAGAGGAATGGCTGTCATAGGGGCGTCCCGCAAGGGAGACCACTACACAGAATCCGGCCTATCGGCCTGCTTTACTTGAATTCTTTCCAGCGCAGGAAGGTCCCTGGATCTTGAGCCGCGCCGGTGTGAAAAAGCCGTCCCCGCTTGCGCGGGGACGGCTTTTTTTGTGGGCTTGCGCTTAGAAGTTGGCGCGGAACTGCACACCGTAGGTGCGCGGATCGTTGACGATGCCGGTCAGGTTGTCGAAGTCGATCGCCGCCTGCACCTGCACCTCGTCGGTGATGTTGCGCACGTAGGCTGCCAGCTCGTACTTGCCGTTCGCCCACTTGTAGCCGACGCGGGCGCCGCCTTCCATCAGCGACTTGGCCTTGTACTCCTTGGCTTCGTACAGGAACATGTTGTAGTTGCTGCGGTAAGCCCAGTCGGTGTCGGCGTAGAAGTCGCCATTGGCCAGCGGGATGCTGTAGCGCAGGGTGAAGTTACCCTGCCAGCGCGGCGCGCGCGGCAGCGGGTTGCCGTCGATGCGCACGGTGCCCGGGAAGGGCCCGACCGGGTTGGTCACGGTGCAGCCGGCGCGGCCGCCGGTGTTGGCGAAGTTGCCGCACTGCTGGACGAACAGCGAGGCGTCCTTGATCTCGGTGTCGTTGTAGCTGCCGCCGAGGGTCATGCGCAGCGAGTCCGACAGCACCGCCTGGAAGTCCAGCTCCACGCCCTGGCCGGTGACGCGGTCGGCGTTGATCAGCTGGTTCATGTTGATCACGCCGCTGCCGGCGGTGAGCTGCTTGTCCTTGACGCGGTAGTGGAACACGCTGGCCGACAGGCGCGCGCGGCGGTCGAACAGTTCCTTCTTGATGCCGGCTTCGTACGACAGCACTTCTTCCGCGTCGGCGAAGGAGGGGCGGTCGGCCAGGCCGTTCAGGCGGCCCTGCATGCTGGGCGCGCGGTAGCCGGTGGCGACGCGGGCGAACAGGTTGGTGTCGGCGTCCAGCGCGTAGGTGCCGCTCAGGTCCCAGCTGACGTTGTTCGACTCGTCATTGATGATGAAGGGGCCGGCGGTGGTGGCCTCGACGCGGCGCGCCGAGAAGTCCTTCTTGTCGTTGGTGTAGCGCAGGCCGCCGCGCAGCTTGAGCTTGTCCGACACGGTGTAGTTCACCGAACCGAAGGCCGCCCACGACTTGGTCGACTGGTCCTGGGTCGCGTAGAAGGGGTTCTGCGGGTTGCCCGGGGCCAGCGAGTCGAAGCTGATGCTGTCGATGCGGATGTCTTCATTGAAGTAGAACAGGCCGCCGATCCACTGCAGCGGGCCGGCGCCGTTCGACTCGACCCGGAACTCCTGGGTGAACTGGCGGTGCGCCGGCAGCAGGTCGGCGGTCTCCACCACGAAGGGGATGTAGCCGGGCCCCATCGGCTGGGCGTAGACCGCGCCGTAGCCGCCGTCGACGTCGGCGCGGCTGTAGAAGTCGGCCGTCTCGTAGCCGGTGATCGAGTGCAGGGTCACGCTCGGCAGGTCCCAGCGCAGGCGCGCACTGCCGCCCTTGGTGCGCAGCTTCTGCACGTTGACGCCATCGCTCGGGTAGCTGCCGAAGTCGAAGCCGTCCACCAGTTCGTTGGTGCCCTGCTTGATGATGTTGGCGCGGAACAGGGTGGCGTTGTTGTCGAGGTCGCGCGCGTGGATGTTGAACAGGGCGCTGAACTCCTTGTTCGGCTTGACTAGCACCTGCAGGCGGCCGGCGTTGTCGTGGTAGCCCTCGAAGTCGCGGGTGCCGGTCGGACGCGGGTTGTGCACGCGGTCGTCGCGGTTCTGCGACTGCAGCGAGACGCGCGCCGCCACCGTCTGGCTCAGCGGCAGGTTGAAGGCGCCTTCGGCGTTCTTCACGCCGTCCTTGCCGAAGCCGGCGCTGAAGTAACCCTCGGTGCGGAACACCGGCTTGGTCGAGTCGAACTTGATGACGCCGGCCGGCGAGTTACGGCCGAACAGGGTGCCCTGGGGGCCGCGCAGGACTTCGACCTGCTCTACGTCGAACACCGGGAAGCCCTTGAGCATCGGGCTTTCCTGCACGATGTCGTCGACCACCAGGCCGACCGGCTGGGAGGCGTTCAGGTCGAAGTCGGTGTTGCCCTGGCCGCGGATGTAGAAGCGCGGGAAGGAGCGGCCGTAGTCCGATTCGATGTTCAGGCTGGGCGAGCGGCCGGACAGGAAGCGGATGTCATAGCCGGCGGCGGTCAGGGTGTCGAGCTTGTCGCCGCTGACGGTGGTGATCGACATCGGCACGTCCTTGATGTTCTCCGCGCGGCGCTGCGCCGTCACGATCACCACGTCCAGGCGCTGGCCGCCCTCGCGCTTGGCCGCGGGGGCGTCCTGGGCCGGGGCGCCTTCCTGGGCGCTGTCCTGGGCCAGGGCGAGCTGGGCGGGGAAGGCGGCGGCGATGGCCATGCACAGCAGGGTGTGGCGGATCGGGGTAGACGGGCGGGAGCGGTGAGTGTTCATGCGTGTCCTTGGTGGGGGATGAGCGGGCGCCGGTAAGCGTTTTTGTAAAGACATGGAGTTTACTGAACGGTCGTTTGTTTCATCAATGAAAGAATGTCAAATGCGTCATATTTACGACAATGTAAGTGGATCCGTGTTGTCATTCGACCAAAAAACTGCCCCCGATCCCGTTCGGGCGCGTGTTCCGGCGTCCTGGGCCTCCGCTTTCGTGCATCGTCGCATTCCGGCCCCGGCCGCCTGCCAGCCCCTTAGGCTGACAGCCATCACGACAACCCCTTAGCAAGGAGTGCAAGATGGCAGAGAGCATATTGGGCGTATTCGCGCTGGCGATCATCGAATTGTGGGCGGCGATACCGCTCGGTTTCCACCTGCAGTTGCCGCCGGCCGTGCTGGCGGCAGTGGCGATCGCCGGCGCCTTCACCGGCGCCACGGCCGCCATGTTCGTCGGCGGCGGCATCCGCCGCCTGTTCTTCTGGCGTAAGGGCGAGAGCGGCGAGGGCGGGCGCATGTCGGCCTGGCTGACGCGCAAGGGGCCGTGGGCGATCGGCCTGCTCGGTCCCCTGCTGATCGGCCCCGTGTTCGCCGCCCTGCTGGCCGGCGCGCTCAAGCTGCCGCGCCGCTCGTCCTTGGCCTTGCTGGCGGCCGGGATCGTGTTCTGGACCATCGTGGTCACCCTGCTGGCGGTTTTCGGCGTGGCGGCGCTGCGCTGAGGCGGCGGCAGTGCCCGAGTCAGGGGCCGAGGCCGGAGCGACGTCCAGGCCAAGGCCAAGGCCGAGGCCGAGGCCGAGGCTGTCGTAAAATCGGGTGACACCAAGGCGTGACGGCGTCCAGCGACCGCCACGCCAAGCCAGGAGACCAGCCGATGGACCGCTACATCCTCGCCCTCGACCAGGGCACCACCAGCTCGCGCGCGATCGTGTTCGACCACGAGGGCCTGCCGGTGGCCAGTTGCCAGCGCGAGTTTCCCCAGCATTTCCCCCAGCCCGGCTGGGTCGAGCACGACCCGCTCGACATCTGGCGCAGCCAGCGCGACTGCGCGCGCGAGGCCCTGGGCCAGGCCGGCATCCGGCCGCAGCAGGTGGCCGCCATCGGCATCGCCAACCAGCGCGAGACCACGGTCCTGTGGGACCGCGCCACCGGTGAACCGGTGGCTCCCGCCATCGTCTGGCAGGACCGGCGCACCGCCCAGGCCTGCGACGCCCTGCGCGCCGGGGGCAAGGCGGCCCTGATCCAGCAGCGCACCGGCCTGGAAGTGGACGCCTATTTTTCCGCCACCAAGCTGCAATGGCTGCTCGAACACGTTCCCGGCGCGCGCGAGCGCGCCGAGCGCGGCGAGCTGGCTTTCGGCACGGTCGACAGCTGGCTGGTGTTCCGCCTGTGCGGACGCCACGTCACCGACGTCGGCAACGCCTCGCGCACCATGCTGTTCGACATCCGCCGCCTGCGCTGGGACGAGGAGCTGCTGGCGCTGTTCGACATCCCCGCCGCCGTCCTGCCGGAGGTGGTGGCCAGTTCCGAGGTGGTGGGCCTGGCGGCCGAGGAGTGGTTCGGCCATGCGATCCCGATCGCCGGCATCGCCGGCGACCAGCAGGCCGCCACCTTCGGCCAGGCCTGCCACCGCAAGGGCCTGGTCAAGAACACCTACGGCACCGGATGCTTCATGCTGATGCACGCGGGCGACGCGCCGCCGGTCTCGCACAACCGCCTGCTCGGCACCGTGGGCTGGACCATCGGCGGCGCCACCGATTACCTGCTGGAGGGGAGCGTGTTCATGGGCGGGGCCACGGTGCAGTGGCTGCGCGACGGCCTGGGCATCATCCGCGCCTCGAGCGAGGTCGAAGCCCTGGCCGCGAGCGTGCCGGACAGCGGCGGGGTGATGCTGGTGCCGGCCTTCACCGGCCTCGGCGCGCCGCACTGGGACCAGTACGCGCGCGGCGCCATCCTCGGCATGACGCGCGGGACCACGGCCGCCCACATCGCGCGCGCTGCGGTCGAAGCCATCGCCTACCAGAGCGCCGAGCTGCTGGCGGCGATGCAGAAGGACGCCGCCTGCGCCGTGCTGGAGATGCGCGCCGACGGCGGCGCCGCGCGCAACGACATGCTGATGCAGTTCCAGGCCGACCTGCTCGGGATCCCGGTGGTGCGCCCGCGCGTGACCGAGACCACGGCCCTGGGCGCGGCCTACCTGGCCGGGCTGGCGGTCGGCTTCTGGGATTCGCTTGAGGCCATCGCCGCCCAGTGGCGCGCCGAACGCCGCTACGAGCCGCAGATGCCGGCCGGGCGCCGCGCCGAACTGCTGGCGCGCTGGGCGCGCGCGGTCGAGCACGCGAAGGGCTGGGAGACGCCCTGACCCAGGGCCTGGAGCGCGGCGCTCAGGCGGCGCGCAGGGTGGCCATCATGCCGCCGGCCAGCATCAGGAGCAGGCCCGCCGCGCGGTTGGTATTGCGCACGAAACCCGCGTTGGCGGTGAAGCGGCGGGTGCGGCTGGCCAGCCAGGCGTAGACGCTGTAGGCGCCGAAGTCGAGCAGCACCGTGGTGGCGCCGCAGATCAGCATCTGGGTCGCCAGCGGGCGCGCCGGGTCGACGAATTGCGGCAGCAGGGCCACGAAGTAGAGCAGGGCCTTGGGGTTGGACAGCTCCAGCACCACGCCGCGGCGAAAGGCGCGCCAGCCGCCGCTCTCCGCTCCCGCCGGCGCGACCGTCAGCCCGCCGGCGCGGTTGCGCAGGGCGCCGATGCCGAGCCAGAACAGGTAGGCCACGCCCAGCCATTTGATGATCGAGAACAGGGTGCTGCTGGCCACCAGCAGCGCCGCCAGCCCGGTGGCCGAGAGCGCGAAATAGAACGCGTTGGCGAGCGCGATGCCGGCGGTGGCGGCATAGGCTCCGCGCAGCCCGGTGGACATGCCCTGCGCCACCACCAGCAGGGCGGCGGGCCCCGGCGTCAGGCACACCAGCCCGGTGGTCAGCACGAACATCAGATACGTCTCCCATCCCATCTTGTTCTCCTGTCGAGTGTTGCAACAGTCTACTCGGCAAGGAAAGCGGCTTGAATGGATAATGCAAGTTCCAGGGCCGCGTGCGCCTTGGCTTTCAAGGAAAAGAACGGGATCGGCAATGAACATCGCGCTTGACGCCAAGGACCGGCGTATCCTCGAGCATCTGCAGGCGGACGCCCGCCTCACCCTGGCCGAAGTCGGCCGCCGGGTGCACCTCAGCCAGCCGGCGGTGGCCGAGCGCGTGCGGCGCATGGAGGCGGCCGGCGTGATCACGGGCTACCACGCCACGGTCGATCCTTCCTCGCTAGGCTACGGCATCGCCGCCTTCATCCGCATCGCGCGCGGCGCGCACGACACGCCGGTCGAGACCGTGGCCGCCGCGCTGCCCCAGGTGGTGGAATGCCATTCGATCACGGGCGACGACTGCAGCATGGTGAAGGTGGTCGCGGGCTCGGTGGGCGAGCTGGAAAAGGTAATCGCCGAATTCACCCGCTGCGGCGTCACCTCAACCTCGCTGATTCTCTCGTCCTCGGTGCAGCGCAAGGTCTTGCGCGGCGCTTGAGGCGCGGGCGCGGCCGGCAGGGAAGCAGTCCATCGACGCAGCTGTTGCCGCCTTTCCCCAAAGCTTGGGCCAAAGCAATTTACCAAGGATCAGGCAAAAAAAACCGGTCGCGCGCACCGTGCTGGTGCGCTGGATCCGCTATGCCGATGGCATAATTGACGCCCGCAGGCCGCACGCATGGGCCTGCCAGGAGATGCGGAGCCGGATGTGTCAGAACCCGATACGCGATCTGCGCGGCGTTCCCCGCAGGCGGATGTCGTCGACGCTCACCTGGCCGCGCCCGTCGGCCACGGCATAGCCCAGGCTGTCGATCAGGGTCTTCCTCAGGTCGCGCGGCGAGACCGGCGCCAGCTTGTCGAGCACGGCGTCGGCCAGGGTGTCGTCGAAACCGCTCAGGTTCAGCTCGGCCAGCAGGTGGCGGTACATGCGCTGGGCGATGCCGGCGGCCTGCTCCGGTGTCGGCTTGGGCACCTCGTAGACCGCCATGCGGTTGAGCAGGGGAGAGGGGATGCCTTCCACCGAATTGGCGGTCAGCACCCAGAAGATCTGGCTGGCGTCGAGCTCGACGTCGATGAATTCGTCGCGGAAGGCGCTCGAGGTCTCGGGCTCCAGCAGCTGGTAGAGGGCGGCCAGCGGGTCGGACTGGCTCGAGCCGCTGGCTTTTTCCACCTCGTCCAGCACCACCACCGGGTTGGCGTACTTGCCGCGCACCAGGCGCTCGGCCACCTTGCCGCACTTGGCGCCGCGCCAGCTGGCCGAGCTGCCGGTGATGACGAAGCCGGCCGACAGGGCGTTCATGCTGATCAGTTCGCACTCGGTGGACATGGCCTTGGCCAGGCGCTTGGCGAAATGCGTCTTGCCCACGCCGGGGCCGCCCAGCAGCAGGATGGGCATGACGTTGAAACCCTTGTCGCCGGCATGGGCCAGGCGCAGGTAGCGCGCCAGGTCGTCCACGACTTCGTCGAAATTCGGGCATTCCTCGAACAGGGGATCGAGGGCGTCGAGGGAGGAGGGGGTGGTCACGAAGCGCTCGGCCCCGGACTCCAGCATGCGCTCGTAGAACGCGTCGAGTTCCGGGGAGCGGCCGCGGTTGCGGTCCGCCGCTTCCTGGACATCGGTCAGGTCGTAGACCGCGCGGGTACGGGCGAGGGTGATGCTCACGGCTGTCTCCTTGGCAACGGACCAGGCGGTCCGCTTCGGCCAGCTCAGGCAGGGCTCGCCGTCCTGCCGAGCGGGCCATAGGCAGGTGGGTCGTCGCCTTGACCTCATCGTAACGCGTCCCAGGCGGCGCCGCAATTTCCACAAGGGCCTATTCTGCTCCGAAACAGTTGTTTCTTTGCATCAATATTTTGTGACTGCTTGAAGTTAGTCAAACGTAAACACCCGGTTTACATATGATGCGCCACCTTCACACCGTTGTGTAAGTGCCTAATTTTACGAGACATTTTGGCATGTCATGCGTTCAACACCTGTTCCTAAGTCATTGGTTTCATTAGCAAATTTCGCTTTTGCCAAGCGTGAATTCGCTTGACCACCAACATTGCTTCCACT
Organism: Massilia sp. KIM; assembly: GCF_002007115.1. Lineage (NCBI taxonomy): Bacteria > Pseudomonadati > Pseudomonadota > Betaproteobacteria > Burkholderiales > Oxalobacteraceae > Massilia > Massilia sp. KIM. The sequence continues at coordinate 3,095,527 of NZ_MVAD01000001.1, read as the reverse complement.
AAAGTGGGAAACAGTGTGAAAAAGTGTCGAATTGTGGGAGAAATCCTGCCGCGCGGCACCTACAACAACATCATTTAAAACCCTCCAAAAGCTAGGTAAATACGTGTTCCAGGGCGCGTCAGCGATCAATCTCGATGCGAAGGGCCGGATGTCCATCCCGGCCAAGCACCGTGACGCCCTCTTGTCCCAGTGCGAAGGCCGCATGACGCTCACCAAACACCCACACGGTTGCCTGCTTTTCTTTCCCCGTCCCGTCTGGGAAGAGCACCGCAAGCAGATTGCCGCCTGGCCCATGTCGGCCCGGGCGTGGCAGCGCATTTTCCTCGGTAATGCCGTGGATGTCGAACTCGACAGCGCCGGCCGCGTGCTCATTTCGCCCGAGCTGCGCAATGCGGTCGGGCTCGACAAGGAAGTGATGATGCTCGGCATGGGCTCGCACTTCGAAATCTGGAATGCCGCCAAGCTGGCCGAGGACGAGGCCGAAGCCGTGGCCGGTGGCATGCCGGATGTCCTTTCCAACTTCTCGTTCTGAGGCGCCGATGACGGAAAAAATCACGGTGCCAGCATTCCAGCATCGCACGGTGCTGTTGGACGAAGCAGTGGACGCGCTCAACCTCGAGGGCGCACGTTCTTCAGGTACTTATATAGACGGCACCTTCGGCCGTGGAGGCCATAGCCGGCTGATCCTGTCGCGCCTGAGCGACAGTGGCCGCCTGTTTGCCTTCGACAAGGACCCGCAGGCGATCGCCACCGCGCAAGCGGTGCAGGACGCCCGCTTCAGTATTGTGCATGACAGTTTTGCCACGATGCGCGACGCGCTGGCAGCGCGCGGCATCGACCAGGTCGACGGCATCCTGCTCGACCTGGGTATTTCGTCGCCCCAGGTGGACGACGCCAGCCGCGGTTTCAGCTTCCGCCAGGACGGCCCCCTCGACATGCGCATGGACACCACGCGCGGCATGTCGGCGGCCGACTGGGTCGCGACCGCGCCCCAAACCGAACTCGAGAAAGTGATCCGCGATTATGGAGAAGAACGGTATGCTTTTCAGATTGCAAAGGCGATTGTTGCTCGCCGGGCAATCGAGCCAGTTTCGACCACACGACAGCTTGCCGCAATCGTGGCAGACGCGGTCAAGACCCGGGAAAAGGGCAAGGATCCAGCGACCCGGACCTTTCAGGCTATCCGGATTTTCATCAATCAAGAGCTTGAAGACCTCGAGACAGGTCTGAACGCCGCTTACGCCATGCTCGCGCCGGGTGGACGCATGTCCGTCATCAGCTTCCATTCGCTCGAAGATCGCATCGTCAAGCAGTTCTTCGCGTCCAAGGCCAAGGTGGCCCAGCCTGACCGCCGCCTGCCGATCCGCGCCGTCGACCTGCCCCAGCCCCTGATGAAACTGGTGGCCAAGATCAAGCCCTCCGACCTCGAAGTCGACGAGAATCCGCGCGCCCGCTCGGCGGTGCTGCGCGTGGCCGAGCGCCTGCCGGGAGGGACAGCATGAGCGCCAAGCTGAACATCGTCCTGAGCGCGCTGCTGGTTAGCTGCGCGCTCTCGGTCATCAATGCGCGCTACCAGGCGCGCCACCTCCTGATCGAACTGGAACGCCTGCAGCAGCAGGCGCGCCAGCTCGACATCGACTGGGCCCAGCTGCAGCTGGACCAGTCCACGCTGGGCAAGAACGAACGTATCGAGCAGATCGCGCGTACGGAATTGAAGATGACGCCGCTGACGCCGGCGCGTACCCAATACCTCACGGAAGGCGGCAAATGACGCGCGGCGCGGCAAGAGCAGGCAGCGCAAGGGTGGCTGCATCCAAGGGCGTGGCTTTTTCCAAGAGCCCGGTCCTGGCCGTGCGCCTGCCCGACTGGCGTTCGCGCCTGGTGCTGTTCGCCCTGTTCGCGGCCTTCCTGGCGCTGGGCGTGCGCGCCATGTGGCTGCAGGGGATGTCGACCCAGTTCCTGCAAAAGCAGGGCAAGTCGCGCTACGAGCGCACCCTCGAGCTGCCGGCCACGCGCGGCCGCATCCTGGACCGCAACGGCCAGGTGCTGGCCTCCTCGCTGCCGGTGAAGGCGGTGTGGGCGATCCCCGAAGACCTGCTGAACAACCCGCCGGAAAAGATCAGCGCGCTCGCGCGCCTGCTCGAGATGCCGGAATCCGAGCTGCGCAAGAAGCTCGATTCCGACCGCACCTTCGTCTATCTGAAGCGCCAGGTCGAGATGCCGGTCATCGCCGAGATCGAGAAGCTCAAGATCGAGGGCCTGGACACGCGCAAGGAATACAAGCGCTTCTACCCCCAGGGCGAGACCATGACCCACCTGGTCGGCTTCACCAACGTCGAGGACGTGGGCCAGGAAGGCATGGAGCTGTTCCACCAGAAGACCCTGATGGGCGTGCCGGGCAGCCGCCGCGTGATCAAGGACCGCCTCGGCCACATCGCCGAGGACCTGGGCATGTTCCGCGAGCCGCACCAGGGCAAGGACCTGACCCTGTCGGTGGACAGCAAGCTGCAGTACATCGCCTTCACCAGCGTCAAGAACGCGGTCGAGAAGTTCAACGCCGAAGCCGGCGGCGCGGTGGTGCTGGACGTGCACACCGGCGAGGTGCTGGCCATGGCCAACTACCCGACCTACAACCCGAACGACCGCTCCAAGCTGACCGGCGCCCAGCTGCGCAACCGCGTCATCACCGACACTTTCGAGCCCGGCTCCACCATGAAGCCGATGACGGTGGCGCTCGGCCTGGAGACCAAGCGCATCACCCCGGACACCGTGTTCGACGTCTCGGGCGGCCGCATCACGATCACCGGCCGCACCATCCGCGACATGCACCCGAAGGACCACCTGACCGTGGGCGGCATCATCCAGAAGTCGTCCAACGTCGGCACCGTCAAGATCGCCCAGCTGATCCCGCAGCAGGAAATGTGGGAGCTGTACACCAAGCTGGGCTACGGCCAGGCGCCGCGCTTCGGCTTCCCGGGCGCCGCCGCCGGCCGCGTGCGCCCCTGGAAATCCTGGAAGCCGATCGAATACGCCAACATGTCCTTCGGCCACGGCCTGTCGGTGTCGCTGCTGCAGATGGCGCGCTCCTACATGGTGTTCGCGCGCGACGGCGACATCATCCCGCTGTCCTTCCTCAAGGTGAACGACGAGCCGGTCGGCCAGCAGGTCATCTCGCCCAAGACCGCGGCCCAGGTGCGCACCATGCTCGAATCGGTGGTGAGCCCTGAAGGCACCGCGTCCAAGGCCCAGGTGGCCGGCTACCGCGTGGGCGGCAAGACCGGCACCGCCGAAAAGATCGTCAACGGCCGCTACTCGAAGACCGACAACATCGGCTACTTCGTGGGCATCGCGCCGATGTCCAAGCCGCGCTTCGTGATCGCGGTCATGGTCGACAACCCGCGGGGAGCCTTGCGCACCGGGGGCAGCGTGGCCGCGCCGACCGCGGCCGACCTGTTCTCCAATGCGCTGAGGGCGGCCAACGTGCCGCCCGACTCCTCGGTCACCGACATCATCATTCCGGAACATCCCCTAGAGGAGAGCATGTGATGGCCTTGAGCCTGAACGACATCTGCCAGAGGATCCGCGCCGCCGCACCAGGCGGCCGTCTCGTTTCTGATTCCCGCCGCGTCGCCCAGGGCGACGTGTTCTTCGCCTATCCCGGCGAGGCCGCCGACGGCCGCGCCTACATCGCGCAGGCCGTGGCCGCCGGCGCCGCCTTCGTCGTCTATGAAGAGAACGGGTTCAGCTGGGACGCCTCGCTGGCGGTGCCGCACCTGGCCGTCCCCGATCTCAAGAAGAACGCCGGGCCGATCGCCCACGCCGTGCTCGACCAGCCTGACCGCGCCATGTTCACCGTGGCCGTCACCGGCACCAACGGCAAGACCTCCTGCGCCCTGTGGACCAGCCAGTGCCTGGCGCGCCTGGGCGAGACCGCCGGCGTGATCGGCACCCTGGGCGTGGGCCTGGTCAAGGGCAAGGCCGAACCCCAGTTCGACGCCACCGGCTACACCACGCCGGACGCGGTGCTGCTGGCCCAGAAACTGGCCGAGCTGCGCGAGCAGGGCGCCACCGCGCTGGCGATCGAAGCCTCGTCCATCGGCCTGGTGCAGGACCGCGCCGCCGGCATGCATTTCGACGTCGCGATCTTCACCAACCTGACCCGCGACCACCTCGACTTCCACGGCGACATGGCCAGCTACGAGGCGGCCAAGGTCAAGCTGTTCGGGTGGGACGGCTTGAAGCACGCGGTGATCAACCTGGACGACCCGGCCGGCCTGCGCCTGGTGGACCACCTGCGCGCCAACTACCCGCAGCTGGTCCTGATGGGCTACACCATCAGGCCGGAGGCCGCGCCCGAGGGCGTGCTGGTGCTGCGCGCAAGCGGCATGCGCAGCCGCAACGCCGGCACCGAATTCCAGGTCGACACCCCGGCCGGCAGCGCCACCGTGCGCACCCAGCTGGTCGGCCACTACAACGTCAGCAACGCGCTGGCGGTGCTGGGCGCGCTGCTGGCCAAGGAAGTCGCCCTCAAGGCGGCGGTCGAGGCCATCGAGGCGCTCACCCCGGCCCCCGGACGCATGCAGCAGATCGGCGGCCAGGACGCGCCGATGGTCGTGATCGACTACGCCCACACCCCGGATGCGCTGGAAAAGACTTTGGAAGCGCTGCGCCAGGTGGCCCAGGAACGCGGCGGCCAGCTGTGGTGCGTGTTCGGCTGCGGCGGCGACCGCGATCCGGGCAAGCGCCCGCAGATGGGCGCCATCGCCCAGGCGGCCGACCAGGTGCTGGTCACCAGCGACAACCCGCGCAGCGAGGAGCCGGCGGCCATCATCGCCCAGATCGTGGCCGGCATGGACCCGCAGCATCCGACTTCGCGCTGGCAGACCGTGGAAGACCGCGCCGCGGCCATCCTGCTGGCGGTGAAGCAGGCCGGCAAGCAGGACGTGATCCTGCTGGCGGGGAAGGGCCATGAGGCCTACCAGGAAATCAAGGGCCGGAAGATGCCGTTCTCGGACGCCGACCACGCCGCGCTCGCCCTCACGGCGCGGCTCACCATGCTGAGGACCCACTGATGCGCGGATCGCTCGCACAACTCGTCGCCGCCATCCCGGGCGCCCGCCTGGCGGGAAGCGACACGGCCTTCGAGGGCGTGTCGACCGACAGCCGCAGCGTCAAGCCCGGCATGCTGTTCGTCGCCCTGCGCGGCGAGACCTTCGACGCCCACGCCTTCCTGAACCAGGTCGCTGCAAGCGGCGCGGCCGCGGTGGTGGCCGAGGCCCTGCCGGAGGGCTGGACCCTGCCGGCCATCGTGGTGCCGGACACCCTGGGCGCGCTGGGCAGAATCGCCAACCACTGGCGCCGCCAGTACGCGATCCCCGTGATCGGGGTCACGGGCAGCAACGGCAAGACCACGGTCAAGGAAATGATCTCCTCGATCCTGGCGGCGGCCGTGGGCGAGGACGCGCGCCTGGCGACCCAGGGCAATCTGAACAACGAGATCGGCGTGCCGCTGACCCTGTTCCGCCTGGGTCCGCAGCACCGCGCGGCCGTGGTCGAACTGGGGATGAACCACCCGGGCGAGATCGGCCGGTTGAGCGCGATCGCCGCGCCGACCGTGGGCCTGGTCAACAACGCCCAGCGCGAGCACCAGGAATTCATGCACACCGTGGAAGCGGTGGCGCGCGAGAACGGCTCGGTGCTGCAGGCCCTGCCGGCCGACGGCGTGGCCGTGTTCCCCGGCGACGACACCTATACGGACCTGTGGCGCGGCCTGAGCGCCTGCGAGGTGCTGACCTTCGGCCTCACCGAGGACTGCGACGTGCGCGCCAGCTACACCGCGAATGACTTTGGTCACACCCTACATATAACAACGTCGCTCCCGCGCAGGCGGGAGCCCAAGTCCGATGCGTCGCCCGCAGCGGACGCGCATGCGACTGCGCAGGCGAACTTGGGTCCCCGCCTGCGCGGGGACGACGGCGCCGCGGCTGGCGCTGCCGACGCTCCCGCCACCTGCACCGTCAAGCTCCAAGCCGCCGGCGTGCACAACGTGCGCAACGCCCTGGCGGCCTTCGCCTGCACCCTGGCGGCCGGCATCCCGGTCGAGGCCATCGTGCGCGGCCTGGAGCAGTTCGCCCCGGTCGGCGGCCGCCTGCAGCGCAAGCAGGCCGCGAACGGCGCCACCGTCATCGACGACAGCTATAACGCCAACCCCGACTCCATGCGCGCCGCCATCGACGTGCTGGCGTCCTGCCCGGCACCGCGCATCCTCGTCGTGGGCGACATGGGCGAGGTCGGCGCGCAAGGCAAGGAATTTCACGAGGAAATCGGTGCCTACGCCCAGAGCAAGGGCATCGAACACGTGCTCGCGACCGGCGAGCTGGCGCGCCATCTCGCGGCGTCGGGAGCACGGCATTACGAGCAGTTCGACGATTTATTGGCAGCACTGGATTCAACACTGGGCGGCAATAGCAACGTAACTGTCCTGGTGAAGGGCTCGCGTTTCATGAAGATGGAACGCGTGGTCCAGCACCTGACCGGATCAACCCCTATTGGCAAGGACGCCCACTAATATGCTTCTCTGGCTTGCACAGTACTTCCAGGACTACATCGGTCCGCTGCGCGTGTTTAACTACATCACCTTCCGCGCCGTGTTCGCGACCATCACCGCGATCCTCATCGGCCTGCTGTGCGGCCCGGCGGTGATCCGCAAGCTGACCGAACTGAAGGTCGGCCAGGCGGTGCGCACCTATGGCCCGCAAAGCCACCTGACCAAGCACGGCACCCCCACCATGGGCGGCGTGCTGGTCCTGATCGCGATCGGCATCTCGACCCTGCTGTGGGCCGACCTGTCCAACCGCCTGATCTGGCCGGTGCTGGTGGTGACCCTGGGCTTCGGCGCCATCGGCTGGGTCGACGACTACCGCAAGGTGGTCTACAAGGACCCGGAAGGCATGCGCTCGGGCGAGAAATACTTCTGGATGTCGCTGATCGGCCTGTCCTCGGCCTTCTACCTGGCGTTCTCGGTCTCGGCCGCCAACCCCTGGGAAGTGGCGCGCCTGTTCTACGCCTGGGTCGAATCCGGCTTCTCGATGGACCTGCCGCCCAAGGCCGACCTGATCGTGCCCTTCTTTAAGTCGATCAGCTATCCGCTCGGCGTGTGGGGCTTCATCGCACTGACCTACTGTGTCATCGTCGGCACCAGCAACGCCGTTAACTTCACCGACGGCCTGGACGGCCTGGCGATCATGCCGACCGTGATGGTGGGCGGCGCCCTCGGCCTGTTCGCCTACCTGACCGGCAGCGTGACCTACTCGAAATACCTGTTCATCCCCTACATCCCGGGCGCGGGCGAACTCCTGATCTTCTGCGGCGCGATGGCCGGGGCAGGGCTGGCCTTCCTCTGGTACAACGCGCACCCGGCCCAGATGTTCATGGGCGACGTCGGCGCGCTGGCCCTGGGCGGCGCGCTCGGCACCATCGCCGTCATCGTGCGCCAGGAGATCGTGCTGTTCATCATGGGCGGCGTGTTCGTGGCCGAGACCCTGTCGGTGATCATCCAGGTGGGCTGGTTCAAGTACACCAAGAAGCGCTACGGCGCGGGCCGCCGCGTGTTCCTGATGGCGCCCCTGCACCACCACTTCGAACAAAAGGGCTGGAAAGAGACCAAGGTCGTCGTCCGCTTCTGGATCGTGACCATGATGCTCATCCTCGTTGGCTTGTCGACTCTGAAACTGCGCTGATGAACTACGAAGGCAAACTCGCACTGGTACTGGGCCTGGGTGAATCCGGGCTGGCGATGGCGCAATGGCTGGCGCGCTGCGGCGCGCGCGTGCGCGTCGCCGACACGCGCACCGAGCCGCAGCGCCTGTTCGCCCTGCGCCAGGCGGTGCCGAACGCCGAATTCGTCGGCGGCGAGTTCGCCGCGGCCCTGCTCGAGGGCGTCGACTTCGTCGCCGTCAGCCCAGGCCTGGCGCCCGAGCGCGAGCTGGCCGCCATCACCCCGGCGGCCCAAGAGCGCGCCATTCCCGTGTGGGGCGAGATCGAGCTGTTCGCCCAGGCCCTGGCGCACCTGCGCCAGGAGCGCGGCTATGCGCCGAAAGTCATCGCCATCACCGGCACCAACGGCAAGACCACCGTCACCAGCCTGACCGGCCTGCTGTGCCGCCGCGCCGGGCTGAGCACCCGCGTGGCCGGCAACATCAGCCCGGCCGCCCTGGACGTGCTGCGCGAAGTGCTGGCCAGCGACGAGCTGCCCCAGGCCTGGGTGCTGGAACTGTCCAGCTTCCAGCTGCACACCACCTTCAGCCTGCAGGCCGACGCCGCCACCGTCCTGAACCTGACCCAGGACCACCTCGACTGGCACGGCAGCATGCAGGCCTATGCCGCCGACAAGGCCCGCATCTTCGGGCCGGACACGGTGCGCATCCTGAACCGCAACGACGCCATCGTGATGCGCATGGCGGCCGGCGCCGCCCAGGTCGCGACCTTCGGCACCGACGAGCCGTCCGAGCCGGACAGCTTCGGCCTGGTGAGCGAGCGCGGCGTGCTGTGGCTGGCCAACGCGGTCGCCCACAACGACGAGCCGGAAAAGAAACGCAAGAAGGGCGAAGCGCCGGAGCCGGTCGAGATCACCGTCAACCGCCTGATGCCGGCCGACGCGCTGCGCATCCGCGGCCTGCACAACGCCTCCAACGCCCTGGCCGCGCTGGCCCTGTGCCGCGCCTGCGGCCTGCCGCTGGCGCCGCTGCTGCACGGCCTGCGCGAATACGCCGGCGAACCGCACCGCGTCGAGCTGGTCGCCAGCATCGAGGGCGTCGACTACTACGACGACAGCAAGGGCACCAACGTCGGCGCCACCGTGGCCGCGCTGGAAGGCCTGGGCAAGGCCTTCGCCGGCGAAGACCAGCAGATCGTCCTGATCGCCGGCGGCGACGGCAAGGGCCAGGACTTCGCGCCGCTCGCGATGCCTGCCTCGCGCCACGTGCGCGCGGTGCTCCTGATCGGCCGCGACGCCCCCAGCGTGCGCGCCGCCATCGAGCCGACCGGCGTGCCTTGCTTCGACCTGCCCGGCCTGCCGGAAGCGGTGCGCCGCGCCGCCGGCCTGGCCAAGCCGGGCGACGCCGTGCTGCTGTCGCCGGCCTGCGCCAGCCTGGACATGTTCACCAACTATGCGCACCGCGCCCAGGTGTTCGTCGACGCCGTGCGCGAGATCGCGCTCGAGAAAGGGCAGGAGATCTGATGGCCTTCCAGCTGCCCTTCAAGTTCTCCGGCTCGGCCAGCGACGCGACAATCGCGGCGCGCAGCCGTCCGTCAAAGATGATGGAGTACGACCAGCCGCTGGTGTGGGTGACCGTGCTCCTGATGCTGTTCGGCCTGGTGATGGTGTACTCGGCCTCGATCGCGCTGCCGGATTCGCCCAAGTTCGAGTACCTGAACGACAAGAACGAATACTTCCTCTACCGCCAGGCGATGTACATCGCGGTGTCGATGGCCGCCGCGGCGGTGGTGTTCCGCATTCCGATCGCGGTCTGGCAGAAGTGGGCGCCGATGCTCTTCATCGGCACCCTGGTGCTGCTCACCCTGGTCCTGATCCCCGGCCTGGGCGTGACGGTCAACGGCGCGCGCCGCTGGCTGCCGCTCAAGGTCATGAATTTGCAGCCGTCCGAGCTGATGAAGATCGCGGTGGTGCTGTACGCCGCCGACTTCACCGTGCGCAAGCAGGAATACATGCACAAGCTGACCAAGGGCTTCCTGCCGATGATGGTGGCGATCGGCCTGGTCGGCATGCTGCTCCTGCTGGAACCCGACCTCGGCGCCTTCGGCGTCATCGTCTGCATCGCCATGGGCATCCTGTTCCTGGGCGGGATCAACATCGTCTGGTTCGGCGGCATCGGCGCGCTGCTGGTGCTGATCTTCACCTCGATCATCGCGCTCTCGCCCTTCCGCCGCGCGCGCATGTTCGCCTACCTCGACCCCTGGCAGGAAGACCATGCGCTGGACAAGGCCTACCAGCTGACCCACTCCCTGATCGCCTTCGGGCGCGGCGAGTTCTTCGGCGTCGGCCTGGGCAGCAGCGTGGAAAAACTGTTCTACCTGCCGGAAGCCCACACCGACTTCATCATGGCCGTGATCGGCGAAGAGCTGGGCCTGGCCGGGGTGCTGGTGGTGATCGCCATGTTCTACTGGCTGGTCAAGCGCGCCTTCGACATCGGCCGCCAGGCCATCGCCCTGGACCAGACCTTCGCCGGCCTGGCCGCCAAGGGCATCGGCATCTGGATCGGCACCCAGACCTTCATCAACATGGGCGTGAACCTGGGCCTGCTGCCGACCAAGGGCCTGACCCTGCCCCTGATGAGCTTCGGCGGCTCGGGCGTGATGTTCAACTGCGTCGGCCTGGCGATCCTGCTGCGGATCGACTACGAGAACCGGGTGCGGATGCGGGGAGGGCGGGTATGAGCCAGTCTTCGCCCAAGCGCCTGATGATCATGGCGGCCGGCACCGGCGGCCACATCTTCCCCGGCATCGCGATCGCCCAGACCATGCGCGCGCGCGGCTGGGAAGTGAGCTGGCTGGGCACCGCCCACGGCATGGAAACCGAGCTGGTGCCCAAGGCCGGCATCGCCATGGACAGCATCGACTTCGCCGGCTTGCGCGGCAAGGGCATGGGCCATACGATCCGGGGCGCCTTCAAGATGATCGGCAGCTTCTTCGCCTGCCGCCGCTACCTCGCGCGGCGCCAGCCGAGCGTGGTGCTGGGCATGGGCGGCTACGTCACGGTGCCGGGCGGGATGATGGCGCGCGCCCGCGGCGTGCCGCTGGCCCTGGTGAACGCCGACGCCGCGCTGCTGCTGTCGAACAAGACCCTGGCGCCGATGGCCGACCGGGTGCTGTTCGGCTTCCCGGCTGATTTCGGCAAGGCGGCCGGCAAGGCGGTGGTCACCGGCAACCCGGTGCGCCAGGCCATCCTCGACCTGCCGGCGCCGGGCGCGCGTTTCGCCGGCCGCGCCGGCCCGCTCAAGGTGCTGGTGGTCGGCGGCAGCCTGGGCGCCAAGGTGCTCAACGACGCCGTGCCCGCCGCGCTGGCGCTGCTCGACCCGGCCGTGCGCCCGGTCGTGACCCACCAGTCGGGCAAGAAGAACATCGAGGCCCTGCGCGCCAGCTATGCCGCCGCGGCGGTAGAAGCCCGGGTGGTCGATTTCATCGACGACATGGCCGCCGCCTACGCCGAGGCCGACCTGGTGATCTGCCGCGCCGGCGCGATCACCGTGTCCGAGCTGACCGCGGCCGGCGTGGCCAGCGTGCTGGTGCCGTTTGTCGCCAGCACCACCAGCCACCAGCGCGACAACGCGGTGTGGATGGACGCGCAGGGCGCGGCGGTCCACCTGGCGCAGGGCGAACTGAATCCGCAGCGGCTGGCGAGCCTGCTGCAAACGACGACGCGGGAGCGCTGCCTGGCCATGGCCGAGGCGGCGCACCGGGTGGGCAAGCGCGACGCCAACGAGGCGATCGCGCGCGAACTCGAGCGACTGGCAGAAGTGAGGAACTGAGACGACATGCAGCACAAGATCAAGAACATCCATTTCGTCGGCATCGGCGGCAGCGGCATGAGCGGCATCGCCGAAGTGCTGGTGAACCTCGGCTATAAAGTCTCGGGCTCTGACCTGAACAGCAACGCCGCCAGCCAGCGCCTGGAGCAGCTGGGCGCGCGCGTCTTCCTCGGCCACCAGGCCGAGAACGTGGCGGGCGCCGACGTGGTCGTGACCTCGACCGCCGTCAACGAAGCCAACCCCGAAGTGGTGGCGGCGCGCGCCGGCAAGATCCCGGTGGTGCCGCGCGCCATCATGCTGGGCGAACTGATGCGCCTGAAGCGCGGCATCGCGATCGCCGGCACCCACGGCAAGACCACCACCACCTCGCTGGTGGCCTCGGTGCTGGCCCAGGGCGGCCTGGACCCGACCTTCGTGATCGGCGGGCGCCTGAACAGCGCCGGCGCCAACGCCAAGCTGGGCTCGGGCGAGTACATCGTCGCCGAGGCCGACGAGTCGGACGCCTCCTTCCTGAACCTGTCGCCGATGATCGAGGTGATCACCAACATCGACGCCGACCACATGGACACCTACGAGCACGATTTCGAGAAGCTCAAGGCGGCCTTCGTGCACTTCACCCACCGCCTGCCGTTCTACGGCCGCGCCATGCTGTGCATCGACGACCCCCACGTGCGCGGCATCCTGCCCCAGGTGACCAAGCCGGTGACCACCTACGGCTTCTCGGAAGACGCCGAAGTGCGCGCCTTCGACGCCTACGCCGAGGGCGTGCAGATGCACTTCACCGTGCGCCAGGAAGGCTTCCCGGACACCAAGTTCGTGCTCAACCAGCCCGGCATGCACAACGTGCTCAACGCCTGCTCGGCGATCGCGATCGCGCGCGAGATCGGCATCGCCGACGACGCCACCGCCCAGGGCCTGCTCGAATTCCGCGGCGTCGGCCGCCGCTTCACCCGCTACGGCGAGGTCGCCCTGCCGGCCGGCGGCAGCTTCACCCTGGTGGACGACTTCGGCCACCACCCGGTCGAGACCGAGGTGACCCTGGCCGCCGCCCGCGCCGCCTATCCAGGCCGGCGCCTGGTGCTGGCCTTCCAGCCGCACCGCTACAGCCGCACGCGCGACCTGTTCGAGGACTTCGTGAAAGTCCTGGCCACGCCCGACGTGCTGCTGCTGTCCGACGTCTACCCGGCCGGCGAGGCGCCGATCGTGGCCGCCGACGGCCGCGCCCTGGCGCGCGCGCTGCGCACCGCCGGCAAGACCGAACCGATTTTCGTGGAGGCGATCGCCGACATGCCCGCCGCCATCCTGAACGTGGCGCGCGACGGCGACGTCGTCATCACCATGGGCGCCGGCTCGATCAGCGGCGTCCCCCATCAACTGACCAATGCAAAGGCCTGACACCGTGACCCTGAACGCAAACACTCCACTTGATCCGGCTTCCTTGGGCAAGGTCGGCGTGCTGTTCGGCGGACGCTCCGCCGAGCGCGACGTGTCGATCATGTCCGGCACCGGCGTGCTGAACGCCCTCAAGAGCCGCGGCGTCGACGCCCATGCCTTCGATCCGGGCACCCAGAGCCTGGCCGAGCTGGCGGCCCAGAACTTCGACCGCGTGTTCATCGCGCTGCACGGCCGCTACGGCGAGGACGGCAGCCTGCAGGGCGCGCTCGAGCTGCTCGGCATCCCCTACACCGGCAGCGGCGTGATGGCCTCCAGCGTGGGCATGGACAAGATCACCACCAAGAAGATCTGGATCATGCACGGCGTGCCGACCCCGCAATACGCGGCGCTCGAGGCCGGCGCCGACCTGGACGCGGTCGTGGCCCGGCTCGGCCTGCCCCTGATCGTCAAGCCGCCGCTGGAAGGCTCGACCATCGGCATCACCAAGGTCAACCGCGCCGAGGAATTCAAGGCCGCGGTCGACCTGGCCGCCGGCTTCGACGAAGTGGTGCTGGCCGAGGAATTCGTCACCGGCCGCGAGTTCACCGTCGCGGTGCTGGGCACCGGCGCCTCGGCGCGCGCGCTGCCGATCGTCGAGATCGTGGCCCCGGAAGGCAACTACGACTACAACAACAAGTATTTCACCGACGACACCCAGTACCACTGCCCGGCGAACCTGCCGGCCGAGCTGACCGAGGAGATCCAGCGCCACGCCGTGAACGCCTACCGCGCGCTCGGCTGCGAGGGCTGGGGGCGGATCGACGTGCTGGTGCGCGAGAGCGACATGCGTCCCTTCCTGCTGGAGGTGAACACCTCGCCCGGCATGACCAGCCACTCGCTGGTGCCGATGGCGGCGCGCGCGGAGGGCATCAGCTACGAGGACCTGTGCCTGGAGATCCTGCGCAGCGCCCGCCTCAAGATGGGTCAGGCGAAAGGATAGGAACGCATGTGGCATGACGTCCGGGCCCTGAATGCAAGCGCCAGCGCGGTGACCGCGCTGACGGTGCTCGCCTGCCTCGCCTCGTTCGTGTGGTGGCTGTCGCAGCTGCCCATGTTCTCGCTGCGCGCGGTGACGGTGGAAAGCATGTACGGGATCGACCTGCGCCACGTGAACGAACTCACGGTGCGCAACGGCGTGATCGGCAAGATCCGCGGCAACTTCTTCACCGCCGACCTGGAGCAGGTGAGGACCACTTTCGAGACGGTGCCCTGGGTGCGCCGGGCGACGGTGCGCCGCGAATGGCCGAACCAGCTGATCGTCGAGGTGGAAGAGCACGAAGCCCTCGGCACCTGGGGCGAGGACGGACGCCTGCTGTCGATCAAGGGCGACGTCTTCACGGCCAACCTGGGCGAGGCCTATGACGAGCGCCCGCTGCCGGCCTTCGACGGCCCGGCCGGCACCGAAAAAGAAGTACTGGCCCGCTTCGCCGAGCTGCGCACGCTGTTCGCGCCGGTGAAGCTGGTGCCACAGGCGATCTCCCTGTCCGACCGGTACGCCTGGACCGTGAAGCTGGACAACGGGATGAGCGTGGAATTGGGACGCGAGCAGGACCGCAACACGCTGAAGCACCGCGTGCAGCGCCTGGTCGGCGTGTACCCGCAGCTGGTCGCCCGGCTGCAGGAAGGGCGCATCGACACGATCGACATGCGCTACCCGAACGGCCTGGCCTTGTCCTCGGCCGCGCTGAGCGTGCCGGAAGACGCCAGCAAGCCGGTCAAGGCGGCGAAAAAGAAACCAAGCACCACCAACAAGACAAGCAAACAAATCTAAGCAGGCGAACAGCAATGACAAAAGACGCGAAAAACCTGATCGTCGGCCTCGACATCGGCACCTCGAAAGTGGTGGCGGTCGTCGCCGAAGTGATGTCCGACGGACGCCACGAGGTGATCGGCCTCGGTCAGCACGAGTCGAAAGGATTGAAGAAAGGCGTGGTCGTCAACATCGAGGCCACCGTCGAGTCGATCCAGCGCGCCCTCGAAGAGGCCGAGCTGATGGCCGACTGCAAGATCCGCAACGTCTATGCAGGCATCGCCGGCAGCCATATCCGCTCCTTCAACTCGAGCGGCATGGTTGCGATCAAGGACAAGGAAGTCACCGCCACCGATGTGGCGCGGGTGATCGAGACCGCCAAGGCGGTCAACATCCCCACCGACCAGCAATTGCTGCACACGGTGCCGCAGGAATTCATCGTCGACAACCAGGAAGACGTGCGCGAGCCGATCGGCATGAGCGGCATCCGCCTGGAAGTGCGGGTGCACATCGTCACCGGTGCGGTGTCCGCGGTCCAAAATATCGTAAAGTGCGTGCGTCGCTGCGGACTCGAGGTCTCGGACCTGATCCTGCAGCCGATGGCCTCGGCCGACGCGGTCCTGACCGCCGACGAGAAGGAACTGGGCGTGGTGCTGATCGACATCGGCGGCGGCACCACCGACATCGCCGTGTTCTCCGACGGCGCGATCCGCCACACGGCGGTGATTCCGATCGCGGGTGACCAGATCACCAGCGACATCGCCATGGCGCTGCGTACGCCGACCGGCGAAGCCGAAGATATCAAGATCCGCTACGGGGTGGCCAAGCAGGTGCTGGCCGATCCGGGCGAGACCCTGGAAGTCCCGGGCCTGGGAGACCGAGGCCCGCGCGCGCTGTCGCGACAGGCGCTGGCGGCCGTTATCGAGCCGCGCGTCGAAGAACTGTTCGCGATGGTGCACCAGGTGGTGCGCGAATCCGGTTACGAAGGGGTGCTCTCCTCGGGCATCGTCCTCACCGGCGGCAGCTCGATCATGCCCGGCATGATCGAGATGGCCGAAGACATTTTCCTCAAACCGGCGCGCCTGGGCACGCCGGATTACCGCGGCCAGTTGGCCGACGTGGTGCGCAGCCCCCGCTACGCCACCGTGCTCGGCCTGCTGCTGGAAGCGAAGAAGCAGTACCTGCGCGGTCACATCGTGACCCGTCAGGATGGTTCGGTGAAAGCAGTCTGGCAACGCATGAAGGAATGGATAGCAGGGAATTTCTAAGCAACGAGAAGTAAAAAATTCGTCACGGGTTAAAGATTTTTAAATACAATCGCAGTTACCGAGATGGGCCGTCAATTCAAGCGAAAAAACGCTTCGTCCCGGGAACCGCATTTTGAATATTAGGAGTTCATCATGGAGTTCGATATGGTCGATAACGCAGCACTGGGGACCGTGATCAAGGTCGTTGGCGTCGGTGGCGCCGGCGGCAACGCGGTCCAGCACATGATCAATAAGGGTGTGTCCGGTGTCGAGTTCATCGCCGCTAACACGGACGCGCAGGCGCTTGCGGCATCGAGCGCGCACAACGTGATCCAGATCGGCCCGTCCGGCCTGGGCGCGGGCATGCGTCCGGAAGTCGGCCGCCAGCTCGCCGAGCAATCGCGTTCGCGCATCGAAGACGCGCTGCGCGGCGCGCACATGGTCTTCATCGCGGCCGGCATGGGCGGCGGCACCGGCACCGGCGCCGCACCGATCGTGGCCGAAGTCGCCAAATCGATGGGCGCGCTGACCGTGGCCGTGGTCTCCAAGCCGTTCTCCTACGAAGGCCAGAAGTGCATGGACGTGGCCGAAGCGGGCCTGGAAGAGCTGACCAAGCACGTGGACTCGCTGATCGTGATCCTGAACGAGAAGCTGGAAGACATCTACGAAGACGAGTCGATGCTGGACTGGATGAAGCACGCCGACGACGTCCTGAACAACGCGGTGGCCGGCATCGCCGAGATCATCAACGTGCCGGGCCACATCAACGTCGACTTCAACGACGTCAAGACCATCATGAGCGAGCAGGGCAAGGCCATGATGGGCACCGCGACCGCCTCGGGCGTGGACCGCGCGCGCATCGCCGCCGAGCAGGCCGTGGCTTCGCCGCTGCTGGACGGCATCGACCTGTCGGGCGCCAAGGGCGTGCTGGTCAACGTGACCGCTAGCCGTGGCCTGAAGGGTAAGGAAATCAAGGAAGTCATGGCCGCCGTGCGCGCCTTCGCCGCGCCGGACGCGTCGATCGCCCAGGGCATCGCCTACGACGACTCGATGGGCGACGAGCTGCGCGTGACCGTGGTCGCGACTGGCCTTGGCAAGAACAAGAAGTCGATCCAGCTGGTGCAGCCGCAGCAGGTGCTCAAGACCGGCACCTACAACGCCCCGGTGATGGCCGGTGCGAACGGCGTGAACGGCAACCTGACCATGGGCACGGCCGACACCGTCGGCGGCCTGAAGCAGCCTGCCGTGTGGCGCCGCGAGCAGGCATCGGAGCAGGTGCAGGCGATGCAGCGCAACGGCGTCGAGACCTACGACATCCCGGCCTTCCTGCGCAAGCAGGCTGACTGATACGCGTTCGTTTGAATGCACGAAGGGCCAGCGTGAGCTGGCCCTTTTTCTTTGGCGGTTCGCGGCGCGCGTCTCCGCCGCGGCCCGAGCCCGCATCTCCGCCTTGGCATAAGCCGGCGTCTCCACCTTGGCAAAAGCCCGCGTCTCTGTACATCCCCTTGCATCGCCAGCCGCAAAACCGTCATTCCGGCGAAGGCCGGAATCCAAGTTTGCCCGCGTCGAGCTAAGGCATGCATCTGTGGCTGCGGCACGGACTTGGATCCCGGCCTTCGCCGGGATGACGTTCATGGGCAGCGGGCCGAAAGGAGAGGGTGTAGCGGGGCGAAAAGAGAGGGCGCAGCGGGCCGAAAGGGGAGGGCCAGCGGGCCGAAAGGAGAGAGTGCAGCGGGCCGGAAGGAGAGGGCGCGGCAGGACGCACGTGGACCACCTGCTGCACGCCGCTTCCGTATCGGCGATAATGTAAGGATTCACACAACATCAACAAGGAGCACCCATGACCATCCAGATCGGCGACCGCCTGCCCGAAGGCACCCTGTCGGAATTCATCGACGTCGAGACCGAAGGCTGCGCCCTCGGCCCGAACACCTTCCAGGTGGCCGACCTCGTGAAGGGCAAGAAGATCGTGATCTTCGGCCTGCCCGGCGCCTACACCCCGACCTGCTCGGCCAAGCACGTGCCGGGCTACGTCCAGCACGCCGAGGCCCTCAAGGCCAAGGGCGTGGACGAGATCTGGTGCATCTCGGTCAACGACGCCTTCGTGATGGGCGCCTGGGGCCGCGACCAGAAAGCCACCGGCATCGTGCGCATGATGGCCGACGGTAACGCCGCCTTCACCAAGGCCCTGGGCCTGGACGCCGACTTCTCCAAGCACGGCATGGGCACCCGCTCCAAGCGCTACTCGATGCTGGTCGAGGACGGCGTGGTCAAGTCGCTAAACCTGGAGACCACCGGCTTCGAGGTGTCGAGCGCCGAGAAGATGCTGGAACAACTGGGCTGATCCCCACCGACGCAAACGGCGCCGCGGCGCCGTTTTTCATCATGATCATCAACACCGAAACACCCGACCAGCCCGAAGTGCGGGCCATGCTGGACAAGCTGGACGCCTACTGCGCCGCCCTGTACCCGGCCGAATCCAACCACCTGCTGGGTGTCGAGGCCCTGCTGCGCGAGGAAGCCCTGTTCCTGGTCGCGCGCGACGTCGAGGGCAAGGCGGTTGGCTGCGCCGCCCTGGTGCGGCGCGACGGCTACGGCGAAGTCAAACGGATGTACGTGGACGAAGCCCGGCGCGGCCTGGGCGCCGGCAACAAGCTGCTCGAGCACCTGACGATGTTCGCGCGCATGGCCGGCCTGCCGTCCCTGATGCTGGAAACCGGCATCCACCAGCCGGAGGCGATCCGCCTCTACGAGCGCGCCGGCTTCGTGCGCCGCGCGCCCTTCGGCGACTACCAGCCCGACCCGCTCAGCCTGTTCATGGAAAAGCGCCTTTGAAGAAGCCCGGCAAAAACCTGTACAGCATCTACGCGATGCTGCTCGCGGTCTTCATGTTCGCCCTGATGGACACCGCCATGAAACTGCTGTCGGCGCGCTACCCGGCGATGCAGGTGGCGGCCCTGCGCGCGCTGTGCTCGCTGCCGCTGGTGGCGGCCTACCTGGCCTGGCGCGGCGCCTACGCCGGCATCTTCCAGGTGCGCTGGCCCATGCACCTGCTGCGCGCGCTGCTCGGCATTTTAATGCTGGCCCTGTTCGCCTACGGCCTCAAGCGCCTGTCGCTGGCCGAGGCCTATTCGATCTTCTTCATCGCCCCGGCCCTGATCACCGCCATGTCGGTGCTGTTCCTGAAGGAGCGCGTCGACCCGGCGCGCTGGCTGGCGATCGCCGTCGGCCTGGGCGGGGTGCTGGTGGTGCTGCGCCCGGACGGCGCCGGCTTCCTCACCATCGGCGGCCTGGCGATCCTGGGCTCGGCCGCCAGCTACGCCATCTCGGCCATCACGGTGCGGGTGCTCTCGCGCACCGACCGCAACGAGCACATGGTGTTCTGGCTGATGCTGATGATGGCCATCGGCGGCAGCGTGCTCGCCGCCCCCAACTGGGTCGGCATCGGCCTGGACGACGTGCCGCTGCTGTTCTGCCTGGCCATCCCCGGCTTCATCGGCCAGCTCGCGATCACCGAAGCCTTCAGCAAGGGCGAGGCCTCGAGCGTGGCGCCCTTCGAATACTCGGCCCTGGCCTGGGGCGTGGGCCTGGACTGGTTGCTGTGGCGGGCGCTGCCGGACGCCTGGACCCTGGTGGGCGCCGCCATCATCATCGGCAGCGGGCTGTATCTGATCCGCCACGAGAAGGAGCACGTCGAGGCGGAACATCCGTAGACAGCGTGGCAAGGGCGCAACCCTGGGGCCAGCCGAAAGAGGGGGCCTCAGCGCGCCCGGCGCTGCCGGGCTATAATCGGCGGATGCTGAATCAACGTACTATCAAAGAAACCGTCCGCACCACCGGCGTCGGACTGCACTCGGGCCGCAAGGTGGAACTGACCCTGCGTCCGGCCGATGCCGACACGGGCATCGTGTTCCGTCGCGTGGATTTCAATCCGCCGGTCGAGATCCCGAGCAGCGCGCATGTGGTGGGCGACACGCGCATGGCCTCGGTCCTGGTCAAGGACGACGCCCGCGTGTCGACGGTCGAGCACATCATGTCGGCCTGCGCCGGCCTGGGCATCGACAATCTCTACATCGACGTTACGGCCGAGGAAATCCCGATCATGGACGGTTCGGCGTCGTCCTTCGTCTACCTGCTGCAGCAGTCGGGCGTGGAAGAGCAGGATGCGCCGCGCAAGTTCATCCGCGTGCTCAAGGATGTCGAGGTGCGCCAGGGCAGCGGCGCCAACGAGAAGTGGGCGCGCCTGTCGCCGCACGACGGTTTCAAGCTGGACTTCTTCATCGAGTTCAACCACCCCGCGGTGGACGGCACCATGCAGCGCGCGCTGGTCGACTTCGGCGACATCACCTATGTGCGCGACGTCGCGCGCGCCCGCACCTTCGGCTTCATGCAGGACGTGGAAAGCCTGCGCGGCATGGGCCTGGCGCGTGGCGGCTCGCTCGAGAACGCGATCGTGATGGACGAGTACCGCATCCTGAACGCGGACGGCCTGCGCTACGAGGACGAGTTCGTGCGCCACAAGATCCTCGACGCGATCGGCGACCTCTACCTGGTGGGGCACCCGCTGCTGGCCAGCTATACGGCCCACAAGTCGGGGCATGCGCTCAACAACGAACTGCTGCGCGCGCTGCTGGCTCAGCCGGATTCCTACGAGATCGTGACTTTCGATTCGCTGGGGACGGCGCCGGCGTCTTACGTGCAGATGATGTCGCGGGAGTGGGCGCAGAGCTGAGGTGGCTGCGGGTCTGAGCTAAGGGCTTCGCACGCAAACTTGGATCCCCGCCTACGCGGGGATGACGGTGCGTAGGCGCGAATCCGAAGTTTGCGCAGCCGAAGTTCGCACACTTGGGCGTGTCGTATCCTCAATCAACGTCATCCCGGCGAAGGCCGGGATCCAAGTTTCCAAAAGCCGCCACCAGCTTCGTACTCAGCCCTTGCGCTTGGCCGCCAGCGCCCTGAGCGCCGCCACCAACTCCTTGTTCTGCGCCGTCTCCTCCAGCGACTCTGCCAGCTCCTCGAACGCCTGCACCGCCCGCGGCGGTAGTTCGAGCGTGCGCATGATCGGCTTCTCGTCGACGGTCCGCGTCATCTGGATCTTCTGCCGGATGTTCTCCACCTGCCACCCCTTCTGCTGCAAGCTCGCCTGCAGCTTGGGCAGCATCTGCTTCAGCCGCGCCGCCAGCGCCGAACTCGGCACCGACAAGACCAGCACCCCGTCCTGGAAGGACAGCACCGCGCAGCCGCTGAACATGGCCGGCAGCGCCGCCGCGCAGTCGGCCTGCAGGCGGCCCATGCGCTGGGCTGCCGGCAGCAGGCTGGCGAGGTGATCGTTGCGCTGAAGAAAGTCGGTCGCGGCGTGGGAAGTCTTCCGGGTCGAAGTCCCGAAGATGTGAAACGGACGCGGCTTAGAGGATGAAAACTGCATAGTTGCAACATACCACAGCGCGCGCGCTTTGCAATGCCAGGCTATTAACGAGTGCCTTTTGATAACATTCTGGTCGTCGGAACTCTTGCGTTCCTGACCATCGTCCCCAAGTGTGGCTCCATCGCATGATAAAATCAGTGGCTTTTTGCCATAGGCGGTCTTCGGTGCTTATCTATCTGATATCATCCCTGGCTCTTTTTGCGGCGTAATTTTCTAGAACACAGCAATGTCATTCCTGACCCAGATTTTCGGCAGCCGTAACCAGCGTCTGCTCAAGCAATATCAAAAAACCGTGCGTCAGATCAACGCGCTCGAGCCGCAGATGGAAAAGCTGTCGGACGCCGAACTCCAGGCCAAGACACCCGAATTCAAGGACCGCCTGGCCAAGGGCGAGGACCTGGATGCCATCCTGCCGGAAGCCTTTGCCGTCTGCCGCGAAGCCGCCAAGCGCGTGCTCAAGATGCGCCACTTCGACGTGCAGCTGATCGGCGGTATGGTCCTGCACCAGGGCAAAATCTCCGAAATGGGCACCGGCGAGGGCAAGACCCTGACCGCGACCCTGGCGGTCTACCTGAACGCACTGGCCGGCAAGGGCGTGCACGTCATTACCGTCAACGATTACCTGGCCCAGCGTGACGCCGAGCAGATGGGCCGCCTGTACGCCTGGCTGGGCCTGTCCACCGGCGTGAACCTGTCCCAGCTCGACCACGACAGCAAGCAGAAAGCCTACGCCGCCGACATCACCTACGGCACCAACAACGAATTCGGCTTCGACTACCTGCGCGACAACATGGTCTACGATGCGCGCGAGCGCGTGCAGCGCGCCCTGAACTACGCGCTGGTCGACGAGGTGGACTCGATCCTGATCGACGAAGCCCGTACCCCGCTGATCATCTCGGGCCAGGCCGAGAACCACACCGACCTGTACTACCGCCTGAACGAAGTCCCGCCGCAGCTGACCCTGCAGGTCGGCGAGGAGACCCCGGACGGCAAGGGCAAGATCGAAGTCCCGGGCGACTACACCAAGGACGAGAAAGCGCACACCGTGCTGCTGACCGAGGCCGGCCACGAGAAGGCCGAAGCCATCCTGACCAAGATGGGCCTGCTGCCGGAAGGCGCCTCGCTCTACGACGCCGCCAACATCACCCTGATCCACCACCTGTACGCGGCGCTGCGCGCCCACGTCCTGTACCACAAGGACCAGCACTACGTGGTGCAGAACGGCGAAGTCACCATCGTCGACGAATTCACCGGCCGCCTGATGACGGGCCGCCGCTGGTCCGACGGCCTGCACCAGGCGGTGGAAGCCAAGGAAGGCGTGCGCATCCAGAACGAGAACCAGACCCTGGCTTCGATCACCTTCCAGAACTACTTCCGCATGTACGCCAAGCTGGCGGGCATGACCGGAACCGCCGACACCGAAGCCTACGAATTCCAGGAGATCTACGGCCTCGAGACCGTGGTCGTCCCGCCCAACCGGCCTTCGCAGCGCAAGGACCGCCAGGACCAGGTCTACAAGAGCGCGCAAGAGAAGTACAACGCGATGCTCAACGACATCCGCGACTGCTACGAGCGCGGCCAGCCTGTGCTGGTGGGCACCACCTCGATCGAGAACTCCGAGCTGCTGTCCAAGATCCTGACCCAGGCCAGCCTGCCGCACAACGTGCTCAACGCGAAGCAGCACGCGCGCGAGGCGGAAATCATCGCCCAGGCCGGCCGTCCGAAGATGATCACCATCGCCACCAACATGGCGGGCCGCGGCACCGACATCGTCCTGGGCGGCAATGTCGAGAAGCAGATCCAGTTCATCGAGGCCGACGACAAGCTGTCCGACGCCGACAAGGCGGCCCAGGCCAAGACCCTGCGCGACGAATGGCAGTCGCTGCACGACCACGTGGTCTCGGTCGGCGGCCTGCACATCATCGGCACCGAGCGCCACGAGTCGCGCCGCGTCGACAACCAGCTGCGCGGCCGTTCGGGTCGCCAGGGCGACCCGGGCTCCTCGCGCTTCTACCTGTGCCTGGACGACCCGCTGCTGCGCATCTTCGCCGGCGACCGCGTGCGCGCCATCATGGAGCGCCTGAAGATGCCGGAAGGCGAGCCGATCGAGGCGGGCATCGTGACCCGCTCGATCGAATCGGCCCAGCGCAAGGTCGAGGCCCGCAACTTCGACATCCGCAAGCAGCTGCTCGAATACGACGACGTCGCCAACGACCAGCGCAAGGTGATCTACACCCAGCGTAACGAGCTGCTGGAGTCGACCGACATCTCCGAGATGATCGCCTCGCTGCGCGCCGGCGTGTTCACCGAGGTGGTGCGCGGCTTCGTGCCGGCCGAGTCGGTGGAAGAGCAGTGGGACATCAAGGGCCTGGAAGCGACCCTGGCCGGCGAATGGAGCCTGAACGTGCCGCTGCAACAGATGCTGCAGGACGAGCCGAACCTGAACGACGACGACATCCTCGAGCGCGTGCTGGCCGCGGCCGACGCCGCCTACGAGGCCAAGGTCGGCATCGTGGGCAAGGAATCCTTCGGCGGCTTCGAGCGCAACGTCATGCTGCAGAGCGTGGACACCCACTGGCGCGAGCACCTCGCGGCGCTGGACCACCTGCGCCAGGGCATCCACCTGCGCGGCTACGCCCAGAAGAACCCGAAGCAGGAGTACAAGCGCGAAGCCTTCGAACTGTTCGGCAACATGCTGGACATGATCAAGAACGAAGTGATCCGCACCGTGATGACCGTGCGCATCCAGACCCGCGAGGAAGTCGAGGCGGCCGAAGCCGCGATGGCGGCCCAGGCGGCGCACCTGGAGAACATCAACTTCCAGCACGCCGACTTCAATCCGTCGGCCGCGCCGGAAGAGCTGCTCAACCCGAACCCGGTGTCGTCCGGCGCCGCCCCGGTGGCGGCCGAAGACCACAGCACCTACATGGGCATGAAGGTCGGCCGCAACGATCCTTGCCCTTGCGGCAGCGGCAAGAAGTTCAAGCAGTGCCACGGCAAGCTGGCGTAAGCGCCCGCTGAGCCCAAGGAAAAAGGCCGGAGCGATCCGGCCTTTTTTTTCGCCCTTATTCTTCCTGGGCCCAGTAGTCGATCACCAGCGACTTCTCCAGCAAGCCGCCCAGCGTGGAGACGAAGCGCTGGTGTTCCGGATGCACCAGGTAGGCGTCGCGGTCCTCGACCGAGCGGAAGGAGAGGGTGAAGCAGTGCGTGAAGCCCTGGTTCAAGCCCTCAGGGCTGACGTTGGTGCCCCACTCGAAGCCGGCGACGGCCGGGATGGCGTTCTTCAGGGTGGCGAAATCGGAAGCGATGGCGTCGATCTCGTCGGCGCCCGCGGCGTCCTTGAACGCGAACAGGACGACGTGGCGCAGCGAAGCGGACAGGTTGGCTGACATGGTTCTCCTCGAGACAGGAAGGCCAGGGCGCGCGGGCCCGGCGATGATGGTTCCTCATGGTAGCGCGCCTGCATCGCGCGCCGCGCACGCCCGGCGATTCGAGCGCAAGAAACGGATCGCGGCCGGCAGCGCCTCGGCCGAGAATGGGTTTCCATCCACTGCGAGGTTTCCCATGCAAGCCACCACACCGATCCGCATCGTTCCGCTCCCCGACGCTTTCCTGCGGCGCGCCCGCGAGGGCATGGACGACCAGGGCCAGGCTGTCGAACGCCACGTCGCCGAAGGCGGCGAGCCGCTGCGCGACCTGTTGCGGCGCGCCCGTCCGGGCGAAGCGATCCTGCTGGCCAGCTACTGCCCCTTCACCCAGGCCGGCCCCTATCGGGAGTACGGCCCGGTGTTCGTCTCCGCCCAGGGAGGCGAAGCGCCGGCATGCGACGCCTTGCCGCTGGCCGGCCCGCAGCCCTATCTGGGCGCCAGCTTCGTCCTGCGCGCCTACAGTGGCGACGAACGCATCGTCGACGCGCGCGTCAGCGCGCCGCAGTCGGCGGACGCCGACCTGAGCGCGCTGTTCGCGCGGCCGGAGGTCGCCTTCGTGCTGGCGCGCTTCACGGCGTATGGCTGCTATGCGCTCAGGCTGGAGCGCGGCGAGGGCGCGCGGCGCTAGCTTCACATCCTCTTCACGCGCGCTGCGCCAGCATGGGCTTCCGATCACCAAGGGAGTCCGCCATGCTGAAAACAATCCTGCGCTGCGCCGCCTGGCTGCTGGCCACCCTCGTCCTGCTCGCCGGCGCCCTCTACCTGTATGCCCGTGGCTTCGAGCTGGACAAGGCCCCGCGGCCCGACCCCAAGGCCACCGCGGCCAGCCTTGCCTTCCTAAAGGAGGGCGCGGGCGCGCCGCGCGGCCGCATCCTGGCCGTGGTGTCCAGCACCGCCACCATGCGCGACGGGAAGAAGAAGGCAGGCTACGAGCTCACCGAACTGTCGCGCGCCTATTACGTCTTCCGGGCCAATGGCTACGAGGTCGACATCGCCTCGCCCCAGGGCGGCAGGCCGCCGGAGCGCATCGACACCGACGACATGCAGGAAGTCGACTACGCCTTCCTCAACGACCCTGAGGCCCAGCGCAAGGTCGGCGCCAGCCTGCCGCTGGCCGGGGTCGATCCGCGCCGCTACGTTGCCGTGTACTTCGTCGGCGGCAAGGGCGCCATGTTCGACCTGCCTGGGAACCCGGAGGTCGCCCGCATCGTGCGCGACCTGGCCGGGCGCGGCGTGATCGGCGCGGTCTGCCACGGGCCCGCGGCCCTGCTCGACGTGCGGCTGGACGACGGCCGCTACCTGGTGCAGGGCCGGCGCATGGCGGGCTTCACCAATGCCGAAGAGCTGTTCCTGATGAAGGACGCGCGCCAGCGCCTGCCTTTCCTGCTGGAGGAGCGGGCGCGCGAGCGCGGCGCCCGCTTCGTCGGCGGTCCGCAGTTCGTCGACACCACCGTGGTGGACGGCCGCCTCGTAACAGGGCAGAATCCATGGTCGACCTGGTCCGTGGCCGAAGCCATGGTGCGCGCCCTGGGCCACGCGCCGGTGGCGCGCGAGGCGACGCCCGAAGAACGCAGCGTGCGCATGCTGGCGGCGTATTATCGGGGAGGATTGGCGGCGGCACGCGCGGCGCAGGCGCCGCAGTATGACCGTTCGCTGGTGCTGCTGCACGCGCTGGTCGCGGCCATGCAGTGGCGGGTGGGCGACGCGTTCCAGTTGCAGCGGCTGGCAAGGGGGTGAAGAGGACATGGGATTGCACGTGCTGGTGGTCGAAGACCACGCGCCGCTGGCGCACAACCTGGCCGAGGCGCTCGAGGGGGCAGGGCATACGCTCGATTTCGCCGCCGACGGCGAACTGGGCCTGCAACTGGCCCTGAGCCAGGACTACGACCTGGTGATCCTCGACCTCGGCCTGCCGCGCATGGACGGCATGGAGCTTTGCCGCCGCCTGCGCGCGCGCCAGGCGCGGCGCCTGCCGGTGCTGATGCTGACCGCGCGCGACACCCTGCAGGACAAGCTGGCCGGCTTCGACTGCGGGGCCGACGACTACCTGGTCAAGCCCTTCGCGATGGAGGAAGTGCTGGCGCGCTGCCGCGCGCTGGCCCAGCGCCACGAGGACTACCTGCTCCAGGTGGGCAGCTTGTCCATCGACCGGCGCGCGCGCACGGCCACCCGCGCCGGCCAGGTCTTGCGCCTGCAGCCGCTGGGCTACCGCATCCTGCTGGCGCTGGCCGAAGCCAGCCCGCGCGTGCTCACCCGCTCCGAACTGAGCCGCAAGCTGTGGGGCGACGAGGCGCCCGACTCGGACGCGCTGCGCAGCCACCTCTACCAGTTGCGGCTGGCGCTCGACAAACCCTTCGCCACGCCCATGCTGGCCACCGTGCACGGCGTCGGCCTGCGCCTGGTGGACGACGCATGAGGCTGCGCGTGCACGGTCTGGGCCGCCGCCTCGCGCTGGCCTTCGCCTGCTTTTCCCTCCTGAGCGCGCTGTGCTTCAGCGCTTTCTGCATGGTCTTCGTCTACGTGGTCGAGGATCACTTCTTCGACCGCATGCTGGCCGAGGAAGCGGCCCACCAGGAAGGCAGCTGGGCCGCCAGCGGCAGGACCGCGCCGCCGCTGCGCGCCGGCACCAGCCTGCACCGCGACGCGTCGAGCTTCCCTCCCGACCTGGCGCGCCAGGGGCCGGCGCGCGCGGGCGAGTTCTTCGGCGAGGCCGGACGCCACTACCACGTGCGCGCCCTGCATCTGGCCGGCGAGGAAGCGCCACGTTACCTTGTGGCCGAGACCAGCGGCGAGCTGGCGGTGCGCCCGCGCCTGCGCCAGTTCGCCCTGCTGCTTGGCGGGCTGGCCCTGTGCCTGCTCCTGGTGACCCTGGGCGCCGGCTACTGGCTGGCGCGGCGCGCCACCGCGCCCCTGAGCCGCCTGACCGCACTGGTCGCCGGCACCAGGCCCGAGGAGCTGCCGCGCGGCTTCGCCGCCGGCTTTCCGGACGACGAGATCGGCGCGCTGGCCCAGGCCCTCGACCAGGCCATGGCCCGCATCGCGGCGTTTGTGGAGCGCGAGCAGCATTTCACGCGCGACGCCAGCCACGAGCTGCGCACGCCGCTGGCGGTCATCGAGGGCGCCGCCTTCCTGCTCGCCCAGCAGCCGCTGCCCGGGCAGGCGGGCCAGCAGGCCGAACGCATCCGCCAGGCCGCCGAACACATGGGACGCACCCTGCGCACCCTGCTGGCGCTGGCGCGCGAGGATGCGCAGGGCGCCTGGCAGCCCAGGGCCTTCGCCGTGCTGCCGATGGTCGAGGAGAGCGTGGTGCGCCACGCCGCGCTGGCCCAGGGCGAAGTCTCGGTGTCGCTGGACGCACGGGTGAAGGCCGAGTGCAGCGCCGACGCCTTCGCGATCCTGCTCGACAACCTGGTCGCCAACGCCTTCCAGCACGCGCCGCAGGGCTCGGTGCGAATCTTCGCGCAGGACGGCTGGCTGGTGATCGAGGACGACGGACCGGGACTGGACGCCGGGGTGCGCGAGCGCCTCGGCCAGCCCGGCGTCAAGCGCGCCGGCAGCGCCGGATTCGGACTGGGCTTGTCGATCACGCGCCGCGTGGCCGCGCGCGCCGGCATCGCGCTGAAGATCGAGGACGGGGCGAAGGGCGGGGTGCGGGCCGCGCTGGGGCTCGCGGCGCAGTGCGCGGCCCAGCCGGCGCCCCTCAGCCCTTAGGCGCGTGGCAGACGACGCACAGCTTGTTGCCCTCGGGGTCGCGGAAATAGGCGCCGTAGTAATCCGCGTGGTATTCCGGCCGTAGTCCCGGCATGCCTTCCGGGCTGCCGCCATGCGCAAGCGCCAGGCGGTAGGCCTCGTCCACCTGCGCGTGCGATGCGGCCAGAAAGGCCGTCATCTGCCCGTTGCCGGGAGCGTGATCCGCGCCATCATGGGGGGCGCCGATCAGGAAGAGGGGCCGTGGACCGGGCTCGGACTGCCAGCCGGCCCAGGGCCGCGCGCGGTCGCAGAAGCGCGGGGCGTTGCCGAGCAGCGCCATCAAGGGGGTGTAGAAAGCCAGCGCGCGCTCGAAATCGCGCACGCCCACGAACACATGCGAAAACAATCCTGCCTCCTGTGGTGTCGGTCAGTAGAAGGGCAGGCCAGGCCTGCCCGCGGGTTCAGGCCGGCGTCATCGCCCGGCGCAGGTAGTCCAGCATGTCGTCGCCGATGCCGCTGCCCATGCGCAGCACCGGTTCGCTGGCGCTGGCGAGGCGGAAGGCCTCGACGGCGGCCGGGTCGGTGCCGACCATGTCCTGGAACATCGCCATCCAGCGCCGCGCCAGCGCGCGCGCTTCAGGTCCGGTCGCGGCGGGATCGGCGCCCATCTGCTCGCGCACCGCGCCGATCAGGCCAGTCCACTCGTGGCCGTGCTCGCGCCCGTGGCGCGCCATGCGCTCCAGCACCTCGTGCGGCAGGTAGCGCGCGTACACGTCGCGCCGCAGTTCCGCCACCGCAGCCAGCACATAGGCCATCAGTTCGGGCGACATGCCGAACTGCTCCTGCATGGCCTGCTGCTCGCGCGCCGCCATCAGGTTGATGCGGCTGGCGAAGTCCTCGTTGCCGCCGGTGTCGCGGCGAAAGGCTTCCAGCCAGCGTCCGGCGAAGGATTTCGCGGCCTCGCTCGATGGCGCCACCTGCGAGCGCATCAGGCCCGTTCCCTGCTCGACCAGCGCCTGCCAGTCGGCGCGCACGGCGGGATCGCTGTAGAGCGGGAGTTGTTCCAGTTCGTCTTTGGTGAAATA
The DNA here is from genome assembly GCF_002007115.1 of Massilia sp. KIM. Classification (NCBI taxonomy): domain Bacteria; kingdom Pseudomonadati; phylum Pseudomonadota; class Betaproteobacteria; order Burkholderiales; family Oxalobacteraceae; genus Massilia; species Massilia sp. KIM. The sequence continues at coordinate 3,065,922 of NZ_MVAD01000001.1, read as the reverse complement.
GTGTTCGTACACGGTCATGACCTCCAGTGTGCTGAGCCAGTCGGACAGATCCGGGCTGGCGCCGCTCGCCAGCGCTTCGCGCAGGCGCAGCAGTTGCCCGCGCATGTGCGTGGCTTCGCGCAGCCGGCGTTCGACGGCGGCGAGCTGGCGATCGACCACCGCCAGCGGCGAGGCCTCCGGGCTGTCCAGGTAAAGGCCGATGTCGGCCAGGCTCATGCCGAGTACGCGCAGGGCCTGGATCTGGTGCAGGCGGGCCACGTCGTCGCGGTCGTAGAGCCGGTAGCCGGCGTCGGAACGCGCGGAAGGGCGGAGCAGGCCGATGCTGTCGTAATGGTGCAGCGTGCGCACGGTAAGCCGGGCGAGCGCGGCGAGTTCTCCTACTTTCAGCATCGGTTGCGTCCTTTCTTCAGCGTGGCGCCAGTCTCCGGCCTCACGCGGCGTGAGGGTCAAGCACTGGATGACAGCGTGTGTCGCATCATAGCGCGCCCGCGCGCGCTCAGCGCCGGTCCCGGTCACCGGTCGCCGGGACCGGCGGCGCCGACCAGCGCCCGGTAGCGTGGCCAGTCCCAGCCCGCCCCGGGGTCGCTGTGGGTCTGCCTGGCGTAGTTGACGTGGCCCTTGACGTTGTACAGCGCATCGGCCGGCACCGCGTCCCAGCCCAGGGCGCCGTCGTAGACGGCGGGCGCCAGGCCGCGCGCGGCGAGGATGTCGCGGGCCAGCGCCGCCGAGGCCTGGTACATGGCCTCGCTGTACCAGGCCTTAGGGCTGTCGACATAGCCCTCGTGCTCGATGCCGACCGTGTAGCCGTTGGCGTTGCCGGCGTGCCAGGCCTTGTCGGCCTCGCGCACCATCTGGGTGACCTGGCCGTCCGAGGAACGGATCACGTAATGGGCGCTTACGCCCGCGCCGCAATGCTGGAACCAGGAGATCGCGGCCGCGTAGGAGCCCTGGGTGGTGTGCAGCGTCAGGTGGCTGACCGGCGTGCTGCGCGCCGAGTAGTTGCAGCTCGCCGCCGGCCGCCAGATGGCCGAGGGGTGGTCGGCGGCAAGGGTGGCGCGCGGGGCGGACAGCCTGTCCAGCAGCGCCTTGCCATAGATGGCTTCGAGCGCCACCGGCCGCTTGCCGATGCGATAGCGCTGCCCGGCGCGTCCCTCCTGGATCGCGGCGAAGACTTCGTAGGTATAGATGCGTGAGATGTCCGCCTGCGCGATGCCGCTGTAGCGGGCGACGGCGGCTTCCCAGTCCTCGAGCGCAGCGGCGCGCGAGCCCGGTGCGCCGTGGCGGGCGAGCAGGGCGGCGGCGGCGCGGATGTTGCTGCGCGTGTCCTCGGCCGCCTGGGCCGGGGTGAGGCCGATCAGGGCGGCGCCCTGGCGCAGCGAGCGGCCGAAGAAGACGTCGTCGCGCAGGCCCATGATGCCGTAGCCGATCGGCATGCCGTGGTGGGGTTCGACCTCGACCTCGGGTTCCCCGGCCCCCTTGCGCCGGCCGCGCGGCACATGCGGCTGCCAGCGCGTCTCGGCATAGGCGATCGCTTCGAGCAGCTCGACCGGCACCCCGAATTCTTCCGCGGCGGCGCGGAACCATTGCTGGTAGCGCTGCGCCGCGGCGTCGAGCGCGGGAGCCTCGGCGCCGGCGTGGCAAGGCGCCCCCCAGGCCAGCGCCGCGCCCAGCCATGCCCATGCGTGCAGCTTCATGCTCGCCCCCCGTGCTTAGCGTCCTGTGCAATATTTCGCCGGACGGGCGGAAAGCGTGTTGATCCTCGACAGGAAGAAAGGCCTGCTCAATGCGTCGCGCATTTCGGCCCGTAGAGGGCCACCAGCGCCTGGTTCTCCAGCCGCATCAGGATGTCGAGCAGGCCCAGCGACACGCGCTGCAGCTCGTCGATCAGGGGCGTGACCTCGGCCAGGCCCGCCCCTTCGCGCACCCTGGCGACCGCGCGCGCCCCGACCGCGTGCAGTTCGTCATGGACCAGCTTCGCGCGCTCGAAGTCGGCCAGCCAGGCCAGTCCCGGGCCGGCGCTGTCGAACCAGCGGCCGATCGCGCACAGGCTGGCGGTAAGCTGTGGATGGTCGGCCAGCTGACGCGAGGGCGCGCCCGGCGCCAACATGGCCGAGCGCACCACGAAGCTCACCAGGCGCTTGCGCCACTGGATGTGGTCCATGATCGCCATGTGGATGGTCCCGACCGCGATCGACACCGGGCAGCCGGTGAACTGGCTCTGCGCCATCAGCTCGTGCAGGCCGAGCGGGCGGCTGATCAGGTAGCCCTGGACCTTGGAGGCGCCCGCCTCCAGCAGGAAGTGGTACTGCGCCTCCTGTTCCACGCCCTCGGCCACCAGGTCGATGTCGAGTTCGTGCGCCAGCCGGATCGCGGAGCGCACGATGTGGGCGTTCTTCTCGGACGTGAGCATGCGTCCGATCAGGCCCTGGTCGATCTTGATGGTCGAGAAGGGCCAGCGCGAGAGCGTGTCGACCGAGGAGTAGCCGGTGCCGAAATCGTCCATCGCCAGCCCCAGGCCGGCGTCGCGCAGGTACTGGACGTTCTCCTGCACCTGGGCGCCGCTGTGCATGGCCTCGCCCTCGGTGAGTTCGACCTCGAGCTGCTCGGGCGCGATGCCGCTGGCGGAGAGCTCGCCGAGGATCTGGCGCACCAGGCGGTCGTCGCGGAAGTCGCTGGCGGTGGCGTTGAAGGAGACCGGGGTGTAGGGCGTCTTGTGCAGCGTCGCCATGTCGTTGAACAGCAGCGGCACGATGTGCGAAGTCAGGCGGGGCAGCAGGCCGGCGCGCTCGGCCACCGGAATGAATTCGGCGGGCGGCAGCATGCTGCCGTCCGCGCGCCGCCAGCGCAGCAGGGCTTCGCTGCCCGCCACGCCGGAATGGCGCAGCGAATACTTGGGCTGGTAGAACAGGCAGAATTCCTGGTTCGCCATGCCCGCCTCGATATCTCGCGCGCTCACCATCATGTACCTCACGGTTGTGTGTGTTTACAAATTAGCAAAAACTAATTGAAGGTCAAGACGGCATAAGGGTGAGTTGATCATCCCAGCGGGACAAGCGCGCGGCGCAAGCGCGGGACGCAGGCGGGGGACGCAAGCGCGGGACGCTGCATCGTCCTCGCGCCGCTGGCGGTACAATAACGGATTCGACAATCTTTCCAACGAGATCGCCATGGCCGTCAATTCCCCTCTGCCCGTCGCAGCCGACCTGAAACCCGTCAACGGCATCGAGATCGGCTTCGCCGAAGCCGGCATCAAGAAGCCCAATCGCAAGGACATCCTGGTGATGAAGCTGGCGGAAGGCGCCACCGTGTCGGGCGTGTTCACCCTGAACCGATTCTGCGCCGCGCCGGTGCAGGTAAGCAAGGCCAATCTCTCGGCCGTGCGGGCGGGCGGCGCCCCGATCCGCGCGCTGGTGGTCAACACCGGCAACGCCAACGCCGGCACCGGCGAGCAGGGCCTGGCCAACGCCCAGGCCACCTGCGCCGAGCTGGCGCGCCTGCTGGACCTGCAGCCCCAGCAGGTGCTGCCGTTCTCGACCGGCGTGATCCTCGAGCAGCTGCCGATCCAGAAGGTCGTCGCCGGCCTGCCGGCGGCCGTCGCCAACCTCAAGGCCGACAACTGGTTCAACGCCGCCGAGGCGATCATGACCACCGACACCCAGCCCAAGGCGGCCTCGCGCAGCGTGAACATCGGCGGCCACAGCGTGACCCTGACCGGCATCAGCAAGGGCGCCGGCATGATCAAGCCGAACATGGCGACCATGCTCGGCTACGTGGCCCTGGACGCCAAGGTCGCCCAGCCGGTGCTGGACGAACTGGTCAAGCACGCCGCCGACCACTCCTTCAACAGCATCACCATCGACGGCGACACCTCGACCAACGATTCCTTCATGCTGATCGCCACCGGCGCTGGCAGCCTGCGCATCGACAGCGCCAGCGGCCCCGACTACGAGGCGCTGAAGGAAGCCGTGACCGAGATCTCGCGCAACCTGGCGCAGCAGATCATCCGCGACGGCGAAGGCGCGACCAAGTTCATCACCATCACCGTCGACGAAGGCCGCGACGTGGCCGAGTGCCGCAAGATCGCCTACGCGATCGCCCACTCGCCGCTGGTCAAGACCGCCTTCTTCGCTTCCGACCCCAACCTGGGCCGCATCCTGGCTGCGGTCGGCTACGCCGGCGTCGACGACCTCGACGTGACCAAGCTCGATCTCTACCTGGACGACGTCTGGGTGGCCAAGAGCGGTGGCCGCAACCCGGACTACAAGGAAGAGGACGGCCAGCGCGTGATGAAGCAGTCCGAGATCACGGTGCGCGTCAAGCTGGCGCGCGGCGACGCCACCGCCACGGTCTGGACCTGCGACCTGTCGCACGACTACGTCTCGATCAACGCCGACTACCGTTCCTGAGCCGATGTCGCCGCTGGAACAGTTCCTGCACCGCGCCGAGGCCCTGCTCGCGCGCGTCGAGGCGCTGCTGCCGCCCGCCAATCCGCGCGAGCCGGACTGGAAGCGCAGCTTCGCCTTCCGCTGGCGCAAGCGCGCCGGCGGGGCCGGCAACTACCTGCAGCCGGTGCTGCACGCCTCGACCATCCGTTTCGAGGACCTGCGCCACGTCGAGGCGCAGAAGCGCCAGATCGAGCAGAACACCCGCCAGTTCGTGCTGCGCCGGCCCGCCAACAACGTGCTGCTGACCGGCGCGCGCGGCACCGGCAAGTCGTCCCTGATCAAGGCCTGCCTGAACGGCTTCGCCGACCAGGGCCTGCGCCTGATCGAGGTCGACAAGGCCGACCTGGCCGACCTGCCCGACATCGTCGACCTGGTGGCCGGGCGCCCGGAGCGCTTCGTGATCTTCTGCGACGACCTGTCCTTCGAGGAGGGCGAGGCCGGCTACAAGGCGCTCAAGGTGGCGCTGGACGGCAGCATCAGCGCCCAGTCGGACAACGTGCTGATCTACGCGACCTCGAACCGGCGCCACCTGATGCCCGAGAAGATGTCGGACAACGCCGGCTACACCCACGGCGAGGACGGCGACCTGCATCCGGGCGAGACGGTGGAAGAGAAGATCTCGCTGTCCGAGCGTTTCGGCCTGTGGCTGTCCTTCTATCCCTTCCGCCAGGACGACTACCTCGACATCGTCGGCCACTGGCTGGCCGGTTTCGGCTGCAGCGCCGAACAGATCGCGGCGGCGCGCCAGGAAGCCCTGCAATGGGCGCTGCAGCGCGGCTCGCGCTCGGGCCGCGTGGCTTGGCAATTCGCGAAAGACTATGCCGGCCGGCTGCCGGAAGGTGAGGGCCATGCGTGACGCGGCCGCCAAGCGCCCGGTCGACGTCGCGGTCGGGATCCTGATGCGTTCCAACGGCGACGTGCTGCTGGGCCAGCGCCCCGAGGGCAAGCCCTATGCCGGCTACTGGGAATTCCCGGGCGGGAAGGTGGAGCCGGGCGAGGACATCTTCGCCGCCCTGCAGCGCGAGTTCGTCGAGGAACTCGGCGTGCGGGTGCTGGCGGGCGAGGCCTGGTGCTGCGTCGAGCACGTCTACGAGCACGCCCACGTGCGGCTCTACTTCTACATCTGCCGCGAGTGGGCCGGCGAGCCGCAGAGCCTGGAAGGCCAGGCCTTCGCCTGGCAGGGCGCCTACAGCGTCAGCCCGCTGCTGCCGGCCACCATCCCGCTGCTCGAATGGCTGGACCGGGTGCGCTTCACGGACCCTTCCCCCGACCGTTCCCCGTCCTAGCATGAAGGTCCTGATCCTCGGCAGCGGCGTGGTCGGCACCGCCAGCGCCTACTTCCTGGCGCGGCAGGGGATGGAAGTCACGGTGATCGAGCGCCAGCCGGGCGCTGGCATGGAGACCAGCTTCGGCAACGCCGGCGAGATCTCGCCCGGCTATGCTTCGCCCTGGGCCGGGCCGGGCATGCCGGCCAAGGCCTTGCGCTGGATGCTGCAGCCGTTTTCGCCGCTGGTGATCCGCCCGCGCATCGACCCGGCGCAGTGGCGCTGGCTGCTCGGCTTCCTGGCCAACTGCAATGGCGCCAGCTACGCCCGCAACAAGGAGCGCATGCTGCGCCTGGCCGAGTACAGCCGCGACGTGCTGGTGCAGCTCAGGCGCGACACCGGCATCGCCTACGACGAGCGCAGCCGCGGCACCCTGCAGCTGTTCCGCACCCAGCGCCAGCTCGACGCCTGCGCCAAGGACACGGCGGTGCTGGACCGCCACGGCGTGCCCTACCAGGTGCTGGACGCGGCCGGCTGCGTGCGCCAGGAACCGGCCCTGGCGCGGGTGCGCGAGCGCGTGGCCGGCGGCCTGCTGCTGCCCAAGGACGAGACCGGGGACTGCTTCAAGTTCACCTCCCGGCTGGCCGAACTGGCCAAGGAACTCGGCGTGCGCTTCGAGCATGGCGTGCGGGTCGAGGGCCTGCTGGCCGAAGGGCAGCAGCTCACCGGCGTGCGCACCTCGCGCGGCGAGCTGCGCGCCGACCGCTACCTGGTGGCGCTGGGCAGCTATTCGCCACTCCTGCTGCGCCCGCTCGGCATCCATCTTCCCGTCTATCCGGTGAAGGGCTATTCGCTCACCGCCCCGATCCGCGACGCCGGGGGCGCGCCGGAATCGACGGTGATGGACGAGAGCTTCAAGGTCGCGATCACGCGCCTGGGGGACCGCGTCCGCATCGGCGGCACGGCGGAGCTGGCCGGCTACGACCTGGGCCTGCGCGCCGCGCGGCGGGCGGCGCTGGAGCATTCGGCGGGCAGCCTGTTCCCGGACGGCGCGGATCTCGCCGAGGCCTCCTTCTGGTGCGGGCTGAGGCCGATGACGCCGGACGGCCCGCCGGTGCTGGGGCCGACGCCCTACCGCAACCTGTTCCTGAACACGGGCCACGGCACCCTAGGCTGGACCATGGCCTGCGGCTCGGGCCGGGTGCTGGCCGACCTGCTGGCGGGGCGCAGGCCCGAGATCGGCCTGGACGGCCTGGGCATGGACCGCTACCGGGGCCGGCGGCCGCTCGCGGCGCCGGCGCGCATGCCGGCCTAGTCGCCCGCGTGCAGCAGGCGGCCGCCGCCGAAGGCCCAGTTCTCCCAGCTGGTTTCCTTGAAGGCCACCATCACGTTCTCGGGATCGAGACCGGCCTGCTGCAAGCGCTGCATCAGGTCGGTGAGGAGTTTCTTCTTGACCTTGACGCTGCGGCCGACCGACCACAGGATCTCGATCAGCACGAAGTCCTCGGTGCGCGGGCGCTGTAGATCAGGGTAGCCGGGGTCGTAGCGGAAGTCGTCGGCCTCGAGTTCCAGCACGCGCTGGAAGCGGTCGGTCTCGGGGACGCCACTGGCGACCAGGGATTGGTGGACGGCGTCCAGCACCTGGGTCTTGAAGGCGGAGGTCTTGGGTTTGCGGACGGTGAGGGTAACCAGGGGCATGCGGGGACTCCTGTGCGCCCGGCGGTGGCGCCGCAGGCCGGCGGGCGGTGCGGGATCGAGGGAGAGGCGCCGCTGCCAGTGTAGCGCCTGCGGCGCGATCCTGCTGGGCAGGCGAGAGCCGGCCTGGGGGCCGGTTCAGCGGTCCTCGGGCGGGAGATCTTGCGGATCGGTTGGCGGGCCGCCGGGAATCGTGTACTTCTCTTCGGCCCAGGCGCCCAGGTCGATCTTCTTGCAGCGCTCGGAGCAGAACGGGCGGAAGGCGTTTTTCGCGCTCCACTCGACCTTCTTGCCGCAGGTGGGGCAGGATACGACGGTCATTGCAGCATCAATCAAGAATCAATCAAAAATTACACAGTGTCAGGTCGAAAGGCACGTCTTCTTCCAGGGGCTTGGGCTTGAGGTCGCCGCCCTGGGTGGTGAAGCGTACCCACAGCATATACTTGTTTGCCGAAATCTCGGGAATCGCGCCCAGGGATTCGTCCAGCGAGAGGCGCAGCATCTGGTACACCTTCCCCTGCAGCATCTGCTGGTAGCTGCCGCTGGTGGCGATCATCTTCACCGGGCTGCCCGAATCGCGCAGCAGGCGCAGCACCAGGGACAAGGCGTCCAGCAGCGGGGCCAGCGGGGCGAACCAGGTCATGATGTCGGCGTGGCGCTGCTCGGCCGGACGGCGCTGCCAGGCGTAGTAGGAGGGCAGGTCGAACTCGCAGGCCCCGCCGGGGATGATGGTGCGGCCGCGGATGCTCATCAGCCATTCGTTCTCGCGCACGTTCTGGCCGGTCTTGCCCTGGCTCGCCACCAGGGCGCTGCTCACCGCGTCCAGCTCGCCCAGCACCGCGTCCAGGGCCTCGGCCGCCACCGCGGGATTGCTGCGGTAGGCCAGCAGGCTTTGCTTCTGGCGCTCGAGTTCCTGCAGCAGGTCGGATTTGAGGTCGGCGCGTCCCGCCACTTCGAGCATGTCGAAGATCGTCGCCAGCGCGACGTGATGCTGCATCGGGTGTTCCTGATGCACAAAGAACTTGAACTTCTCGTACAGGTCTTCCAGCCGCAACAACGTGCGAATCCGCTCGTTGAATGGATATTCGTAGACGATCAAAATGACATTCCTCTGAATGTAGGCGGGCTGGCAACCCCGTGATTCTGAACCATGCTGCGCAAAATTACAAACCCTGCATCGATCTTGTTACATTCATACGCTTTGCGCCAGATACCGGGCGTGCAGGCGCTCCACCTGGGGCCGCAATGCCTCGAGGCCGTCCTCGTTGACGATCACGTCGTCGGCCGCAGCCAGCCTTTGTTCCCGCGTCACCTGGGTCGCCATGATGGCACGCACCTGCTCGGCCGATAGCTTGCTGCGCGTCATGACCCGCGCCACCTGGGTTTCCTCGGAACAGTCGATCGCCAGCACACGGCTGACGCGCTCGCGCCAGCTGCCCGACTCGATCAGCAGGGGCACGACGAAGATCACGTAGGGGCCGGTGGCGATGGCCGCGGCCGCCGCCGTGGCCTCGCGGATGCGCGGATGCAAAATGGCTTCGAGGCGGGCGCGGGCGCCGGGGTCGGAAAACACCAGGGTGCGCATCGCGGCGCGGTCGAGGGCGCCGTCCGGGGTGGCGTAGCCGGGGCCGAATTCGGCCAGCAGGGCCGGCATGGCGGCGCCGTGGGGGGCGGTCAGGCTGTGGGCGATCTGGTCGGTGTCGATCACCGAGGCGCCGAGCGCGGCGAACATGTCGGCCACGGTGGTCTTGCCGCAGCCGATGCCGCCGGTGAGGCCGACCGAGAAGGCGGTTTTCATGCCCCGGCGACCACGCTCTGGATGAACAGGCTGATCTGCTCGCCCCAGAGCAGGGTGATCAGGCCGGCGGCCGCCAGGTAGGGGCCGAAGGGGATGGGCTTGTTGCGGCTGCGCTTGGCGAACACGATCAGGCAGATGCCGACCACCGCGCCCACCACCGAGGACAGCAGGATGATGGCGGGCAGCTTGGCCCAGCCCAGCCAGGCGCCCAGGCCGGCCAGCAGCTTGAAGTCGCCATAGCCCATGCCTTCCTTGCCGGTGGCCAGCTTGAACAGCCAGTACACCGCCCACAGCACCAGGTAGCCGGCCACGGCGCCGATCACGGCGTCGCGCAAGGGGACGAAGTTGCCGTTCATGTTCACCAGCAGGCCGGTCCAGATCAAGGGATAGGTCAGGTCGTCCGGCAGCAGCTGGGTATCGAAGTCGATGAAGGTCATCGCGATCAGGAGGTAGGCGAACATCAGTGTCGCCGCGCCCAGCGCGCCGCTGCCGAAGGTCCATACCAGCAGGCCCGACACGACTGCCGTCAGCAGCTCCACGCCTGGGTAGCGCTTCGGGATCGGCGTCTTGCACGAGCTGCACTTGCCGCCCAGGGCCAGCCAGCTGATCACGGGCACGTTTTCCAGCGCGGTGATCTGGTGCCCGCAGCCGGGGCAGCTCGAACGCGGCACCATCAGGTTGAAGCGGTCCTGGTGCGGCGGCTCCTTGCCGGTTTCCTGGGCCACGTAGTTGTCGGACTCGCGCTGCATCATCTTCGGGATCCGGTAGATGACCACGTTGAGGAAGCTGCCGACCAGCAGGCCGAAGAGGGCGGCGGCCAGGGCGGCGCCGAGGTTGGCCGGCGGCGCGGACAAGAGGGATTCCAAAGGCATGTGCTGTCGATCCGTCAATAAAGATGTTCGTAAGATGATTCCTTACGTCAACCTTATTGTAGGGGTTTTCTGCCTTTTGGCGAAGGCCGCAAGGCGCTAAATCCTGCAATATGCGCACGATTGTGACGGATCAGGGGCGGATCGTGGCGCGCCGCTACGCTGGAGCCCGACCGAAACCTTGCCGGGCCCCCGCCATGCCACGCACGACCTTCACCTTTCTCAACCATGCAGGCTTCCTGCTGCGCACCGACACGGCCCTGCTGCTGTGCGATCCCTGGCTCGAAGGCGAGGTGCTGGGCGGGGCCTGGCGCCTGGTCGACCGCTCGACCAGCGACGCGGCCCTGATCGCGCAGCTCAACGCCTGCGGGCTGCCGGTCTTCGTCTGGCATTCGGGCGCCCAGCCCGACCGCCTGTCGCTGTCTTTCCTCAGGCGTTTCCGCGACGGGTTCCGCGGCATCGTCACCTTTCTCTACCGCCAGGGCCGCGACTGGCGCCTGGCGGACGAGCTGCGCCGCCAGCGCTTCGCCACGGCCGAATGCCGCGAGGGCCAGCCGGTGGCCTTGGGCGCCGACCTGCGCCTGACCGCCTTCGCCAATGGCGAGGCGGACAGCTGGTGCCTGCTCCAGGCCGGGCGCCGCAACATCCTCAACCTCGGCGAACGGGCCCTGCCGACCCGCGCCGCCTGCCGCCTCGCCGCCGAGCGCCTGCGCCGGCGCGCGCCGCGCATCGACCTGCTGCTGAGCGGCTTCGCGGACATGGGCTGGTGCGGCAACCCGGACGGCTTCGCCCAGCGCGAGGCGGCGGCCGCGCGCGGCATCGAGCGCCTGGCCAGCCAGATCGAGGTGCTGCGGCCGCGCCTGGTGGTGCCGGTGGCGTCCTTCGCGCGTTTTGCCCGCGCCGACAACGCCTGGCTCAATCACGGACGGCGCAGCCCGGCCGGCGTGCTGGAGTCGCCGCGCCTCGAGCCGCTGCGCGCGGCGATCCGTTTCCTGCAGCCGGGCGCCAGCATCGATCTCGAGCGGGACAGCGCGGCCAGCCTGGCGCTGCGCGACGAACTCGCGCTCGCGCACTGGTCGGCCTGCTGGCGCGCGCAGCGGCCGCCGGCCCCACGCCCGCAGGCCGCCAGCCTTGCCGAGCTCAAGAGCGCATTCGCGCGCTACGGCGAACGCGCGGGCGCGGCCTTGCATGGGCTGCCGCGCGCCCTGGAAGGCGTGGGCCTGCTGCGCCCGCTGGTGCTGCACCTGGCTGACCTGCGCCAGACCCTCGAACTGTCCTACCGCCATGGCGTGCGCCTGCTGGCGCGCGAGGCGCCAGCCGACCTGGCCATGTGCTCCGGCACCGCGCTCTACCTGCTCAAGGCCGAGGACGGCTTCGACGCCACCTATGCCGGCGGCTGCTTCTGGGTGATGCGGCCCGAGGGCCTGTCACGCTTCGGCAGGTTTTTCCTGCCGCAGCGCATGGCGCGGCGCGGGCTGGACCGGCGCAGGCCGCTGGCGATGGGGGGCTTGCTGCTGCGCGCGGGCCTGGGAGGCATCGCGCGCCGGATGGGAGCCGCGCTGCGCTGATCGCGGCAAGGGGTATGATGGCGGCATTTTCGACACAGCATATTGCCATGGACAAGGACGACCAACTCAGCCCGGCATCGATGGATGCGCTGCGCGCGCGCTTCGAGCAGCAATCGCGCAAGGCGCAGGCCTACTACAACCTCATGCACGCGGCGCGCGCCCTGGCCGGCTCGGACGAGGCCGCGAACGCGTGGATGAATGCGCCGCTGGCGGACTTCGGCGGCAAGACCCCGGCCCAGCTGGCGGCCGAGGGAAACGAAGCGGAGCTGCTGGCTTTCCTGCGCGCCCAGCCTGCGGGCAAGCGCGGCTAGGCGGAGAAGGCGCCGGCCCGGCCGGCGCCCATGCGCTTCAGACCACCGAACCCAGCTTAAAGATCGGCAGGTACATGGCAATCACCAGGCCGCCGATCAGCACGCCCAGCACCACCATGATCAAGGGTTCCATCAGCGAGGACAGGGCGGCCACCGCCTCGTCCACCTCGGCCTCGAAGAAGTCGGCCACCTTGCCCAGCATGGCGTCGAGCGAGCCAGATTCCTCGCCGATCTGCACCATCTGGGTCACCAGATTGGGGAACACGTTGGCGTTCTGCATCGAGGCGGTCAGGCTGGTGCCGGTCGAGACTTCGCTCTGGATCTTGCGCGTCGCTTCCAGGTAGACCGCATTGCCGGAGGCGCCGCCGACCGAGTCCAGGGCCTCCACCAGCGGCACGCCGGCCGCGAACATGGTCGACAGGGTGCGGGTCCAGCGCGCGATGGTGGCCTTGCGCACCACCTCGCCGAAGATCGGCACGCGCAGCAGCACCCGGTCCATGGCCTGCTGCATCTTGAGCGAGCGGCGCCAGGCCTGGAAGAAGAAATACAGGGTGCCGAACAGGCTGCCGAAGATCAGATACCACCACTCGACCACGAAGTCCGACATCGCCATGACCACCAGGGTCGGGGTCGGCAGGTCGGCGCCGAAGCTCTCGAACACCGACTTGAAGGCGGGCACCACCCAGATCATGATCACGGCCGTGACCACGAAGGCGATCGCCAGGATCGAGATCGGGTACATCAGGGCCGACTTGATCTTGGCCTTGATGGCGAGCGTCTTTTCCTTGTAGATGGCCAGGCGGGTGAGCAGGTCTTCCAGGATGCCGGCCTGTTCGCCGGCGCCCACCAGGTTGCAGAACAGCGGGTCGAAGTACAGCGGGTACTTGCGGAAGGCGCGGTTCAGGCTGGTGCCGGTCTCGACGTCGGCGCGCAGGTCGTTGATCAGCTTGGCCATCGCAGGGTTGGCGTGGCCCTTGCCGACGATGTCGAAGGATTGCAGCAGCGGCACCCCGGCCTTCATCATGGTCGCCAGCTGGCGGGTGAACATGGTCAGGTCCTTGTCCGTGATCTTGCGCCCGCTGCGGTAGACCTTCTTCTTGATCTTGGTCACCATGATGCCCTGGCGGCGCAGGGTGACGTTGACGATCGCCTCGCCGCCGGCACGCACCTCGCCGCGCACGATGCGTCCGGTCTTGTCCTTGCCTTCCCATGCGTAGACCGATTCCTTGATCTGGACGCCGCCGCGTTTGGATTGGAGGGAGCTAGCCATAGTGTTCCTATTCGTTGGTGCAGCCGAGCACTTCTTCGAGGCTGGTCAGCCCCTGTTTCACTTTCATCAGGCCGGAGCGGCGCAGCGAATTCACGCCTTCCTTCTCGGCCTGGGCCGCGATCTGCATCGCATTGCCGTGCGCCAGGATCAGCTCCTCGATCGCGGGCGAGATCGGCATGATCTGGTAGATGCCGACCCGGCCCTTGTAACCCGAGCCCAGGCAGCGGTCGCAGCCGACCGGGCCGTAGGGCTTCCAGCTATCGTCGATGTCCTGCTCGCGGAAACCGGCGGCCAGCAGGGCCTCATGGCCGATCTCGATCGGCTGCTTGCAGCCGCACAGGCGGCGCGCCAGGCGCTGGGCCGTGATCAGGATCACCGAGGACGCGATGTTGAACGGCGCCACGCCCATGTTCATCAAGCGCGTCAGGGTAGAGGGCGCGTCGTTGGTGTGCAGGGTCGAGAACACCATGTGGCCGGTCTGGGCGGCCTTGATCGCGATGTCGGCGGTCTCCAGGTCGCGGATCTCGCCGACCATGATGATGTCCGGGTCCTGGCGCAGGAAGGACTTGAGCGCCACCGGGAAGGTCAGGCCGGCCTTGTCGTTGACGTTGACCTGGTTGACGCCAGGCAGGTTGATCTCGGCCGGGTCTTCCGCGGTCGAGATGTTGATGCCGGGTTTGTTCAGCAGGTTGAGGCAGGAGTACAGCGACACCGTCTTGCCGGAGCCGGTCGGGCCGGTCACCAGCACCATGCCGTAGGGGCGGGTGATGGCGTCCAGCAGCAGGGCCTTCTGGTCCGGGTCGTAGCCGAGCGCGTCGATCCCCATCTGCGCCTGGGTGGCGTCGAGGATACGCATCACGGTCTTCTCGCCGAACAGCGTGGGCAGGGTGCTGACCCGGAAGTCGATGGTGCGGGTGGGCGAGAGGATCAGGCGCATGCGGCCGTCCTGGGGCACGCGCTTCTCGGCGATGTCCAGGCGCGCCAGCACCTTGATGCGCGAGACCAGCTTTTCGCGGATCGAGAGCGGCGGGCTGGCGTGGTCGCGCAGCACGCCGTCCACGCGCATGCGGATCCGGTAATACTTCTCGTAGGGCTCGAAGTGGATGTCCGAAGCGCCGATCTGCACCGCGTCCAGCAGGATCTTGTTGAGGAAGCGCACGATCGGCGCGTCCTCGACCTCGTTGGCGGTGTCGACCGCCGCCAGCGGCTGGGCGTCTTCCTCGGCGAACTCGATCTCGCCATCGTCGCCGGCCAGCTCGTTCAGGCTCTGCTCGGCGTTCTTGGACAGCTTGGCCAGCAGGGCCAGCAGGGCGTCGTGGGGCACGATCACCGGCTCGACCGACGATTCGCTCTGGAACTTGATCTGGTCCAGGGCCTGGCTGTTGGTCGGGTCGGACAGGGCCACCGACATCTTGTTGCCGCGCTTGGCGAGCGCGATCACGCGCTGGGCCTGCATCAGCTTGTCGTCGATGGCGTTGGCCGGCAGCGCTTCGGGCGCGAAGGAAGCCAGGTCGAGCAGGGGATAGCCGAAGGTCTCGGCGCAGAACGCGGCCAGGGCGCCCGGTTCGATCGCGCCGCCGGCCAGCAGGGCGTCGATGAAGGGGGTCTTGTCCTGGGTCGCCTTCTTCTGCAGGGCGTCGGCCTGGGCCGGTGTCAGGCGTCCCGCCTGGACCAGGGCGCGCGCCAAGCCGGACAGCGGCGTGCCTGTGGTCGTGTTCGGGAGGACTGCTGCCATAAAGAGCCGTACTTAGCCGTGGAATTAGAGAAACGACAAGGGCGCCGGGCGGACGCGACCCGCCGGCGGAGTCTCCTGATGATGCCTACAGGCACTAAATTTGTAAAGTATTTGCGTTGCATGAAGATGCATCCACGCCACGTAGACGAAATGGCATGGCAGCGGGAGCATGCCTCAGAAGGGCAGCAGCCGCCTTGCGCTAACCGGGCGCAGCAGCTTGACGACCTTGATCGCCTGGTTCTGGACTTGCACCACCTCGATGATGCAATTGCCGATCTTGAGGGAGATCGGGGCCTCGGGGATGTCCTGGAGCTGTTCCAGCAGCAGGCCGTTGACGGTCTTGGGGCCGTCCAGGGGCAGGGAGAGCCCGAGCTTCTTGTTGATGTCGCGCAGCGGCGTGCTGCCTTCGAGCAGGCATTCGCCCCTGGCGTTCCATGCCACCGCCTCGCCGCGCGCGGCGCCCGGCATCGAGGTGGTGAAGTTGCCGATCATCTCTTCGATGATGTCGTCGAGGGTGACCAGGCCCTGCACCTCGCCGTACTCGTCGACGATGATGCCGAGCCGCTCGCGCTGTTCCTGGAACTGCTGGAGCTGGTCGAGGGCGTGGGTTTCCTGGGGCACGAAGTAGGGCGCGACCAGCAGTTCGCGCAGGTGGTCCTTGTCCAGTTCGTCCGCCTGGCGCAGCAGGCCGACCGCCTTGCGCACGTGCAGGATGCCGACGATGCGGTTGATCTCGCCTTCATAGACTGGCAGCTTGTTGTGGTAGCAGGTGGTGAGCTGGTCGAGGATGGTGTCGAGCGGCGCGGCCAGGTTCAGGGCTTCGATCTGGGCGCGCGGGACCATGATGTCGTCGACCTTGACCGATTCCAGGTCGAACAGGTTGAGCAGGATGCTGCGGTGCTTCTGGGCGCCGGTCGGCCCGCTGTCCAGCACGATCGAGCGCAGTTCCTCGGGCGAGAGGCGGGCGGGTGGGGCGTCGGCGCCGGTGCGGATGCCCAGCAGGCGCAGCAGGCCGCGCACGAACAGGTTGACGATGCCCACCACCGGGCGCGCCATGCGCAGCAGGGCCTGCAGCGGCAGGCTGGTGGCGACCGCGATCGGTTCCGGGTAGGTGGCGCCGATCACCTTGGGCGAGACTTCGGCGAACACGATCAGGAGGAAGGCGACGGTGGCGGCGGCGGCCGCGATCACGCCTTCCTCGTCGCCGTACAGGTCGATCGCCACCACGGTGACCAGGGCGGCGGCCATGGCGTTGAGCAGGATGTTGGCGATCAGGACCAGGGACAGGAAGCGGTCGGTGCGGGCCAGCAGCCAGAGCGAGGTAACCGCGCCGCGGTTGCCGCGCTCGGCCAGGTGGCGCAGACGGTACTTGTTGGAGGCCATCAGGGCCGTTTCGGCCATGGCGAAGAAGGCGGACAGCAGGATCAGGAGGACGAGTGCGAGGACGAGCACCCAAAGCGGGACGGTATCCAAGGCTCACCGGGAAAGTGCTTGCTGGGGGAGTTGATTCTAAGTTAAGTGTTGGGGTGGTGCAAGCGGGGGGCTGGCCGGGTGTCTGCCGGGGCTGGTGGGGGGAGGGTGAGAGTTCGTGGTCGGTTTGCAAACTTGGGTCCCCGCCTTCGCGGGGACGACGTTTACCGGTTAACGGGGAGAACCGATACGGTCTGTCTTCCGCCGCTGCCATAGCACGTCGTCCCCGCGAAGGCGGGGACCCAAGTTCGTTAGCCCGCCACGAACAAGAAAAAAGCCGCTCAAACGAGCGGCTTTCCACTAAATCAAGCCTGACCTTGGATGCAAAGACAGGTGAGCAGTGATGATCACCGCGACAACGCCAACCTCTGCCTCCCCGCCCCCGGCAGCGCAGCCTGCTCCAGCTTGAACACCCCCAGCGCCCCGGTCAACTGCCCGGTCTGCTCGGTGAGCGATTCCGCCGCTGCCGACGCCTCTTCCACCAGCGCCGCGTTCTGCTGCGTCATCTCGTCGATGCTGCCGATCGAACGGCCGATGTCCTCGATGCCCGCGCTCTGGCGCGCGCCGGCGGCGCTGATCTCGGCCATGATGGTCTGCACCTTGCGCACCGATTCCACGATCTGCCCCATGGTCACGCCGGCTTCGTCCACCAGCGCGCTGCCGGCGCTCACCTTCGCCACCGAGTCGCCGATCAGTTCCTTGATCTCCTTGGCGGCGGCGGCCGAGCGCTGCGCCAGGTTGCGCACCTCGCCCGCGACCACCGCGAAGCCGCGTCCCTGCTCGCCGGCGCGCGCCGCTTCGACCGCGGCGTTCAGCGCCAGGATGTTGGTCTGGAAGGCGATCCCGTCGATCACCGAAATGATCTCGACGATCTTGTTGGCCGAGGTATTAATGTCGCCCATGGTGCTCACCACGCCGCCCACCACCTGGCCGCCGCGGGTGGCGATGCTGCTGGCCGTCTCCACCAGGGTGTTGGCCTCGCTCGCGTTGAGCGCGTTCTGGCGCACGGCGCCGGTCAGTTCTTCCATGGCGCGCGTGGTGCGGTCCAGGCTCGAAGCCTGCGATTCGGTGCGGCGCGCCAGGTCGGCGTTGCCGGTCGCGATCTCGGAGCTGGCGCTGGCGATGGTGTCGGCCGAGGCCTTGATCTCCGCCACCAGGGTCGCCAGGCGCGCCCGCATTTCCTTCAGGGCCACCAGCAGGCTGCCGCTGTCGCCGGCCTCGATCCGGATGTCCATCGACAGGTCGCCCGAGGCGACCGCCTGCGCGATCTCGCGCGCATAGGCCGGCTCGCCGCCCAGCTGCTGCCAGATGGTGCGCACCACGAACCAGGAGACCAGCGCCAGGCAGGCGATCACCACCAGCGCGGTGAGGAACATCGCGCTCAGCACCCGGTTGACGCTGTCCTTGCTGCTGGCGATGCCGGACGCGAACTGGCGCTGCGCCGCTTCGTGGGTCTTGGCCAGGTCGGCCTGCAGGCTGGACAGGGCCGCCTGCATCTTGCCCACCGTGGCCTGCGGGTCGCCCTGCTCCATCTCGAGCATGATGCGCGCCGACGAGAGGGCGGGGGCGTAGTAGTTCTCGAATTCCTTGCCCAGGCGCGCGAAGGTCTCGCGCTGGCCCGGGATCTGGCCGTACTTCTCGAGCCTGGCGCGCAGCTTGGCGGCCTGCTCGCCGACCTGGGCGACCTTGTCCTTGTCGCCTTCCGCGACCGCGTCCTGCAGGCCGTCGGTGATGGCGGCGACGTCCAGCGCCAGCGCCTTGGAGGCGTCCAGCATCGGATAGTCGACGCTTTCGGTGGTGGTGATCGAATCCAGCGCCCTGGTCGCGATCATGGCGCTGGCAAAGGCGCCGAGACCGAAGACGATGGCGGAAATGACGGGCAGTGCCCAGATCCTGCGCTTGATGCTCATGGGTTCTCCAGAGTGCGAAAACCGCCGCCAGCGAATGCAGGCGGCGGGTGATGCCTAGATGGTGGAGCCGCTTACGGCGCCGTGTAGACCACCTTCACGGTGGCGTCGACGGCGCTCTTGTCGATGTAGCCGATGGCCTTCGGGTTGGCGGCGACGGCGGCCTTGACGGCGGCGTTGTCGGCGACTTCCTTCGGCATCGTGGCCTTGCCGGTGAAGACCAGCTTGGACCACAGGGCCTTGGCCTGGGCCGCGTCCTTGTCCGCCACCTTCTTGTAGAACTCGGCGCGCACCGGGCTCGATTCGGCCTGGTCGACCGGGGTCATGGCAGTGGACTTACCCAGGAAGAACTGGGCCACCTGCTCCTTGGTGAAGCTGGTTTCTGCGGCCTTGGCGCTGACCACTACGGCCACTTCGGCCATGGCCGGCGCGGCGGAGAATGCGGTTGCCGCGAGGGCGGCGAGCATCAGTCGTTTCATGGTCGCTCCTTAGAACACGAAGTCGAGGGCGACGGCGCCCACGGTCACCGGGCCCTTGAAGCCCGGCTGGACGTTGACGAACAGGCCGTTGCCGTTCTTCGGCTTGACGCGGTCGACCTGGACCTTCAGCGCGACCGAGCTGGCGAAGTCCCAGCGCAGGCCGATGGTGTCGGTGGTCTGCTCGCCCTGGCCGACGCCGGTGTTGGGCAGGCGGCGCACGCCGGCGCCCAGCTGCTGCAGGGTCGGGGTGCAGGCCGCCGGGTAGCCCGGCGGGCAGGAAGCCGGCACGGTGTTGACGATGGCGCTGTCGACCTTCAGGCTGGCGTGGCTGTAGTAAGGCAGGAACTTGCCGATGCGGTAGCCGCCCATCAGGTACCAGGAGGTGGTGTCGTTGATGTAGGCCTTGGTCTTGCGCTTGGCGAACTCGGTCTGGAGCACGATGTTGTTCCAGTCCATGGCCATGCCGAGCGAGCTGAAGTGGGCATCCTTGTCCTTGGCTTCGATCTCGGCGGCCAGGGTGACCAGCTGCGGGAAGCGGTAGCCGGCGCCGGCGGCGCGCAGTCCGCCGAGCAGGGTGTTGAGCGAGGTCGAATCGTCGATGCTGATCTTGGTCTTGGCGTGGCCGACGCGGAAGGTGAAGGGGCCGTGTTCGGCCGACACGTTCAGCGCCACGATCTGCTTGCCCTTGGCGTGGATGTCGCCGGACAGCGGCGACTTGATGCTGCCCAGGGCGAGCTGCGCGCTCAGGCTGGTGTCGCCGAAGCCGCGCTGCCAGCTCAGGTCGACGCCGTCGATGCTGTTGAACGGCACCTGCGAGTACATCTCCGCCGGCGGACGCAGCATGGTGTTGGCGTAGCCGACGTTACGGTAGTCGGAAATCATGAACACGGGCAGGCCGACACGGCCCACGCGCACGCTCAGCTCGTCGCTGATGCGGGCCTTGGCGAAGGCCCAGGTCAGCTCGGCGCCGTAGTGCTCTTCAGCGTCCTTGCGCACCAGGCCCTGGGCGGTGAAGGACAGCCAGCTGTTGACCGTCATGTCGGCCTGCAGGCCGAGGTTGGAATCGACGCCGGTGCGCACGCTGTCGGCGGCGCCGCTGGACTGGTTGGGACGGGCGAACTGGGCGCGATCTTCATCGGTCCAGGTCAGCGCGGCGGTGCCGAAACCGCTGACTTTGATGGGAGGGAAACCGGTTGTCTCCTGGGCGTGCACTGCGGTCCCGGCCAGCGGGAAAGCCAGCAGGGTAGCCAAAATTTTCTTGTTCATAAAAGGATGTCGTTGCGTGAGCTGCTCGTGGGAAGGTCCGGCGCCGCAGGCGGGCAGCAAAACAAAAAAGCGCCGGTTTTGACGGAAATGATTCTATCCACGCGGCAATTTTTGGCGCAACACTTTTATGACAATTGGTGACACTTTAGAGTGATGACTCCACGCGATGTTGTGTGATTGAAACAAGGCCGTGTCTGATTTATACGCGGAAGCTTAGCAATTAATTCCACCAGTGGCAGGTGGGGCCGGCGGCCGGCAGGCGGGCCTGGACGGCTTCATGCACGATGCCGGCCTGGACGGCTTCTTCGGCGGTGAAGATGCGTGCGTTGCCGGTGAGGTTGTGACGGATGTCGGTCTCGTGCCCGGCTTCGCGGGTGGCTTCCAGGAAGATGGCCGCGTAGCGCTCGGCGTCGAAGTCGAGGCAATCGCGCCATTCCGAAACGCGTGAATGGTCGGCGGCGACCAGGTTGCCGAAACCCCAGTGCAGAGGGTGGATCAGGAAGCGGGTGCCGGGACAGGCGTAGCGCTTCTGGCCGGCCAGGAAGATGGCCACGCCGATCGATTCGACGCTGCCGATGTTATGGGTGGTCAGGGGCAGGGGCAGGGACTTCAGGAAGAAGTAGAGCGCGAAGCCGGCGGTCATGTTGCCGCCTTCGGTGGACATGTGCAGTTCGATTTCGGTGGCGCCGTTCTGCAGCGCCTGCAGGCAGCAGTTGCGCACCGCGCAGGCGGAGCTGTGGTTGATCGGTCCGATGAAATGAACGATGTGCAAAGACATGGGCTCTCCTGAGGTCTTGTCTCAAGGATAGCAAGAATCGTTGCCCGGTAGCGTACGGCTTCCAGCGGGGTTTCAGCTGCCCCGGTAGGTGGAGTAGGACCAGGGCGTCAACACCAGCGGCACGTGGTAGTTCTGGCCCGCGTCGGCCACGCCGAAGGCGATCGTCACCACGTCGATGAAGCGCGGTTCCGGCAAGGCCAGGCCCTGGGCCGCGAAGTAGTCGCCGGCGTGGAACACCAGTTCGTAGCGCCCGGCGCGCAGGGCATCCCCTTCGAGCAGGGTCGCCGCGCAGCGTCCGTCGGCGTTGGTGGTCTCGCGCTTGAGCAGCCTGCGTCCGCCGGCCTCGACGGCGTAGAGCTCGACCCTGAGGCCCGCCCCGGGCCGTCCATGCGCGGTATCAAGAACGTGAGTGGAAAGCTTGCCCATACGCCTCCTATATGTGATCGGTGAACAGCCGTATGCGGCCCATCATATACCGTTGTGCTTCCTGCAATATATAGTCGGGCATATACCCACCCCTAGCATCGAACATGGATTCCTACGCCAATTACCCGCGCGACCTGGTCGGCTACGGCCGCACTCCGCCTCACCCCCAGTGGCCCGGCCAGGCCAGGGTCGCCCTGCAATTCGTGCTCAACTACGAGGAGGGCGCCGAGAACAGCGTCCTGCACGGCGATCCGGCCTCGGAAACCTTCCTGTCCGAGATCATCGGCGCCGCGGCCTTCCCGATGCGCCACATGAGCATGGAGTCGCTCTACGAATACGGTTCGCGCGCCGGCCTGTGGCGGGTGCTGCGCCTGTTCGAGGAACGCCGCCTGCCCCTCACCGTGTTCGGCGTGGCGATGGCGCTCAAGCGCAACCCGGAGGCGATCGCGGCCTTCCGCGAGCTGGGCCACGAGATCGCCTGCCACGGCCTGCGCTGGATCTCCTACCAGAACGTGGACGAGGCCACCGAGCGCGCCCACATGCGCGAGGCGGTGGCCATCATCCGCGAACTGACCGGCGCCGCGCCGCTGGGCTGGTATACCGGGCGCGACTCGCCGAATACCCGGCGCCTGGTGGTCGAGCACGGCGGCTTCGCCTACGACGCCGACCACTACGGCGACGACCTGCCGTTCTGGCAGAAGGTCGACTACACCGGCCCCGACGGCCAGCCTGCCAGCGCCCCCCACCTGGTCGTGCCCTATACCCTGGACAGCAACGACATGCGCTTCGCCGCGATGCAGGGTTTTAATTCCGGGACCCAGTTCTTCGACTACCTGAAGGACGCCTTCGACCTGCTGTACGCCGAGGGCGACCCAAACGGCCCGAACCAGCCAAAGATGCTGTCGATCGGGCTGCACTGCCGCCTGGTCGGGCGGCCGGGGCGGGCGGCGGCGCTGGCGCGTTTCCTCGACTACGTGCAGCGCCACCAGCATGTCTGGGTCGCGCGCCGCATCGATATCGCCAATCACTGGAAAAGCGCGCACCCTTACCTAGAATGAGAAGAAAGGACGCCCATCTTGTTATTTGTTTTTAGTGATAAGCAATATCACTTTTTGATTATATGAGGGGCGGCCCCCGGTGGTAGCCTTCCGCCCTTGGCGAACAGCGAGACCAGCATGTCAGAACCGATCCGTTTCTTCTACCGCGGCGCCGTCCACGAAGTCCGGGACGCGGCGCCCACCCAGACCATCCTGCAGCACCTGCGGGAGGATCTGCGCTGCACCGGCACCAAGGAAGGCTGCGCCGAGGGCGACTGCGGCGCCTGCACGGTGGTGATCGGGTCGCTCGAGGACGGCGAGCTGCAGCTCAAGGCGGTCAATTCCTGCATCCAGTTCACGCCCACCCTGGACGGCAAGGCGCTGTTCACGGTCGAGGACCTGGCCCGGCCCGACGGCGGCCTGCACCCGGTGCAGCAAGCCCTGGTCGAGTGCCACGGCTCGCAATGCGGCTTCTGCACGCCCGGCTTCGCCATGTCGCTGTGGGGCATGTACCTCAAGCAGGACGGGCGCCCGCCGGCGCGCTGCGAGATCGATGACGCACTCTCGGGCAACCTGTGCCGCTGCACCGGCTACCGGCCCATCATCGACGCCGCGCGCCGCATGGTCGAACTGCCCAAGGTCGATTTCGACCGCGCCGCCCTGGCCGCGCGCCTGCGCGACCTGCAGCGCAGCCACGGCTTCAGCTACGGCGCCCAGGGCCAGCGTTTCCACGTGCCGCGCACGCTCGCGGAACTGGCGGCGCTCAAGGCCGCCCATCCGGCCGCCGTGCTGCTGGCCGGCTCCACCGACGTCGGCCTGTGGGTGACCAAGCAGATGCGCGAGCTGAACGAGATCATCTACCTCGGCCAGGTCGAGGCGCTCAAGACCGTCGCCGAAGCGGACGGCATGCTGGAGATCGGCGCCGGGGTCAGCCTGGAGGACGCCTACGCCGCCGTCTGCCGCCACTATCCGGATGAATTGTCCGAGCTGTGGCAGCGCTTCGCCTCGCTGCCGATCCGCCATGCCGGCACCCTCGGCGGCAACGTCGCCAACGGCTCGCCGATCGGCGACTCCATGCCCTGGCTGATCGCCCTCGGCGCCCAGGTGGTGCTGGGCAGCGGCGGCGGCCAGCGCGTGCTGGCGCTGGAAGACTTCTACCTCGGCTACCAGCAGAAGGACCTGCGCGCCGGCGAGTTCGTGCAGGCCCTGCGGGTGCCGCTGCCGCGCGCCGGCCTGCGCTTGCGAACCTATAAACTGGCCAAGCGCTTCGACCAGGACATCTCGGCGGTGTGCGCGGCCTTCGCCCTGACCCTGATCGGCGACACCGTCGCCAGCGCGCGCATCGCCTTCGGCGGCATGGCCGCGACCCCGAAACGCGCGCCGAACGCCGAGGCCCTGCTGGTGGGCAGGCGCTGGGATGAAGCCGCGCTGCGCGAAGCCATGGCGGCGCTGGAGCGCGACTACGCGCCGCTGAGCGACATGCGCGCCTCCAGCGGCTACCGGATGCGGGCGGCGCAGAACCTGCTGCGCCGCTTCTGGCTGGAGACGCGCCTTGACAACCCGCTGCCGGCGCGCAGCGTCAACGCCTTCGCGGCGCTGGAGAAGCTGGCATGAACGATTCCACGATCCCGAGCCTGGCCGCCTGGCGCGAAGTGGGCCGCGCGCGGCCGCACGAATCGGCCGAGCTGCACGTGCTGGGGCAGGCCACCTACACCGACGACATCGCCGAGCTGGCCGGCACCCTGCATGCGGCGCTCGGCCTCTCCAGCCGTCCGCACGCGCGCATCGCCGCCATCGACCTGGAGCCGGTGCTCGCCAGCCGCGGCGTGGTGGCGGTGCTTAGCGCCGCCGACATTCCGGGCCTGAACGATTGCGGGCCGATCATCCATGACGATCCGATCCTGGCCGACGGCCTGGTCCAGTACGTGGGCCAGCCCATCTTCATCGTGGTGGCGGACAGCCATGACAACGCGCGCCGCGCCGCGCGCCTGGCCAAGGTCTCCTACGAGGACCTGCCGGCCATCCTGAGCCCGCAGCAAGCGCGCGCCGCCCAGTCCTGGGTCCTGCCGCCGATGCGCCTGGCGCGCGGCGACGCCGAACAGGCCTTCGCACGCGCGCCGCACCTGCTCAAGGGCGAGCTGCACGTTGGCGGCCAGGAGCAGTTCTACCTCGAAGGCCAGATCGCCTACGCGATTCCCGGCGAAGACCGCGGCATGCACGTGTACTGCTCCACCCAGCACCCGAGCGAGATGCAGCACGTGGTGGCGCACGCGCTCGGCCTGCATTCGCACCACGTGACGGTCGAGTGCCGCCGCATGGGCGGGGGCTTCGGCGGCAAGGAATCGCAGTCGGCCCTGTGGGCGGCGGCTGCCGCCATCGCCGCCGCGCGCCTGCGCCGCCCGGTCAAGCTGCGCGCCGACCGCGACGACGACATGCTGGTCACCGGCAAGCGCCACTGCTTCCACTACCTGTACGAGATCGGCTACGACTCCGAGGGCCGGATCCTGGCCGCCAAGGTCGACATGGTCTCGCGCGCCGGCTTCTCCGCCGACCTGTCGGGGCCGGTGGCCACGCGCGCCGTCTGCCACTTCGACAACACCTACTACCTGTCCGACGTCGAGATCCGCGCCGCCTGCGGCAAGACCAACACCCAGTCCAACACCGCCTTCCGCGGCTTCGGCGGGCCGCAGGGCGCGATCGCGATCGAATACGCGATCGACGAGATCGCGCGCCATCTCGGCCGCGATCCGCTCGACATCCGGCGCCTGAATTTCTATGGCCGGGGCGAGCGCAATGTCACGCCCTACGGCCAGGAGATCGTCGACAACGTGATCCACGAGCTGGTGGCCGAACTGGAGGAAAGCAGCGCCTATCGCGCGCGCCGCGCCGCCATCGCCGACTTCAACCGCGACAGCCCGGTGCTCAAGAAGGGCCTGGCGCTCACGCCGGTCAAGTTCGGCATCGCCTTCAACGTGACCCACCTGAACCAGGCCGGCGCCCTCGTGCACGTCTACGTGGACGGCTCGATCCTGGTGAACCACGGCGGGACCGAGATGGGACAGGGCATCAACACCAAGGTGATGCAGGTGGTGGCCCATGAGCTGGGCGTGGACATGGCGCGCGTACGCGCCACCGCCACCCACACCGGCAAGGTCGCCAATACCTCGGCCACCGCCGCCTCCACCGGCGCCGACCTGAACGGCAAGGCCGCGCAGGACGCCGCGCGCACCATCCGCCAGCGCCTGGCCGAATTCGCCGCGCGGCAGTACGGCGGCGCGGCCGATGAAGTGCGCTTCGCGGCCGACACCGTGTTCGTGGTCGGCCTGGCGCTGCCCTTCGCGGAGCTGGTGGCCAAGGCCTATCTCGCGCGCGTGCAGCTGTGGTCGGACGGCTTCTACGCCACCCCCGGCCTGCACTGGGACCCCAAGACCATGAGCGGCCATCCCTTCTCCTACTACGCCTATGGCGCGGCGGTGTCCGAAGTCATCGTCGACACCCTCACCGGCGAATGGAAGCTGGCGCGCGTGGACGCCCTCTACGACGCCGGCCGCTCGCTCAACCCGGCGCTCGACATCGGCCAGGTGGAGGGCGCCTTCATCCAGGGCATGGGCTGGCTCACCACCGAGGAACTGAAGTGGAACGAGGCGGGCAAGCTGATGACGCACGCGCCCTCGACCTACAAGATCCCGAGCGTCTCGGACTGCCCGGAGGACTTCCGCGTGCGCCTGTTCGACAACGCCAATGTCGAGGACAGCATCCACCGCTCCAAGGCGGTGGGCGAACCGCCGCTGCTGCTGCCCTTCTCGGTGTTCTTCGCGATCCGCGACGCCATCTCGGCGGTCGGCGGCCACAGGATCAACCCGCCGCTCAACGCGCCGGCGACCTGCGAGGAAATACTGAATGCCGTGGCCGCGGTCGAGGCGGCTGCCGCGACGATGGAGCAGGGCGCCTGATGCGCGACTGGCTCACACACGGGGAGCAGGCCCCGGCGGTGCTGGTGACCGTGGCGCGGGTCGAGGGCTCCGTGCCGCGCGAGCCGGGCGCGCGCATGCTGGTGCGGCGCGACAGCTTCGACGGGACCATCGGCGGCGGCCACCTGGAGCACCGCGCCCTCGACATCGCGCGCGCGATGCTGGAGGATGGGCGCGGACCCTGCCTGGAACGCTTCCCGCTCGGCCCCAGCCTCGGCCAGTGCTGCGGCGGCATCGCCTGGCTGGCCTTCGAGCCGGCCGACGATTCCCAGCTCGCGCTGCTGGCCGCCCGCCGCGACGAGGACAGCTGGCGCGTGGTCGCGCTCGACGGGCAGGCGCAATGGGGCCTGGTCGATGCCCAGGGCCGGCTGCTGGCCGGCCAGGCCGGCCCGGCCTTCAGCCTTGAAGGCGAGACCCGCGTGATCGAGGAGGGCGGCCGGCGCTGGCTGGTCGACGCCGTGCGCGCGCCGCGCGCGCATCTGGTGCTGTTCGGCGCCGGCCACGTCGGCGCGGCCATCGTGCGCGCCCTGGCCGAGCTGCCCTGCCGCGTCACCTGGGTCGACCAGCGCGAGGACCTGTTCCCGGCCGAGGTCCCGCCCAACGTCAGGCTGGAAGCGACCGATACCCCGGAAGCCCTGGTGGACAGCGCGCCGCCCGGCGCCAGCTTCCTCGTCATGACCCACAGCCACGCACTTGACCTGCGCCTCGCGCACGCGATATTGTCGCGGCCTGCCGGCGACTGGTTCGGCCTGATCGGCTCCGAGACCAAGCGCCGCCAGTTCGAGCACCGCCTGCGCGAACGCGGCATCCTGGAAGCCCGCCTGGCCGACATGGTCTGCCCGATCGGCCTGCCGGGCATCGCCGGCAAGGCGCCGGCGGTCATCGCCGCGTCCTGCGCGGCCCAGCTGCTCACCGTGTGGGAAGCCGCCGCACACCCTGATCTATCTTCGGAATCCAACTGATGTCCACCGCACCGCATACCGTGCAAGCCTACCGAGCGAGCTTGCTGCATTTTCACGCCGACCCGGCCTTCGACGGCGAGGCCTACGCCTGGCACGAGGATGGCCTGCTGGTGGTCGAGGACGGCCGCGTCAAGGCCGCCGGCGACCATGCGCGGCTCGTAGCGAGCCTGCCGCCCGGCCTCGAACCGGTCGACCTGCGCGGCAAGCTGATCACGCCGGGCTTCATCGACACCCACCTGCATTACCCGCAGACGGACATGATCGCCTCGCCGGCGCCGGGCCTGCTGCCCTGGCTGGAGACCTATACCTTCCCGACCGAGCGCCGCTTCGAGGACCCGGCGCACGCGCGCGCCACGGCCGACTTCTTCCTCGAGGAGCTGCTGCGCTGCGGGACCACCACGGCGGTGGTCTATTGCACCGTGCATCCGGGTTCGGTGGACGCCTTCTTCGAGGCGAGCGAGGCGCGCGGCCTGCGCATGGTGGCCGGCAAGGTGCTGATGGACCGCCACGCCCCTGACTTCCTGCGCGACGCCGAAGGCGAACTGGGCGAGAGCGAGTCCCTGATCCGGAAGTGGCACAAGCGCGGCCGCTCGCTGTACGCGATCACGCCGCGCTTCGCGCCGACCTCCACCGACACCCAGTTGCGCCTGACGGGCGAGCTGGCGGCCCAGTACCCGGACACCTTCATCCAGACCCACGTCTCCGAGAACAAGGACGAGTGCAGCTGGGTGCGCGAACTGTTCCCCCAGGCGCGCAGCTACCTCGACGTCTACGAGCGCTTCGGGCTGATGCGCCCGCGCGCGCTGTTCGGCCACTGCATCTGGCTGGACGACGAGGACTTCGCGCGCATGGCGGCCACGGGTTCGGCGGCGGCGGTGTGCCCTACGTCCAACCTGTTCCTGGGCAGCGGCCTGTTCGACTTCGAGCGCGCCGACGGCGCCGGGGCCTTGCTCTCGCTCGGGACCGACGTGGGGGCGGGGACCTCGTTCTCGATGCTGCAGACCATGAACGAGGCCTACAAGGTGGCGCGCCTGAAGGGCAGCTACCTGCCGGCGCTGCGCATGTTCTATCTCGCCACCCTGGGGGCGGCGCGGGCGATGCGGCTGGAGGACACGATCGGCAGCTTCGCGCCGGGGAGGGAGGCGGACTTCGTGGTGCTCGATCCGAAGGCGACGCCGCTGATGGCGCGCAGGACGGGGCGTTGCGAGTCGCTGGAGGAGCTGCTGTTCGCGCTGGCTTTGCTGGGGGATGATAGGGCGGTGTTCGAGACGTACTCGGGGGGCGAGCGGGTGCATCGGCGCGCGTAGGACTTGGATCCCGGCCTCCGCCGGGATGACGTTGTTTGGAGTTGGAGGGCACACCTGGCCGCGCGGCTTCGGCTACGTCCGTTAGAACGTCATCCCGGCGGAGGCCGGGATCCAAGTTTGCCCGCCCACCCCCAGCCCCAACCCCTGCCATATTGCAAACCCCACCCCAAGCAGTTAGAGTGACGCGGTCCAGGCAGCCCTGCTGCCGAGTTAACGATCCGGAAAGACCACACCCATGCGCACACCCCTGACCGCCGGCGCGCTGCTGGCGCTGGCCCTCGCCGCCCAGCCGGCACTGGCCAAAGGCCCGGCGACCAGCCCGAACGAGGCCGCCACCGCCCGCCACTACGCCTCCCTGATCGCCGGCAGCCAGCCCAACATGGCCGAGCTGACCCTGTTCTTCACCCAGATGCCCAAGGGCGGCGACCTGCACCACCATTATTCGGGCGCGATCTACGTCGAGCAGTACGTCGACTTCGTCGACCGCCAGGGCTATTGCGTCAACAAGCAGACCTACCGCATCGAAACCGACAAGGCCCTGGTCGCGGCCGAACGCGCCAAGCCGGCCGCCGAACGCAACTGCCTGAGCAGCGCCGAGATCTATGCCGACGATCACACCTGGCGCGAGCTGCTGCAGCGCTGGTCGAACAAGGACTTCTTCAACCACGGCGCCCTGCAGCCGCCGCCGGACCGCCTGTTCTTCCAGACCTTCGGCTACTTCGGCCCGGTGTCAAATTCGAACTTCAAGGAAGGCCTGCAGGAACTCAAGAAGCGCGCCATCGCCGAGAACGTCAGCTACATCGAGACCATGTTCAAGCTGTCGCCGGCCGTCGCCAACCCGGACTTCGACGCCAAGGCCTGGCAGAACGCGAACGACGACGCGGCTTTCGATGCCCAGATGCGCGCCTGGTTCGCGGTGCTGGACAAGGACCCGGCCTTCAACAAGACCATCGCCGACTTCGTCGCCAGGATCGTCGATTCCTCGGAAGGCATCGACGACGAGCGCTTCACCATGCGCTACCAGACCTATGTGCTGCGCCTGCTGAACCCGTCGCTGGTGTTCTCGTCCATGGTCTCGGGTTTCAAGGCGGCCAAGAGCAGCGACAAGATCGTCGGCGTGAACATCGTCGGCCAGGAAAGCACCAACATCTCGATGCGCGACTACGCCCTGCACATGAAGATGTTCCGCTTTTTGAAGTCGGTCTACCCGGACGTCAAGGTGGCCCTGCACGCGGGTGAGCTGGCCATGGGCGACGTGCCGCCCGAGGGCCTGAAGTTCCACATCGACCAGGCGCTGACGGTGGCGGGGGCCAACCGCATCGGCCACGGCCTGGACCTCGCCCACGAGACCAATGCCACCGGCATCATGCAGACCATGCGCGAGAAGGACATCCCGGTCGAGATCAACCTGACCTCGAACGCCTTCATCAACGGGGTCGAAGGTAGCCATCATCCGATCAACCTGTACCGCAAGTATGGCGTGCCCTACGTGATCTCGACCGACGACGCCGGCGTCACCCGCCACACGCTGTCGAACGAGTACGTGCTGTTCGCCAGCCGCTACAAGCCGAGCTATGCGGAGATGAAGAAGACCTCGTACAACAGCATCCGCTACGCCTTCCTGCCAGTGGCAGAAAAGCAACGTTTGACCCGCCAACTGGATCAACGTTTCGCTGATTTCGAGGCGAAAATCGCCCGTCTCGCCAAGACCGCCGCCAAGGCGCCTTGAGTCGTCCTACAGGTCCGGGCGCTCGCCCGGATCGCCTTCCGGTTACGCCGGAAGGCTGACTTTTCGGCCACAACTTATCGCCGTGTCATCATTTGTGGCCAAGTCGCGACAAAAAATCCCGCCAAACTTTCGGTTTGCTGAATATTTCAGCAAAACAATCTCGCCTTCTTGCTCGATACGTATAATCGCGCCTTGGAATTTGCTTGAAGAAACATCTAGTTTGTAGCGTAATTACAACCTAACTTCGGCTATTTATAGGTCAAACGTATAAATAGCTAAGCGAAATCGAATTTGCCGCCTTGTTAACAACTAATGCATATTGCCGAAGGAATTCGTCATATCAGTTGTTGTAGGGCACGTAACTTCGTTGTCATATTGGAACGCTACAATCGCCCGCCGCCTGCTCCCAGGCCACCGTGTATTCAGCAGCAAATCAGGTTTGCAGTACTGAAAGAGGGCGCCCACTGGGTTCCCGTATATAACTATTAGTTCTTTTTGGGGTTATCGATGATCACTCAACAACAGCTCCGGCTCACCAAGTTGGCGCTGGCCTTGTCGGTTGCACTGGCGGCGACGCCGTCGTTCGCGCAGAACACCACCTCCGCCATCGGCGGCCGCATCTCGAGCGCGGACGGCAAGCCCGCGGCGAATGCCCAGGTGCAGATCATTCACGCTGAATCCGGCTCTGTCAGCAATGTCACCACCGACGCCGAAGGCCGCTACATCGCGCGCGGCCTGCGCGTGGGTGGTCCCTACACGATCGTCATCACCAAGGATGGCGTCACGGAGCGCCGTGAAAACGTGTTCACCGAGCTGGCGGAAACCGCCGCGGTGGACGCGACCATCGGCCAGGCGATCCAGACCGTGAACGTGGTCGGCTCGGCCGCCCGTTCGGAGCTGTTCGCACGCAACAACATGGGTTCGGTGACCAGCATCTCGCGCGCCGACCTCGAGACCCAGGCCTCGATCAACCGCAACCTGCAGGACTTCGCGCGTATCGACCCGCGCGTCTCGCAGACCGACAAGGAACGCGGCGAACTGTCCGTGGCCGGCCAGAACTCGCGCTACAACACCCTGACCATCGACGGCGTGGCCGTCAACGACACCTTCGGCCTCGAATCGAACGGCAGCCCGACCGCGCGCCAGCCGATCTCGATGGAAGCCATCGCTTCGGTGCAGGTGAACGTCGCCAACTACGACGTGACCCAGCGCGGTTACACCGGCGGCAACATCAACGCCGTCACCAAGTCGGGCACCAACCAGTACCACGGCGGCGCCTACTACGTGTTCCGTAACGACACCCTGGCCGGCGACCGCTACGACCGCACCACCGACAAGTACTCGGAACCGCCGAAGTTCAAGGACACCACCAAGGGCATCTGGGCCAGCGGCCCGCTGATCAAGGATCGCCTGTTCATCTTCGCCCTGGCCGAAAACTTCAAGAGCAGCCGCAGCACCCCGGACTTCGGCGCCATCGGCAGCGGCGCAGGCACCACCGTGCCGGTCAGCCAGAACCAGATCGGCGCTGTGCAGCGCATCGCCCGCGACCGTTATGGCATCGACCTGGGCACCGGCCCGACCGGCGCCTTCATGACCTCGGAAGAGCGCACCGTCAAGCTGGACTGGAACATCAACGACGACCACCGTGCCAACTTCCGCTACTCGAAGACCGAGCAGGACGAGCCGATCTACCCGAACTTCTCGGCAACCGGCGTTTCGCTGAGCTCGCAGTTCTACAACCAGCAGAAGAGCATCGAGACCATGGTGGCCCAGGTGTTCTCGGACTGGACCCCGAACTTCTCGACCGAATTCAAGGCTTCGACCCGTGACTACGACTCGGTCCCGCGCAACAACGCGCGCCTGCCGACCATGTCCTTCCAGTTCAGCGGCCCGCTGCCGGCCGACGCACCGGCAGGCGCCCGTACCGGCAACCGTTTCCTGAACACCGGCACTGACAACAGCCGCCACAACAACGTCCTGGGCACCAAGACCCTGGACCTGTACGCGGGCGCGAACTACCTGTGGGGCGACCACGAGATCAAGGGCGGCGCCGACTACACCAAGAACGAGGTGTACAACTCGTTCCTGCAGAACGTCTTCGGCAACTACACCTTCGCCTGCGACAACAACTTCACGTACAACGCCGTCCCGGGCGTCGCCAGCGGCGGCACCCTGAACTGCGCCAACGCCAGCGCGTCGCAGATCGACGCGGCCATCTACGAGAACTTCTCGCGCGGCCGTCCGACCTCCTACACCCTGCAGCAAGCAGCCCCGGGCTTCACCCTGAACGACGCAATCGCCCAGTTCACCATGAAGAACACCGGTTTCTTCCTGCAGGATACCTGGACCGTCAACAACAAGCTGACCGTGACCGCAGGCGTGCGCGTCGACCTGACCGACGTCGGCGGCACCCCGCGCCGCAACAGCGCCGCCGCCGCGCCTGTCGTCGCAGGCAACGCCGCGACCTTCGCGCGCCAGACCGGCGGCTTTGGCTACGACAACACCAAGACCTTCGACGGCAACAAGCTGTGGCAGCCGCGCGCGGGCTTCAACTACAAGTTCGACACCAAGCGCCAGACCCAGCTGCGTGGCGGTATCGGCCTGTTCCAGGGCGCCGCGGCGACCGTGTGGATGTCGAACCCGTTCTCGAACCCGGGCGTCGCTACCCGTAACATCACCTGCTCGACCTCCGGTTCGACCCGCTGCCCGACCGGTGACAACCTGTTCAGCCCGAACCCGGACACCCAGCAAGTCGTCAACGGCGCGCCGCCGGCCGCCAACGTCGACATCCTGGCTCCTGGCCTGAAGCAGCCTTCGATCTGGAAAGCCAACCTGGCGCTCGAGCATGAGCTGCCGGTGGGCGGCCTGGTGATGGGCGCGGAAGTGCTGCTGACCGAGAACAAGGATGCGATCTTCTACCGCAACCTGAACGTCGGCGGCCCGACCCGTATCGGCAAGGATGGCCGCGAGCTGTACTACAACGCCCAGGGCCTGGATGCTTCCTGCTACTCGTTCACCAACAACGCCGTGACCGTGGCCCGCAACTGCACCGCCACCACCAAGGCGCTGTCGAACCTGGCCTTCAACAACGTGCTGCTGGCCGACCACACCAGCAAGGGCGACGCCAAGCTGATGACCGTCTCGGTCACCAGCCCGACCCGCAAGGGCTTCGGCTGGTCGGTGGCCTACACCTACACCGAAGCGACCGAAGTGTCGCCGCTGACCTCCTCGACCTCGAACTCGAACTGGTCGGGCCGTTCGGTCTTCAACCCGAACGAGGAAGTGGCCGCCAACTCGTCCTACCTGGTCAAGGAGCGTATCAATGCCCGCCTGTCGTGGGAAAAGCGCTTCTTCGGCAACTACCGCACCCGCGTGGGCGTCTTCTATGAAGGCCGCGAGGGCAAGCCGTACAGCTGGACCATCAACAACGACCTGAACGGCGACGGCCTGGCCGGCAACGACCTGATGTACATCCCGTCGGCCTTCGGTTCGGGCGAAGTCGTGTTCTACGGCGACACCGCGACCAACCACGCCAACGAGCAGCGTTTCTGGGACATCGTCAACGCCAACAAGGTGCTGCGCAAGGCGGCCGGCGGCGTGGTCAAGCGTAACAGCGACTTCTCGCGCTGGACCAACAGCTTCGACGTGAAGATCACCCAGGAAATCCCGGGCTTCTCGTCCAAGCACAAGGCCAGCTTCGCGCTCGACATCCTCAACTTCGGCAACCTGCTGAACAAGAAGTGGGGCCGTATCGAGGAAGTGGGCTTCCAGTCCGCCGGCGCGCAGGCGCGCAGCTTCGTCGACTACGTCGGCCTCGACCCGCAGGGCCGCTACGTGTACGCAGTGCGTAACAACGTGGAAGACCTGAACGTGCGCCAGTCGCGCGGCGAGTCGCAGTGGGCGATCCAGGCAACCGTCAAGTACGAGTTCTGATCTCCCGGGCTTGACGTGTCGAAGAACGGCCGGTGGCGACACCGGCCGTTTTTTTTATTGGGTG
Organism: Massilia sp. KIM; assembly: GCF_002007115.1. NCBI lineage: Bacteria > Pseudomonadati > Pseudomonadota > Betaproteobacteria > Burkholderiales > Oxalobacteraceae > Massilia > Massilia sp. KIM. The sequence goes on along the minus strand of NZ_MVAD01000001.1, from coordinate 3,031,637 downwards.
AAGGCCCTGGTTTTGCAGGGCTGTAAAGATGGCTTCGCGCCATGGCTGATGCCATAATGCCGGTGGGCCGCGCTCCCGCAGCAGGCCTCCCGTCCCAGATTGAGAAGATCCCATGCCGAATTCCCTGCGTGCGCCTGCACGACTCTCCCTTGCTCTTGCGGCCTGCGTGCTGGCCGGCTGCGCCAGTACTCCGCGCGAACCCGTGACCATCAACCTGGTCGCCATGAACGACTTCCACGGCAACCTCGAGCCGAGCCGCTACGCGCTGCCGCCGGTGAACGGCGTGACGCCGCCGGCGATCCGCGCGGGCGGCGCCGAGGCCGTGGCGGCCGCCCTGCAGGCCTGGCGCAAGGAAGACAAGGACCTGCTGTTCGTTTCAGCGGGCGACCTGGTGGGCGGCAGCCCGGCGCTGTCCTCGCTGTGGGCCGACGAGCCGACCATCGAGGCCATGAACCTGCTGGACCTGCGCGTGAGCGCGGTCGGCAACCACGAATTCGATGCCGGCCGCAAAGAGCTGCTGCGCCAGCAGCACGGCGGCTGCGATTCGCCGCGTCCGGCCAAGGCCTGCCAGTGGTCGCCCAACTACGGCGGCGCCAAGTTCACCTATCTGGCCGCCAACGTGATCGACAGCGCCACCGGCAAGCCCTTCATCCCGGCCTTCCGCATCGAGGAAGTGAAGGGCGTGAAAGTGGGCCTGGTGGGCGCGGTGCTGAAGGGCACCGACGCGGTGGTGATGGCTTCGGGCATCGCCGGCCTGCGCTTCGGTGACGAAACCGAGGCGATCAACCGCGCCGTGCCGCTGATGCGCGCGCAGGGCGCGCAGGTGATCGTCGCCCTGGTGCACGAAGGCGGGACCGTCGACAACCGCGACGACCGCCTCGGCTGCCTGAACCTGCAGGGCGCGATCGTCCCCATCGTCAAGCAGCTGGATCCGGCGATCAGGCTGGTGATCACGGGCCACTCGCACTTCGGCTATGTGTGCCAGGTCGAGGGGCGCACCGTGACTCAGGCGGCTTCCTTCGGCCAGGTCCTGACGCGCGTGGCGATGAAGGTGGATCCGGGTAGCGGCAAGCTGCTCGAGCTGCAGGCGAACAATGTGGTGATGAAGCCGGGCGACTATCCGGCCGATCCGAGGATGGCTGCGCTGGTGGCCTCGGTGAAGGAGCGCAGCCGCGCGGCGCTGGGCCGCCCGGTCGCGCGCCTGCCGGCCGCGCCGGTGCTGCGCAAGCAGAACGAGGCCGGCGAGTCCGAGCTCGGCAAGCTGATCGCGGACGCCGTGCTGGCCGCCACCCGCGACCAGGGCGCGCAGATCGGCTTCATGAACGAAGGCGGCATCCGCAAGGACCTGGAAGCCGGCGAGGGCAATGTGGCCAGCTTCGGCCAGACCCAGGCCGTGCTCCCATTCGGGAACACCCTGGTCGTGATGGACCTGACCGGCGCGCAGATCCGCAGCCTGCTCGAGCAGCAGTGGGCGCGCCCGGCGGCATCGGACCCGTCGATCCTGCAGGTGTCGCAGGGCTTCAGCTACCAGTGGGACGGGAAACGCCCGGCGGGCAGCCGCGTGGTCCCGGGTTCGATCCGGCTCCACGGTGCGCCGCTGGAAGACGGCAAGCGCTATCGCGTGGTCGCCAATAACTTCCTGGCCGAGGGCGGCGACAACTTCCCCGAATTCGCCAAGGGCACGCAGCGCGTCGAGACCGGCATGCTGGACCTGGACGCCTTTACCGACTACCTGAAGAAGCACGAAGGGCAGGGCGCCGCGCCGTCTGCCGCCGCGCCGCGCGTCCTCAAGGCGCAATAAACCCTAGACCGACCAACACGACGCATGAAAAAACTAGCTTGTGTCCTGGCGCTCTGCAGCGCCTTCACCTCCGTCGACGCCATGGCCTGGGGCCGCGACGGCCACCGCGCCGTGGGCGCGATCGCCGACAAACTGCTGAAGGGGACGTACGCGCAAAAGCAGATCGCCGCGCTGCTCCTGCCGGGCGAGACCCTCGAATCGCTCGCCAACTGGGCCGACTGCGTGAAGGGCACGTACTGCGGCCCGCAGACCCAGGAAATGATCGAGTACGTGGCGGGCAATCCGAAGCACAGCGAGTACCACTACACCGACGTGCCCTTCCAGCTGGAGCGCTACCACGACCACGGCGTGGGCACCGCGGAGGTCGACATCGTGCAGATCATGAAGCAGTGCATCGCGGTCCTGCAGGGCAAGACCGATCCGGCGCTCAATCCGCACAAGTTCACCAAGCGCCAGGCCCTGATCCTGCTGGCCCACTTCGCCGGCGACATCCACCAGCCGCTGCACGTGGGCGCGGCCTTCGTCAGCAAGGACGGCAAGTTCGTGGTGCCCAAGACCCATGCCGAGGTGGACGAGGCCACGATCTTCGATTCGCGCGGCGGCAACAACCTGCTGCTGGACGACGCGAAGATCGCCGCGCTGGCGGCGGGCCTGATCCCGCCGGGCGAGGCGGCGCCCGTGAAGGAAGGCGTGCCCAAGGCGCTGACCAAGCCTTTCCACTCCTATTGGGACAGCACCACGGTGGACTACGCCTTCCGCCGCATCGGCGTGAAGACGCCCGAGCAGTTCGCGCAGGCGGCCATCGCCGGCAATCCGGCGGTGCAGAAGTGGCAGGGCGAGGTGGCGACCTGGCCTTACCAGTGGGCGGACGACGCGCTGGCGGTGTCCAAGCTGGCCTATGCCGAGGTGACGCCGGGCCAGTTGACGCCGCAGACGAGCAAGAAAGGCGAGACTTATTTCGCATTCACGCTCGAGGTGCCGGCCAATTATCCTGTGCCGAGCTCGGCGATTGCGAAGACCCAGCTGATCAAGGGCGGGTATAACCTGGCGGCGATGCTGCAGGCGATTTTTCCGGAACAGGGCTGATTCATGTAGGGCCGTGGAGGTCCGATCGACGCCGGCAATCCGGGGTGCCTATCGACAGCCCGCTGCATCAGTACGTCATCCCGGCGCAGGCCGGGATCCAAGTTTCCCCGCATAGAGTCAGGTCAACACTGTGCCGCGAACTTGGATCCCGGCCTTCGCCGGGATGACGTTTACGGGTACGTAGTGATGGGTGCGTGGGCGGTGGGCGGTGGGCGGTGGGCGGTGCGCAGTGGGCAGTGGGCAGTGGGCAGTGGGCAGTTGACGGTGTCCGATGTGCGACGCGGCTTGGCCCGTGCGGCGCGCATGCCGGCAAAGCTCTTGGATACAATCGGAGCACGCACCCCAACTACGCCGAGGCCCCATGAAATCGATCCTGACGGCCGTTCCACTCGCCAGCATCCTGGCGCTGCCCCTTGCCGTGCACGCCCAATCCACCGACGAAGCCGGCCTGCCGCTGTGGGAACTGGGCATCGGCGCCGCCGCCATCTCCACCCCTGCCTACCCGGGCGCCGACGACCAGAACAATCGCGCCCTGGCCTTGCCCTTCATCCTGTACCGCGGCGAAATCCTGCGCGCCGACCAGTCCGGCATCGGTGCGCGCCTCTTCCGTTCCGACCGGGTCGAATTCGACATCGGCCTTGCCGGCGCCCTGCCTTCCGATTCCGACGACGTCGAGGCGCGCCGCGGCATGCCCGACCTCGGCACCCTGTTCGAGTTCGGCCCGCGCCTGAAAGTCAAGATCGCCGACCTCGACCGCAGCAGCCGTTTGCGCGCGGAATTGCCGTTGCGCGCCGTGATCGAGGCGCGCGGCGGCCTGCGCCGGCAGGGCTGGACCTTCGAGCCGCGCCTGGTCTACGAACGGGTGGGAGAGGGCGGGGCCTGGACCTTCCAGGGGCAAGTGAGTGCGGTGGTGGGGGACAAGCGCATCCAGCGCTATTTCTACGAGGTGCAGCCGCAGTACGCGAACGCTAACCGGCCAGCGTTTGACGCCGACGCCGGACTGCTGCTGACCCGCCTGGGCGTGTTCGGCACGCGCCGCATCAACCGGGACCTGCGCCTGTTCGGTTTCCTGAGACTGGAGAGCTACAAGGGGGCGGCCAACCGCGATAGTCCCTTGCACGTGCGCGACCACGGCGTGTCGGGAGGATTCGGATTCGCATGGACCTGGAAGCGTTCCAGCCGCCGGGCAAGCGGGGCGGAAACGGTCGATCCCAACATGATGTAAGCGCCGCACGGCGTCCTGCCGCGCGGCGCTGCTCGAGGGGGGAGCGCCGGGCGCCTTGCGCCCGGTCAGAGGGTATTACATGGACGAGCTGCTGCTCTTGTCCTTGGACTTCTTGTCGTGCTTGGATTGCTTATCCTTCTTCGCGTCGGTCTTGTCTGCTGCCGATGCCGGGGTGGCCGGGGTTGCCGGGGTAGCCGGGGTAGCGGCGGTGGCCGAGCCGGTCGTGGTCGAACCAGCGGTGGTGCCTGCGGTGCCCGACGCGCCCGAGGTGCTGTCGGTGGTAGGCGGCACGGTCTGGTCAACCGGGGTGGCCGGGGTGGTCGGGGTTGCCGGCACGGTAGCGCCCGGCGGGGTGGCAGGAGTTGCCGACGTGGCGGGAGTGGCCGAGGTCTGGGCAAATGCCGAGGTGGCGGACAGGGCGACGATCAGGGTAGCAATAGTGCGCTTCATAGAGTGAATCCTTTCTCATTGAGTGTCTGGCGTACGTTTATCGTGTCACCTTGCCTATCAACGGGCCCCGTCGAGACGCTGTTGACGGTCCTTACAAACGCTTACGGTAGTCACATTTGCTCACAAATTGTGCAACTTCCCTTTCCGCGCGGTAGTTATGCATCGTGGAAAATAAAAAGGCCCGCTGGGTAGCGGGCCTTTTCGTGGAGCAAGAAACGCTCAGCGTGACTTGACGAAGGGCTTGCCCAGCGCCTTGGGCGCCACCGACTTGGCCATCAGGCCCGCCAGCACGACCACGGTCAGCACGTAGGGGATCATCTGGATCAGCGCGCCCGGAATGCGTCCCACCACCGGCAGTTCGACGCCCTCGATCTGCACCTGCACCGCGCCGAAGAAGCCGAACATCAGGCAGCCCAGCACCGTGTGCAGCGGACGCCAGTTGCCGAACACCATGGCGGTCAGCGCCAGGTAGCCGGCGCCGGCCGACATGTCACGCAGGAAGAAGCCGCTCTGGACGATCGCCAGGTAGGCGCCCGAGAAGGAGCACAGCACGCCCGCGATCAGCATGGCGGCATAGCGGGTGCGCTGCACCGAGATGCCGGCCGCGTCGGCCGCATGCGGGTTCTCGCCGCAGGCGCGCAGGCGCAGGCCGAAGCGGCTGTGGTAGAGCACCCAGTGCACCACCGGCAGCAGCAGGAAGGCCAGGTAGACCAGCAGGGTGTGGCCGCCGATTACGCTGCCGTACAGCCAGCCGATGACGGGGATGTCGGCCAGCGCGGCGCTGCCCGGCAGCACGATGTCGCCCAGGCGCGCTTCGCCCAGGTCCGGGGTGCGTCCGCCCTGCTGGAAGAAGTACTGGGCCACCACGAAGGTCAGGCCGCTCATGGCGATGTTGATCGCCATGCCGGCCACCAGCTGGTTGCCCTTCTGCGTGATCGACACATAGGCCTGCACCATGGCCAGCGCGACCGAGGCCAGGATGCCGGCGGCGATGCCCAGCCATGGGTCCTGGTAGGCATAGGCGACGCCGGCCGAGACGAAGGCCGAGGCCAGGATCTTGCCTTCGAGGCCGAGATCGATCACGCCGCTGCGCTCGGCGAACAGGCCGGCCATGGCCGCGAATATCAGGACCGGCGCATTGCGGATCGTCGAGACGACGATACTGGCGAACTGGAAGTCTTCCATGGCTTAACCCTTGCGTGCCTTTGTTGCGTTAATCAGTTTCAGGACCGCCGGCGCGTACAGGTTTTCCATCGCGCCGCAGAACAGGATGATCAGGCCTTGAATGAAGATGAAGGTCTCCTGCGGGATGTTCGGCTTTTCCAGCGAGAGGTCGAAGCCGCCCTGGATCAGGGCGCCGAACAGCACCGAGGACAGGAAGATGCCGACCGGATGCTGGCGCCCCATCAGCGCGATCGCGATGCCGACGAAGCCGGCGCCGGCCGGGAAGTTCAGGCTCAGATAGTGGGTCGAACCGAGGATGGAGTTGACCGCCGCCAGGCCCGCCAGGGCGCCCGAGATCAGCATCGCCACGATGATGGTGCGGCTGATGCGCACGCCGGCATAGTGGGCGGCGTGGGCGTTCAGGCCGGTGGCCTGCAGCTTGTAGCCCCATGGCGAGCGCGACATCACCACGCCATAGATCACCAGCGCCAGGATCGCCAGCAGGAAGGAGATGTTGAGCGGGGTGTCGCCCAGGGCCGGGAACCAGTCCACCAGGCGCGGCATCCACGAGGCTTCGCTGAACACGCGGCTGGCCGGGTTCTGGTCGCCCTCCGGAATGAGGTACTTCACGATGATGAAGTTCATCAGGCTGGCGGCGATGAAGTTGAACATGATGGTGGTGACCACCACGTGGCTGCCGCGCTTGGCCTGCAGGTAGCCGGGTAGGAAGGCCCAGCCGGCGCCGAAGGCCGCGCTGGCCACCATCGCCAGCGGGATCAGGAGCAGGGCCGGGAGCGAGGCGTCGAAGGCCAGCATGGCCAGGGTCAGGCCCAGGCCGCCCAGGTACATCTGGCCCTCGGCGCCGATGTTGAACAGGCCCGCCTTCATGGCGACCGAGACGGCCAGGCCGGTGAACACGAAGGTGGAGGCGTAGAACAGGGTGTAGCTCAGGCCTTCCGGATTGATCACGGCGCTGTTGATCAGGATCTGCAGCGATTCCGTCGGGCTCTCGCCCAGCAGGTGGATCACCAGTGCCGCCACCAGCAGGGCCGACAGCAGGTTCAGGACGGGCAGGACGAAGCCGGACGCCCAGCGTGGGAGTTCAGTGGTTTTCATGATTTGTGCATCCCGCCCATCAGCAGGCCGATGCGGGTGGTGTCGAATTCTTGAATCTTCAGTTCGCCCGTGATGCGTCCGCCCGAGACCACCACGATGCGGTCGGCCAGGGCGCGCACTTCCTCCAGCTCGGTGGAAACGAGCAGGATCGCCACGCCCTCGTCGCGCAGGCGCAGCAGCTGGGTGTGGATGCTCTCGATGGTGCCGATGTCGACGCCGCGGGTCGGCTGGCCGACCAGCATCAGCTTGGGGCTGGCCGAGACTTCGCGCGCGATCACGACCTTCTGCTGGTTGCCGCCCGAGAGCAGGCCGATGCGCAGCTCGGGGTTCTTGGGACGCACGTCGAAAGCTTCCAGCAGGTGGGCGCAGCGCTTGGCGATGGCCTCGAAGTCGAACAGGCCGAACTTGTTCCTGACCCGGTCCTGGTAGCCGAACACGGTGTTCTGCATCACCGAGAAGTCCTTGATCACGCCGTCGCGCAGGCGGTCTTCCGGCACGTGGCCGATGCCCAGCGCGCGGAACTCGGCGGGCAGGCCGTCGGCGTTGGCGCGGCCGGCGTAGGGCAGGTCCTGGCCGAGGAATTCGACCTTGCCCGAAGTCGGCAGGCGCATGCCCGCCAGGATTTCCATCAGCTCGCTCTGGCCGTTGCCGGAGACGCCGGCGATCGCCACGATCTCGCCGGCGCGCACCGTGAGGTCGATGTCGGCCAGCAGCTTGACCTTGTTCTTGTCCTCAAGCTGGAGGCTCTCGACCTTGAGCACCGGCGCGCCCGGATTGTAGGGCTTGCGCGGCAGGTTGCCCTCGATCGGGCGGCCGACCATCATGTTGGCCAGCTGCTCCTTGGAGGTGTCGGCGGTGGCCACGGCGCCCGCCACGCGGCCGGCGCGCATCACGGTCACCTGATCGGTGATCTCCATGATCTCGCCCAGCTTGTGGGTGATCAGGATGATGGTCTTGCCCTGTTCCTTGAACAGGCGCAGGATCTCGAACAGCGAGGCGGTCTCCTGGGCGGTGAGCACGGCGGTCGGCTCGTCCAGGATCAGGATCTCGGCGCTGCGGTAGATCTGCTTGAGGATCTCGACGCGCTGCTGGGCGCCCACCGACAGGTCGTGGATGGTGGCCAGCGGGTCGACGTCGAGGCGGTAGCGGGCGCAGATCTCGCGCAGCTTGGCTTCGGTCTCGGCGCGCCGGGCAGCCAGCTTGAATCCGCCCTCGGCGCCCAGCATGACGTTGTCGAGCACCGTCATGTTCTCGACCAGCATGAAGTGCTGGTGCACCATGCCGATGCCGAGCGCGATCGCCTCGTGGCTGGTGCGGATGTCGCGCGCCTGGCCATCGATCAGGAGCTGGCCGCTGTCGGCGTTGTAGTAGCCGTACAGGATGCTCATGAGGGTGGACTTGCCCGCGCCATTCTCGCCGATCACGCCGTGGATCGAGCCTTTGGCGATCGAGAAGCTGACGTCAGCGTTCGCCTGCACGGCCCCGAAGGCCTTGCTGATGTTGCGAAATTCTACGGCTGGCTGCATTGCGATGTGTGTTGTTGTGCTGCGTTTTATTCAAAAGCGCGCCGGACCGGGTTCACCGGCGCGGCGCGCTTTTCGTGGGGAGAGGGCGGTCAGACCGGGCAGCTGCTGCCTGCGCGGTAGTCGATGACCTTGATCTTGCCGTTGATGATGTCGGTGCGCACGGCGTTCACGCGCTTCTCGATCTCCGGGCTGACCACGGCGCGGTTGTCCTTGTCCAGGACCCAGTCCACGCCGCCTTCCTTCAGGCCTTTATAGGTGACGCCGGCCTTCCAGCTGCCGTTCTTCTGGGCCATGAAGGAGTCGTACACCGCCACGTCGACGCGCTTGATCATCGAGGTCAGCATGGTGCCCGGGTGCAGGTAGTTCTGGTTCGAGTCGACGCCGATCGCCAGCTTGCCCTTGGTCTTGGCCATCTGCAGGGCGCCCATGCCGCTGCCGCCGGCCACCGCGAACACCACGTCGGCGCCGCGGTCGAACTGCGCGCGCGCCAGCTCGCCGCCCTTGGCCGGGTCGTTCCAGGCCGCGGCGGTGGTGCCGACCATGTTCTGCATGATCTCGATCTTCGGATACTGGGCCTTGGCGCCCTGGGCGTAGCCGCAGGCGAAGGCGCGGATCAGGGGGATGTCCATGCCGCCCACGAAGCCCAGCTTCTTGGACTTGGAGGCCATGGCGGCGGCGACGCCCACCAGGTAGGAGCCTTCCTGTTCCTTGAACATCACCGAGTTGATGTTGTTGCCCTGTGCGATGCTGTCGATCAGCACGAAGCGCACGTTGGGGAATTCCTTGGCGACCTTCTGGACCGCCTGGGTCTGGGAGAAGCCGATGGCGGCGATCAGGTCGACCTTCTTGCGCGCCAGGCCGCGCATCACCTGCTCGGCCTGGGTATCGCTGTTCGCCTGGACCTCGAGGACCTTGATGCCGGTCTCCTTGGTGAAGCGCTGCAGGCCTTCGAAAGCCGACTGGTTGAACGACTTGTCGAACTTGCCGCCCGCGTCGTAGACCATGCCCAGCTTTGGATCAGCTGCAGCCGCGCTGCCGGCGACGCACAGCGCCGCGATGGTCATGGTGAGATGCTTGAATTTCATGTATGGGCTCCTGGAATAGCGATATTGTACCCGCCGCATCCTTACCGATGGGGCCGGCAGCGCAAGCTGCAATCGTTCACGGTTCATGGGCATCGCAATCGCGCTGCGCGATTGTGTCAGCCTGGGAAAGCACGTGGGGTTACGATTTGTATCGCGGCGGCGATTTCCCCGGTGGAAGCCTTGCCATGTAGCGTTACCGCAACACGTCCTTCGAGGGGCAATCTGCCGCGTGCCGCGCATGGTTCGCCATGTCCTGGACCCACGCAGCTCAGCCTGTCAAATATGCATCAAAGCTCAGTTTGATGGCAAATACCATTTTACTTGGCAATTTATTCGAGGGAAATATAAGTCTTGGCAACTATCGACAATTATTTGCCAACAGCGGCGATTTCCACGTCGTTGACGGCCACGTCGTTGACGGCCACGTCCTTGACCGCCACGGTCTGGAGCTCGGGTTCCGGGGTGGCGGCCGCCAGCACGGGCGTCTCGACCGGCTTGGCGAACTGACGGGTGAGGAAGCTGGCGATCAGGGCCTGGGTCGCTTCCAGGTAGGGGATGTTCATGTGATCGGAGCCCGGCACGATCTCGTCGCCGACCAGCTGGGTGAGCTTGGCCACCAGTTCGTCGGTGTGGGAGTGGGGCACCACATCGTCCTCGGCCGCCCGCAGCACGTAGGTGGGGGCGGTAAGGGACGGCGCGTACTTGATCGACTCGAAGCGGTGGCGCAGCATGTACTCGATTGGCATCACGCGGAAGCGCCGCTTGGCGATCGCCAGGATCGAATCGTAGGGGGTGATCAGGACCACCGAGTGCACCGGGCGCTGTTTGGCCACCTGCACCGCGACGCCCGAGCCCAGGCTACGGCCGACCACCGCGATGCGGCGGGCATCGACCATGCCGCGCGCGGCCAGCCAGTCGTAGAAACGGCAGCCGTCCTCGATCATGAAATTCTCGGCCGGCTCGCCGTGCGACTCGCCGTAGCCGCGGTAGTTCATGGCCAGCACCGTCATGTTGGGGAACAGCTTGCCGGCGTCGCGCACCACCCAGGACACCTCCTCGGAACGGCCGCCGAAGTAGATCACGGCCGGACGCGGGCCCTGGACCTGGGGCGTCATCAGCCAGCCGCTCAACCGGGTGCCGTCGCTGCCACGCAGGACGATCTGGCGGGTACGGTGGCCGCTGCTGCGCGGGCTTTTCACCTCGCGCTCGATGGTCGGATTGAACACCAGCTTGCGCTGGCTGGCCGCCACCGCAGCGGTCAGGCCCAGCCACAAGACGCTGGCGAAACCCGTGATCCCCGCAGCCATTTTCTTCGGTGTATACATGCCTCCAGTCTACGCCCGCCGCTGAGTTTTGTTCTGTGCGGCACATATCACTGCTGGGCGCACGCAAATGGTGCGGGGTTTTAGTTGTTTTAATACAACGAATCAGGTGTGCACCGGGTGCTGGCCGTCCGCCGCAGTGGCGACGTACTGGTCGACGTCCAGCACGCTGTGGTCGAAGCGCTCCTCGTTCGGCAGGGCGCCGGCGGGCGGCTTGATGACATCCACCGGCATGCCGGGGTCGCCCAGCATGCGCTTGCCGAGCCGGGCGGCGCCGAGCACCGCGACCGCGCCGAGGATGGACAGGGCCAGGGACGCCGGCGCGTGGTGGGGCGTGGCGCGGCGCTTGACCAGGTTGGCGGCGGTGGCGGCCATGGCGGCGGCGTTGAGCATGCCGTGTTTGGTGGCGTCGCTCTTGGCCTGGGTGTCCTCGGGAATGGTGTCGTAGTCGCGCGCGCCGGCCAGGCCGGCCGCGATCCCGCCCGCCAGGCCGCCGGCCAGGCTGTAGAAGGCGGCGTCGGCGTAGCGCGCGTCGCCGGTGGCGCGGTGCAGCAGGTCGAGGCCGAGGCCGAGGGGGATCAGGGTGGCCGGGGCCTTGTTCAACATCGGGTGGAGCAGGTGGCCGGCGATCATGGTCTTGGGCATGGTGTTCTCCTGGCTGATCAGTTGAACGCAGTGTGGCACAGGGGGGAAGGGGGAGGTGCACGCTTGGCGCGGCCCCGCGTTCGCCGCGCAGGCTGCTTTCCGTTACTATCGACCTCCACCCGTCCACGCCCGGAGTTCCAGTGCACTACCTTCTCACCTACGACCTCGCCCCCGACTACCTCGAACGCCGCGGCGAATTCCGCGACGAACACCTGAAGCTCGCCTGGGACGCCCAGCAGCGCGGCGAACTGGTGCTGGCAGGCGCCCTGGCCGAGCCGGCCGACCACGCGGTGCTGGTCTTCAGCTGTGACACCCCGGAACCGGTCCAGCTGTTCGCCGCGCGCGACCCCTACGTCACCCACGGCCTGGTGCGCGCCTTCCACGTGCGCCAGTGGAACACCGTGGTCGGCGACCTGGCCTTCACCCCGGTGCGCCCTGGCTGAAACGGGCTGAACATGGAGTAATATTGCTCGGCTTTCAGAACAACCAGCCGGAGACTCCATGCAAACTGCCGTCAACCTGTGGCCGCTGCTCGGCGTGGCGGTCATCGTCGCGGGCTTCCTGCTGCGCGCCAACCCGGTGCTGGTGGTGGTCGCCGCCTGCGGCGTCACCGGCGCGGCGGCCGCGATGCCGGTGATGGCGATCCTCGAATCGCTCGGCGCCGCCTTCCTCAAGACCCGCAACCTGCCGCTGATCCTGCTGCTGCCCCTGGCCGCCATCGGCCTGCTGGAGCGCTTCGGCCTGCGCGAGCGGGCCCAGGCCGCGATCGCGAAGGTGCGCTCGGCCACCGCGGGGCGCCTGCTGATCGTCTACCTGTTCGCGCGCGAGACCACGGCCGCCGCCGGCCTGACCAGCCTGGGCGGACACGCCCCCATGGTGCGCCCGCTGGTGGCGCCGATGGCCGAAGCGGCCGCCGAGGCGCGCGCCGGCAAGCTGCCCGAGCACCTGCGCCACCGCATCCGCGCCATGGCCGCCGCCACCGACAACGTCGGCCTGTTCTTCGGCGAGGACATTTTCGTGGCCTTCGGCGCCATCGTGCTGATGCAGACCATCCTGCAGGCCGAAGGCATCGCGGTCGACCCGCTGCACATCGCGCTGTGGGGCATTCCCACCGCCATCACCGCCTTCGTCATCCACGCCTGGAACCTGCGCCGCCTGGATGCGCGGATCCGCCGCGAGACGGGCTCCGCATGACGCTCACGATCGACCATTTCTACATCGTCGTCGGCCTGCTGCTGGGCGCGGTCGGCATCCTTAACCTGCTGGACCGCAGCAATCCGCGCCGCTACACCAGCGGCCTGTTCTGGGGGCTGTACGCGCTGCTGTATCTCGCTGGCGAGCGCATGCCGGCCGCCGCCGTGGGCGCCCTGATGATCCTGATGGCGCTGGTGGCGGGCCTGGGCGGCGTCGCCGGCGGCAAGCCAGCGCTGCCGCCCGAGGACGAGCGCCGCGCCAGCGCCGCACGCCTGGGCAACAAGCTGTTCCTGCCGGCCCTGCTGCTGCCCCTGGTCACCGTGCTCGGCTCGACCCTGTTCAAGGACGTCCAGCTGGGCGGCCAGCCGCTGCTCGACCCGAAGCATTTGACCCTGGTGAGCCTGGGCGTCGGCGCCTTCGCGGCCCTGGGCGTGGCCTGCTGGCTGACCCGCGCGACCCCGCTGCAGGGCGTGCGCGAGGCGCGCCGCCTGATCGACGGCATCAGCTGGGCCGTGGTGCTGCCCCACATGCTGGCGGTGCTCGGCCTGCTGTTCACCGAGGCCGGCGTGGGCAAGGCCGTGGCCCAGGTCACCACCTCCTACATCGGCATGGATTCGCGCTTCGTGGCGGTCGCGGTATTCTGCATCGGCATGGCGCTGTTCACCATCGTGATGGGCAATGGCTTCGCCGCCTTCCCGGTGATGGCCGGCGGGGTCGGGATTCCGGTGCTGGTCGGGATCTACGGCGCCAACCCGGCGGTGATGGCGGCGATCGGCATGTTCAGCGCCTATTGCGGCACCCTGATGACGCCGATGGCGGCCAACTTCAACATCGTGCCGGCGGTGCTGCTCGACCTGCCGGACAAGAACGCCGTCATCCGCGCCCAGATACCGACCGCGCTGCCGCTGCTGGCGGCGAACATCGTCCTGCTCTACTTCCTGATGAACCAATGACCAAGACCGTCCTCCTCACCGGCTTCGAGCCCTTCAACCAGGCCACCGTCAACCCCGCCTGGGAGGCCGTGCGCGCCCTCGAAGGCTGGCGGGGCGAGGGCTTCGCAGTGCAGGTGCGCCAGCTGCCCTGCGTGTTCGGCGCGGCCATCGCGAGCATCGCCCGCGCGGTCGACGAGCTGCGCCCCGACATCGTGATCGCGGTGGGGCAGGCGGGCGGGCGTCCGGACATCTCGGTCGAGCGCGTGGCCATCAACGTCGACGACGCGGCCATCCTCGACAATGCCGGCCTGCAGCCGGTCGACACGCCGGTCGTGGACGGCGGCCCGGCCGCCTATTTTTCCACCCTGCCGATCAAGGCCATCGTGCGCGCGGTGCGCGAGCGCGGCATTCCGGCCAGCGTGTCCCAGACCGCCGGCACCTTCGTCTGCAATCACCTGTTCTATGGCCTGATGCACCACGTGGCCGGGCGCGGCCTGAAGGCCGGCTTCATCCACGTCCCCTTCCTGCCCGAGCAGGTCGAGGGCCGGCCGGACCAGCCGCCCTCGATGGCGCTGGACGACATCATCGCCGCGATCCGCGTCGCGGTCGAGGTCAGCCTGGCGGTCGAGCGCGATCTGGCAGAGACGGGCGGCGCCACCCACTGAGGTCGCCGGCCGGGCGCCGCTGCGGCTGGGTCGACAGGGCCACGATGGCCGAACCTGCGGCCACGATCAGCGCGTCCTCGATCAGGCCGCTGCGCGTCTGGCCGATGCGCGCCATGGCGCGCTTGCGCCCGGCCAGGGTCAGGTAGGCCAGCGGCACGGCGGTGGCGACCGCCACCGCGGCCCCGGCTTTCTCGCGGCCGGGCCTGGCCAGGGCCGCGCCGGCGATGCCCGCGCTGGCCACGCGCGCCAGCAGGCCCAGGAAGACCGTGCGGTCGGGGGCGCTCTTCATCTTGTCGCCCAGCAGTTCGCCGGCGCCCATGGCCAGCGCCCCGTACTTGAACAGCGGGCGGTCCAGCAGGAACAGCTTGCCGGGCGTGTCGCGGTGGGCCATGCGGGCCGTGGCGAGGGTCGCCATCGGCGTCATCGAGCGCGCGCTGGCCACGGCGCCGATCAGTACGGAAGACAGCAGGTTTCTCAAACTCATCCTTTTCCTCCAATGTAGTAGCCCGACTGTTAGCCCGACTGTAGCGCCTGGCGCGCGGGCGTGTCGCCGCGCAGATCGGGATCTGCTGGAAGTGAAAATGACTATGGTCAAGGTTGCGCCGTCAATGTAGCGATCACGCTAGCATTCCGGCCACTGCGGTAAGCGCAATCTGCAGGGGCGCCATGCCGCTAATGTGTGTTACCCACAACGGAGTTCACCATGAGCTTGAAGCGGCTTTGCGTTTCCCTGTTGTTCGCCATCCCGGCCGTCGCGGCGGCCGATCCCCAGACCTGGCAGTTCTCATGGACCGGCTTCCATGACGTGGAAGAGGACGTTTTCCTGCCCGACTACACGATCGCCGGCAGTTTCAGCGGCGAGGACCTCAACGGCGACGCCATCATCGAGCGCTCAGAGCTGACCGCTCTCACGCTGTTCGAGCGCGACCACGTGGCCTGTCCCTCGACCGGCAGCAGCGACAGCATCCTGCGCTGCGAGATCTTCGACTTTTCCTGGTCAGAGGCCGGCGGGCTCGAGGTGCGCTCCCAGCTCTCGTACGAGAGCACGCCGAACGCGTACTACGAGTACCACAAGCTGTCGAGCGGCAACTCCTTCACCTATACCAGCGCCTGGGCGCGCCCCGGTGTCGTCGATACCTCGGAATACCGCTTCACGGCCCAGACACGCTTCGAGATCCAGTCGCCGGTACCCGAGCCGGGCAGCGCCGCGATGCTGGCCGCTGGCCTGCTGGGGCTGGCCGGGCTCGCGCGGCGCCGCCAAGGCGCCGGCGCCAGGCACTGACCGGTCGTCCTTTCACTCGCGTTTCCCATGACGGAGTTCAGCATGAACCTGAAGCAGCTTTGCACAATCTTCCTGTGCGCCGTGCCGGCGCTTGCCTCAGCCGCGCCCCAGACCTACGCCTTCTCGTGGACCGGCTTCCATGACGTCGAAGACAATGTTTTCCTCTCGGATTACGTGATCGACGGGCGGTTTACGGGTGAAGACCTCAACGGCAACGCCAGCATCGAGCTGGCCGAGATCACCGAACTGAGAATCTTCAATGTGGACTACATCGTTTGTCCGACCCCGCGCGACATGGTGGTGAACTGCGACATCAATGCCTTTTCCTGGTCGGAAGCGGATGGGCTCCAGTTGGACACCCGGATGTCGCGCTCGACCCCGCCGCTCGGCAGTTACGGCTATTACACGCTGTCGAGCGGTAATTCCTACGTCACCGAAAGCATCTGGGCCAGGCCCGGCATCTACGATCGGGAGGAATACCGCTGGACGGCGGAGACCAGCTTTGCGATCCAGCCGATCCCGGAGCCGGGCAGCTACGCAATGCTGGGCGTCGGCCTGCTGGGCTTGGCCGCTCTGGCGCGGCGGCGCAGCGCGCGCCTCCCGGGCGGCTAGGATGGGAGGGGGTGCCGCCGCCCGACCGTAAAGCCGCGGCGCCAGCATGGGTGAAGCCGTTGCGCGAGCGCGTTCGTAATCTGCGGGAACAGGCGTTTACCGTCACTCGCGCTATGATCGGCCATAACGACAACAACAGCGACTTCACGGAACGCGACGCATGGGCCCATCGCCGACTTCTACCCCGTTTCCCGACGCGTCGGTTTTCCACGCCTGGCTGAATCAGCGCGACTGGTCGTCCTGTCCCATAGGTGAGCCGGGTGGCTGGCCGCCGGCGCTGCGCGCCGCCATGCACCTGGCGCTGGACGCCGCGCTGCCGATGGCGCTGGTCTGGGGAACGCAGCACATCCTGCTCTACAACGCGGCGATGGCCCGCACCCTGGGCAACCGTCACCCCGACGCGTTCGGCCGCAGTGCCGAGGAGGCCTGGCCGGAACTTCTTCCCCTGGCCCGGCAGGCGCGCGACGGCATCCCGTTCCGCGCAGGCACGCTGCACTGCTCTGCCTTGCGCGACGACGCCGGGGCGCCGGCAGGGATGTGCGTCATGCGCGTGGGCGGCGAGGACCGCGCGCAGGAGCGCGACCGCAACCAGGCGCATTTCCAGTCCCTGTTCACACAGAGCGTGGCAGGGATCGCCGAAGCCGGCATGGACGGCCGCATCGTGCGCGCCAACGAGGCCTATTGCCGCATCCTGGGGCGGTCGCTGGACGAGACCATCGGCCGGCACCTGCGTGAGCTGATCCATCCCGATGACTACGCCGCCAACATACACCAGTTCCACACACTGGCGCGGCGCGCCGAACCCTTCGAGATCGAGAACCGCTACCTGCGCAAGGATGGCTCCGTGGTGTGGGTGGCCAAGACGGTGGCGCCGGTGGTCGGCGCCGATGGCCGCTCGGTCGAGGGCGTGCTGGCGGTGGTGGTCGACGTCACCCGCCGCAAGGCGGCCGAGGAGCAGGCGCGCGAGGGCGCGCAGCGCCTGCGCCTGGCCAGCGAGGCCGCCGACCTCGGGATCTGGAGCTGGGACGTGGCCAGCGATACGGCGCAGTGGGAAAACGACATGATGTACACGATCTTCGGCGTCCCGCGCGATGGCGATCCGACCAACATGGCGCGCTTCATGGCCGAGGTCATCCACCGCGACGACGAGGCGGCGTTCCGGCAGGCGCTGGCGCGCACCCTGGACAGCGGCGCGCGCCTGCACGTCGAAGGCCGCTTCTACCGGCGCTCGGACGGCGCGCTGCGCTGGTTCGAGTGCACCGGCCTGCTGCACCGCGACGCGCAAGGCCGCCCCCTGCGCATCGTCGGC
This sequence comes from Massilia sp. KIM, assembly GCF_002007115.1. NCBI lineage: Bacteria > Pseudomonadati > Pseudomonadota > Betaproteobacteria > Burkholderiales > Oxalobacteraceae > Massilia > Massilia sp. KIM. The sequence continues at coordinate 3,014,223 of NZ_MVAD01000001.1, read as the reverse complement.
ACCTCGGCCGACGTCACCGAACGCAAGGAGAGCCTGGAACGCCTGCGCAACGCCCAGGCCCGGCTCGAGGCGACGCTCGACGCCGGCGAAGTCGGCACCTGGCTATTCGACCTGCGCGAGCGCAAGCTGTACTCGGACGCCAACATGGCGCGCCTGCACGGCATCAGCGACGAGGACGCGGCCAGCGCCGCGCCCGAGGTCTGGGTCGGCACCATCCATCCCGAGGACCGCGAGAACGTGCTGGCCAATGTCGAGCGCAGCATCGCCAGCGGCGCGCCCTACCAGGTGACCTACCGCAGCCTGCTCCCGGACGGGCAGTGCCGCTTCTTCCATGCGCGCGGCAAGATCGAATACGAGGATGGCGCGCCGGCCCTGATGCCGGGCGTGGTGCTCGACATCACCGAGCGGCGCGACATCGAGGAACGCCTGCGCACGCGCGAGGAGCGCTATCGCACCTTGCTGACGGCGATGGATGAAGCCTTCTGCGTGGTCGAGCTGGTGTTCGATGAGGCGGGCACGGCGGTCGACCACCGCTTCCTGGAGACCAACCCCGCGTTCGAGCGCCACACCGGACTGGCGGGCGCGGTCGGCAAGACCGCGCGCGAAATGGCGCCCGGCGTCGAGCCGCGCTGGAACGCGCTGTATGCGCGGGTGGCCGCCAGCGGCGTGCCGGAGCGCCTGCTCGACCACGCCGAACCGCTGGGGCGCTGGTTCGACGTGTTCGTGGCGCGCGCCCAGCCCGATGCGCGCGACAAGGTCGCGATCCTGTTCCGTGACGTCACCGAGCAAAAGCGGGTGGACGAGGAACTGCGCCAGCTTGCCTCCGACCTGGCGCGCGCCAACCAGCGCCAGAACGAATTCCTGGCCACCCTGGCGCACGAGCTGCGCAATCCGCTGGCGCCGATCCGCACCGGCCTGGACCTGATGCGCCTGGGTTCCGGCGACCCGGCCTCCATTGCGCGCCTGCGCGGCATGATGGAGCGCCAGGTCAATCACCTGGTCCACCTGGTCAACGACCTGCTCGACCTGGCGCGGGTCCAGAGCGGCAAGGTGGCGCTCAAGAAGGCGCGCGTGGCCCTGGACGAGATCGTGGCCAGCGCGGTCGAAACGGCCATGCCGCTGATCGAGGAGAAGCGCCACGCGCTGCGGGTGAACGCGGCCGGCGAGACGCTCTGGCTGGAGGCGGACGCCCACCGCCTGGCCCAGGTGATCGGCAACCTGCTCACCAATGCGGCCAAGTACACGCCGCCGCAGGGCAGCATCGCCTTGAGCGTGAAGCGCGAGGGCGAGCAGGCGGTGGTGGAGGTGGCCGACAACGGCATCGGCATCCCGCCCGAGGCCTTGCCCGGGCTGTTCCAGATGTTCAACCAGGGACGCCACGGCATGGACTATGCCCAGGGCGGGCTGGGGATCGGGCTCAACCTGGTCAAGCGCCTGACCGAGAAGCACGGGGGCACGGTCTCTGTCTCCAGTCCAGGGCCGAACGGGGGCAGCACCTTCAGCTTGCGCCTGCCGCTGGCCGCCGCGCGCGGCGAGGGCGGGCCGGCATCGGCGCCAGCCGCCGAGCGGCGCGGCGAAGAGCAGCGCGAGAACCTGCGCATCCTGGTGGCCGACGACAACCAGGACGCCGCCGAGCTGCTGGCCCAGATGCTAGAGATGGAGGGGCACACGGTGCGCACCGCCCAGGACGGCCTTTCGGCGCTGGCGGCTGCGCGCGCATTCCGGCCCGACCTGGCGCTGCTCGACATCGGCATGCCTGGCATGGACGGCTACCAGGTGGCGCGCGCGATCCGCGAGGAAGCGGGGCTGGCGTGCACGGTGCTGGCCGCGGTCACTGGCTGGGGCGCAAAAGACGATCGCCAGCGTTCGCGCGAGGCCGGCTTCGACCACCACCTGACCAAGCCGGTCGACCTCGACAGCCTGGCGAAGCTGGTGGCGACGGTGAAGCCGGCCACGGTCGCCTAGCGGCTGTCGCAGGCAGGCTTACCAGGGCAGGGGGATCGGCTGGCCGGCGGCGTCCTGCACCGGGACCGGCGACACCGACAGGATCCCATACAGGGTCAGGGCCTCGTCGCCGGTATTCACGATCTGGTGCACCTCGTTCGGCGCGCAGCGCAGCACGGTGCCGGCCGCGCAGGGCAGCTCGCGGCCGCCGGCCAGGACCATGCCGCGCCCGCCGGTGAAGATCACCACTTCCTCGCAGTCGTGGCGGTGCATGGGAGTGGCGGTTCCCGCCGCCAGCGATTGCTGCCATACTTCCATGGCCCCGCCGGCGGCAAGGGTCCGGTGTTCGATGCCGGGCAGGGAGACCGGGGCGATCGTGTCGACGTGGCTGACTTCCATGGCGATGCTCCTCAAAAATGAAGCACATGATAGAGCGCGCCGCGCGGCGCGAAAACGACACCGCATGTCATCATCGAATGGACAAAAAGTCAGCACCCCCGAACTGGTGAAGCAGCGCTCCTTCGTGCAGACGGTGCGCACCGGCGGCATCGCCAGCGCCGCGCGCGCCCTCGGCCTGACGCCTTCCGCGGTGAGCAAGAACATCTCGCGCCTGGAGGCCGAACTCGGCGTCCAGCTGCTGGCGCGCGACAACCGGCGCGTGGTGCCGACCGAAAGGGGATTGCGCGCCTACGAGGCCTACGGCGCGCTGCTGGCCGAGCTCGACCGCCTGCAGGCGACCCTGGCCGCGCCGGCCGCCCTGACCGGCCAGCTCGCGTTGTCGGTGCCGGGCGGCACCCTGGCCTGGCTGGCGCCCCTGCTGCGGGCCTACCGCGCGCGCCATCCTCAGGTGCAGCTGCGCCTGAACGTGAGCGACGCCCACAGCGACCTGGTGCGCGACCGCAACGACCTGGCGATCCGCTTCGGCCACCTGAAGGACAGCCGCACCCGCGCCCTGCCGCTGGGGAGCACACCGCTGCTGGTGTGCGCCGCGCCGGCCTACCTGGCGCGCGCCGGCACGCCGGACAGGCCGGCGGCACTGGGGGAGCATGAAGGCCTGCTGTTCCGCCTGCCGGACACCGGCAAGACGCGCCCGGTGCAGTTATCGGAAGCCGCCCCGGCCTGGCGCTGCTGCGCCGTGATTGACGACGGCCAGGCCCTGGTGCAGGCGGTCCTGGCCGGCTTCGGCCTGGCGCAACTGCCGGCGCTGCTGGTGCAGGACCACCTGGAGCAGGGCCGGCTGGTCGAGGTGCTGGCCGCCTGGCGCCCGCAGCCGCTGGCGGTGAACCTGCTCTACCCGGACGCGCCCTGGCTGCCGGCCGAACTCGACGCCTTCCTCGACGAGGCGCGGCGCCATTTCGGCCAGGCCGAAGCTCAGGTAGCGTCGGCGATCCGGTCCAGGTAGCGCAGCGCCGCCATCTCGGCGCGGACATTCGGGCGCGCGTCCGGCGACGCCAGGCGCAGTTCGCGGTACAGGCTCACGCAGGCGCGCAGGGCGCGGACGCAATCCGCCGCGTCGTAGGACGGCAAGGTGCCGCGCAGCTGCCGGGCGAAGGCCGGGTCGTGGGTCTCGATGCGGCGCACCCCTTGCGGGCGGGCCCCGGCACGCTGCAGCGCCAGCGGGCCGAGCACGGCGGAGCGCATGAAACCGAGCATATCGATCGCCTCGAACAGTTCGCCGCGTCCGATCTTGGATGCGCCGTAGTGGACCCAGATCCAGAAGCGCGCCTCGATCCAGGCGATGTCGGGCTGGGGAAAGCGTCCGGCGCCGAGCGCCAGCGCGGCGCTCACGCGCCCGTCGCGCTCCCACAGCACGGCCGGCTCCTCGACCCGCACGTGGACGTCGTCGAGCGAGACGAACTTGAGATCGACGTGCAGCAGGGGATCGTCGTAAAGGGTGATGAGCACGCGTGGCTCGCCCACGTGCTCGCCGCTGAAGCCGGCCAGGTAGTTGCCGAGCTGTCCTGCGATGGCGTCGCGCTCGCGCAGCAAGGCCTCCTGGTGCGCGGGCTCGGTGACGACGATCAGGTCGAGGTCGCTGAATTCGTCCATCGCGCCGGTCAGAAAAGAGCCGGCGGCGGCCAGGCCGACCAGGCGCGGGTCCTGCGGCAGCAGGGCCAGTGCGCGGTCGATGAAGGCGCGATGGGGAGCGGGCAGGGTGGCGGGCAGGTCGTGGCGCATCGGCTTCCTTTGCTGGACGTGTCGGCCTGACAGTCTAGCAAGGAAGCCGCATCAGCCGCCAGCCCGGGGGCCTGCCTGGGGATCGGGCGCCAGGATCTTGAGGAAGGCGCGCACCACGGGCGCGTCGTCCTGGGCCAGGTAGCTGATGTACAGGTTGGCCGACGGCGGGTTGGTCCGGATCGGCATGAACTTCACGCCCGGCCAGCCGATGCGCCCGGTGGTCTCGGGCAGCAGGGCCACGCCCAGGCCGGCGCCGACCATGGCCAGCAGGGTCTGGGGTTCGGCCGCCTCCTGGAAGATCATCGGCTCGAAGCCGGCGTTCACGCAGCACTGGATCAGGTAGCGCGGCTCGGCCGACTGGGTCAGGTGCAGGGTCAGCATCGGCTCGTTCGCGATGTCGATCAGCTCGATGTCGGCGCGGGCGGCGAGCGGATGCCGCTCGTTGATCGCCACGCACACGTTCTCGGGGAAGCACAGGTCCTGGCGCAGGTTGGCCTGCTTGAGCACCTCGGGCTCGATGCGCGGCTCGCGCCAGAAGCCGACGTCGATCTGGCGGTTGCGCAGCGCTTCCCACTGGTCGTTCGGGCCCAGTTCGTGGATGGTCCAGGTCACGCGCGGGAACTGGCTCTGGAACTGCTCCAGCAGGCGCGGGATCGGCCCCCACATCGCGGAGCCGACGATGCCCACCCGCAGCCGGCCGACCTCGCCGCGGTCGATCTGGCGGATGGTGTCGATGGTCATGCGCATCTTGCCCAGCAGTTCGGCCGCCTCGACCATCAAGGCCTTGCCGGCCACGGTCAGCTCGAAGCTGCGGGTGGTGCGGGTGAACAGGCGCACTCCCAGCTCGCTCTCCAGCTTCATGATCTGCTGGCTCAGCGGCGGCTGCGAGATGTGCAGGCGTTCGGCGGCGCGGCTGAAGCTCTTCTCTTCAGCGACCGCGAGGAAGTACTTGAGCTGTTTGAGGTCGATCGACATGGGCGGCGCGTCAGGCGTGGGCGGTGCGGTGCAGGGCCAGGGCCAGGCGCGCGCCGATGAGGGCGTTGTGCTTGACCAGGGCGATGTTGGTGGCGAGGCTGCGCCCGCCGGTGAGTTCCTTGATGCGGCCCAGCAGGAAGGGCGTGACCGCCTTGCCGCTCACGCCCCGGGCCCCGGCTTCGTCCAGCGCCTGGCCGATGATGGCGTCGATCTCGGCGGGCGCCATGGCCGCGGCTTCCGGCACCGGATTGCTGAGCACCACGCCGCCCGTCAGGCCGAGCTGCCACTTGGTGCGGATGAAGGCGGCCTGGTCTTCCGGCGCGTCGATCCGGAAATCGGCCTTGAAGCCGCTGTCGCGGGTGAAGAAGGCGGGGAAGGCTTCCTGGCCCACGCTCACCACCGGCACGCCGTGGGTCTCGAGGTATTCCAGGGTCAGGCCGATGTCGAGGATGGACTTCACGCCCGCGCACACCACGGCCACGCTGGTCTGGGCCAGTTCCTGCAGGTCGGCCGAGATGTCGAAGCTGGTCTCGGCGCCGCGGTGCACGCCGCCGATGCCGCCGGTGACGAAGACTTCGATGCCGGCCAGGGCCGCGCAGATCATGGTGGCGGCCACGGTGGTGGCCCCCAGCTTGCCCTGGGCGAGCACATAGGCCAGGTCGCGGCGGCTGACCTTGATCGCCTCCGGCGAGGAGCCGAGCAGTTCGAGCTGTTCTTCGGAAAGGCCGATGCAGATCTTGCCGCCGATGATGGCGATGGTGGCCGGCACCGCGCCGGCCTCGCGGATCACCGTCTCGACCTCGCGCGCGGTCTGCACGTTCTGCGGGTAGGGCATGCCGTGCGAGATGATGGTCGATTCGAGCGCGACGATGGGTTTGCCGGCGGCGCGCGCGGCGGCGACTTCGGGCGAGAACAGGAGGAAGGAGTGCATGGTCAGTCCTGACAGTTAAGCGGTGAGGCGTTGAGGGGAGCGTCGAAACGGCCCGGCGCGAGCGCAGGCGAGACCGTCTGCTCGCAGGCGATGGTGTCGGCCGCGAGCTGCAGGCCGCGGCGGCAGGCCTGGGCCAGGTCGGCTTCGCCGCCGTGCAGCGACCAGCACACGGCGGCGGCAAAGGCGTCGCCGGCGCCGGTGACGTCGACCACGCGGGCGGGCGGCGCGTCCAGTCGGGCCAGGCCGCCGTCGGTTGTATACAGCACGCCGGCCGCGCCGCGCGTGACGATCACGTCCTGGGCGCCATCGCGCCGCAGCGCATCGCAGGCGGCCGCGATCTCGGCGTCGGTGTCGAGCGGGCGGCCGGCGCGCACCGCCAGCTCGCCGGCGTTCAGGATCAGCAGGCGCAGGCCGTCCAGGCGGCGCGGCAGGCGCGCCATCTTCGGCTCGGACACGGCCACCAGCACCAGGGGCGTCTGGTGGCGCTCGGCGTCGGCCAGCAGGGCGGCGACGCTGTCCTGGGGCAGGTTGAGGTCGGCCACCACCAGGGCCGCTCCGGCGCGCAGCTGTTCGCGGCTGGCGAGGAAGGCCGGCGTGAGGGCCTCGTAGATCGCCATGTCGGCCAGGGCCACCGCCATCTCGCCGTCCTGGTCGAGCACCGCGGTATAGGTGCCGCTGGCGGCGCCTTCGAGGCGCAGGGCGGCGCGGGTGTCGATGCCGGCGCTTTCCGCGTGGGCGAGCAGGGCGCGGCCCGAGGCGTCGCCGCCGACGGCGGTGACCAGGGCCACCGGCGCGCCCAGGCGCGCCAGGTTCTCGGCGATGTTGCGCGCCACGCCGCCGAAGGATTCGTCCTGGCGCGCCGGGTTCGAGGTGCCCAGGCCCAGGGGACCGAGGCTGCGCAGCTTGCGGTCGAGATTGGCCGCGCCGACGCAGACGATGGGGCGGCGGTCCGGCAGAACGTAGGCGCGGCCCAGGATGCGGCGCTCGCGCACCAGGGTCGCGATGTAGTTGGCGACGGCGGAACGCGACAGTCCCAGCTGGCTCGCAAGATCCTGCTGGGAGATGAAGGGGTTGGCGCGGATCAGCTCGAACAGCTGTTCCTTCTTGTGCGGCTCGCTCACGGGGATATCTCTGACAAATGTTTGTCGATACTAGATAACTGTTTGGAGCAAGTCAATCAGCGATGTATGCATGAGTTGTATCCGATGCATCAATTTATTGATTTCCCATATAAATCGACAAGAAAAATGGTATTTGCCATACATATCGACCCTCATGCATAGTTATAATATTCGGCTAACCCGGCCACACTTCGCATCAGCAAGCCGGCGTCACAGCCTTCCCGATCTCCCCCGACACGCACACAACAAGGAAGCCCCATGTCCAGCACGACTCCATTCGACGCCGAAGCCATCATCCGCGCCCGCAAGCCGGGCTTTACGCCGCGCGTGGCGCTGATCCTCGGTTCCGGCCTCGGCGTGCTGGCCGAGCAGATGACCGACGCGGTGTCGATCAGCTACGCCGACCTGCCGGGCTTCCCGATCAGCACCGTGCACGGCCACGCGGGTGAGCTGGTGCTGGGCCTGCTGAACGGCGTGCCGGTCGCCTGCATGAAGGGCCGCGGCCACTTCTACGAAGGCTATGGCCCGGGCGTGATGACCTCGGCCATCCGCACCCTCAAGCTGCTGGGCGCCGAACTCCTGTTCGTGACCAATGCCGCCGGTTCGCTGCGGGTCGAGGCCGATGCCGGCTCGCTGGTCGCGATCAGCGACCACATCAACTTCCTGCCGGGCAGCCCGATGGCCGGCCCCAACGACGAGCGCTTCGGCCCGCGCTTCTTCAGCATGGCCAACGCCTACGACGCCGAGGTGCGCGCGCTGGTGAAAGCCACCGCGGTGGAGAAGGGCATCACCCTGCACGAGGGCGTCTACCTGGCCGCCGCCGGCCCGCACTTCGAGACCGCCGCCGAAATCCGCGCCTTCAAGACCCTGGGCGCCGACGTGGTCGGCATGTCCCTGATCCCGGAAGTGATCGCCGCCCGCCACTGCGGCCTGAAGGTCGCCGCCGTCTCGGCCATCACCAACCTGGCCGAAGGCCTGACCCCGTTCGCGCTGTCGCACGAGCAGACCCTGAAGTACGCCGCGATCGCCGCCAAGGACATGGTCACCCTGATCCAGTCCTTCATCGAGCGCCTGGGCGCCACCCCGCCCGCCGCAGCCTGATCCACCCATTTAGCGAGGCCCGCCATGTCACGCGCATTCATCCTCCTGCTTGATTCCTTCGGCCTGGGCGCGCTGCCCGACGCCGACAAATACGGCGACGCCGGCGCCAACACCTTCGGCCACATCGCCCAGTGGGCGGCGAAGGAGGGCAAGCCGCTGTCCCTGCCCAACCTCGAGCGCCTGGGCCTGGCGGCCGCCGCGCACAAGGCCAGCGGCGAATGGGCGCCGGGCTTTGCCCTGCGCGACGGCTTCAGCGGCGCCTGGGGCGTCGCGCGCGAGCAGTCGACCGGCAAGGACACCCAGAGCGGCCATTGGGAAATCGCCGGCGTGCCGGTGCTGTTCGACTGGGGCTACTTCCCCAAGACCGTGCCGTCCTTCCCCAAGGAGCTGACCGACAAGCTGCAGGAGCTGACGGGCGTGCCGGGCTGGCTGGGCAACTGCCACGCCTCGGGCACCACCATCATCACCGAGCTGGGCGACGAGCACGTCGCCACCGGCAAGCCCATCCTCTACACCTCGGCCGACTCGGTGCTGCAGATCGCCGCGCACGAAGAGCACTTCGGCCTGGAGCGCCTGTACCAGGTCTGCGAGGCGGCCTACGAGCTGGTCAAGCCCTACAACATCGGCCGCGTGATCGCCCGTCCCTTCCTGGGCGAGAACGGCAACTACAAGCGCACCGCCAACCGCCACGACTACGCCGTGCCGCCGACCAGCCCGACCCTGCTCGACCACGTCAAGGACGCCGGCGGCGAGGTGATCGCACTGGGCAAGATCAGCGACATCTTCGCGGCCCAGGGCGTGACCCAGCTGATCAAGGGCCCGGACAACATGGCCCTGTTCGACCGCCTGCTCGAGGTGACCGAGACCGCGCCCGAGAAATCGCTGAGCTTCGTGAACTTCGTCGACTTCGACATGCACTTCGGCCACCGCCGCGACGTGGCGGGCTATGCCAACGCCCTGCACGAGCTGGACGCGCGCCTGCCGGAATTCATGGCCAGGCTGAAGGAGGGCGACATGGTCGTGATCACCGCCGACCATGGCTGCGACCCGACCGCCGCCGGCTCCGACCACACCCGCGAGCACATCCCGATGCTGTTCTTCGGCCCGGCCGTCCCGGCGCGCGAGCTGCCGACCGCTTCTACCTTCTCCGACATCGGCGCCACCCTGGCCAAGCACCTGGGCGTCAAACCTCTTTCCAACGGAACCGCACTGCTATGACCCAGCCCCTGGATTTCAAACGTAACACCGCCGTCGGCCTGGACCTGGGCCTGGTCAACGGCATCAAGGTCAACCGCAATGCGGCCGACCGCCGCGCCGCTAGCCTGGCGAACCGCCGCACGGTCAAGAAGGAATACCAGGCGGCCTGGCTGATCCGCGCCATCGAATGCATGGACCTGACCACCCTGTCGGGCGACGACACCCCGGGCCGCGTCGAGCGCCTGTGCATGAAGGCGATGCGCCCGATCCGCACCGACCTGATGCAGGCCCTGGGCCTGGACAGCCTGTCGACCGGCGCGGTGTGCGTCTACCACGAAATGATCCAGCCGGCAGTCAAGGTGCTGCAGGGCCGCCTGCCGATCGCCGCGGTGTCGACCGCCTTCCCGGCCGGCCTGTCCAGCCTGGAGACCAAGATCCGCGAGATCGAGCTGTCGGTGGCCGCCGGCGCGACCGAGATCGACATCGTGATCACCCGCCAGCACGTCCTGACCGGCAACTGGCAGGCCCTGTACGACGAGATGCTGGCCTACCGCCAGGCCTGCGGCGAGGCGCACGTCAAGGCCATCCTCGCCACCGGCGACCTGGTGACCCTGGAGAACGTGGCCAAGGCCTCGTGGGTGTGCATGATGGCCGGCGCGGACTTCATCAAGACCTCGACCGGCAAGGAAGGCGTGAACGCCACCATCCCGGTGTCGCTGGTGATGGTGCGCGCGATCCGCGAGTACTACGAGATGACCGGCTTCCAGGTCGGCTACAAGCCGGCCGGCGGCGTCTCGACCGCCAAGGCCGCGCTGCAATACCTGACCGTGATGAAGGAAGAGCTGGGCAACGACTGGCTGCAGCCGCACCTGTTCCGCATCGGCGCCTCGAGCCTGCTGACCGACATCGAGCGCCAGCTCGAGCACTACGTGACCGGCAACTACTCGGCTGCCCACCGCCACGCGCAACCTTAAACATCCCACGGATTCGTCATGCCAACAATTAAAGAGATTCTTCAGACCATGGATTACGGCCCCGCACCAGAAAGCACCAAGGAAGCGCAAGCGTGGCTGGAGCAGCATGGACGCCGTTTCGGACTGTTCATCGACAACGCCTGGACCGAAGCAGGCGAGACCTTCGCCTCCAACAACCCGGCCGACGGCAGCGAACTGGCCCAGGTGACCCAGGCCACCGCCGCCGATGTCGAGCGCGCGGTGCAGGCCGCGCGCCGCGCCCAGCCGGGCTGGGTGGCCCTGGGCGGCCATGGCCGCGCCAAGGTGATGTACGCGCTGGCCCGCCTGCTGCAGAAGCACGCGCGCCTGTTCGCGGTGCTCGAGACCCTGGACAACGGCAAGACCATCCGCGAGACCCGCGACGCCGACCTGCCGCTGGCCGCGCGCCACTTCTACCATCACGCCGGCTGGGCCCAGCTGCAGTCGGAAGAATTCGCCGACTACCGCGCCGTGGGCGTGGTGGGCCAGATCGTGCCCTGGAATTTCCCGCTGCTGATGCTGGCCTGGAAGATCGCCCCGGCCCTGGCGGCCGGTAACACCGTGGTGTTCAAGCCGGCCGAGTACACGCCGCTGACCGCGCTGCTGTTCGCCGAGATCTGCCAGCGCGCCGGCGTGCCGGCCGGCGTGGTGAACATCGTCACCGGCGACGGCCGCGTGGGCGAGGCCATCGTCAACCATCCGGGCATCGACAAGCTGGCCTTCACCGGCTCGACCGAAGTCGGCCGCCTGATTCGCAAGGCCACCGCCGGCAGCGGCAAGAAGCTGTCGCTGGAACTGGGCGGCAAGTCGCCCTTCATCGTGTTCGACGACGCCGACCTCGACGCCGCCGTCGAAGGCCTGGTCGATTCGATCTGGTTCAACCAGGGCCAGGTCTGCTGCGCCGGCTCGCGCCTGCTGGTGCAGGAATCGGTGTATGGGAAGTTCATCGCCAAGGTCAAGGCGCGCATGCAGAACCTGCGCGTCGGCTCGCCGCTGGACAAGTCGAACGACATCGGCGCGCTGGTGGACCCGGTCCAGCAGCAGCGCATCCACGGCCTGGTGGAATCGGCCCGCGCCGAAGGCTGCGAAGTGTGGCAGCCGGCCGGCGACATGCCGACCTCGGGCTCCTGGTACCTGCCGACCCTGATCACCGGCGCCTCGACCTCGGCCGCCGTGGCCCAGGCCGAGATCTTCGGCCCGGTGCTGGTGGCGATGAGCTTCCGCACCCCGGGCGAGGCGGTGCAACTGGCCAACAACACCGTGTACGGCCTGGCGGCCTGCGTGTGGAGCGAGTCGATCTCGCTGGCGCTGGACGTGGCGCCGCAGATCAAAGCCGGCGTGGTGTGGATCAACACCGCCAACCAGTTCGACGCGGCCTGCGGCTTCGGCGGCTACAAGGAATCGGGCTATGGCCGCGAGGGCGGCAAGGAAGGCATGTACGAGTACCTGACCCCGCTGTCCGAGGACGCGCGTCCCGCCGCGCCGGTGCTGGCCGAGAAGGGCAAGCTCAAGCCGGCGGAGGGCGACGATCCGTTCGCGGTCGACCGCACGGCCAAGCTCTACATCGGCGGCAAGCAGGCGCGCCCGGACGGCGCCTACAGCCGCGCGATCCACGGCGCGGACGGCGCCTTCCTGGCCGACGTGGGCGAGGGCAACCGCAAGGACATCCGCAATGCGGTGGAAGCCGCGCACAAGGCGGCCGGCTGGGCCAAGGCGAGCGCGCACAACCGCGCGCAGGTGCTGTACTACATCGCCGAGAACCTGGCGATCCGCGCTGGCGAATTCGCGGCCCGCATCGCGGCGCAGACCGGCAGCAAGAACGCCGAACGCGAAGTGCAGGCGGCGATCGAGCGCCTGTTCTACTGGGCGGCCTGGGCCGACAAGTACGACGGCCAGGCGCACCAGCCGCCGATGCACGGCATCACCGTGGCGCTGAACGAGCCGGTGGGCGTGATCGGCATCATCTGCCCGAACGAGAACCCGCTGCTGGGCTTCGTCTCGCTGGTGGCCCCGGCCCTGGCGCTGGGCAACCGCGTGGTGGCGGTGCCCTCGGAAGCGCATCCGCTGAGCGCGACCGACCTGTACCAGGTGCTGGACACCTCGGACCTGCCGGGCGGCGCGCTCAACATCGTCACCGGCAGCGCGGACGAACTGGCGCGCACCCTGGCCTCGCATGCCGACGTGGACGCCGTGTGGCGCCACGACGGTTCGGCCGAAGGCTGCGCGGAAGTGGAGCGCCTGTCGGCCGATTCGCTCAAGCGCACCTGGACCGGTGGGGCGAAGGGGCGTGACTGGTTCGATCCGAAGCAGGCCGCCGGCCGCGCGGTGCTGCAGCATGCGAGCCAGGTGAAGAACGTGTGGATTCCGTACGGCGTGTAATACGCCTGCGTACGGGATCGCCCCATAGCCCGGAGCGCCACCGTACCGGAATCGCCAACAACCTAAACCAACGTCATTCCCGCGAAGGCGGGAATCCAAGTCCGACGCAATGCCGCACAATCAAACGCAGCGGATCAGCACGCAAACTTGGATTCCCGCCTGCGCGGGAATGACGTTTTAGAGCTAACACTGAAAACGGAAGCATCATGTTCCTCCCCCAAGAAATCGTCCGTAAGAAGCGCGACGGCGGCACGCTGAGCGCCGAGGAGATCCAGTTCTTCGTGCGCGGCATTCCCGACGGCAGCGTGACCGAAGGCCAGATCGCCGCGCTGGCGATGGCCGTCTACTTCAACGACATGACGATGGACGAACGCGTCGCCTTCACCCTGGCGATGCGCGATTCCGGCCAGGTCATGGAATGGAAGTCGCTGAACTTGCCCGGCCCGGTGGTCGACAAGCATTCCACCGGCGGCGTCGGCGACGTGGTCTCGCTCATGCTCGGCCCGATGATCGCGGCCTGCGGCGGCTACGTCCCGATGATCTCGGGCCGCGGCCTGGGCCACACCGGCGGCACCCTCGACAAGTTCGATTCCATCCCCGGCTACTGCACCGTCCCCGATCCGGAACTGTTCCGCAAGGTGGTCAAGGAAGTCGGCGTCGCCATCATCGGCCAGACCGCCCAGCTGGCGCCGGCCGACAAGCGCTTCTACAGCATCCGCGACACCACGGCGACCGTGGAATCGGTGGCCATGATCACCGGCTCGATCCTGTCCAAGAAGCTGGCCGCCGGCCTCGACGCCCTGGTCATGGACGTCAAGGTGGGCAGCGGCGCCTTCATGCCGAGCTACGAGAAATCGGTGGAGCTGGCCGAAAGCATCGTCCACGTCGGCAACGGCGCCGGCACCCGCACCTCGGCCATCCTGACCGGGATGAACGAGTCGCTGTGCCACGCGGCCGGCAACGCGGTCGAGGTGCGCGTCGCCATCGACTACCTGAGCGGCAAGTCGCGCCCGGCGCGCCTGCACGAGGTGACGATGGCCTTGTGCGCCGAGATGCTGGTCATCTCCGGCATCGCCAAATCGGATGAAGAGGCCCGCACCCGCCTGCAGGCAGCCCTCGATTCGGGCGAAGCGGCCGAGCGTTTCGCGCGCATGGTCGCCGCGCTGGGCGGCCCGGCCGACCTGATGGACAAGCCGGATACCCACCTGGCCGGCGCGCCGGTGATCCTGCCGGTGCCGGCCCTGCAGGCGGGTTACGCCGCGCGCGTCGACACCCGTGGCCTGGGCCTGGCCGTGGTGGCCCTGGGCGGCGGGCGCGTGCGTCCACAGGACCCGATCGACTTCGCGGTCGGCCTCACCAAGCTGGTGGAACTGGGCGACAAGCTCGACCTGGGGCAGCCGCTGGCCATGGTCCATGCGCGCACCCGCGAAGCCGCCGAACAGGCGGTGCGCCAGGTGCAGGCGGCCTACGTGCTGGCGGCGGACAAGCCAGCCGCCGAGCCGATGATCTACCGCAGCATCCGTCCGTAAGGGGAGGCCATGAAGTACGCGAAACTGATCGAGGAAGCGCGCGCGGCGCGCGAGATGGCCTATACCCCCTACTCGGAGTTCAAGGTCGGGGCGGCGCTGGAGTGCAAGGACGGGCGCATCTTCCGGGGCTGTAACGTGGAGAACGCGTCCTATGGCCTGTGCAACTGCGCGGAGCGCACCGCCTTCTTCAGCGCCATCGCCAGCGGCTACAAGCCGGGCGACTTCGCCGCGCTCGCGGTGATCGGCCAGACCGAAGGCCCGATCGCGCCCTGCGGCGCCTGCCGCCAGGTGATCCTGGAACTGGGCGGAAACGCCCTGCCGGTGGTGCTCAGCAACCTGGAAGGGGAGGTGTTCGAGACCACCGCGGCCGCGCAATTGCCGAACGCCTTTGGCGGCCGCGATCTAGGCCGGTAAGCCGCAGTCAGGCTTACCGAAAGAACCGGTCCCGCGCATGGGACCGGACAGTTTCACTTGCCGGGCCAGGCCGCCAATACCTGCTCGGCCACCGCCTCCAGCACCTGGGGTGGGAACCCCGCCTTGGCCTGCACCGCCATCCCGTGCAGCACCGCCAGGATGTAGGTGGCCAGCACATCCGGCTGCGCCGATTCCGGCAGGTCGCCTTCCGCCTTCGCCCGCTCGAGCCGCTCCCTGAGTTGCATTTCGCCCCCGGCGCGCATCTCGATCAGGGCCTGCCGCACCGGCTCGGCCTCGTCCGACCCCGCCAGCACGCCATTGATACCCAGGCAGCCCCGCTGCTCGCTGGTGTTCAGTGCGATCGAGCGCAGCATGATCTCCCGCACCACCTCGCGCGAGGTCGGCAGCTTCAGCGCCTCCGGATAGAAATCCATGTAGCGCTCGTAATAGCGCTCCAGCGCGAGGCCGAACATCGATTCCTTGTTCCCGAAGGCGGAGTAGAGCGCAGGGCGTTCCACACCCGCAGCCTCGGTCAAATCGGCGTAGGACGCCCCTTCGTAGCCCTTGCGCCAGAACACGCAGAGCACCGAATCGAGCGCCTTTTCCATGTCGATCTTGCGATGGCGTCCCATCGAATCAGTCCGTCCTATGAAATAACAATCGTTACGAAATCTCTTGACAAGCCTTCGCCGGATTATATACTGATCGTTATCGTAACACTCGTTACGAAAAAGAGAGCACGGTGCTCATCCGGCCGGCCTGGCGCCGGCCATCGATCGAAAGGGATTTCATGTCGAATGCATTGAAGGGCAAGGTTGCCCTGGTAACTGGTGGTTCGCGCGGCCTGGGCGCCGCCATCGCACGCACGCTGGCGGCGCAGGGCGCCGACGTGGCGATCAGTTATGTCGCCTCCGCCGAGAAGGCCGAGGCCCTGGTCCAGGAACTGAAGAAGACCGGCGTGCGCGCGCTCGCCGTCAAGAGCGACCAGGCCGACCCGGCCGCCGCGCCCCGGCTGGTCGATACGGTGCTGGAGCACTTCGGCAAGCTGGACATCCTGGTCAACAACGCCGCCATCGCGGTGCAGGGCAAGGGCGTGGACGACCCCGAGCTCGACGTGGCGGGACAGGACCTCCAGTGGAAAACCAATGTGCTGGGCGTCGTGGCGACCACCCGTGCCGCCTCGCAGCGCATCACCGACGGCGGCCGCATCATCTTCATCGGCTCGGCCCTGGGCACCCGCATCCCCTTCGCCGGCGTGACCGATTATTCCGCCACCAAGTTCGCCATCGCCGGCTACGCCAAGGGCGCGGCGCGCGACCTCGGTCCGCGCAACATCACGGTGAACGTGGTCCAGCCGGGCATCATGCCGACCGACATGGCTGCCGCCGTGGCCGCCGAGCTGCCTCCGGCCATCATGGACCTGCACGCCATTCGCCGCATCGCGACGCTCGAAGAAGTGGCCGAGATCGTGTGCTTCCTGGCCGGACCCCACGCTGGCTACGTCACCGGCGGCGTGCTGGACGTGGCCGGCGGCTTCCAGATCTGAGTGTCAGGTTCGCAGGGCCAGCGTGTATTCGAAGTAGTCCTCGTCGCGCACCCAGCCGGCGGACGTGTACAAAGCCTGGGCCCTGGTATTGGTCTTGGCCGTCGACAGCACCAGGCGCAAGGCCCCGCGCTGGCGGCCGAAGTCCGCCGCGGCCTGCAGCAGGCCGCGTCCGACCGCGGCGCCGCGCGCGGCGGGCGCCACGAACAGGTCGTTGAGGACGTAGATGCGCCCCGCCGATACCGACGAGAAGGACGGATAGAGCTGGACGAAGCCGATGCCCCTGCCGTCGGCGTCGGTGGCGAGGAAGATGGTGGACTCGTCGCGCTCCAGCCGTTCGCGCAGGAAGGATGCGGCCAGCGCGGGATCGGCCGGCTTGCCGTAGAACTGGCGGTAGGCGTCGAACAGCGGCGCCACCAGGGGCAGGTCGCCAAGTCCCGCCTGGCGGATGAGGGACGCCGCCATTACCACATCAGGTCGTCGGGAATCTTGTAGGCCGCGTAGGGATCGTCTTCCTCGACTTCCTGGCTGGCCTTCTTGACCTGCACCACCAGCGCGGCGTCGCGCTCGGCGATCTTCTCGGCGATCACGCGCGGCACTAGTTCAAAACTACCGTTGATGCCGACGATGACGAGACGACCCGCGACCAGGTGCTCTTGCACCTGGGGCGAGACGTAGATACGCTCGATCCTGGTGCCGAAAGTGAAGTTGTAGGGCACGTCGTCCTTGCCGTTCTTCGTCTTCGGCTGCTTGTTCTGCTGCACCATCTGCACGATCTGCGCCATGATCGCCTTCTGGGTCGCGGCGGCGTCGCGCTGGGCGTTCAGCTCGCGCGCGCGTTCCGCGTTCTTGCGCTGGGCTTCCAGCGCCGCTTCGCGCGCTTCGTTGACCGACTCGACGCCGGTGCGGCGCTCGATCTTCTTTTGCTTGCTCTTGTCCTGGTTGACCTGCTTGACCTTCTTCTTGTCGACCAGGCCGGCTTTCAGTAACTGCTCCTGCAGCGAGACCATGTTGTATTCCCTAGGTTGGTGTACGTCAGGCCGCTAGCATAGCAAAGCCTCAGGCGGGACCGGAAGCCCAGGGATCATAGGTGCCGACGTGCCACACGTGGCCTTCCAGGTCGCGGCAGGCGAACACCCGTCCGCCGAAGGGCGCGTCGTCGATTTCCTGGACGATGGCGGCGCCCTTGTCGACCACCCGCGCATAGGTGTCGTCGGCGTCCGCCACCGTGATCCAGGTGGTCTGCGACTGCCGGCCGCCGAGCTGGTCGGGCGACGCGATCACCTGGCCGAGGATGTCGTCGGCATGGGTGCCGAGCATCACCATGCCGCCACCCAGGGTCAGTTCGGCGTGCATGATCTTTCCGTTTCTGCCGGGAACGATGAGTTTTTGCTGGAATCCGAAACAGTGGCAGAGCCAGTCGATGGCGGCTTGCGTGTCCTGGTAGCGCAGGCAGGGAATCAGTGTTGAGCTCATCAGTTTCTCCAAGGTGGCGGCGATCGGCTGAACGTGTGCGAACGCGCTAGTGTGACACAAGCTCCCGGCGGGCCCTGTCGCGCACGCTAGGAGTGCAGGGCGACGGCGGCATTGATGCGCGCCGCTTCGGCGCGCGCGTCCGGCACGCCGATCACCAGCCGGGCCCACTTGTTGCCGGCCAGTTCGATGACGACGGTCTGCGACTTGCGCGTGGTGTAGACGAACTGCCGGTCGCCCGACTTGATGAAGGTGCCGGCCGTGATCAGGCCCGGCACGTGGGTGCCCGGGATCCGCAGGCCCAGCGCACTTCCGCGAAAGCCGTTGTCCTCGGTCGCCCCGCGGATCTGCGCCAGCGGCACGCCGAAGCTGGCACGCAGCGCCCAGATCGATTCCCACGGCGTCAGGCGGACGACCAGTTCCTTGTCGGTCAATTCGATACGCGGCATGGCTACTCCTTGCTGGGTTCGCTAAAGGGCAAGCGTTCGAGGAGACGCGTGCCGATCAGTGTGGCGGCGTCGCCTCCATAGGCGTGCAAGGCCTTGCGGCAGAGGGCGGCGATCGGCGGATCGCCCGGCGCCAGTTCGCGCAAGGCGGTGATCAATAGATCGAGCACGGCGGGATCGCGGAACCATTCGCCGACCATCGCCCGCTCCAGTATCTTCTCGAACAGCCCGCGTTTGGAACCGAAGGCCTTGTACAGGCTGCCTCTCTGCAGCGCCGTCGCTTCCACCAGGTCGTCGATCGAGCAGGCGTGATAGCCGAGGCGGCCGAAGACCTCCGCTGCGCGGTCGAGCACGACGTCTTCGTTGAATGTCCTTGGCCTGGCCATGGCGCCGAGTTCCGTAGTTATGAAACGCTTGTTCAATAACCCTAGTGTGCAGGTTCTGGAACGCGTAGTCAATAACCTGTCGGTGCAAGCGTGCGGCGCGCGCACCGGATTGTCGAACTTGAAATTCCCGCCGCGCGCACAACATGCTCTCTTATCGACGTCCATGATGAGGAGCATTTCCATGAGCCCGCAAGACGAACGGATGCTGCACGACTTCCTCGGCCAGCTGGTCCAGGCGCGCGGCGTGCAGAAAGATCCCGAGGCCGACGCCCTGATCCAGCGCGCGGTGCAGCAGCAGCCCGATGCCGCCTACCTGCTGGTGCAGCGCGCCCTGCTGATGGAGCAGGCGCTCGACAGCGCCCGCGCCCACATCGCCGAGCTGGAAAGCGCCTTGCAGGGCCGGCAGCAGCCGAGCCGCGGCGGCTTCCTGGAGAATGTCTGGGGCCACGGCCGCCGCCAGCAGACGCCCCAGCACTACCAGCACCACCAGCCCTCCTACCAGCACGCCCTGCCGGGTTCCTACGGCCGTGGCTCGGGTTTCCTGGGCACGATGGCGGCGACGGCGGCCGGCGTGGCGGCCGGCAGTTTCCTGTTCCACGGCCTGGACAACTTCTTCCACGACCACGGCGCCAGCCAGCACCTGCTGTCGGACGGCGCTGGCGGCCTGCTGGGCGACCAGTCGGGCAGCGCGCTGGCCGAACAGGCCGGCCTGGGATCGGTCGAGCAGTCGCTCGGCGGGGATGGCTTGCTGGACGGTAACGAGGACAGCCTGGGCGGCTTCTTCGACGGCGACGGTTCCGACGAAGGCCTGTTCAGCTAGGCAAGCCTCACATCTGCTGGAACAGGTGGGCGTTGTTGCGGCTCACTTCCAGCGCCTCGGGCCAGCCGCGCAGCTTGACCATCTGGCGTCCGCGCAGGTCGCGGCTGACCTCTTCGATCACGTCCACCCGCACCAGGGTCGAGCGGTGGATGCGCCAGAACTCGTCCGGGTCCAGCTCGTCCGCCAGTTCCTTGAGGGTCTTGCGGATCAGGAGTTCGGTGGTGGCGGTCTGCACCCGGGTGTACTTGTCCTCGGACTGGAAGAACAGCACTTCGCGCGTGCTGATCATGCGCAGGCTGCTGCCGACCTGGGCCTGGATCCAGCGCAGGTAGTTGGGACGCCGGGCGCCGCCGTCGCGCAGCAGGTGTCCGAGCTGGGCCAGCTGGGCGCCGATGTCCTGGGGGGCGCGCGCCAGGCGCTTGCCGAGGCGCTCGCGGGTGGTGTCCAGGCGCTCCCGGGTCACCGGCTTGAGCAGATAGTCGATCGCGCCCTGCTCGAAGGCGTCCACCGCGTACTGGTCGTAGGCGGTGGCGAACACGATGTGGCAGCGCGGGTAGAGCTGGCGCGCGGCCTCGATCCCGCCCATGCCGGGCATGCGGATGTCGAGGAAGGCGATGTCGGGCCGGTGCTGCTCGGCCAGCGCCACCGCTTCCATCCCGTTGGCGGCTTCGGCCACGATGCGCAGCTCGGGCCAGGCCTCTTGCAGGCGCATGCGCAGCTGGTCGCGCATCGGCGCCTCGTCGTCGGCGATCAGGGCGGTGGGTTGGGCAGGGCTCATCCATCCTCCGTCATGCGGTAGGGCAGGCGGATCGAGGCGCAGGCGCCGCCCGCCAGGGGCGCTTCGATCACCAGTTCGGCCTGCGGGCCATAGAGCAGGGCCAGGCGTTCGCGGATGTTGGCCAGGCCCACGCCTTCGCCGGCGTGCGGGTCGATGCCGACGCCGTCGTCGCAGACGTCGACGTGCAGGGTCGCATGCTCCACGTGGGCGCGCACGGTGATCGTGCCGCCCTCGACCTTCGGTTCCAGGCCATGCTTGATCGCATTCTCGATCAGGGTCTGCAGCATCATCGGCGGGAAGGGCGAGCTGCCCAGGAAGTCCGGGACTTCCCAGCGCACCGCCAGGCGTTCCTTCATGCGCGCCTGCATGATGGCGAGGTAGGCGCGCGACAGCTCGACCTGCTTGCCCAGGGTGGCGCCGGCGCCGGCCCGCATCTGGGGCAGGGAAGAACGCAGGTACTCGACCAGGTGGGCGTGCACGCGCGCCGCCTCCTTCTGGTCGGTCTCGATCAACTGGCCGATCAGGGCCAGGGTGTTGAACAGGAAGTGGGGCTCGACCTGGGCCTGGAGCGCGGCCATTTTGGCCTCCATCAGGCGCCGCTCGAGGGTGGCCACGTTGGCCTTCTCGTCGGCCTCCTTGGCCATCAGCTCGGCGCGGCGCTTGCCGCCGGCCAGCACCTTGACGCCGAGCGAGATCATGATGAACCAGATGGCCGGGTCGACCAGCTGGAAGCCGACGCCGAAGGCCAGCACCAGGAACCAGACCAGGTAGAGCTGGCGCCACTCGACCATGGCCAGCCAGTCGAAGAAGCGCCACCACAGCACGCTCGCTTCGTTAACGGCGTCGCGCAGGAAGTCCACGGCGCGGTTAATCTGGGTGGCCACCATCGTTTACTGCATGTCGCGGTGGGCGACCGGGCGCGGGCGGCGGTCGAAGAAGGCGTTCGCCACGACCTTGAACAGCATGAAGACGATGAACAGGGTCACGGCCAGCGGAATGATGGTCAGCACGCAGGCCAGCAGGATCGCCGCGACCAGCAGGACCGGCCAGGGCTGTGCCGCCAGCGTGCGGCTGCCGGCATTGACTGCGCGGACGAAGGCGCGGCCCATGACTTTGACGTCGGTGACGAAGGCGTTGAAGTGCGTTGCGGCTTTCATGCGGTGAATCCTCCAGGATGTTCGGGTGGCTTCACTGTAGGGCCGTGCCGGCCGTGCCGCCAGAGGCATCCGATGAACGGGGCATTTTCCGGGTTTAACGGTCTGCATGGCGGATGAGTGGTAAGGGGGCCGCGCGCCAGGCCCAGGCCGGTCTTATTGCGAGAGCAACTTCAGCGCCTCGCGCCGCATCGTGTCCAGCATGCCCGCTTCCGGGCTGCGGGCGCAGGCCGCCACGGTGGCGTCCAGCACCTGGGACATGGCGGGGAAGGAGCGCGACCTGCCTTCGCGCGCCAGGCTGTAGATCAGCTTGCCGATCGAGTCGACCATCACCGGCATGCCGCGCACCTCGCGTTCGGGAAAGACCGCGGCCTGGTAGGCGGCGTCGACGTTGAAATCGGCGCAGGTCTTGCCGGCCACCGTCGATTCGTGATCCTTGCGGAACAGGATCCTCACCAGGCCGGTCGTGGCGCCGTTGCCGGCGATCTCCAGGCGCTCCGCGAGCCGGGCGGCGAGCGCGTCCAGCTCCGCCGAGCGCGAGGAGGAACGGACCACCGCCGCGCGCCGCCCCTGTTCGCCCACCGTGACCTCGACCGTCGCTTCGCCCTGCACGCCGCGGCGCGCCAGTTCGGCCGGGTAGCTGCTGTCGGCCGGGTAGATCACCAGTTCGCGCCAGACCGGCACCGTGGCCTGGGCCGCCGCCGAGGGCTGGGCGCCCAGCAGGGCGAGCGCCGCAAGCAGCACCGCGCAAGCCCTGTCCCTCATGCCTTGCTCCCGGCGCGCTCTTCCCAGTAGCTGCGCAGCAGGCCATAGAACACGGTGTCGGCATACTGGCCGTGCACCAGCCAGCGCTGCGGCATGTAGCCCTCCTTGCGGAAGCCCAGCTTCTCCAGCACCTTGCCGGAGGCGGCGTTGCGCGGGTCGATGTCGGCCTCGATCCGGTTCAGGCTCACTTCGCGGAAGCCATAGTCCACAGCCGCTTCGATCGCCTCGGTGGCGTAGCCCTTGCCCCAGTGGCGGCTGGCGATGGCGTAGCCCAGCTCGCAGCGATTGTTCTGGTTGAAGAAGTGGTGCAGGTTCACCGTGCCGATGAATTCGCGGCTGTCGGCCAGCTCGACCGCGAAGCGGATGTCGGTCTCGTCGCGGTAGGCCTCCATGGCGCGCGCGATGGCGGTGTCGGCGAACGAGATGTCGGTCCAGGCCTCGGCGCTCCAGAAACGCACCACGGCGGGGTCGGAAAAGACGGCGAACAGGCCGGGCGCGTCCTGCTGGGTGAGCGGGCGCAGCACCAGGCGCGGGGTGGTCAGCACGGGGGTGATGTAGGTCGACATGTCATCGTCTTGTCAATGTTCTACCCTAAGCATACCACTCCTTAAGAGTTGTGCCAGCAGCAACTTGATTGTCAAGCAGCTCATTGCTAGCGATATCAGAAAATACTGCTATTCACTATGGCTGCAGGATGGTTGCCATTTGTGCCATGATTGTTCACACTTCATCGATTGCCAGTCCAGCCACGGAGGAGCGCATGAACGAGTCCCGGCCCCGCTCGATGGCATCCTTCTGGATGCCTTTCACCAATAACCGCGATTTCAAGGCCGCGCCACGCCTGCTGGCGTCCGCCGAAGGCATGTACTACCGCGACGTGGACGGCAACCGCATCCTGGACGGCACCGCCGGCCTGTGGTGCGTGCCCTGCGGCCACGCCCAGCCCCGCATCGTCGAGGCGATTTCCACCATGGCCGGCCAGCTCGATTTCGCGCCCACCTTCCAGATGGGCCACCCGGCCGCCTTCGACCTGGCCGAGCAGCTGATGGACTACACCGGCCACAGGTTCGGCCACGTGTTCTACACCAGCTCGGGTTCGGAAGCGGTGGACACCGCGCTCAAGATCGCGCTGGCCTACCACAAGGCGCGCGGGGAGGGCGGACGCACCCGCCTGATCGGGCGCGAGCGCGGCTACCACGGGGTGGGCTTCGGCGGCCTGTCGGTGGGCGGCATCGGTCCCAACCGCAAGCAGTTCGGGCCCCTGCTGCCGGGCGTGGACCACCTGCCGCACACCCACAACCTGGCGAAGAACGCCTGGTCGCGCGGCGAGCCGGACTTCGGCGCGGAACTGGCCGACGAACTGGAACGCCTGGTGGCCCTGCACGACGCGTCCACCATCGCCGCCGTCATCATCGAGCCGGTGTCGGGTTCCACCGGGGTGCTGGTGCCGCCCAAGGGCTACCTCAAGCGCCTGCGCGAGATCTGCGACAAGCACGGCATCCTGCTCATCTTCGACGAAGTGATCACCGGCTTCGGGCGCCTGACCACGCCGTTTTCCGCCGACTACTTCGGCGTCGAGCCGGACATCATGACCACCGCCAAGGGCATCACCAATGGCGCGGTGCCGATGGGCGCCGTGTTCACCAAGGGGTACATCCACGACGCCTTCATGGACGCGCCGGCCGGCATCGAGCTGTTCCACGGCTATACCTATTCGGGCCACCCGCTGGCCTGCGCCGCCGCCCTGGCCACGCTCGAGGTCTTCCGCGAACAGCGGATCCTCGAGAACGCCAAGGCCATCCAGCCCTATTTCGAGGATGCCCTGCATGCGCTGCGCGGGCTGCCGCACGTGATCGACCTGCGCTCGATCGGACTGGTGGCCGGCATCGAGCTCGAACCGATACCCGGCAAGCCGGGCGCGCGCGCCTACAACGCGCTCAAGAAAGCCTTCGCGGACGGCATCCTGATCCGCACCACCGGCGACATCATCGCGCTGTCGCCGCCCCTGATCCTGGAGCGCCGCCACGTCGACGAATTGTTCGGCAAGCTGGCCACCCTTTTGAAGAACCTGGAATGACAAGCACATGGACGAAACCCTGATTTCCCACTTCATCGGCGGCCAGGTCGCGCAGCGCCCCGGAGCCCGTTACGCCGAGGTCTACGACCCGGCGCGCGGCGAGCCCTGCGCCCGCGTGGCCCTGGCCGACGCAGCCGACGTGGACGC
The DNA here is from genome assembly GCF_002007115.1 of Massilia sp. KIM. NCBI lineage: Bacteria > Pseudomonadati > Pseudomonadota > Betaproteobacteria > Burkholderiales > Oxalobacteraceae > Massilia > Massilia sp. KIM. Next base: position 2,989,873 of record NZ_MVAD01000001.1, on the reverse strand, counting down.
GGCCGTGCAGGCGGCCAAGGCCGCCTTCCCCGAATGGGCCGCCACCCCGCCGCTGGCGCGCGCGCGGGTGCTGTTCGACTACCTGCAACTGTGCCGCCAGCACGTTGACGAGTTCGCGGCCCTGATCGTGCGCGAGCACGGCAAGACCTTCGCCGACGCCAAGGGCGAGGTGGCGCGCGGCATCGAGGTGGTCGAATTCGCGGTCGGCATCCCGCAACTGCTCAAGGGCGAGTTCACCGACCAGGTTGCGCGCGGCATCGACGCCTGGTCGATGCGCCAGCCGCTGGGCGTGGTGGCCGGCATCACGCCCTTCAACTTCCCCGTCATGGTGCCGATGTGGATGTTCCCGGTCGCCATCGCCTGCGGTAACAGCTTCGTGCTCAAGCCCTCGGAACGCGATCCTTCGCCCTCGCTGCTGCATGCGCGCCTGCTCAAGCAGGCCGGCCTGCCGGACGGCGTGTTCAACGTGGTCCAGGGCGACAAGGCGGCGGTCGACGCGCTGCTCGACCATCCGCACGTGGAGGCGCTCAGCTTCGTCGGCTCGACCCCCATCGCCGAATACATCTACGCGCGCGGCACGGCCCAGGGCAAGCGCGTGCAGGCGCTGGGCGGGGCCAAGAACCACATGGTGGTGATGCCCGACGCCGACATGGAAATGGCGGTGGACGCCCTGGTCGGCGCGGCCTACGGCTCGGCCGGCGAGCGCTGCATGGCGATCTCGGTGGCGGTGGCCATCGGCGAGGCCGGAGACAGGCTGGTGGCGGCCCTGGCCGAGCGCACCCGCAGCCTCAAGATCGGCGCGGGCATGAGTGAGGGCGCCGAGATGGGGCCGGTGGTCACGCGCGCCGCCAAGGAACGCATCGAGCGCCTGATCGGCGAGGGCGCTGAGCAGGGCGCCACGCTGGTGGTGGACGGCCGCGGCTACCGCGTGGCGGGCTGCGAGAACGGCTTCTTCGTCGGCGGCACCCTGTTCGACCACGTGACTCCCGCCATGAGCATCTACCAGGAAGAGATCTTCGGGCCGGTGCTGTGCGTGGTGCGCCTGCCGGACGTCGGCAGCGCATTGGAACTGATCAACGCCAACCAGTACGGCAATGGCGTGGCCGTGTTCACGCGCGACGGCGGCGTGGCGCGCGAATTCGTGCGCCAGGTGCAGGTGGGCATGGTCGGCGTGAACGTGCCGCTGCCGGTGCCGATGGCCTTCAACAGCTTCGGCGGCTGGAAGCGCAGCCTGTTCGGCGACCACCACGCCTACGGGCCGGAGGGCGTGCGCTTCTACACCCGCCACAAGGCCGTGATGCAGCGCTGGCCCAACACCGCCAGCGCAGGCGCCGAATTCGCATTCCCGCAGATGAAGTAGATCCACCGCAGTCGCTGGCCGCGCCCGCACAAGGGGCGCGCCGCGGGCCTGCCCACGAAAGCGGGCCCGCATGTCCATAACAACGAAAAAAGAGTGGCATATGATCGAGTCAGCAGCAAGCACCGCGCAACCTGCGCGCGGCGCGCCGCGCATGGCGGCATCCCTAACCGGCAAACAGGTGGCCGTGGTCGGCGGCGGCCCCGCCGGACTGGCCTGCGCCGCGCGCCTGGCCTTGCTGGGCAACAGCGTGCTGGTGTTCGAGGCGCGTTCCTCCCAGCGCATGCAGGAACAGCCGCCCCTGCCGGACGGGGACGAGACCCTGGCGCAACTGGAGCGCATGATCGCGCTGGGCCGCATCCGCATCGAACACGGGCGCAAGCTGGGCCAGAACCTCGACCTGTCCGAGCTGCATCTGTGCCATGACGCCGTCTTCCTCGGCGTCGGCCTGGCCGCCGGCCGGGTGCTGGGCGTCTCCGGCGCCGAGCCGCCGGGCCTGCTCGACGCCGGCAAGCGGGTGGCGGCGGTGCACTGCCTCGAGGACCTGCTGGCCTTGCCGGTGCCGCACCGCGCGATCGTCCTCGGGGCGGCGCGCAGCGCGATCGACATGGCGGTGCGCCTCAAGCGCCTGGGCGCCCAGGACGTGACCCTGGCCTTGCGCCACGGCGTCGAGGCCGACGGCTACGTCGAACAGACCGCGCGCGCCCATTTCGTGCGCATCCGTCCCTGGGCCTCGCCGCTCGAGGTGCTGCGCGACGAGCGCGGCGGGGTGCAGGCGGTGCGTTTCGAGCAGACCCGGGTGGTCGACGGACGCCTGACCCATACCGGCGGCTTCACCGAGATCGCCGCCCATGCCGTGTTCAAGGCGGTGGGGCGGGCCGCGCCTGAGCAATGCGAACGCGACGAGCAGGTAGCGCGCATCTCGCGCGAAGGCGAGCGGGTGCGGGTCGACGACTGCCTGCGCACCGCGCTGCCGGGCATCTATGCCGGCGGGGACTGCGTCGCGCCGGGGCAGGATACCGCGCTGGCGCTGCGCCACGGCGTGCTGGCCGCCCAGGCGATCCACGCCGATCTCCAGTCCTAGCGGGGGACGGCGGCCAGGGGCCGATTGCGCTACACTCGCGGGCATTCATGCATGGAGAATCCCCTTGAGCAGCAACAGCCTTGAGCATAACGACCTCTGGAACGAGGACCTCGCGCCCACCAGCGCCGCCCAGCGCACCTGGCGCTGGTACCACTTCGCCGCCCTGTGGGTGGGGATGGTGATGTGCATCCCCGCCTACACCCTGTCGGCCAGCCTGGTGGAGGGCGGCATGTCGGGCTGGCAGGCGGTCTGGACGGTGTTCCTGGCGAACGCCATCGTGCTGCTGCCCATGCTCCTGATCGGCCATGCCGGCGCCAAGTACGGCATTCCCTACGCCGTGCTGGCGCGCACTTCCTTCGGCACCAGCGGCGCCAAGCTGCCGGCCCTGATGCGCGCCATCGTGGCCTGCGGCTGGTACGGCATCCAGACCTGGTTCGGCGGCAGCATGATCTACACCCTGCTGGGCGTGATGAACGGCGCCCCGATCGGCGGCGAGCCCATCGCAGCCCTGGGCATCAATTTCGCCCAGCTGCTGTGCTTCCTGGCGTTCTGGGCGATCCAGCTCTATTTCGTGGTGCATGGCATGGAATCGATCCGCCAGCTCGAGACCTGGACCGCGCCGCTCAAGATCGCGATCTGCTTCGTGCTGCTGTGGTGGGTCCACGACAAGGCCGGCGGCTTCGGCCCGCTGCTCGACCAGCCCTCGCAATTCGTCGCCGGCGGCAAGAAGGAAGGGCAGTTCTGGACGGTGTTCTGGCCCTCGCTCACCGCCATGATCGGCTTCTGGGCCACGCTGGCGCTGAACATTCCCGACTTCACCCGCTTCGCCAAATCGCAGCGCGACCAGGTGGTGGGCCAGACGGTCGGCCTGCCGGTGCCCATGGGCCTGCTCGCGGCCCTGGCCGTGATCGTCACCTCGGCCACCATCGTCCTGTACGGCAAGGCGCTGTGGGACCCGGTCGACCTGGCAGCGCGCATGACCGGCATCGCGGTGCTGGTGGCCCTGATCGTGCTCCTGATCGACACCGTGAGCGTCAACCTGGCGGCCAACCTGGTCGGCCCCGCCTACGACTTCTCGGCGCTGGCGCCCCGCGCCATCAGCTACCGCACCGGTGGCTACATCACGGCCGGGCTGGCGCTGGTGATGATGCCCTGGAAGATCCTCGAAACGGCCCAGAACTACATCTTCACCTGGCTGGTCGGCTACTCGGCCCTGCTGGGTCCCATCGCCGGCATCCTGATGGTCGACTACTACCTGGTGCGCAAGACCCGCCTGGAGGTGGACCAGATGTACCGCCACGACGGCATTTATTCGTACGGGAACGGCTGGAACTTTGCGGCCATCGTCGCCTTCGCCCTGGGCGTGCTGCCGAACATCCCGGGCTTCCTGAACGCGGCCTTCCCGGCTTCCTTCCCGGACGTGGGCGAGGGCTTCAAGACCATCTACACCTATGCCTGGTTCGTGGGCGTGGCGATCGCCGCCGTGGTCTATGGCCTCATGATGCGCGGCCGCGCCGCCAGCGCCAGCTAGAACGCCGCGCGCGCGGCGCGCACCCGTTGTTCGAGCCGCGCGGCGGCGGCCGGATGGCGTCCGGCCAGTTCGGCGGCGGCTTCCAGCAGCTCGGGCCCCTGGCCGGCGCCGGTCAGCCGGTCGGCGCGCGCCAGCGCCTGCTCCTCGTCGCGCTGCTTTCCCCGTCCTTCGAGCAGCATCACGACCAGCGCCACCTCGGCCGGTGCGAAGCCCGCATCGCTCGCCAGCGTGCAGAGCGCAGCGGCGCGCGTATCGTCGCGCGGCAGGCCGTCGCCGGACGTCAGCATACGCGCGAGGTAATACTGTCCCGGGGCGTAGCCCCGGGCGGCGGCCCGCTCGAAGAGCGCGGCCGCAAGCCTGATATCCGGCGTCTCCACGGCGCGCGCCAGATGCAGGGCGCCGAGCTGCACCATGCAGAATTCGTTGTCCTGGGCGCTGCATCGGACGAGCAGCTCGTGCGCCTGTTCCACATCGAGCAACTCCTCAACATCGAGCCGCGCCAGCGCCATGATCGGGGCTGTCTGCGCGCTTGCCTCTTCGACCGGCTCATATGCTTCGGGGCCGTAGGGCTGCGGGGGCGGGGCGGCTGCGGAGCGGGCCTCGAGCGAAGCGCTGGTCCTGGACCAGTCGCGTACCTGGTCCGCCACCCGGCGCGCGACGCCGAGACGCTGCGAGGCGAGCGCGGCGCCGTCGCCACGCGCGGCGTTCTCGCGCAACAGTTGGCTGGCGCGTACGAGATCGCGCTCGATACCCCGGCAGCGCTCGAGGCACCAGGCGAGATGGGTCACCGCCGACCGGTCGCCCGCCTTGACGGCGCGCTCGAGCCACATCAGCGCTGTCGGATGATCGGGCTCGACGCCGTAGCCGTGGAGATACTTCCTCCCCAGGCCACTCATTGCTTCGACGTCGCCGGCTTCGGCGGCGGCCAATCTCCGCTTCAGCATCGTTGCCGGATCCTCTTCGCTCACCAGCACGGTCGCGTGCACGGGCTGTACAAGGCCGAGCAACAGCGACAGCAACAAGGCGCGGGAGTAAGGCATGTCGGTCACCTGTGCAGGAGAGGAGGGGTAATTTGGCCAGTCTAGGCGGCGCGATCGGACAGGTCAATCCGCCGTGGATAAGGCGTGCGCCAGCGCGCGCAGCCATTGCGGCGCCGTATCTCGCTTCCACACCAGGCGTACCCGCTCGACCGAGGAAAAGCCGAGATCGCGCACCTCCAGGGCCAGCAGCGCAGGCTCCTGCGCGGCGAAAGCGGGCAGGTAGGCCAGCGCGGCGCCGCTGCGCACGAAGTCGAGCAGGACCTGGAGGTCGTCGGTCCAGTAGCGGATGATGCGAGGCAGCGGACCGTCGCGCCAGCCGTCGGAACGGCTGCCCCTCTCCTGGCCACAGAACAGAGAGCGCGCCGGCGAGGCGAAAGGATGGGCCAGGACCTCCCGCACGCTCACCCGCAGGGCGCGGCGCTTGCCGACGGCCGCTGCCAGCGGATGGGCGCGGCCCGCGATCACCGCCAGCGCGAGTTCGCCGAGGTCGGTGACTTCCCACTGTCCGGGATGGAGCGCGCCGTCCAGCGCCTCGTCGGTGACGAGCGCGGCATCCAGCTCGCCGCGTGCGAGGGCCGCCAGCGCGTCGCCTTCGAACACGGCTTTCAGGTGCAGGCGCGCGGACGGGTAGGGCAGCAGGGCCTGGGCCATGGCGTCGGCATGGCGCCACAGCAGCACGGCCGGTCCGCCGATGCGGCAATCGAGGCCGGCGCGTTCGCCCTGCAGGTCGATGCGCGCCTTCTCGGCCAGCTCGAGCAGGGTGCGCGCCTGGGGAAGGAGCTGCTTGCCGCTGTCGTTCAGCACCAGCTGGCGCGCGCTGCGGTCGAACAGCGGCAGCCCGACGTCCTCCTCCAGCCGGCGCAGCGACTTGGAGACGGCCGAGGGCGTCAGGTGCAACTCCTGGGCGGCGGCGTGCAGCGAATCGTGGCGCGCGACGCAGACGAAGACGCGCAGGTCAGCCAGGTTCATGTTTCCTCGTTGGACACGATCGGTGAATATTAGTTGCTTTGATGGAAACGAAAATGCGCTTACTATGCCCGACTATCGACTTCGGAACAAGCACCATGAAAGCAATCCGTTTTCTGCAACGCTGGCTGATGTTGGCCTGCTTCGTCGCCGCTCCCGCGCTCGCGCAGCACGTCGCGCACCACCCCGGGCACGACGCTGCGCACGGGGCCGCCCAACAGGCCAAGCATGACGCCACCTATGGCAGCCACGGCATGGCCCTGTTCGGCGACCGCGACGGCCTGTACGCCTCGCACCTGCCGATGTTCCGCGCGCCGCACGATCACCAGATGGTGCTCCAGGTGCGCCTGAGCGATCCGAAGCTCGACCGGACCCTGCGCGAGCGCATGCAGGGCACGACCGCGCTGTGGACCATCGATCCCGAGCGCTTCGAACTGTCGCGTCTCGGCCCGGGCGCACCGAATCCCGTCCGCGCCTTCCAGGCCAAGGTATTCAGCGGGCACTTCGAGCGCGACGGCAAGGAGGAAATCGCGCAGGCCGGCTTCGTGGTCGAGAAGGTCCTGCTGTTCGAGCGCCTCGACCCCAGCGTGCGCGCCCGCGCGCAAGCGCACTATCTGCCGGTCGGGAAGTATCTGGTGAAGCGGCTGGACAGCCGGCCCGACTACGATCACATCCTCAAACTGGCCGGCCCGGCGCCGGCGCCGCTGACGGTCGCCAAGGACGGCATGGCGAACCCGGAAGCCGCCTTGCGCCGGCTCGCCCCGGTGGTCGGCACCGTCTACTTCGAGACCGGCGACCTGCGCTGATCCAGCCTAGGCGCGCTGGACGACCAGGTACAGGTGCCGTTCCGGGTGCTGGTCGAATTCGAGATGGCGGCAGATGCAGCCGCCCTCCTGGACCAGCGCCAACAGCGCGGGAACGCCGGGCGTCGCGTAGTAGAGCTCGGGCCCCATCGCGCTATCGACGTGTTCCGCCGGCGCGTCGGTGCCGCCGGTGGAGAAGATGAAGACGCCGCCCGGCTCCAGCGCGCCCATGAGCTTGAACATCACGTCCCGCTGCCGCCCGAGCGGGACGTGCCAGAGGCTGTCCCAGGCGGAGATGAAGCGGTAGCGGCGCGGCGGCTCCCAGGTGCAGGCATCCGCATGGTGCAGCAGCATCGCCGGATCGGCGGCCCGGGCCAGCGCGATCATGCGCGCCGAGACGTCGATGCCTTCGATCTGCAGGCCGGCCGCGCGCAGCAGGGCGTTGAAACGCGTGCTGCAACCGCAACCCACGTGCAGGGCCCAACCTGCGTGCTCGGCGAGAAAGGCGAGCGCGCGGGCGTGTTGCGGCAAACCGTAATCGGCTGGCAGCTGCCCGTCCAGCCAGCGTTCGGCCAGCAGGTCGTAAGCGGCCGCCGTGGAAGGAAGCGAGGCCGGGTCCACCTCAGCCGGCGCTGGGCAGGGCGGCGATGATCCGCCCGGCCAGCGCTTTCAGATGCTCGGTATCGGCCGGGACGGCGGCGTGCGGCCGCAGCGGCGCCGCCTCCTGGCGCGGCACGATGTGGAAGTGCACGTGCGGCACCGTCTGGCCGGCGGCCGGGCCGTTGAACTGGGCGATCATGATGCCCGGCGGCTCAAGGGCGGTCTTGACGGCCTGCGCGACCAGTTTCACGGTGCGCATGCAGGCCGCCGCGCTTTCTTCGGACAGCGCCAGCAGCTCCGCGGCCGCCTGCTTCGGCAGCACCAGCACGTGGCCTTCGGCCTGGGGCATGATGTCCATCATCGCCAGGGTGTGCGCGTCTTCGTACACCTTCACGCAGGGCAGTTCGCCGCGCAGGATACGGGCGAAAGGATTGTTCTGATCGTAGCTCATCGGGTCTCCTGTCTGTCGTGATCGTGGACGAGTCAGGCGTAGCTGCGCAGGAAATCGAGCAGCACCTGTCCGGCGATCTCGGCGTCGTCCGCCGTCATCGTCTCCAGGGGATTATGACTGATTCCGCCGTTGCCGCAGCGCGTGAACAGCATCGCCACCTCGGTGATGGCGGCCATGCGCATGGCGTCGTGGCCGGCGCCCGACAGCAGGTCGTAGCGCGGCAGGCCGGCGCGTTCCACGGCCGCGCCGAGCATGTCCATCAGGCGCGGCGCGCAAGGCACGGCTTCGGCCTCGACCAGCTTCCACAGCCTTTCCTCGATGCCGCGCCTCGCGCAGATGGCCTGGATGCCGGCCAAGATGTCGTCCACCGCCGCCAGCCGGGTGGCGTCGTCGGCCGCGCGGATGTCGAGCGACAGGCGGCAGGCGCCCGGCACCACGTTCACCGAGCCGGCCGGCACCTCCAGTTGGCCTACGGTGCCGACCAGCGCGCCGCGCCCGCGGCAGCGTTGTTCGACCAGCAGCACGATCTCGGCCGCCGCCGCCGCGGCGTCGCGCCGCATGTGCATGGGCGTGGTGCCGGCATGGCTGGCGACGCCGTCCAGCTCCACCAGGTAGCGCGAACTGCCGGCGATCGCCGTCACCACGCCCAGCGGCAGGCCGCGTTCGAGCAGCACCGGGCCCTGCTCGATGTGGACTTCGACGAAGCCCAGCAGCGTGGCCGGATCGCGGGCGATGGCGGGAATGGCGGCCGGGTCGTGCCCGGCCGCTTCAAGCGCCTGGCGCATGCTGATGCCCTCCGCGTCCTGCTGTTCCAGCAGGGCGGGGTCGAAGCTGCCGGTGAGCGCGCTGCTGCCGAGGAAGGTGCTGCGAAAGCGCACGCCTTCCTCTTCGGCGAAGCCGATCACTTCGAGGTCGAAGGGCAGGCGCTCGCCGCGTGCGTGCAGGTGACCCACGATGGCCAACGGCAGCAGGATGCCGAGGCGGCCGTCGTATTTGCCGCCATTGCGCACGGTGTCGTAGTGCGAGCCGGTGAGCAGGACCGGCGCGCCCGGGCGGGCGGCCGCGTAGCGCCCGACCACGTTGCCGACCGCGTCGATGTGGACCTCCATGCCGGCCTCGCGCATCCAGTTGGCCAGCATGGCGGCGGTCAGCTGATGCGCCGGCGTCATGTAGGCGCAGGTGAGATCGGTGTCGCTGTCGCTGATCTCGCCCAGCCGCTCGGCCCATTCCATCACCTGCGGCCCGAAAACCGGCGCCACCTTGAACAGTTCGTTCAGGCGGATTTCGGCGATGCGGTGCACCTGGCGCAGGCACTCGGCTATCTCGGCGGCGCGCCCGTTCTTGAGGCGCCGGGCGAAGGTGTCGATCACCGCCTGGCGCGGCAGGCCGCGCCCGGTCGGTCCCTTGACGGCCAGGATGAAGGGAAAGCCGAACTTCTCGTTGTAGCGGGCGTTCAGGTCCTGGAGAGTGGCGTATTCCTCGGGCGAGCAGCGGTTCAGGCCCGAGCTGGCCTGTTCGCTGGTCGACTCGGCCGTCAGTTCGCCCGCGATCGCCGCCTTGCCGGCCAGCTCGGGGTGGGCGCGCAGCAGGGCGAGGCGTTCGTCTTCGCTCGCCGCGTCGACCACGCGCTGCAAGGCCAGCTTGAGCGCGGCCAGGCTGGCGAAGGGCCGCTCTGCGGCGGCCCGTTGGGCGATCCAGGGCGAGTGCTCGTAGATGCCGCCCAGGGCGGCGACGAAATCCGGCGTAGCGCAGGCGTTGAGGTGGTCGAGAGAGGTCATGGCAATCCGTCCTTGTCAGCCTTCGATGATAGCTCCGTCAAGCCTGGTGCTTCATATGCCGCGCCACATGCGCGTCCTGCGCGCCCGCATATACAGCTGGGCGCTAGCCGGTCGCCAGCGCGCGCGCGGCGGCGCTCACCTGGTCGCGCAGCCATTTGTGCTCGGTCGACAGGTGCACCCGCTGGTGCCACAGCTGGTAGAAGCGCATCGGCGGGAACTTGACCGGCACCGCGAAGCTTTTCAGCGGCAGGGTCTTTTCGTAGAAGCGGATGAACTGGCGGCCGGTGGTCAGCACCAGGTCGGTCTGGGTCAGCATGTAGGGGATCACGCCGAAGTAGGGCGACTCCACCGCCACCTTGCGCTGCATGCCCTGGCGCTCGAGGAAAGCGTCGATCACGCCGTGGTAGCCGGGCAGCATCTGCGAAGGCGCGACGTGGGGCAGGCTGAGATAGTCCTCGACCGTCATGGCGTCGCTCGCGGTGCGCCGCGCATAGGGGCTGTCCGCGCGCATGGTGCAGATGATCGGGTCCTCGAACAGCTTGGAGATGTGGAGGTGGGCCGGCGGCTCGTCCCAGTTGGCGATCACCAGGTCCATCTCGCCGTCGGACAGCATGCGCAGGTAGTCCAGGCCCGGCCCCAGGCTGTGGATCACGACCTTGCTGTTGGGCGAGCCGCGGCGCAGGGCGGCCACCACGTTGGGCAGGAACTGGGTGTCAAGGTAGTCCGGCGCGGCGATGTGGAAGGTGCGCGCCGCCTCTTCGGGCACGAAGGGCGACTTCTTGATGAACAGGCTCTCGGCCTCGTCGAGGATGCGCTTGGCGGGTTTCAGCAGGCTTTCGCCGTGCTGGGTCGGCACCATCCCGCGCGCGCCGCGCACCAGCAGCGGGTCGCCGGTCAGTTCGCGCAGCTTGCGCAGCGAGGCCGAGATCGAAGGCTGGGGCTGGTTCAGCTTGAGCGCGACACGCGACACGTTCTTTTCCACAAGCAAGAGATACAGGATGCGGATCAGGTGCAGGTCGAGATGCTGGGGCAGGCTGGCCATCGTCGTTGCGTATATCAATACAGATATGTTGAATATACGCTAGTTTTCATGTTGTACAAATTGAAATCGGTTTATCTTCGACGCATTCCCTTTTCAGGAAGCTCAATGGACGTGCTCGGCTATCTCGCTCCCTACGGCCTTGAATGGCTCAACCTGCTGGTGCGCTGGCTGCACATCATCACGGGCATCGCCTGGATCGGCGCTTCCTTCTATTTCGTCTGGCTCGACAACACCATCCGCCCGCCGGCGCCCGGCTCCGAGCTGGCCAGGAAGGGCGTGTCGGGCGAACTGTGGGCGGTGCACGGCGGCGGCTTCTACAACCCGCAGAAGTACCTGGTGGCACCAAGCGAACTGCCCAAGGAGCTGCACTGGTTCAAATGGGAAGCCTATTCGACCTGGCTGTCGGGCTTCGCGCTGCTCTTCATCGTCTATTACTTCAATGCCCAGGCCATGATGGTGGACCGCAGCGTGGCCGATCTCTCCAGCTGGCAGGCGGTCGGCATCGGCCTGGGCAGCCTGGTGGTGGGCTGGTTGGTCTACGACCTGCTGTGCCGCTCGCCGCTGGGCAAGCACGACCTGGCCTTCGGCGCGGTGGTCTTCGTCTTCCTGGTGGCGTCGAGCTGGGTGCTCACCCATCTGCTGAGCGGACGCGCGGCCTACCTGCACGTGGGGGCGATGATCGGCACCATGATGGTGGCCAACGTGGCGATGGTGATCATTCCCGGTCAGCGCAAGATGGTGAATGCGATGCTGGCCGGGCAGAAGCCCGACCCCGCCTACGGCATCAAGGCCAAGCAGCGCAGCGTCCACAACAACTACTTCACCTTGCCGGTGCTGTTCATCATGATCAGCAACCACTACGCCATGACCTATCGTCACCCGCATGCCTGGGCTGTGCTGGCGGTGATCATGCTGGCCGGGGTGCTGATCCGGCATTTCTTCAACCTGCGCCACAAGGGCCGGATCGAATGGAAGTATCCGGCCATGGGCCTCGCGCTGCTCCTGGGACTGGCCGTCGTGATCGCGCCCCCGCCACCCAACGCGGCGCCGGCGCAGGCCGGCGTGGACGCGGGCGCCCAATTCGCCGCCGTGCGAAGCATCGTCGAGCAGCGCTGCGTGGCCTGCCATGCCCAGCAGCCGACCCAGCCCGGCTTCGCCAGCGCACCGGCTGGCGTCATGCTGCACACGCCCGAACTCGTGAGCCAGAACGCGGCCCGCATCTACCAGCAGACGGTGCAGACCCACGCCATGCCGCTGGCGAACCTCACCAACATGACCGACGCCGAGCGCGCCCAGATCGGCGCATGGTTCGAGGCCGGCGCCAAGACAGGAAAACAGTAAATGGACGAACAAATGCAACAGCGCCTGCTGGCGTGGATCGACGCGCATTTCGACGAGGAGGTCGGCTTCCTCCAGCAGGTGGTGCGCATTCCGACCGATACCCCGCCCGGCGACAACGCGCCCCACGCCGAAGCGGTGGCCGCGATGCTGGAGACCTATGGCTGGCAGGCCGAGCGCCATGCGGTGCCGGCGCAGCAGGTGCGCGACTACGGCATGCAGAGCATCACCAACCTGATCGTGCGCCGGCCCTATGGCGCGGGCGGGCCGACGCTGGCGCTCAATGCGCACGGCGACGTGGTGCCGCCGGGCGAAGGCTGGACCAAGCCGCCGTATGGCGCGGTGGTGGAGGACGGCTACCTGTACGGGCGCGCGGCGGCCGTGTCCAAGAGCGACTTCGCGACCTATGTGTTCGCGGTGCGCGCGCTGGAGGCGCTGGGCATTCCCTTGCGCGGCGCGCTGGAGCTGCATTTCACCTACGACGAGGAATTCGGCGGGCTGCTGGGGCCGGGCTGGCTGCTGGAGCAGGGCTTGACCAGGCCGGACTACGTGATCGCCGCGGGCTTCGCGTACAACATCGTCACCGCCCACAACGCCTGCCTGCAGCTCGAGATCACGGTGCACGGCAAGGCGGGGCACGGGGCGATGCCGGAGACGGCGGTCGATGCCTTGCAGGCGGCCACGCGCATCCTGAACGCGATCTATGGGCAGCTGCCTGAACTGAAGAAGATCAAGAGCCGGGTGCCGGGGATCGATTCGCCGACCATGCTGGTGGGGCGTATCGATGGGGGCACCAATACCAACGTCGTGCCGGGCAAGGTGGTCATGAAGATGGACCGGCGCATGATTCCCGAGGAAGACCCGGTGGCGGTCGAGGCGGCGCTGCGGGCGCTGATCGAGGACGCGGTGCGCGACGCGCCGGGGATACGGCTGGAGATCCGGCGCCTGCTGCTGTCGCAGGCGCTGCGGCCGTTGCCGGGGTCGGAGCGGCTGGTGCAGAGCCTGCAGCGGCACGGGCGCGAGGTGATCGGCGAAGAGATCGTGGCGCAGGGGACGCCGCTGTATGCGGATGCGCGCTTGTATGGGGAGAAGGGGATTCCGGCGGTGCTGTACGGGGCGGGGCCGCGCACGGTGCTCGAGTCGAACGCCAAGAAGGCGGATGAGCGCTTGTTGCTGGAGGATTTGAGGCGGGCGACCAAGGTGGTGGCCTTGACGCTGCTCGACTTCCTTCAGCCGCAGCACGCGTAAATCGTTAGCCTTGAAACGTCGTCCCGGCGAAGGCCGGGACCCAAGTTTGCGTAAACGGCTACCCAACTAAACTTGGGTTCCCGCCTTCGCGGGAACGACGTGCGAGGGCTGGCGAGCCTGAGTAGATTACCGACTACTCAGCGGAACTTGGGTCCCGGCCTGCGCCGGGACGACGGTTTTGAGGCTAACAACGGTTTTGAGGCTAACAACGGTTTTGAGGCTAACAACGGTTGTTAGGCTGACTAAGGTTGTGACGCCGCTTACTGCTTGAGCGTGCGCTCGAACAGCTTGTAGATCCGGCGATACTGATCGAACCACGCCTCCGGCTGCACGTACGCGTGCCTTTCCATCGGATAGCTCGCCAGCTCCCAGTTATCCTTCTTCAGCTCGATCAAGCGCTGCGCCATGCGCACCGAGTCCTGGTAGAACACGTTATCGTCGATCATGCCGTGCGAGATGAGCAGGTGGCCCTTCAGGTTCTCCGCATACTCGATCGGCGACGACACCTTGTAGGCCTGCGGATCGAGATCCGGCGTGTTCAGGATGTTCGAGGTGTACTCGTGGTTGTAGCTGGTCCAGTCGGTCACCGGACGCAGCGCGGCGCCGGCCTTGAACTGGTCCGGGGCGCGCATCAGGGCCATGAAGGTCATGAAGCCGCCATAGCTGCCGCCGTAGATGCCGACATTGGCCGGGTCGCCCTGGTGCTGCTTGACCATGTAGTTCAGGCCGTCGATGTAGTCCTCCAGCTCGGGGTGGCCCATCTGGCGGTAGATCGCGGTGCGCCACTTGGCGCCGTAGCCCTTGGAGGCGCGGTAGTCCATGTCGAGCACCACGTAGCCCTGCTGCACCAGCAGGTTGTGGAACATCTGCTCGCGGAAGTAGTTCGGATAACGCTTGCTGACGTTCTGCAGGTAGCCCGCGCCGTGCACGAACATCACCACCGGATACTTCTTGTTCGGGTCCAGTTGGGCCGGGCGGTACAGCTTGGCCCAGACCGGGTCGCCGCCGGCGCTCGAGGGCACGGCCACGTATTGCGGCTCGATCCACTGGCGCGCCTTGTACTCGGCGGTACGGGTGTCGGTCAGCTTGGTCGCCGCGCCGCCGGCGACGCCGACGGTGGCCAACTGCACCGGGGTGTAGCTCGAGGACCAGTGCACCAGCAGCTTGTCTTCGCGCGGCGACAGGCGGAAGCGCTCGACGCCGTCGAGCTGGGTCACTTCGCGGATAGCGCCGGTCTTGCCGTTGACGGCGCAGACCTCGTAGTCGCCCGGGTTGGCGCGGTTGCACATCAGGTAGGCGGTGCCGCCGTCGCGGGTCCAGCGCACCTCCGAGGCTTCCCACTTGCCCGAGGTCAGGGCGCGCGCGGCGCCGCCGGCGGCGGTGTCCAGGGTGTACAGGTGCGAGTAGCCGCTTTCCTCGGACAGGAACCACAGGCTGCGGTTGTCCGGCAGCCAGCCGAATTCGTTGTTGTCGTAGTTGACCCAGGCGACGTCGCTCAGGCGGTGCAGCGGCTGCAGCTTGGCGCCCGCCAGGTCGACGCCGACGATCCAGCGGTCCTTGTTGTCGACCGAGCGCAGCATGATGGCGACCTTGCCGCCATCCGCGCTCCAGTTGATCGTGCCCGGACCGTCGGCCACGCGCACAGCGCGGTTGCCCTTCAGCGGGTCCTGCTTGGCGGCCTTGCGCAGCTCGGCCAGCGGGTCCTGGGTCACGCCCGGCAGCACGTCGAAAGACAGGTCCTGCACCTTGTTGGTGCGCAGGTCGATCAGCTTCAGTGCGTGGCCGGCCGGATTGTTGCGGCCGACGCGGGTGCGCTGGTCGTCGAATTCCTCGTAGCCCGACTCGGTCACGTAGCGCGGCATCTTGCCCACGCGGCCCTTGTCGGCGCCCTTGGGCGCGGTGGCGACGATCAGCCAGCGGCCGTCCGGCGACAGCCCGCTGTCCTCGATCACGACCTTATCGCCCAGGTAGACCGGCGCCGGCGCCATGCTCGGGTCGATGCGACGCAGCTCGTCGGTGCGATCGCGCAGGGCGTCGCGCTCGTCCTTCTGGCGCTTGAGCGTGGCCATCAGGCGCAGTTGCATGGCGCGCAGGCTGTCGTCGTCCGGCGCGGCCGGGTCCTTGGCGGCGCGCGGCAGGGCGGCCGGGCCGACCACCTTGCTGGCGCGGTCCCACAGATACCAGTCGCTGCCGACCCGGTAGTGCACGCCGCGCTCGTCGGCGGTGTACTGCACCGCTTCCAGCTTGCTGGCGCCGCGGGTGATCTGCACCAGGGCGCCGCTCTTCAGGTCGCGCTCGAACAGGTCGTTATTGCGCAGCACCAGCATGCGGCTATGGTCGCGGCTATAGATCAGGTCCGGGCTGTCGAGCTTGCCCAGCTCGGGGTCCGCCACGCGGCGCGGCTGGGGCAGGGCCTGGAAGGTGTCGCGGATCGGCGAGCCGGTGCGCTTCTGCTTGTAGTACACCTGCTTGCCGTCCCAGCTCCACCAGGCCGCTTCGACCGGGTTGCCGATCCAGTCCGGGTGGGCCATGGCCTGGTCGAGGGTGATGGGGGTGGAGGCCGCAGCCGGCAGCGCCAGCAGCGCAGCGAGTAAGAATACGGGTGGTCGCATCGTCATGGTTTGCTTTCTTGCCAGAAAATTCGAACTGCATTCTAGCTCAGGCGACTCTTTGCGATGCGTCAATACAGGCGGGATTTTTGTCGTAAAGACGTAGCGCCGCGCATGCGGCTGCATGGGCGGCGCTCGGGAGGAAAGCCATGTTGCGGCGCAATGCCGCGGGCGGCGATCAGATCGCGGTGTAGGGGCCTTTCGGCGGACGCGGCAGGAACATGGCGACGCGGCCGACGATCACCAGCACGGCGAAGGCGATGGGGACGTATTCGAGCAGGCTCATGATCAACCCCGCACCGAAGGCGCCCAGCCGCCGTGGGCGGCGTAGAGCTCTTGCGAGAAAGCGCGGATGGCGGCGAGGGCGGCGGCGATGAAGTTGGTGGTGGCGGTCATGGGTTTCTCCGGTAAATGCTGCGATGTTGCGTTGCAGTATAGGAAGAATTTCGTCATAAGAAAACTTTAGATTCGTGATTCCATCGATACGAACGGTGAATAGTTGTCGATGTTGCTCCACGGCAGTTATTTGTTGCGCGAATGTCTCGCCCGAGCCGGCGTGAATAAGAAGGGCGAAGGGAACTGTGTCTTTTGGTGGGTGGTGCGAATCTTGCATGACCTGCTGGCATGAAATCGCCAGACAGTGCTTCACCCCATTTGCCGCACCTGCGCATCGTCGTCGTGCTGCCCGCCACGGTCGCGGGCGCCGACCCCGACGAAGCCCTGGCCGCCCAGGCCCGGCGCAGCGCCGCGCTGCGCATTGGGCTGCTCGAGTCGGGCTACGACCTGGTCGCCTCGCTGCCGGCGGACGTCTTCCTGCCCGAGCGCATCGCCCAATTGCAGCCCGACCTGATCATCGCCGACAGCGAATCCGACGCGCGCGACGTCCTCGAACACATCGTGATCGCCACCCGCGACGAGCGCCGCCCCATCGTCCTGTTCACCGAGGACGACGCCCCGGCCAGCATGGACGCGGCGATGGCGGCCGGGGTCTCGGCCTATATCGTGGCGGGCCTGCAGCCGGAGCGCGTGAAGCCGGTGCTGGACGTGGCGCTGGCGCGCTTCCGGCGCGAGCAGAAGCTGCTGGAAGAGCTGTCCGACACGCGCCAGAAGCTGGCCGAGCGCAAGGTCGTCGACCGCGCCAAGGGCCTGCTCATGACGCGCTACAAGCTGACCGAGGAACAGGCCTACCAGCGCCTGCGTACCCTGGCCATGAACAAGAACATGAAGCTGGCCGAGATCGCCCAGCGCATCCTCGACGTCGAAGACCTGCTCGGCTGAGGCCGCGGGCAAAGGAGAGTTATGGCAGACCTGGCAGGAGGCGGCGCATGGGCCGCCGGATCGGACCAACCCGAGATCGACACCGTTCGCATCGGCTTCATGCCGCTGGCGGACTGCGCGCCGGTGGTGATGGCCTCGGTGCTCGGGCTGGACGAGAAGTACGGCGTCAAGTTCGCGCTCAGCCGCGAGCTGTCCTGGACCGGCATGCGCGACCGCCTGCTGGGAGGGGAGCTGGACGCGGGCCAGGTGCTGTATGGCCTGCTATACGGAGTCCAGACCGGCATCGGCACCCAGCAGCGCTCGATGGCGGCGCTCATGAACCTGAACCAGAACGGGCAGAACATCACGCTGTCGCGGCGGCTGGCGAACTACGCCCACGAGCCGGCCCAGCTGGCGCGCCTGCTGCACGCGGAGCGGCGCCGCCTGACCCTGGCGCACACCTTCCCGACCGGGAACCACGCGATGTTCCTGTATTACTGGCTGGCGGCGGCCGGCATCGATCCCGGGATCGACTGCCAGCTGGTGACGGTGCCGCCGGGGCAGATGGCGGCCAGTCTCGCGGCAGGGCACATGGACGGCTTCTGCGCGGGCGAGCCCTGGGGCCAGCGCGCGGTGCGCGATGGGGCCGGCGTGCTGGCCGCGTCGAGCGAGCAGGTGTGGCCCAACCATCCGGGCAAGGTGCTGGGCACGCGCGCCGAGTTCGCGGACAAGCATCCGAACACCTGCCGCGCGATGGTCGCGGCCCTGCTGGAAGCGGCGCGCTGGCTGGATGCCTCGCGCACCAACCGCGAGGCGGCGGCCGAGGTGCTGGCCAGCCCGGCCTACGTCAACGCGGCGCGCGAAGTGCTGACCTATTGCCTGGCCGGGCGCCACAGCGAGTGCGGCGGCTGGCGCGGTCATAACGGCCTGCGCTTCTACGCGGACGGCGAGGCGAGCTTTCCCTGGCTGTCGGATGGGATGTGGTTCATGACCCAGCACCGGCGCTGGGGCCTGCTGCGGGAAGACCTGGACTACCTGGCGGTGGCGCGCTCGGTCAACCGGGTGAAGCTGTATCGCGAAGCGGCGGAACTGAGCGGGACGCCGCTGCCGCAGGGGGAACTGCGCAGTTCCACGCTGATGGATGGGAAGGTGTGGGATGGTAGTGATCCCGAGGGCTACGCTTCGAGTTTTGCGCCCCCTGCCCGTCATTCCCGCGAAGGCGGGAATCCAAGTTCTTAGCGTAGTGGTGACGCATGCAAACTTGGATTCCCGCCTGCGCGGGAATGACGGCTTTGAAGCTGGCTGGGCAAATCGAAGTCAAACGGTCGGCTTGGCGCTTTGGCCCACCATAAGTGCATAGGCGTGCATCATTTCGGTGAATGGTGCACTGCAATGTAGCGCCCAAGCCAGTGCGCCTGTCCCGCTTCCCTCTGTGGCCCGCTTGGCACGCCTCTTGCTCATACCCTGTACAGGATCAAAGGCGATCCCCGAAATATCTCCGCCGGCCTAACGAGGGGCCGGCAACCTGGACAACGGCGTCCGCAGCCCCCGCACCGTGCGGCAAGGCAGCGGACGCCTTTTTGTTTTCAAAGGAAGAAACATGGCCAGCAAAGCGGACAGCATCAAGCTCTTCTCGTTCACCGGCGCGCCGATGCGCGCCTTTCACCTCACCTGGGTTGCCTTCTTCATCTGCTTCTTCGCCTGGTTCGCCTGCGCACCGCTGATGCCGGTGATCAAAGGCGAATTCGGCCTGTCGATGCAGCAGATCGCCAACATCAACATCGCGGCGGTCGCCATCACCATCTTCGTGCGCCTGCTGGTCGGCCCGCTGTGCGACCGCTTCGGCCCGCGCAAGACCTACACCGGCCTGCTGCTGCTCGGCTCCATCCCCGTGCTGGGCGTGGCCATGGCGCAGAGCTACGAAAGCTTCCTGCTGTTCCGCCTCGGGATCGGCGCGGTCGGCGCGAGCTTCGTGATCACCCAGTACCACACCTCGGTGATGTTCTCCTCCAAAGTGGTCGGCACCGCCAACGCGGCGGCGGCCGGCTGGGGCAATGCCGGCGGCGGCGCGGCGCAGGCGGTGATGCCGCTGCTGCTCACCGCCGTCGTCATGCTGGGCGTGAGCCAGTCCATGAGCTGGCGCGTGGCCCTGGTGGTCCCCGGCATCATGATGATCATCATGGCCTTCTTCTACTGGCGCTACACCCAGGACTGCCCGGCCGGTAACTACGAAGACCTGCGCAAGGTCGGCATGATGCCGGAAGGCTCGGGCAAGGGAGGCTGGGCGAGCTTCGTGGCCGGCTGCCGTAACTACCGCGCCTGGCTGTTGTTCGTCACCTACGGCGCCTGCTTCGGCATCGAGATCTTCATCCACAACATCGCCGCCGTCTACTACGTCGAACACTTCGGCCTGTCGCTGGGCGCAGCGGGCCTGGCGGCCGGCAGTTTCGGCCTGCTGGCCCTGTTCGCCCGCGCCCTCGGCGGCTGGGTCTCGGACCGCGCCGCCAACGCCGGCACCCTGAACAGCCGCGTCACCGTGCTGTTCGTGCTGATGATCGGCGAAGGCCTGGGCCTGCTGTGGTTCGCCAACGCCGACGCCGTCAGCTACGCCGTGATCGCGATGCTGATCTTCGGCCTGTTCACCCACATGGCCTGCGGCGCCACCTACGCTCTGGTGCCCTTCGTGGCGCCCAAGGCCCTGGGCGGCGTGGCCGGCATCGTCGGCGCCGGCGGCAACGTCGGCGCGGTGGCGGCCGGCTTCCTGATGAAAGGCACCGGCGACGTGCGCCAGACCCTCATGATCCTGAGCGCGCTGGTGCTGGCCTCCAGCATCTGCGCGATCGCCGCGCGCTTCACCATGACCGCCGCCGACAGCGCGCCGGCCGTCTCCGCAGCCTAGGAAGGAGCAGCAGCATGCATATCGTCGTCATCGGCCACGGCATGGTGGGCCACAAGTTCGTCGAAACCCTGGCCCAGGAAGGCCGCCCCGGCCTGCGCGTCACCGTGCTGGGCGAGGAACCGCGCCCGGCCTACGACCGGGTCCACCTGTCGGAATACTTTTCCGGCAAGAGCGCGGACGAGCTGTCGCTGGTCGCGCCGGGCTTCTTCGAGCGGGACGACCTCGACCTGCGCCTGAACGCGAAGGTGGTGGCCATCGACCCGGCGGCGCGCAGCGTCAGCCTCGCCGGCGGCGAAGAGGTCCACTACGACAAGCTGGTGCTGGCCACGGGTTCCTTTCCCTTCGTGCCGCCGGTGCCGGGCGCGGAGCGCAAGGATTGCTTCGTCTACCGCACCATCGAAGACCTGGAGAAGATGCAGGAGTGCGGGGCGCGCTCGCGCACCGGCGTCGTGGTCGGCGGCGGCCTGCTGGGCCTGGAGTGCGCCAAGGCCCTGCGCGACATGGGCCTGGCCGCCCACGTGGTCGAGTTCGCGCCGCGCCTGATGGCGGTGCAGGTCGACGATCCGGGTGCGCGCCTGCTGCGCGCCAAGATCGAGGAGCTGGGCGTGGGCGTGCACACCCAGAAGAACACCCTGGCCATCGTCGATGGCGAGGAGGGCACCCACCGCATGCAGTTCGCGGACGGCAGCCACCTGGACACCGACATGATCGTGTTCTCGGCCGGCATCCGCCCGCGCGACGAGCTGGCGCGCGCCGCCGGCCTGGCCATCGGCCCGCGCGGCGGCGTGGTGATCGACAACCGCTGCCTGACTTCCGACCCGCACATCTACGCCATCGGCGAATGCGCGCTGTGGAAGGGCCAGCTGTTCGGCCTGGTCGCGCCGGGCTACGACATGGCGCGCGTGGCCGCGCGCGACCTGCTGGGCGTCGAAGCGGACTTCTCCGGCGCCGACATGAGCACCAAGCTCAAGCTGATGGGCGTGGACGTGGCCAGCATCGGCGACGCCCATGCGGCCACACCGGGCTGCCGCAGCTATCAGTTCCTGGACGAGCGCAAGCAGGTCTACCGCAAGATCGTGGTATCCGACTGCGGCAAGTACCTGCTGGGCGCGGTGCTGGTGGGCGACGCCTCGCCCTACGGCGAACTGCTGCAGACCATGCTCAACCGGATCGAACTGCCGGAAGCGCCCGAATTCCTGATCCTGCCAGACGGTGGCGGCGCCCGCCCGGCCATCGGCGTGGACAAGCTGCCGGCCAGCGCCCAGGTCTGCTCCTGCAACGACGTCAGCAAGGGCGCGCTGTGCGAGGCGGTAGCCGCCGGCGCCACCACCATCGGCGCCCTGAAGAGCTGCACCAAGGGCGGCACCTCCTGCGGCGGCTGCGTGCCCCTGATGACCCAGGTGATGAACGCGGAGCTCAAGAAGCTGGGCGTGGCGGTCAACAACCACCTGTGCGAGCACTTCGCCTATTCGCGCCAGGAGCTCTACCACCTGGTGCGGGTGGAAGGCATCAAGAGCTTCCCCGAACTGCTGGAGCGCCACGGCCACGGCCTGGGCTGCGACGTCTGCAAGCCGACCGTGGCCAACATCCTGGCCTCGGTCTGGAACGACTTCGTGCTCAAGCCCAGGCACGCCAGCCTGCAGGACTCGAACGACTACTTCCTCGGCAACATCCAGAAGGACGGCACCTATTCGGTGGTGCCGCGCATGCCGGGCGGCGAGGTCACCGCCGACGGCCTGATCGCGGTGGGGCAGGTGGCCAAGAAGTACGGCCTGTACACCAAGATCACCGGCGGCCAGCGGGTCGACCTGTTCGGCGCGCGCGTCGAGCAGCTGCCGCTGATCTGGGAAGAGCTGATCGCGGCCGGCTTCGAATCCGGCCACGCCTATGGCAAGTCGCTGCGCACGGTGAAGTCCTGCGTGGGTTCGACCTGGTGCCGCTACGGCGTGGGCGACAGCGTCGGCTTCGCCATCGCCCTGGAAAACCGCTACAAGGGCCTGCGCGCCCCGCACAAGATCAAGTTCGGTGTGTCCGGCTGCACCCGCGAGTGCGCCGAGGCCCAGGGCAAGGACGTGGGCCTGATCGCCACCGAGAAGGGCTGGAACCTCTACGTGTGCGGCAACGGCGGCATGAAGCCGCGCCACGCGGAGCTGATCGCTTCCGACCTGGACGACGCCACCGTGGTGCGCTACATCGACCGCTTCCTGATGTTCTACGTGCGCACCGCCGAGCGCCTGCAGCGCACCAGCGTATGGCGCGAGAACCTGGAGGGCGGCCTGGACTACCTGAAGCAGGTGGTGGTCGAGGACAAGCTCGGCATCGCCGCCGAGCTGGAAGCCCAGATGCAGCACGTGGTCGACACCTATGCCTGCGAATGGAAGGAAGCCGTCACCGACCCGAACGTGCGGCGCCGCTTCCGCCACTTCGTCAACAGCGAGGCCGGCGACGACAACGTGGTCTTCGTGCCCGAGCGCGGCCAGATCCGTCCGGCCGCGCCGGAAGAACGCCGCCGCACCATTCCGATCGCCAGCGCGGCCTGACTGGCGCAGCGCTCATCGTCATCAAGGAGAACAGCATGCACCGTGACCTGCAACTCGACAACTGGACCGCCGTCTGCCATATCGACGAGATCGTGCCCGACACCGGCGTGGCGGCACTGCTGAACGGCCGCCAGGTGGCCGTGTTCCGCGTCGGCGAGGACGCGCCGCGCGTGTTCGCCATCGACAACTTCGATCCGCATTCCAGCGCCGCCGTGCTCTCGCGCGGCATCGTCGGCAGCCTGGGCGAGCGCATCGTGGTCGCCTCCCCCATCTACAAGCAGCACTTCGACCTGCAGAGCGGCGAGTGCCTGGAGGCGCCGGAGCGCTCGGTGGCCAGCTACCCGGCCCGCCTCGAGGGAGGCAAGGTATGGATCGCCGCCTGAAACCCTCGCTGGTGGTGGTGGGCAACGGCATGGCCGGCATGCGCACCGTCGACGAGCTGCTGGCCCTGGCCCCCGGCCAGTACGACATCACCGTGTTCGGCGCCGAGCCGCGCGTGAACTACAACCGCATCATGCTCTCGCCGGTGCTGGCGGGCGAGAAGGCCTTCGAGGACATCGTCCTGCACACCCGCGAGTGGTACGCGCAGCAGGGCATCGTGCTGCATGCGGGCGACCCGGTGGTGGCGATCGACCGCTGGCGCCGCGTGGTGCGCGCCGAAAGCGGGCTCGAAGTCGCCTACGACCGCCTGCTGCTGGCGACCGGCTCCAGCCCCTTCATCGTGCCGGTGCCGGGCGCGCAGCTGCTCGGCGTGGTGGGTTTCCGCGACCTGGACGACGTCGAGGCCATGCTGGCCGCCGCGCGCGCGGGCGGGCGCGCGGTGGTGATCGGCGGCGGCCTGCTGGGCCTGGAGGCCGCCAATGGCCTCAAGCGCCGCGGCATGGACGTGACCGTGGTGCACCTGACCGACAGCCTGCTCAACCAGCAGCTCGACCCGGATGCCGCCCTGCTGCTGCGCGCCGAACTGGAGGGGCGCGGCCTGCGCATCCTGCTGTCGAGCCAGACTGAGGCCATCCTCGGCGAGGAGCGCGTGGAAGGCGTGCGCTTCACGGACGGCAGCGAGTGCGCCGCCGACCTGGTGGTGATGGCGGCCGGCGTGCGTCCCAATGTCGGCCTGGCGCGCGCGGCCGGCCTGCACGTCGAGCGCGCCATCGTGGTGGACGACACCCTGCAGACCTACGACCCGCGCATCTACGCGGTGGGCGAATGCGTCCAGCACCGCAAGCACACCTTCGGCCTGGTGGCCCCGATCTGGGACCAGGCGCGGGTCTGCGCCGCCCACCTGGCCGGCTTCGGCCACCGCCGCTACGTGCAGCAGGCCACCGCCACCAAGCTCAAGGTCACCGGCATCGACCTGTACTCGGCCGGCGACATCGTGGGCGGGGAGGGCAGCGAAGACCTGGTGCTGCGCGACCGCCGCGCCGGCGTCTACAAGCGCCTGGTGCTTGCTGGCAACCGCGTCACCGGCGCGGTGTTGTACGGTGACGTCTCGGACGGTCCGTGGTATTTTGACCTGATCCAGCGGCGCGCCGACGTCTCGGGTTTCCGCGACCGCCTGCTGTTCGGTCCCGCGCTGTGCGAGGCGCAAGCCGCCTGAAGGAGCAAGTATGGAACTGCATCAAGGAGCGGTCCGCACCACCTGCCCGTATTGCGGCGTCGGCTGCGGCGTCAAGGCCACGCCCGCCGCCGGCGCGGGCGCCCTGATCGAGGGCGACGTGCTGCACCCGGCCAGCCGCGGGCGCCTGTGCGTCAAGGGCTCGGCCCTGGGCGACACGCTCGACCTCGACGGCCGCCTGCTGCACCCGCTGCTGCGCGAGGACGGCAAGCTGCGCCGCGCCGGCTGGGACGAGGCCCTCGACAGGGTGGCCGGCAAATTCGCCGCCGTTATCGCCGAGCACGGGCCGGACGCGGTGGCGCTCTACGTCTCGGGACAGATCCTGACCGAGGACTACTACGTCGCCAACAAGTTCATGAAGGGCTACATCGGCAGCGCCAACATCGACACCAATTCGCGCCTGTGCATGTCCTCGGCGGTGGCCGGGCACAAGCGCGCCTTCGGCGAAGACGTGGTGCCGGGCTGCTACGAGGACTTCGAGGAGGCCGAGCTGATCGTGCTGGTCGGCTCCAACGCCGCCTGGTGCCACCCGACCCTGTTCCAGCGCATCGCGAAAGCGAAGGAGGCGCGTCCGAGCCTGCGCATCGTGGTGGTCGATCCGCGCCGCACCGCCACCTGCGAGCTGGCCGACCTGCACCTGCCGCTCAAGCCCGGCACCGACGTCTGGCTGTTCAACGGCCTGCTGGCCTACCTGGCGCGCAACGGCGTGCGTGACGCCGCCTGGGTGGCGCGCCATACCGAGGGCCTGGACGCGGCCCTGGCGGTGGCGGAAGAAGCCTGCCTTGACCCGGACCAGGTGGCGCGCGCCTGCGGCCTCGACCCCGACCTGCTGCGCGAGTTCTACGCCCTGTTCGCCGCCACCGACAAGACCGTCACCGCGTTCTCGATGGGCGTCAACCAGTCCACCAGCGGCACGGACAAGGTCAACAGCATCATCAACTGCCACCTGCTCACCGGCCGCATCGGTAAACCAGGCATGGGGCCGTTCTCGCTCACCGGCCAGCCCAACGCCATGGGCGGGCGCGAGGTCGGCGGCCTCGCGAACATGCTGGCCGCCCACCTCGACCTCGACAACCCGGGCCACCGCGAGGCGGTGCGCGAGTTCTGGAAGGCGCCGCGCATCGCGCACCAGCAGGGCCTGAAGGCGGTCGACCTGTTCCGCGCGGCGGAAGCGGGCAGGATCAAGGCGGTGTGGATCATGGCCACCAATCCGGTGGTCAGCCTGCCCGACGCCGACCAGGTGCGGCGCGCCCTGGCCGCCTGCGAACTGGTGGTGGTCTCGGACGTGGTGGCCGATACCGACTGCGCGCCTTACGCCGACGTGCTGCTGCCGGCCCTGGCCTGGGGCGAGAAGGACGGCACCGTGACCAATTCCGAGCGCTGCATCTCGCGCCAGCGCGCCTTCCTGCCGGCGCCGGGCGAGGCGCGCGCCGACTGGCAGGCCCTGTGCGGCGTCGCGCAGCGCATGGGCCATGCCGGCTTCGATTACGCAAGCGCGCACGAGATCTTCGACGAGCATGCGCGCCTGTCGGTGTGGCGCAACGCGCCCGGGGACTTTCCGCGCGCCTTCCGGCTCGATCCGCTGGTGGGACTCACGCGCGCCGACTACGACGCGCTCGAGCCGGTGCAGTGGCCGCTGCGCAGCCGCGGCGAGGGAACGGCGCGCCTGTTCGCCGAGGGCGGTTTTTCGCATCCGGGCGGACGCGCGCGCTTCGTGCCGACCCGGCCGCGCCTGCCGGCCCACAAGCCGGGCGGCGAGTACCCGCTGGCGCTGAACACCGGCCGCCTGCGCGACCAGTGGCACACCATGACGCGCACCGGCAAGTCGGCGCGGCTGGCCGGCCACGCGCCCGAGCCCTTCGTCGACCTGCATCCGCACGACGCCCTGCTGGCCGGGGTGCGCGAAGGCGAGCTGGCGCGCGTGAGCAGCCCCTGGGGCGCGATGGTAGCGCGCGTGGCGCACGGCGGCGGGATCGCGCGCGGCGCGGTGTTCGTGCCCATCCACTGGAACGGCCAGACCGCGTCCGACGCGCGCGTCGGGGCGCTGGTCAATCCCGAGGTCGATCCGGTGTCGGGCGAGCCGGAATTCAAGCACACGCCGGTGCGCGTCGAGCCCTTCGGCGTGGCCTGGCATGGCTTCATCCTCAGCCGCGCGGAGCTCGACCTGGGGCGGGTGGCCAACTGGACCCGGGTGCGCGGCAGCGGCTTCGTGCGCTACGAGCTGGGCGGGCGCGAGCCGGTGTCGCCGGGCTGGGCGCGCGCCTTGCTGGGGGCGGACGAGGAGGCCGACTGGATCGAGTACGAGGACAAGGCGGAGGGCATGCTGCGCGCGGCGCTGGTGGTCGACGGACGGCTGCAGGCCTGCCTGTTCGTGGCGCGCCGGCCCGACCTGCCTTCGCGCGCCTGGCTGGGCGAGCTTTTCCTGCAGGAGCGCCTGGGGCCGGCCGAACGCGCGACCCTGTTGGCGGCGCGCGCGCCGCAGCAGGGACCCGACCCTGGGCCGACCGTGTGCTCCTGCTTCGGCGTGGGCCGCAACACCATCATGCTGGCGGTGCGCGGCAAGGACCTCAAGACCGCGGCCGAGGTGACGGCCTGCGTGCGCGCCGGCGGTAACTGCGGCTCCTGCGTGCCGGAGATCCGCAAGCTGCTCGACGAAGCGCGCTGCGCCGAGGCCTGAGCCGGCGGCGCGGCGCGCCATCGAGGCCCCGGGGCCCTAGGCAAGACCCGGCTTGCAGTGCTCGCCGCGGGCGCGCGTGATCACGGCTTCGTTGCCGTACAGCGGCAGTTCCATGTAGTGCCGCTCGGTGCCCTGCACCGCGATCACGTAAGCCTGGCGCTCCTGCGCGTGGCGCAGCGCCACCTGGGCCACATAGGCCGGCGCCAGCACGCGCTGGGCCTTGCGCCGGCCCAGGTCCAGGTAGCCGAAGCGCATGGTCGCGCTCTCGATCAGGTCGCGCGGCAGCGGCTCCTTGGCGCGGCCGAGCAGGGTGGCCAGGCGCTCCGCCACCTGGCGCGCGGCGACTTCCGGCGCCAGCACGATGGCGCTGTCCAGCACCTCGGAAGCCAGCGGCCGCAGGTTCACCCCCAGCGCCGCCACCGCCCCGCTGCCGGCCAGGGTGATCGCCACCGAGGCCGCGCCCAGCACGGGAATGCCGCCCAGCGCATGGCGCCAGGCGCCGGTGGCGCGCACCAGCAGCGCTTCGGCGACGCGGCCCGCGCGGTCCGCGCCCTGGGCCTTGGTCCGCCACAGGCGCTCGAAGGCCAGGCTGCCGCCCTCGGCCGCCCAGGACGCCACGTTCAGGCGCTGCGCCGCCTCGTTCAGCTGGCGCTGCAGCACCGCCGTTTCTTCGAGCCGCTCGAAGGGAGCGTCGAGCGGCGCCAGGCCGGACACGTAGTGCAGCGCGCCCGAGGCGTGATAGACCACGGCGCGCGCGCCTTCCGGCAGGTGCAGCACGCTGCGTTCACCCCGCTCGGCGAGGTCGGCGCGGTCGCTCGGGCAGGCCCCGGCTTCGTGCAGGGTGGACAGGAAGCGGCGGGCGCGCGCCCGCAGCGCATCGGTGCTGAGCGGCTGCAGGGCCAGGATGTCGGCGCGGGCGGGCTGGCCGGCGCTGGCCGACTGGCACAGATTGTCGATCAGGTGTTGGTCGTTCATGGTCAGCCCTCCGTCCAGTACCACAGGATGCAAGCCTGCTCGGCCAGGCTCAGGTCCGGCAGGACGCCGCCTTCGCCCCACAGGTGGTCGCGGTTCAGGTAGGAACGGTCCCAGCGGATCGCGCCGCCGTTCCAGGTGGCGGCGTCGCCCACGCACACCGTGATCGGGTGGTTGTCCACCCACCAGTCGGCCACGCCGTCGTGCCAGGCCTGGCAGACGGTATCGCCGTCGACCAGGTTGTCGGCCACGTCCTCTCCGCATTCGTCGGTAGTGACGCCGTCCCACATGTTTCCCCAGGCGCCGCAATAGATGTGCATGCGCGCGAAGATGTTCCACAGGCCGGTGACCCGTTCCAGGTTGACCGTCTCGCAGGAATAGGCCATCACCCATTCGTTGTTCCAGTCCTCGCCCAGCTGCCAGGTATTGGAATAGGTGCGCCAGTTGCTGCGTGCGATGTCGTAGAGCATGCGCGCGCGGCCGTCGGCCTCGTGGCCGCCGTGGGTCTCGATCCAGAACAGGTCCACGTTGTCGACCCAGGCGCGGTCGTCGCCGCCCTGGTCGACGTCGCGGATGTCGTTTTCCCAGACGTCGGTGTTGGCCCAGTAGAAGGCCCGGCTGTGGCCGGCCGAACGCAGCTTGGCGTCGAAGCCATTACTTCGGTTGAAGGTGTAGCTCAGGTCCCCCGCCGTGCTCACGCCGGCGGCGCGCGCATGATTGAAGTACCGGATCGCTTCCACTCCGAAACTTGCCATGGAGTTCTCCTTTGATGTGGTGGGCTACGCGTCGTCCCCTGCGGGTACGGCGGTGGTAGCAGGCACAAGCTTAGAAGCGAGCAGGCTGGGGGAGGCTGGCTTAGTTCAAAGGAAGGCGTTGCGGATGGCCGGCGGCGGGATTGCGCCGCCGGCGCTTGCGGAGGATCGAATGCGTAGGGGGAAATCGGCGCAGTTCCCTCGTGCAAGGAACCTGCGCCCGGCGACGCCTCAGCGCAGGTGGCGCGCGAAGAAGGCGTCGGTGCGGCTGTTGGCCAGGGTGGCGTCGGCCTCGTCGTAGTGATTGCCACCCGGACGGGCGAACGCGTGGTTGCGGCCCGGATAGGTGTGCAGCTCGATGTTCGGATTGCGCGCGAAGGCGGCGCGGATCTTTTCCTGGGCTTCCTTGCCGATGTACTCGTCCTCGCCGGCCAGGTGGTAGAGCAGGGGACCCTTGATGCGATCGGTCACTTCCAGGTGCTGGTCGGTGCCGCCGCCGTAGTAGGCGACGTAGGCGTCGGCATCGGCCTCCACATGGGCCGCGGTCAGGAAGGTCAGCAAGCCGCCCAGGCAATAGCCGGTCAGCCCGACCTTGCCGCTGCTGCCCGCCATCTCGCGGGCGGCGTCGATGGTCTCGACGATGTCCTGCACGCCCTTGCCGAAGTCGTAGGACTGGTAGAGCTGGAAGCCCTTGGCCCAGTCGCCTTCCTTGTCCTCGGACATCGACAGGCCGCGTTCGGCGCGCCAGAACAGGTCGGGGCCGAGGGCGATGTAGCCCTTGGCGGCGTAGTTCTCCATGATGCTGCGGATGCCGGCGTTCACGCCGAAGATCTCCTGCAGGACGATGACGACGGGGTGGGGGCCGGGGCCTGCCGGGCGGACGACGTAGCAATCGAACTCGCCGTCCTCGGTCTGGATGCTGAGTGTCTCGGACATGATCTTCCTTTCGTCGGTGGTCGGAATGCGGCGACCCAGGACGTCGATGGGCGCCTGCTCCAAGCACTCTACAACGAAGCGGGCTGCGGCGTTGTTGAATTGTGTAAAACGGCGCCCGTTGCGGAACGCGCCGGCGCGTCTTCCTCTCTCATGCTCGCGAAGGCGCCGTGAAGCCGCTTCATGGACGCGCTGCCAAACCCCTGCCTGCGTCCATCCGTGAACGCCTCAAACGTTGGTACTCGCTACGTACGAAACGATAGAAACCCTTTGAACAGCATCCTTTCGCCAGCTCAAGAAGACCATCGCCATTCTTCGTGCGATATTCGATATCCGCGCCGGCCTGGATGAGCCACCTGAACATTTTCTTGCGCGTCCTGGTGTGCTTGTCGTGCATACGAACGAGCCAGATGAGT
Organism: Massilia sp. KIM; assembly: GCF_002007115.1. Classification (NCBI taxonomy): domain Bacteria; kingdom Pseudomonadati; phylum Pseudomonadota; class Betaproteobacteria; order Burkholderiales; family Oxalobacteraceae; genus Massilia; species Massilia sp. KIM. The sequence continues at coordinate 2,959,965 of NZ_MVAD01000001.1, read as the reverse complement.
GGAGTCCAGCCGCGCTCGTCCCGAGCGTTTGGATCAAATCCGTTACGCAAGCACCAACGTACACCGCCAGGACCACATTGCCAGCAGCAGGAATGCAGTTCGTTGAAACACTCCTGCTCGTTGGGACTGACATACTGTGGCTTTTCCATATTGCCTTCGGCAAGGTGACAGGGGGCGGGAAAATGAAAAAAGCCAGACCGGTTTGCACCTGATCTGGCTTTCGAATTCGTGGTCGGGGTGAGAGGATTCGAACCTCCGGCCTCTACGTCCCGAACGTAGCGCTCTACCGGGCTAAGCTACACCCCGACTGGTGAGATGCCGTTTCCGTCATCTCGGGAAGGCATTACTATAGTCGCTCTAGTGGTTCCTGTCAACAGCGAAACTGCAGAGCTGCAGGAGGCTGCGCTTGTACTCGTTCTCCGGCAGGCCGGCGATCGCCTCCTTGGCGCGCTGCGCCGCCTGCTCGGCCTGGGCGCGGGTATAGGCCAGCGCGCCACTCGCGGTCACGGCCGACAGCACCGCGTCGAACTGCTCTTCGTCGCCCTGCTCGATGCAGCTGCGCACCAGCTCACGCTGCTGCGGGGTGCCGTGTTCCATCAGCCAGATCAGGGGCAGGGTGGGCTTGCCTTCGCGCAGGTCGTCGCCCAGGTTCTTGCCGATCTCGGCGGCGTCGCCCGCGTAGTCGAGCACGTCGTCGATGAGCTGGAAGGCGGTGCCCAGCGAGCGGCCGTACTCGCCCGCCGCGGCGATCTGCGCGTCGCTGGCGCCGGCCACCAGCGCGCCCAGCTCGGCCGCCGCCTCGAACAGCTTGGCGGTCTTGGAGCGGATCACCTTCAGGTAGCTCTCCTCGCTCACGTCCGGGTCGTGCATGTTCAGCAGTTGCAGCACCTCGCCCTCGGCGATCACGTTGGTGGCGTCGGACAGGATGCGCATCACGCGCATGTCGTCCAGGCCCACCATCATCTGGAAGGAGCGCGAATACAGGAAGTCGCCCACCAGCACCGAAGCCGCATTGCCGAACAGGGCGTTGGCGGTCTGGCGCCCGCGCCGCATATAGGATTCGTCAACCACGTCGTCGTGCAGCAGGGTCGCGGTGTGGATGAACTCCACCACCGCCGCCAGTTCGTGATGCGCGGTCCCGCGATAGCCGTAGGCGTTGGCGAGCAGCAGCACCAGCACCGGCCGGATGCGCTTGCCGCCGGCGCTGATGATGTATTCGGCGATCTGGTTCACCAGGCTCACTTCCGAATGCAGCCGCTGGCGGATCACCGTGTTCACGGCCTCCATGTCAGGCGCGATCGATTGGGTGATGGAATTCTGTTGGGCGTGTGGGATGGCGGCTGACAAGGCGAACCTGCAATAAACGGTGAGTTTTGTGTTTAAGTGCGGCGATTATACGACAAGCAAGGGGGGCTCGTCCCGTGCGTTACCTCAGCGCCCGCCATGCATGAAGGCCGTATGGACGAGTGTGTCGTCCCGGGCGGCGTTGGCGGGCCGCCACGGTCGTTTCCGGGCTGAGCGGGGTTTTGACGCGTCGCGGCAATCCATGTATAATCCCCTGTTCCCCGGTTTTAGAACAGTTTCGCGCGCAGCGTAGCGCTCTTGCGCCGGCGGGAATTCAATTAACAACTCACGAGGTTTCAATCATGTACGCGGTCATAAAAACCGGTGGCAAGCAATATAAAGTTGTCGCTGGCGAAAAACTCAAAGTAGAACAGATACCGGCTGACATTGGTTCCGAACTCACGATCGATCAGGTTCTCGCGGTTGGCGCGGGCGACAGCATCAAATTTGGTGCTCCGCTGGTCGAAGGTGCTTCGGTGCTGGTGAAAGTGGTTTCGCATGGTCGTCACGACAAGGTCCGCATCTTCAAGATGCGCCGTCGTAAGCACTACCAGAAGCGTCAGGGCCATCGCCAGAACTTCACCGAAATCCAGATCGTCTCGATCAACGGCTAATCGCCGCGCGGTCTTATTCAGTCATCAAGGAGCATTTAAATGGCACACAAAAAAGGCGGCGGCACTACGCGAAACGGCCGTGACTCAGAAAGCAAACGCCTCGGCGTGAAGGTGTACGGCGGCCAGGCGATCAACGCCGGCGGCATCATCATCCGTCAACGCGGCACCCCGGTGCGCGCAGGCGCCAACGTCGGCACCGGCAAGGACCACACCCTGTTCGCCCTGGTGGACGGCACGGTCAAGTTCGTCAAGCAAGGCGTCGGTTCGAAGCAGTTCGTGACCGTCGTCGCGAACGAAGCAGTCGCAGCGTAATCACGCATCGCGCCGCCCATGCGGCGCTCTTTGTAAGGCGCAAGCCTTCCATCGAAAGGCTCTGCCCACGGTAGGGCCTTTTTAGTTTTTTGGCGATCAACATGAAGTTTATTGACGAAGCAAGAATTGAAGTCATCGCCGGCGACGGCGGCAACGGGTGCGCCTCGTTCCGCCGTGAGAAGTTCCGCCCGTTCGGCGGACCCGACGGCGGCGACGGCGGCAAGGGCGGCTCGATCTGGGTGGTCGCCGACCGCAATATCAACACCTTGGTGGACTTCCGCTACTCCAAGGTGCATACCGCCCGCAACGGCGAACCGGGCCGCGGCTCGGACTGCTACGGCAAGGGCGCCGAAGACGTCTACCTGCGCATGCCGGTGGGCACCCTGATCGTGGACGACACCAACGGCGAGATCGTCGCCGACCTGACCGAACACGGCCAGACCGAACTGCTGGCCAAGGGCGGCGAGGGCGGATGGGGCAACATCCACTTCAAGACCTCGACCAACCGCGCGCCGCGCCAGAAGACCGAGGGCAAGGACGGCGAGCGCCGCGCGCTGCGCCTGGAGCTGAAGGTGCTGGCCGACGTCGGCCTGCTGGGCATGCCGAACGCGGGCAAGTCGACCTTCATCACCGCCGTGTCGAACGCGCGCCCGAAGATCGCCGACTATCCGTTCACGACCCTGCATCCGAACCTCGGCGTGGTGCGCGTCTCGCACGCGAAAAGCTTCGTGATCGCCGACATCCCGGGCCTGATCGAGGGCGCCGCCGAAGGCGCCGGCCTGGGCCACCAGTTCCTGCGCCACCTGTCGCGCACCGGCCTGCTGCTGCACATCGTCGACCTCGCGCCCATGGACGGCAAGACCGATCCGGTGAAGGAAGCCAAGGCCCTGGTCAAGGAGCTCGAAAAATACGACGCCGAGCTGGTCAACAAACCGCGCTGGCTGGTGCTCAACAAGCTGGACGTGGTGCCGGAAGACCAGCGCCAGAAGGCGGTCAAGGACTTCGTCAAGCGCATGGCCTGGAAGGGCCCGGTGTTCGAGATCTCGGCGCTCAACCGCGAGGGCTGCGAAGACCTGGTCCACGCCATCTACAAGCACCTCGAAGAGAAGCGCCACGTCGAACAGCGCTCCGAGGAAACCCAGATGACCGAGGAAGCGCGCACCATCTCGTCCATCGATCCGGACGATCCCCGCTTCAAGATCCTTGAAGACTGATTCGGCAGCGCACTTGGCTGCACGCGCATCATCGAAACGCGCCTGGTGGCGCGCCCAGCTGCTGCAGGTGGTCGCCACCGTCAGCTCGCTGGCCGCGCTCGCCGCCATGCTCGACCCCGACCGCATCGCCACGGCGATGGGGCTGTTCCTCGTCGGCGTGAACGGCTACAGCCAGTTCTACGCCATCTATGTCGGAGTGCGCCTCGCCACCGCGGGGCTGGCGCTCATGGCGTCCCGGCGGGCCGACCAGCCCGTCCTCGGCGACCTGACTGCATTGTTCCTCCTGGCCCAGCCGGCCGGGCGCGCCGTCGCGGCATTCGCGATCGGCCTGCCCACGGGAGTATTATTGTTGGTCTGTGCGGTTGAGCTGCTGGCGGGATTGGCCCTGCTGGCCTTGCGGCCGCAAGGGAAAATCCTGTCGCCATGAATTCCGTTCTCCACACCTCATCCCGCATCATCGTCAAGGTCGGTTCCTCGCTCGTCACCAACGAGGGCCAGGGCCTGGACCACACCGCCATCGCCCGCTGGGCGTCCCAGATCGCGGCCCTGCGCGCGCTCGGCAAGGAAGTGGTGCTGGTGTCTTCCGGCGCGATCGCCGAAGGCATGCTGCGCCTGGGCTTTTCCAGCCGCCCGACCGACATTCACGAGCTGCAGGCCTGCGCCGCCGTCGGTCAGATGGGCCTGGCCCAGATCTACGAAACCAGCTTTCGCACCCACGGCATCAAGACCGCCCAGGTGCTGCTGACCCACGCCGACCTGGCCGACCGCGAACGCTACCTGAACGCGCGCTCGACCCTGACCACCCTGCTGCGCCTGGGCGTGGTCCCGATCATCAACGAGAACGACACCGTGGTCACCGACGAGATCAAGTTCGGCGACAACGATACCCTCGGCGCCCTGGTGGCCAACCTGATCGAGGCCGAGGTGCTGGTGATCCTGACCGACCAGCGCGGCCTGTACTCGGCCGACCCGCGCAAGGACCCGGACGCGCGCCTGATCCAGCAGGCCCAGGCCGGCGACCCGGCGCTGGAAGCCATGGCCGGCGGCGCCGGCAGCAGCATCGGGCGCGGCGGCATGCTGACCAAGGTGCTGGCGGCGCGCCGCGCGGCGCGTTCCGGCGCCCACACCGTGATCGCCTGGGGACGCGAACCCGAGGTCCTGACCCGCCTGGCGAGCGGCGAGGCGATCGGCACCCAGCTGAGCGCCGCCACCGGCCGCCTCACTGCGCGCCGCCAGTGGATGATCGACCACCTGCACACCACCGGCGAAGTCGTGATCGACGCCGGCGCGGCGCAGAAGCTCACCCGCGAAGGGAAGTCGCTGCTGCCGATCGGCGTGGTGGCGGTGAAGGGCGAGTTCGGGCGCGGCCAGGTGATCACCTGCGTCGACGAGAACGGCCGCCCGCTGGCGCGCGGGCTGAGCAATTACGCGAGCAGCGAAGTGCGGCGCATCATGCGTCACGCCTCCAGCGAGATCGAAGGCATCCTGGGCTTCGTCGAAGGCCCCGAATTGGTGCATCGCGACAATCTCGTCCTCCTGTAACTGTGGGTGAGTGCTCGCTAACGACGATTGGTCGTTGCGCGATAGTCACATTCATTGGGAAATACTGGGTAGTGCCCTACGTTAACTTTTCCGCAGGGCTATTGGCACGTTAGACTTCTACTCGTGCTGCATATGTGCATGTGCACAATGATCTCCCCGCTACTCACCCAAAAGGATTTCCCATGAAACTGAGCCGCAAGCTGCCGCTGGGTTTTGCCGCCGTGACGCTGCTCGTCGCGTGTGCCGGATTTTTCGGCGTGCAACAGATGAACCGTTCGCTCGACACCTACCAGGTGGCGGTGCGCGAGGCGGGACAGGCGCAGCAGGTGGAGGGATTGCTGGCCGAGTTCCGCAAGCAGCTCCAGGAATGGAAGAACACGCTATTGCGCGGCAAGGATGAGGAGCAGCGCAAGAAATACTGGGAAGCCTTCCAGAAGGTCGAGTCCGACGTGGCCGGCGAGGTGAGATCGCTGCTGGCGACGCTGCCTGAAGGTGAGGTGCGCGAGCTGGTCGGCCAGTTCGGCGCCGCCCACGCCACCATGGGCGCCGATTACCGCCGCGGCTACCAGGACTTCGTGACGGCCGGCTTCGACAGCGCGGCGGGCGACGCCGCGGTCAAGGGCAAGGACCGCGCGCCCGCCGAACTGCTGGGCAAGGCCGAGAAGACGATGTCCGCACAGAGCGCCGCCAGCGCGGCCCGCGCGGAGGACGTGGCCCGGCGCGCGACGATCCTGAGCTACGCCCTGATGCTGCTGGGGGCGATCGTGGCGGTCGTGGCCGGGGTGCTGGTCTCGCGCTCGATTACGGTCCCGCTCGGCGAAGCGGTCCGGGCCGCGCGCAACGTCGCAAACGGCGACCTGCGCACGGCCATCGAGGTGCGCGGCGACGACGAGACCGGCCAGCTGCTGCTGGCGCTCAAGGAGATGTCGGGCAGCCTGCAGCGCATCGTCGCCGAAGTGCGCGGCGGCGCCGAGACCATCGCGGTGGCTTCCAGCCAGATCGCACAAGGCAACCTGGACCTGTCGGCGCGCACCGAAGCCCAGGCCGGCGCACTCGAGGAAACCGCGTCCTCGATGGAAGAGCTGACCACCACCGTGCAGCAGAACGCCGACAACGCCCGCCAGGCCAGCCAGCTGGCCACCTCCGCCGTCGACGTGGCGTCGCGCGGCGGCAAGGTGGTCGAGCAGGTGGTCGGCACCATGGAATCGATCAGCGCCTCCTCGCGCAAGATCGTGGACATCATCGGCGTGATCGACGGCATCGCCTTCCAGACCAATATCCTGGCCCTGAACGCCGCCGTGGAAGCGGCGCGCGCCGGCGAGCAGGGGCGCGGCTTCGCGGTGGTCGCCAGCGAGGTACGCAACCTGGCCCAGCGCTCGGCCACGGCGGCCAAGGAGATCAAGGCCCTGATCGGCGAATCGGTCGAGCGGGTCGCGGATGGCAACCGCCTGGCCGGCGAGGCGGGGGCGACGATGGGCGAGATCGTGGCCAGCGTGCGCCACGTGATGGACATCATCGCCGAGATCAGCTCGGCCAGCCAGGAGCAGGGCGCCGGCATCGGCCAGGTCAACACCGCGATCGGCGAGATGGATGCGGCGACCCAGCAGAACGCCGCCCTGGTCGAGGAGGCCGCCGCCGCCGCGCAGTCGCTGCGCCAGCAGACCGTGGCCCTGACCGAGGTGGTCAGCGTGTTCAAGCTCGAGGACGAGGCCACCGCACTGCCGGCGCGCCCGCAGGCGCTGCGCCTGGCGGCCTAGTGGGCAGAGCGGGCGGCGCGGTATGATGTCTCCCGCTCAACTTTGTTACCGAGGAAAACCCATGCCCGCTTCCCCGCTCGCCGTGGTCCAGGCCCAGCTCGACGCCTACAACGCCAAGGACATCGACGCCCTGATGCGTACCTATGCGCCGGACGCCCGCCAGTTCGCCATCCACGGCGCCCTGCTGGCCGAGGGGCACGCGCAGATCCGTCCGCGCTACCAGGAACGCTTCCTCGAACCCGACCTGCACGCGCGCCTGCTCAGCCGTAGCGTGATGGGCAATTTCGTTACCGACCTCGAAGTAGTGACCCGCAATTTCCCCGAAGGAAAGGGCAGCCTCGAGATGCTGTGCATCTACGAGGTCGAAGACGGCCGCATCGTGCGCGCCTCCTTCGCGGCGGGTGAAAAACGCCTGTTCGCGCCCGCCTGAGCTTCCTAGGCGCCGGCCTCGGCCGCCGTGGCCGCCGGATCGAGGACGCCAGGGGGCGCGGGCGTCTTGTCCCTGAACTCGCACAAATCCTCGATCAGGCAATTCCAGCACCTGGGCTTGCGCGCCACGCAGGTGTAGCGCCCGTGCAGGATCAGCCAGTGATGGGCGTCGTGCAGGAAGTCCTTGGGGACGAACTTGAGCAGCTTCTGCTCGACGATGTCGACGTTCTTGCCCGGCGCGATCTTGGTACGGTTGGCGACCCTGAAGATGTGGGTGTCGACCGCCATGGTCGGTTCGCCGAAGGCCGTGTTGAGCACCACGTTAGCGGTCTTGCGGCCCACGCCCGGAAGGGCTTCCAGCGCTTCGCGCGAGCGCGGCACCTCGCCGCCGTACTGCTCGACCAGGATCTGGCAGGTCGCCATCACGTTCTTGGCCTTGGTGTTGTACAGGCCGATGGTCGAGATATAGGTCTTGAGCTCGTCCAGCCCCAGGTCGAGGATCTGCTGCGGGGTATTGGCCACCGGATAGAGCCGGCGCGTGGCCTTGTTGACCCCCACGTCGGTCGACTGGGCCGAGAGCAGCACCGCGATCAGCAGCTCGAAGGGCGTCGTGTATTCCAGCTCGGTGGTCGGCTTGGGGTTGGCGTCGCGAAAGCGGGTGAAGATGGCGAGGCGTTTGGCGGGATTCATCGGCTCAGGTCTTGTCGGGGCCCTGGCCAGCGGCTTTCAGGCGCGCGCGCTCCATGGCGGCGGCGATGATGGCGCGCTTGCGTTCTTTCTCGGCCAGTTCTTCGGGGGTATTGGTCACCTCGGCGGTCACCGCGCGCATCTTTTCCAGGGCCTTGGCGGCCAGGCGCGCTTCGTTTTCTTCGCGCTCGCGGCGCAGGCGCGCCTCGCGGAAATCGTGGCGCGCGCGGGCGGCGTCGGCGTCCACCTGCGACCAGGCGTCCCAGCCGGTGCGTTCGCCGGTGGCCGGGATCATGCTGATGCAGTCGACCGGGCAGGGCGCCACGCACAGGTCGCAGCCGGTGCACAGGCTCGGCAGGATGGTGTGCATCTGCTTGGCCGCGCCCAGGATGGCGTCCACCGGGCAGGCCTGGATGCAGAGGGTGCAGCCGATGCACAGCGACTCGTCGATGAAGGCGACCGGGCGCGGGCGTTCGACGCCGTTGGCCGGGTTGATCGGGATCACCGGTCGGCCGGTGGCGGCGGCGAGGCGGCGCACGCCTTCCATGCCGCCCGGCGGGCACTGGTTGATCTCCGCCTCGCCGCGCGCCATCGCCTCCGCATATGGACGGCAGGCGGGGTAGCCGCACTTGGTGCATTGCGTCTGCGGCAGCAGGTCTTCGAGCTGGTCGGCGAGGGTCTTGATCACAGGGCGGGGCGCTTCCGGTAAAGCCGACATTATCCGCCAAAACCCGGGGCGATGCGAGGCGCGCGGCCGACCCCGGGGCGATGCGAAGCGCGCGGCCGACTTGGTGGTCGAGCGAACAGACGGCCTCGTGCGTGCGTGGTGTAGTGGGCGCGGGTGACGCATGGGAGGGCGTAAGGATGAACGAGTTGATCGTACCAGTCTTGCTTGCCGCGCTCCTGTCGGGCGGCCAGGGCGCGCACGCGAGGGGACAGCAGGGGCCACAGGCCGGCAAGCCGGCACTGGAGGCGCAGGCCGCGGCGGCCAAGGGCAAGCCGGGGGCAGGCTATCGCAGCGTGCGCAGCAATGGCGATTTGACGCGCGGCGAACAGCTGCCGCCGCGCTATCGCGCTCATCAGTACGTGATCGAGAACTGGCGCGGGCATCGGCTCAGCGAGCCGCCGCGCGGGCATCAGTGGGTGCAGGCGGGGAGCCGGTATGCGCTGGTGGCGATTGCGACTGGGGTGGTTACAGAGGTCGTGGTGGCGAAGTGAATGACGCGCCGTCCCGCGCCTGAACTGGTGAACGCGTGAACGGTCGCCGACTACGGCGCGGATATCATCTGCTAGCTACGAAACGTCATCCCCGCGGAGGCGGGGATCCAAGTTTGCATGCGTTACGGCAGTGCTGAACTTGGATCCCCGCCTGCGCGGGGATGACGTTTTGGGGCTGCAGGATGAAGTGCTATGGCCGGCTGATGACGTGCTAAGGCCGGCAGATGACATGCTATTGCCGGTTGATGACGTGCTATGGCCGGCTGATGACGTGCTATAACCGGCTGATGACGTGGGATGACCGTGAGAATGAAGCGCCATCGCTGGCGCCCCATTCGGCAACCGCTCAGCGGTGCGCCTTGATGAACTCGGTGATCTTCGGACACACGATCTCGCGCCAGCGGCGGCCCGAGAAGATGCCGTAGTGGCCTGCCTTCGGCACCACGAAATCCTGGTGCATTTCCGGCGGGATCCCGGTGCACAGGTCGTGCGCGGCGCGGGTCTGGCCCAGGCCCGAGATATCGTCCAGTTCGCCTTCGACGGTCAAGAGCGCCACGTTCTCGATGTCCTGCGGACGCACCAGCTGGCCGCCCACTTCCCAGGTCCCCTTGGGCAGGGCGAATTCCTGGAACACGGTCTTGATGGTGTCGAGGTAGTACTCGGCCGGCATGTCGAGCACGGCGTTGTATTCGTCGTAGAACTGACGGTGCGCCTCGGCCGAGTCGTCGTCGCCGCGCACCAGGTGCTGGTAGAACTCGCGGTGGCTCTGGGCGTGGCGGCCCGGGTTCATGGCAATGAAGCCGGCGTGCTGGAGGAAGCCCGGGTAGACCTTGCGGCCGAAGCCCGGGTAATTGCCCGGCACCGAATAGATCACGGTGTTCTCGAACCACGAGTAGGGCTTCTGCATTGCCAGGTCGTTGACCGCGGTCGGCGACTTGCGCGGGTCGATCGGGCCGCCCATCATGGTCATGGTCTTGGGCAGCTTCGGATCCTTGTTGCTGGCCATTAGCGAGATCGCGGCCAGCACCGGCACCGTCGGCTGGCACACCGAGATCACGTGCACCTCGGGGCCGAGCAGGCGGATGAAGTCCTGCACGTAATAGATGTAGTCGGCCAGGTGGAAGGGACCGTTCGACAACGGCACCATGCGCGCATCGGTCCAGTCGGTGATGTAGACGTCGTGGTCGACCAGCAGGGCGCGCACGGTGTCGCGCAGCAGGGTGGCGTGGTGGCCCGAGAGCGGAGCGACCACCAGCACGGCGGGCTGGTCGAGCGCCTGGAAGGCCTGGTCGCTCATGTCTTTCTTGAAGTGGAGCAGCTTGCAGAACGGCTTTTCGATCACCGTGCGCTCCATGATGCCGACTTCTTCGCCCTTGATCGGGACGGTCTTGATGCCGAAGGCGGGCTTTTCGTAATCCTTGCCCAGGCGGTACATCAGCTCGTAGCCGGCGGCGATACGCTGGGAAAACGGGGTGTGCGCGAACGGCGAGACGGGGTTGGAAAACAGTTTCGAGGACGCATCGGCCCACTGCATCAGTGGGGTCAGGAAGGAGCGTTGCATCTCGTGCAGTTGGTAAAGCATAGGTAATTCCTTCAATGGACAGGTCGCGTCGCAATCGTTTGCGCTGAGCTATCGTCAATTATATGGGATAGTCATTTACTTGTGGAAATAGGCGTTTTCAATGACTGCGATACCGTTTGTTCACTTGTAGCATAGTTGTGCAGCGCGGTTCCGTGAGGCGTCCCACATAAGGCGGATTGCGCCGTCAAGAAGGCTGTACATACCCTGCCGCATTGTCCCGACCTTACCAAAAGCGCAACATGCTCTTCCTTAAGGACAAAAAAAATGCCGCCCAGAAGGGCGGCATGTCGCTATGCGGAAGGCACTCAGTCGAACACTGGGGTCTCGACGCCGAGGATCTTGTGCAGCTTTGGCGAGGTGGTGGTGTACTGCATGTGGATCTTCTTGTCCGGGAAGATGTAGGGCGCGGCGCCGAAGGCGGCCAGCGCGGCCTCGTGGAAGCCCGACAGGATCAGCTTCTTCTTGCCCGGGTAGGTGTTGATGTCACCCACCGCGAAGATGCCCGGCACATTGGTCTCGAATTTCTCGGTATCCATGACCTTGAGCTGCTTGCGCTCGATGTCCAGGCCCCATTCGGCGATCGGACCCAGCTTCGGCGACAGGCCGAAGAACACCAGCAGCATGTCCAGCGGCACGCGGCGGGTGACGCCGTCGGCGCCGGTGACCTTCACTTCGCTCAGCTTGCCGTCCTTCTCGTCGAAGCCGGTGACCTGGCCGGTGATCAGCTGCATCTCGTACTCGTCGCACAGCTGCTTCATCTTGGCGACCGAGGCCGGGGCGGCGCGGAAGTCCTCGCGGCGGTGCACCAGCACGACCGACTCGGCCTTGCCGACGAAGTTCAGGGCCCAGTCCAGGGCCGAGTCGCCGCCGCCGCAGATGACCAGGTTCTTGCCCTCGAACAGGGCAGGTTCCTTGACGCGGTAGAACAGCTGGCTGTTCTCGAACTTGTCGATGCCGTCCACCTTGATGGTGCGGGCCTGGAAGGAACCCACGCCGGCGGCGATGAAGATGGTCTTGGTGATGAAACGGGTGCCGGTCGAGGTCTCGACGTTGAAGCGCTGGTCTTCGCGGCGCTGCACGGTCGTGACTTCCTGGCCCAGGTGGAAGGTCGGGTCGAAAGGCTCGATCTGCTTGAGCAGGTTGTCGGTCAGTTCCTGGCCGGTGCACACCGGCACCGCCGGGATGTCATAGATCGGCTTGTCCGGATACAGTTCCACGCACTGGCCGCCGACGGCCGGCAGCGAATCGATGACGTGGGCCTTGATTTCCAGCAGGCCGAGTTCGAAGACCTGGAACAGTCCGACCGGGCCCGCGCCGATGATCACGGCGTCCGCTTCGATGGCGCCGGCAAACGAGCTGTTGGGAGCGATGCTGCCCGCTTCCGGGGTGGCATTGATAGTCATGCGCTTGCTTCCTGTGATTTTGAATGGAGGGGGACGATGGCAGCCAGTGTGCCATCGATAGCGACACCCTGCCGGCGTCGGCCGCGCCGCAGGCGGGCGCTGGGGGACGCCGGCGCCGCGTCAGCGCGCCAGTTGGTCGAGCTTGTTCTTGACGTCTTTCCACTCTTCCGCGTCGGGCAGGGCCGGCTTCGTCTTGGTGATCGAAGGCCAGTGGCGCGCCAGGTCCGCGTTGAGTTTGATAAATTGCTGCTGATCGCCAGGCACGTCCTCTTCGGCATAGATTGCATTCACCGGGCATTCGGCCACGCAGACGGCGCAGTCGATGCACTCGTCAGGGTCGATGGCAAGGAAATTCGGGCCTTCCCGGAAACAATCTACCGGGCATACATCGACGCAGTCGGTGTAACGACAACGGATGCACGATTCGGTGACAACGTGGGTCATAACAGTCCTATCAATGGTGGGGCGTCGCGTCGCCGGGCGGAACGGTGGGCCGGCGGGACATGGCAAAGCACTGTATTTTAGGGCAATTCGGGTTTTCCTACAAATTAGCCTTATACACAATACACATAAGCAAATGAAGGGCTATCCCGCGTCGCGAATGGGGAAAAGACGACCGATCGTGCCATTTTGACAGGCTTGTGCGTCCCCGCTTCGGCCCGGCCGGGCGCGCGTCGCCGGCCACCCGGGCGGCGCTCCCCGGGCCGCCGCCGCCGGGTTCAGGCGCTGCGGCGCAGGCCGTCGAGCAGGGCCTGCCAGTCCTCGTCGCTGCCGTCCTCGCGCACGAACACCGTATGGCAGCGTGCGCCGTCCTCCACCGTGATTTCCCAGCGCGGCATGTCCGCGCCCAGGGCGCAGCGCGGGTCGGCCCTGAAGAAGTCGAGACGCCTCAGCAGGGTCTCGAGCCCGGGACCTTCGGGCCGGGCGGTCGTGTCGAGCTCGTAGGACTCGGCAAGGCCGGCGAATCCGCCGCAGGCGCGTGCGCTGATCTTCATGCCAGCTGCCCCCCGCCAAGGCGTCCATTATGGGCGCACCAGCGCGCCAGGGCCTGCACCTCGCCCGCCAGCACCCGCTCGGCACGATGGTATTCAGGCAACTGCATGGTGCCGCAGCAGGCATGGCGGTCCTGGCGCGCCCCCGGTGCGTCGCAGACGCAGGGCGCGAGCAGGGTGCCGGGCTGGTAGTCGAGCGCGGCCGGGCCGGCCTCGACCACCTCGCGCCGGGCGAACTGGTTGCGGATGAAGTTGGCGTAGATGAGGGGCTGACCGTCCTCGCCGACGATGCGCAGCATCTCGTTGACCACGTCGGCATAGCTGGCGGCGGCCTCGGGCGCGGCGATCAGGGCGCGCAGCACCACCCCGCGCAGGTAGGCCGCGACCCGGTGCAGCACGGCGGCGTCGTCCTCGCGCGCCGGATCGCGTTCGTGGGCGAACAGGTCGGCCAGCACGTCGAACACCGCGCCGGTGAAGACCTGGGAGATGGCGTGCACCTGGGTGCCGGCTTCGCCCAGCCTGAGGTCGTTGTCGGCGTTGCGCAGGCTGGAGCCGGAACCCAGGGCGATGCCGAACTGCTCGGCGATGTCGGACAGGAAGGACTTGTCGTGCAGGCGCGCCTTGGTCTGGGCCACCACCGCCTCGCACTGGTCGAGCTGGGACAGGGCCAGGAAGATCGCGGTGAGGTCGCCGAAGGCTTCGTGCAGCCCGCCGGTCTGGGGCGGGGCGTCGGCCAGCAGCCAGCGCGGCTTGATCCCGTCCAGCACCGCGTGGGCGGTCTCGTGGGCCACGATGTCGAAGGAGCGGCAGGTATACACCCGCTCGCTGGCGCCGCTGGGAATGAAGTCGCCGAACTTGAGGCAGGCCTGGGAACGGCTGTAGAAGGCGTTCATCACGTTCGGCAGGCCGTAGGGGTAGATGCGCAGCGGGCTGGTGTCGATGCTGCTGTTCCACTGCCAGGGCAGGGGCATGTCGATGCCGGCCGCGAGCAGGGCGCGCTGGTACATGGTGAGGGTCTGGCGCACCACGGCGAAGGTGTGGACGGCGTCGAACTGGGGGGTGTCGGGCTGGGTGACGAAGTCGCCGAAGGCGTTCGGCTCGACCGCCGCGATGCCGGGCTCGCCCGGCGCGATGCGGGCGTCGCGCGGGCCGGCCAGCACCACGCCCGGCAGGAAGGCGTGACGGGTGCCGATTTCGCTCACCGAGGGATCCTGCTTCCACATCAGCACGCGCGCGCCGAAGGCATGCGGCAGGGGCGGCGGCTCAGCCGGCTCCTCCTCGCCGGGCTGGTCGATGCCTTCCAGCAGGCGCGCGGCGCGCTGGGGCGGGAGGTAGGCGGCGCTCGGGGTGGGATTGAGGCGTACCGGCGCCTGGGCGCGCTCCGGCGCCTCGGGACCGACCGGCAGCAGGGCACGTGGTTCCATGTCGACTCCTTGCTTGGTGGCTGCGTCTCCATGGTGTCGCGCCCGTCGAGGCTGGCATTGAGGCTCATCAATTGATGCCGCTCTAAAGCCGCCCGCGCCAGGGCCGGCCCGGCGCCAGGCGGCCCCGGTGTCAGCGCCGGCAACAGCGCGTGCGCGTCACCTTGGCGTAGATTCATACGGATGGGCTTGGCAGCCCGATAGTCCGCACCAACGAGAGCGCTGCTGTCGACAGCGAGCGGGACAATGTATGACCCGTACGCTAATGTCGCATCGAAAGCGGCGACAAGGATTGGTTTCACCGGACACGGCGCCGCGAGCGATAGCGGGCTGACTGGGTTCAGCAGCGCTAGTATGATCGTGTAGCTGGACGATTCCTGAGCATTGATGCACCAGCGACGGACGCGAATACAGGCAACAGCTTCAAGGTAGGCTTACGCTAGCAACAACCCGCAGAAGGACGTCGATCCCGATACATGGGTGCAACCAGCGGCAGCAGCGCTATTGGCTTCGCCATCGATGCTTCTCTTCAGTACACGTTGGAAGGACAATAGTGGGGTCACAGCTGATTTATGTTTGATTTTCTCGTTAAGTTACTTCCCTTGAGCAGCGCCATTGGCGGAATCGCGACTGGGATCTACGCAACTTATGCCTTGGTGGTTGGAAGGGTTGTCGTGGACACCCGTACAGCGGGCAGATCGGTTTATGAAGTTAGCGTTCAGCCAGGCGCATTTTATGGATTCGTCGTTTTCTATTTTGTGTGCGCTCTATTTTTTTTGGGAATAGCCTTTCTTTGGAATAGAAAATGATGGAGAGAGCCGCTGGCACAGACCGCTTCCAAATGGCATCATTGCGGATTGTCTTGCAATCGATGTGGAAGGAAGTGGTCAATGGCGGAATTCAAGATCGTCCAGCAGCATGCGCTCAGCCTCGACGCGGCGCGCACGGCGGCCGAGCAGGTGGCGCAGCGCCTGGCGGCGGAATATGGACTGGCGTGCCGGTGGGACGGGGACGTGCTGCGCTTCGAGCGCAGCGGCGTGGACGGCGACCTGGTGCTGGACGGGCAGAGCGCCGCGCTCAGCATCCGCCTGGGGATGTTCATGAGCGCCTTCGCGCCCATGATCCAGGCAAAGGTCACGGAGAAGATGCGCAAGGTGTTTACGCCCGCCTGAGCGGGAGCCTGCGCGCGGCGCCGTCGCGGCGCCGCAGCCCGATCAGCCCTTGAGCTCTTCGATCAGGTCGATGTACTGCTGCTGGGCGTCTTCCTGCGAGGTGCCCTTGAGCGCGGCCCAGGCGTCGTACTTGGCGCGGTTGACGAAGTCGGTCATGCCCGGACGCTCGCCGCTCACGTCGCCCACCGAACCCTGCTTGAACAGGGCGTAAATCTTCAGCAAGGTCATGTTGTCCGGACGTTCGGACAGATTCTTCGAATCCTGCTGGGCCTGGATGAACTGATCCTGCAAGCTCATGAAAACTCCTGTGTAAATGGTTGGCTGTGCTTGCCGTCTTGGCAAGGCGGGGGCATCTTAGCGCAGGAGGAGGGCGCGGACGGGGAAATCCGCCGCATTTTAGAGGGGAAGCTCGAATGCCCGCCGCAGGCACGGCGCCGCGGCGGGCAGCGGACAGCGGCCGATCAGACGTTCAGCAGTTCGACGTCGAAGATCAGGGTCGCGTTCGGCGGGATCACGCCGCCGGCGCCGCGCGCGCCATAGCCCAGGCTGGCCGGGATGGTGAGGCGGCGGGTGCCGCCGACCTTCATGCCCTGCACGCCTTCGTCCCAGCCCTTGATCACGTGGCCTGCGCCGAGCGGGAACTGGAAGGGATCGTTGCGGTCTTTGCTCGAATCGAACTTGGCGCCGGTGCTGCCGTCGTCGTTGCGCAGCCAGCCGGTGTAGTGGACGGTGACGTACTGGCCAGCCTTGGCCTCGGCGCCGCTGCCGACGACGGTGTCTTCGTATTGCAGGCCGGATGCAGTGGTAGTGGTGGACATGATCTTCCTTGTTGTTCAAATTGAAGGAGGATTGTAGTCCAAGCCCGGGCAGGGCGTCACGCAGCGCGCGCTCCCGCCCCCGGCGGCGCGTCCCGTAGAATGGCGGCATCGTTCACTGCACAGGAGATGCCATGCCGCGATCCGTCCGTCCCCGTCCAGCCGGCGGCGCCCGATGAACGGCGTCCTCACCGCCTACCGGCGCGCCCTGCGCGCCCAGTTCAGCGGCCGCATGCTGCTGCTGTCCGCCGCGCCCCTGCTGCTGTCGCTGTTCATGTGGGGCCTGGCCCTGTACTTCGGGATGCAGCCGCTGCTCGACTGGCTGGGCGGCTTGTTCCGCGAGTACAGCGCGTTCGAGACCAGCGGCAATGTGTTGACCACCCTTGGGATGGGCATGCTCAAGGTCATGGTCGTGCCGCTGCTGGCGATCGCGCTTCTGCTGCCGCTGATGATCGCGTCCAGCCTGCTGTTCATGGGCGTGGCCGCGATGCCGGCCATCGAGAGCCACGTCGGCCGCAAGCAGTTCCCCAAGCTGGAGAAGAAGGAGGGCGGCAGCTTCGCCGGCAGCGTGGCGGTGAACGTCGGCAGCACGGCCGTGTTCGCGCTGCTGTGGCTGCTCACCCTGCCGCTCTACGCGATCCCGCCGCTGGCCTGGCTGGTGCAGGCCTGCCTGTGGGCCTGGGTCACCTCGCGCGTGATGAGCTACGACGCGCTGGCCGCGCACGCCAGCCTCGAGGAACGCAAGCGCCTGGTACGCGAGCGCCGCCTGCCGCTGCTGGCGATCGGCCTGGCCACCGGCCTGGCCGGCGCCTTGCCCGGCATCGCCTGGATGGGCGGGGCGATCCTGTCGATCGTGCTGTTCCCGGTGCTGGCCATGCTGTCGCTCTGGCTGTACGTGATGATCTTCCTGTTCGCCGGCCTGTGGTTCCAGTATTACTGCCTGCAGGCGCTGGAAGATTTGCGCGCGGAAACACCGGTCCAGTCTGTCGTGTAGCGTCCTGTACACGGGACGGCCTCGGCACGCGTTAACCCTTGAACCGCCATCAGCGGCGGATCGTCCGCTGTGGCACACTGGAAGTACCACAACAGGGAGCGCGCATGGGTTTCGGCCTCATCGTCGTCGGCGACGAAATTCTCTCCGGCAAGCGGCAAGACAAGCATTTTTCCAAGGTGGTCGAGTTGCTGGCCGAGCGCGGCCTGCACTTGTCCTGGGCCGAGTTTGTCGGCGACGACCCGGCGCGTCTCACCGCCACCCTGCGGCGCAGCTTCGCCGGCGCGGACACCGTGTTCTCCTGCGGCGGCATCGGCGCCACGCCCGACGACCACACCCGCCAGTGCGCGGCGGCGGCCCTCGGGCTGCCCCTGCTGCTGCATCCGGAAGGCAGGCGCAACATCGAGGAACGCATCCGCGAGACCGCCCTCGATGCCGGCCGCGAACCCGACTTCTCCCTGCCGGAGAACCTGCAACGCCTCAAGATGGCCGAGTTCCCCGAAGGCGCGGCCCTGATCCCGAACCCCTACAACCGCATCGCCGGCTTCTCGATCCGCGACCACCATTTCGTGCCGGGCTTCCCGGTGATGGCCTGGCCCATGATCGCCTGGGTGCTCGACACCCATTACCGCGACCTGTTCCACCGCGACGCTCATGCCGAGCGCGCGCTGCTGGTCTATGAACAGGCGGAGGCCGCGCTCACTCCTTTGATGGAGCGCCTGCAGCGCGAGTTCGACGGCGTGCGCGTGTTCAGCCTGCCGAGCGTGGGCGACGCCGAGACCCGCCGCCACATCGAACTGGGCGTGAAAGGCAGGCCGGATGCGGTGGAAGCGGCCTTTGCCGCCATGTGCGCCGAGCTCGCCCGCCTCGGCGCCGAATTTCAGTCTGTATAAGTCTCATGTCACACCGATATCGCCTCGCCCGGCGGTCCGTTGTTTTTTTGCGAAAATACTCCACGCACATCAAAATTGTTAAACCGTGTCTCGCGCGTGTCGTATTGATGTGGTGGAATATTGCTTGTGGACGGCGCCATCTGGAGTGGGATCGCACCGCCGAATTTTTGCGAACTTACGACGATTTCAATCACTCGAACAGACCAGCAGCAACAAGATGGCGAGCAGGTTGGCGGGGATTGCAAGCATAACGAATCAAACCGGTTAAGCCATCATGGAAAGTATCCGCCGTTTAGGACGGCCCAGCAGTATCTTCGAAGTCTTCGGCAGGTGGCGCGATCGCCCCGCTGCTCCCATGGCCGCGTCCGCCGCGCCCGCGCTCGCCGCGAACGGCGGCAGCGACGTGCCGCTGGTCGAAGCCTATCCCCACCTGGGCGGCGCCCCGGGCGGCGGCGCCGGCGCGCCCGAACCGGCGCCGCGCAAGCGCCGCTGGAAGCTGTGGCTCTTCCTCGGCTCGGCCGCGCTGGCGGCCCTGTTGGCCGCCTGGGGCGCGCTCGAGATGCGTACTTCGCGCCTGCAGGCCAAGATCTTCGCCGAGATGGCCGACGACCTCACGTTCCGGGTCGAGAAGGGCCCCAGCGACGCGATCCGCTTCCCGGCCGCGAGCCCCTACGACACCCGGCTCGGCTACGCCAGCCTGCCGCACTACCTCGACAAGCTCAAGGCGCGCGATTACGCCATCGCGGCCCAGGCCCGCATGTCGCCCAAGATGGTCGAATACACCGACATGGGCCTTTATCCGACCTTCCACGAGAAGACCAAGGTCGGCCTCGAGATCCTCGACTGCCGCAACGAGCCCCT
The DNA here is from genome assembly GCF_002007115.1 of Massilia sp. KIM. Taxonomy (NCBI): domain Bacteria; kingdom Pseudomonadati; phylum Pseudomonadota; class Betaproteobacteria; order Burkholderiales; family Oxalobacteraceae; genus Massilia; species Massilia sp. KIM. The sequence goes on along the minus strand of NZ_MVAD01000001.1, from coordinate 2,940,718 downwards.
GTTCGCCTCGCGCTTCCCTGAGCGCTACTATCACAAGTTCGAGGATGCGCCTGCGCTGCTGGTGCAAAGCCTGCTGTTCATCGAGAACCGCGAACTGCTCGACCCCAAATACCCGCGCCGTAATCCGGCGGTCGAATGGGACCGCTTCTCGAAGGCGGTGTTCGACAAGACCCTGTCCAGCGTCGGCCTGGGCGGCGAAGGCCGCGTGGCCGGCGGCTCGACCCTGGCGACCCAGATCGAGAAGTACCGCCACTCGCCGGAAGGGCGCACCAGCTCCCTGGGCGACAAGCTGATCCAGATGGCCTCGGCCACCCTGCGTTCCTACCAGGATGGCGAGGACACCACCAAGGCGCGGCGCCGCATCGTGATCGACTACCTGAACACGGTGCCGCTGTCGGCCAAGCTCGGCTATGGCGAAGTGAACGGCATCGGCGACGGCCTGTGGGTCTGGTACGGCCGCGACTTCGACAAGGTCAACGCCATGCTCAAGGGTCCGATGACCAGCCCCGAGGCCGTGCTGGCCTACAAGGAAGCGCTGTCGCTGATGATCGCCCAGCGCCGCCCGGCCTATTACCTGGGCGCGGGCGAGAACGACCTCGAAACCCTGACCAACAGCCACCTGCGCGTGCTGGCCCAGGCCGGCGTGATCTCGCCCCAGCTGCGCGACGCCGCCCTCAAGGTCCAGCTGCACCCGGCCCAGGGCTCGGGCGTGGCGCCGCCGCCGGCCGACGCCTTCGTGTCGCGCAAGGCCGCCAACGCGGTGCGCAACCACCTCGGCTACCTGATCGGCGATAACCGCCTGTACAACATCGACCGCCTCGACCTGTCGGTGGTCTCGACCCTGGACGCCCAGGTGCAGCAGGCCGTCACCAGCGCGCTGCGCCAGATGTCCGACCCGGAACACGCGGCGGCCACCGGCCTGACCGGCAAGGGCCTGCTCGGCAACGGCGACCCGGCCCAGGTGGTGTACAGCTTCACCCTGATGGAGCGCGGCGAGCACGTCAACTACCTGCGGGTCCAGACCGACAACTACGACCAGCCCCTGGACATCAACGAGGGCGCCAAGCTCGACCTCGGTTCGACCGCCAAGCTGCGCACCCTGGTGACCTATCTCGACATCGTCGACCAGCTGCACAAGCGCTACGAGCCGATGGACAAGATCGGCCTGCACGGCGTGAACATCGATCCGAAAGACCGCATGTCGCAATGGGCGGTCGAGTACTTCATGAACCTGCCGGACGGCGCCGACCGCGGCCTGGCGCCGATGCTGGCCGCAGCGATGGAGCGCAGGTACTCGGCCAACCCCGGCGAAGCCTTCTTCACCGGCGGCGGCCTGCACACCTTCGGCAACTTCAGCAAGCTCGACAACAGCAAGATCATGACGGTGCACGAGGCGCTGCGCCAGTCGACCAACCTGGTGTTCGTGCGCATGATGCGCGACGTGGTGCGCTACTACATGTTCCAGCTGCCGGGCTCCTCGGCCCAGCTGCTGGCCGACGCCGACGACCCGCGCCGCGCCGACTACCTGGCGCGCTTCGCCGACGCCGAAGGCAAGGTCTTCCTCGCCAAGTTCTGGAACAAGTACAAGGGCAAGACCCCGGCCGAGGTCGAGCAGCTGCTGTTCTCCGGCGTGCGTCCGCTGGCCTCGAAACTGGCGGCGGCCTACCGCACCGTGGCGCCGAACGCGACCATGGCCCAGTTCGCCGAGTTCATCGACAAGTCGCTGCCGTCCTCGAACGAAGTCGATCCCGAGCGCATTCCGAAGATGTACGAGATGTACGATCCGAAGAACATGTCGCTGGCCGACCGCGGCTACGTGGCTTCGGTGCACCCGCTCGAACTGTGGCTGGTGAGCTATCTGCGCACCCACCCGAAGGCCGGCTGGACCGAGGTCACCGAGGCCAGCGTCCGCGAGCGCCAGGAAGTCTACAGCTGGCTGTTCAAGACCCACCGCAAGCATGCCCAGGACAAGCGCATCGCCGGCCTGCTGGAAGTGGAAGCCTTCCTCAAGATCCACGCCCAGTGGAAGAAGATGGGCTACCCCTTCGACTCGCTGGTGCCCTCGTATGCGACCACCCTGGGCGCCTCGGCCGACCGGCCGGCCGCGCTGGCCGAGCTGATGGGCATCATCGTCAACGGCGGCCTGCGCAAACCGGTGGAGCGCATCGATTCGCTGCACTTCGCCAAGGACACGCCTTACGAGACCCTGGTCCGGCGCAACAAGGCCGGCGGCGGCGAGCAGGTGCTGGCGCCGGAAGTCGCGCGCGCCGTAGCCGACGCCATCCGCGGCGTGGTCTCGGACGGCACCGCCAAGCGCGTCAAGACCGCCTTCACCCTGCCGGACGGCAGCGTGATCGCGGTGGGCGGCAAGACCGGCACCGGCGACCAGCGCTTCGAGGTCTATGCGCGCGGCGGCCGGGTGATCGAGTCGCGCTACGTGAACCGCTCGGCGACCTTCGTCTTCAACATCGGCGAGCGTTACTTCGGCAGCATGACCGCCTATGTGCACGGCCCGCAGTCGGGCAACTACGACTTCACCAGCGCGCTGCCGGTGCAGTTGCTGGCCAACCTGGCGCCGAGCCTGATGCCGATCATCGGCGACGGCGCCGGCGGCAACCCGATGACCACGGTGCCGGGCCTGGTGGCGCCGCCAAAACCCGACCAGACCGGCGCCGCGCCGGGCGAGGAAGTGCTGGCCGGTCCCTTGCCCCTGCCTGCGGCCCCGCGCCGCGCCTGCGTCCGTTGAGCGGGAAGGGCGTGGTGGGGCGCGCCGTCACCAAGGTGCGCAGCTTCAGTTTCGTGTCGCTGCGCGACCTGCTGGTCGCCTCCGGCCCCACCATCCTCTTGGTGCTGGCGGCGCTGGTGGTGGCCTACTGGTGGGTCGATCCGGCCCCGCCGCGCAGCCTGCGCCTGGCCACCGGCCAGGAGAACAGCGCCTACGAGCAATTCGGCAAGCAGTACGCCGCGATCCTGGCGCGCGACGAGATCCGGGTCGAGCTCCAGCCTTCGCTCGGCTCGCTCGACAACCTCGGCCGCCTGGAGCGCGGCGAGGCCGACATCGCCTTCGTGCAAAGCGGTTCCACCGAGGACGGGCAGGCCGCGCGCCTGGGCCTGGTCTCGCTGGGCAGCCTGTTCACCGAACCGGTCTGGCTGTTCCTGCGCGAGGGCGCTGGGGTGGCCAAGCTCACCGACCTCAAGGGCAAGCGCATTAACCTGGGGCCGGAAGGCACGGGCGTGCCGCGCCTGTTCCGCCAGGTGCTGGACGTGAACGGCATCGATCCGGCCGCGCTGCGCATCGGCGACCTGGAAAACACCCCGGCCACCATGGCCTTGCTGGAGGGCCGCATCGACGGCCTGGTGTTCAGTTCCGCGCCCGAGGCGCCGCTGATCCAGATGCTGCTGCAGACCCCGGGCATCCGGCTGTTCGATTTCTCGCAGGCCGAGGCCTATACCCGGCGCCTGCCTTTCCTGACCCACGTGGTGCTGCCGCGCGGGATCGTCGACCTGGGGCGCAACATCCCGGCCCAGGACTACCACCTGATCGCGCCCACCGCGACCCTGGTCGCGCGCGAGGAGCTGCATCCGGCCCTGGTGGGGCTGTTCGTCAAGGCGGCCCACGAGATCCACGGCAAGACCGGCTGGTTCCAGCAGCAGGGGCAGTTCCCCTCGCCCAAGTACACCGAGATCCCGGTGGCGGCGGAGGCGGCGCGCTACTACCGCGACGGGCCGCCCTTCCTGCAGCGCTACCTGAGCTTCTGGCTGGCCAATTTGCTGGACCGGCTGGGCGTGGTGGCGGTGGCGCTGGCGGCGCTCCTGATTCCCTTATCGAAGATCGTGCCGCCGCTGTACGTGTGGCGGGTGAGGTCGCGCATCTACCGCTGGTATGGCGAGCTGCGCGCGGTGGAGCAGATGCTGGAGCGGGCGGAAGGGGAGAAGAAGGAAGTGGTGCGCAAGGACCTGCTGCGCAGGCTCGATGAGATCGAGGAGAGCGTGAACCATATTTCGATTCCGCTGGCGTTTGCGGATGCGCTGTATGGGCTGCGCAGTCATATCAATATCGTGCGCAAGCGGGTGATGGTGGGGGCGCAGTGATGCGCTGAAGGTTTGCAAGCAAACTTGGATTCCCGCCTACGCGGGAATGACGGTTTTGCAGCTAGAGGTAAAGACCGACGTAAACGTAGTGGCAAGCCAGAAGACCGTCGTTCCCGCGCAGGCGGGAACCCAAGTTTCTCAACCGGCCACTAGCGCCTCAAGCCCCCACCCACGGCAACCCCGCCTTGCACCACCCCCCAATCGTCTTGCGGTGCCCCTCGGCATCCTTATCGCCCTCGAAGCCTTCGAGAATGTCGTACGACTGGGCAAAACCCAGCTCCGTCGCCACCCGCGCGCTATGGCGCGAGCGCACCCCCGAGCGGCACAGGAACAGCAGCACCTCATCCTTGCGCGCCACCTGCTCGAGCTGTGCACCGAATTCGGGATTCGGCGCCCCGCCCGGGTAGGTCGCCCACTGCACCGCCACGTGCTGGGCGTCCGGCACCGCCACCCGGCCGACCCAGTCGCGCTCGGCATTGGTGCGTACATCCACCAGCTTGACCCGCGGATCGGCCTGGAGCAGGGCGAAGGCTTCCTGCGGCGTCACGGCGCCTGCATAGGGCTGGCCGGTGGCACGCTGGTTTGCCGCTTCGAGAATTTGTTCGGGAGTCATGATAGTCCGTCCGTGTGCGAGCAAAAGGGTGCGATGCACCATCGTGGATCAGTGTATGCTGCCCTGCCGTGGTGCGTCGCGCATGGATTGCACCAAGATGGTGCGCGGCTATTGCAGCCTGAAAAATAGGCAAGACATCCGCTTGCAGCAATTTTATGGGTAAACTCGCTCGTTTCCAAAGAACGAATTGCGCATTTGCTCATGCGCAGAACTTGGCATGGTTCCTGCTTTAACACAAGCCAAGTGGTCGTTTCACAGGCGACACCCCCTTTTCAACTAGGAGATTCCGAATGGCAAAGACCGCCGCAGACGTAATGCAGATGGTTAAGGACAACGAAGTCAAGTTCGTTGATTTACGCTTCGCCGATACCCGCGGCAAGGAACAGCACGTGACCGTGCCCGTGTCGCACTTCGACCTCGACAAATTCGAGTCGGGCCACGCCTTCGACGGCTCGTCGATCGCCGGCTGGAAAGGTATCGAAGCCTCGGACATGCTCCTGCTGCCGGACCCGAACACCGCCAATCTCGACCCCTTCATGGAAGAGACCACCCTGTTCATGCAGTGCGACGTGATCGAACCGTCGGACGGCAAGGGCTACGACCGCGACCCGCGCTCGATCGCCAAGCGCGCCGAAGCCTACCTGAAATCCTCGGGCATCGGCGACACCGCCTACTTCGGCCCGGAACCGGAATTCTTCATCTTCGACTCGGTCCGCTGGAAGATCGACATGTCGGGCTGCTTCGTCAAGATCGATTCGGATGAAGCCTCCTGGTCGACCGACAAGGAAATCGAAGGCGGCAACAGCGGCCACCGTCCGACCGTCAAGGGCGGCTACTTCCCGGTCCCGCCGGTCGACAGCTTCCAGGACATGCGTTCGGAAATGTCGCTGATCCTCGAATCGATGGGCATCCCGGTCGAAGTGCACCACCACGAAGTGGCGGGCGCCGGCCAGAACGAACTCGGCACCAAGTTCTCGACCCTGGTCGAGCGCGCCGACTGGACCCAGAACCTGAAGTACGTGATCTGGAACGTGGCCCACAGCTACGGCAAGACCGCGACCTTCATGCCCAAGCCCATGGCCGGCGACAACGGCTCGGGCATGCACGTGCACCAGTCGATCTGGAAGGATGGCAAGAACCTGTTCGCAGGCGACGGCTATGCCGGCCTGTCGGAAACCGCGCTGTTCTACATCGGCGGCATCATCAAGCACGCACGCGCCCTGAACGCGATCACCAACCCGGGCACCAACTCGTACAAGCGCCTGGTGCCTGGCTTCGAAGCCCCGGTCAAGCTGGCCTACTCGGCACGCAACCGCTCGGCCTCGATCCGCATCCCGCACGTGGCGAACCCGAAGGGCCGCCGCATCGAGACCCGCTTCCCGGATCCGCTGGCCAACGTCTACCTGTGCTTCGCCGCCCTGCTGATGGCCGGCCTGGACGGCATCCAGAACAAGATCCACCCGGGCGAAGCCGCGACCAAGGACCTGTACCACCTGCCGCCGGAAGAAGACAAGCTGATCCCGACCGTGTGCGCCTCGCTGGAAGAAGCCCTGGAAGCCCTGGACAAGGACCGCGAGTTCTTGACCCGCGGCGGCGTGTTCAGCGACAGCATGATCGACGCCTACATCGACCTGAAGATGCAGGAAGTGCAGCGCATGCGCATGACTCCGCACCCGGCCGAATTCGACATGTACTACTCGTCGTAATTCGCCTGTTGCAGCCCTGGCATGCCGGCATGCCAAGGCTGCGCCGCGAAGCAGGGGAAAGCCACGGCTTTCCCCTTGTTGTTTGCGGGATCGGTTATCCTCGCGTTGCACTACACTGTGCGCACCTTCCCTGTGCAGAACTGTTTCTGATGCGAATGACAAGTATGATGTTGCGCGGCGCCGCCGTGCTGGCCGGACTGGCGCTCTCCCACGCGGCCGCGGCCCAGACCCCGGTCTACAAATGCGTCGACGGCGAAGGCCGGATCGAGTTCACCGACACCAGCCGGCGCGGCTGCAAGCTGCTCGACCTCGGCTATATCGCGCCGCGCGCCTCGGCGCCGATCCCGGCGACCAGTTCGGCGCCCGGCCCGGCGCGTGCGGCCAGCCCGCCGCCCGCGTCCGCGACGCCGGCCAGCTTCCCGCGCGTCGACAGCGCCCAGCAGCGCGCCCGCGACGACGAACGCCGCGAGATCCTGAACGACGAGCTGCGCTTCGAGGAAAAGAAACTGGCCGACCTCAAGCGCGATTTCAACAACGGCGAGCCCGAGCGCCAGGGCAACGAACGCAACTACGCCAAGTACCAGGAAAGGGTGGCCAGCATGCGCGACGAGATCAGCCGCACCGAACGCAACGTCGAGGCGCTGCGGCGCGAGATCGGCAACATCCGATGAGCGGCGACGAGGATCTCTCCCGCTACGCCGGCCTCGAGCTGCTGGCCTCGGCCGTGCTGCTGACCGACGGCCAGGGCCAGGTGCGTTATGCCAACCCGGCGGCCGAGAACCTCCTCGAACTCTCGCTCAAGTCGCTCCAGCGCTACCGCCTGCCGGAGCTGTTCACCAACGGCGCCGAACTCGCGGCCCTGACTTCCCAGGTGCTGGCCCACCAGTATGCCGACCTGCGCCAGGACCTGACCCTGCAGCGCAGCGGTCGCGAGCCCCTGCACGTGAACAGCATCGTCAGCGCGCTTGGGGAGGGCGAGCTGCTGATCGAGCTGCGCGAGAACGTGCAGCAGCTCAAGCTCGACCGCGAGGAACGCATCCTCGACCAGAGCCAGGCCAACAAGGAACTGATCCGCAACCTGGCGCACGAGATCAAGAACCCGCTGGGCGGCATCCGCGGCGCGGCCCAGCTGCTCGAGCTCGAACTGCCGCCCCACCACCTGCTCGAGCTGCAGGAATATACGCAAGTCATCATCAAGGAGGCCGACCGCCTCCAGACCCTGGTCGACCGCCTGCTGGCGCCGCACCGCAAGCCCCATATCGTGGGCGACGTCAACATCCACGAAGTCTGCGAGCGGGTGCGCAGCCTGATCCTGGCCGAGTTTCCCCAAGGCTTGACGATCCGGCGCGACTACGATGCCTCGATCCCCGAGTTCCGCGGCGACATGGAACAGCTGATCCAGGTGGTCCTGAACATCGCCCACAACGCCGCCCAGGCCCTGGCCGGACGCATCGCCGCGGGCGACGCCGAGATCGTGCTGCGCACCCGGGTGGCGCGCCAGGTCACCCTGGCCAAGGTCCGTTACGGGCTGGCACTAGATTTGCATATCATCGACAATGGACCGGGCATCGCGCCCGATATCCGCGACCGCATCTTCTACCCGCTCGTATCCGGGCGCGAAGGCGGAAGCGGCCTCGGGCTGACGCTGGCGCAAACCTTCGTGCAGCAGCACCTGGGGGTGATCGAGTGCGAAAGCCGGCCTGGACTGACGGATTTCCGCATCCTGCTGCCGCTGCCATAAGCAAAGCGGGCGGGTGAGGGGAGAAGACAGTCCTTCCATTGAATCCATGTTGCGGGAAGCAAGAACACATGAAACCAATCTGGATTGTCGACGACGATGCATCGATCCGCTGGGTGCTGGAAAAGGCCCTGGCGCGCGAGAGCCTGGAGACCCGCAGCTTCGCCAACGCGCGCGACGCCCTCGACGCTTTTGAACACGAGACGCCGCAGGTGCTGGTGTCGGACATCCGAATGCCGGGCGAATCCGGCATCGACCTGCTGCAGGCGGTCAAGGCCCGCCATCCGGGCCTGCCGGTCATCATCATCACCGCCTTTTCCGATCTCGATTCGGCGGTCGCCTCTTTCCAGGGCGGCGCCTTCGATTACCTGGCCAAGCCCTTCGACATCGACAAGGCCGTGGCCCTGATCCGGCGCGCCCTGGAAGAGAGCCTGCGCGAAGCGAGCGTCGAGGCCGAGCTGGCCGAGACCCCCGAGATCCTGGGCCACGCGCCCGCGATGCAGGAAGTGTTCCGCGCCATCGGCCGCCTGTCGCAGTCGAACGTGACGGTCTTGATTACTGGCGAATCGGGCAGCGGCAAGGAACTGGTGGCGCGCGCCCTGCACAAGCACAGCCCGCGCGCCCAGCAGCCCTTCATCGCCCTGAACACGGCGGCGATTCCCAAGGACCTGCTGGAATCCGAACTCTTCGGCCACGAGCGCGGCGCCTTCACCGGCGCCCAGGCCATGCGGCGCGGCCGCTTCGAGCAGGCCGAGAACGGCACCCTATTCCTGGACGAAATCGGCGACATGCCCTTCGACCTCCAGACCCGCCTCTTGCGCGTGCTGTCGGACGGGCACTTCTACCGCGTGGGCGGGCACCAGCCGGTCAAGGCCAACGTGCGCGTGATCGCCGCCACCCACCAGAACCTGGAGCAGCGCGTGCGCGACGGCCTGTTCCGCGAGGACTTGTACCACCGCCTGAACGTGATCCGCCTGCGCTTGCCCTCCCTGCGCGAGCGGCGCGAGGACATCCCCATTTTGGCGCGCCACTTCCTGGTGCAGAGCGCACGACAATTGGGCGTCGAGCCCAAGCGCATGAGCGAGCAGGCCATGCGTTTCCTGTCCGGGCTGGAACTGCCGGGCAACGTGCGCCAGCTGGAAAACCTGTGCAACTGGATCACGGTGATGGCCCCGGGCCAGACCGTCGAGATCAAGGACCTGCCGCGCGACCTGACCCAGGGCCAGCAGCCGGCGGTGCCGGTGGCCGACGGCACCCTGGGCGGGGCCTCCAGCCTGGCCCCGGCGGGCCTTGGCAACGGCGCCGCGCCGACCGGCATGCCGATCTCGCCGGAGGGCTGGATCGGCCTGCTGGAGCTGCAGGCCGCCGGCATGCTCAGCGCCGGCCAGATGGACGTGATGGACGTGCTGGGACGGCAGTTCGAGTCGGCCCTGATCCGCACCGCGCTCAAGCACACCCACGGGCGCAAGAACGACGCCGCGATGCGCCTCGGGATCGGGCGCAACACCATCACCCGCAAGATCGTGGAACTGGGGATCGACGGCGCACGCGACGAGTGAGCAGGCGGGCGGGGCGGGCGATGGTGTAAGCTCTTGCATCGGCTCAACCCGCCTGTTTTTTCCCGCATCCATGCTGATCAACTGCGTCGCCTACCAGGAAGGCAAGAAACTGACTGATGTCCCGGTCGTGGACATCAGCGAACATCTGAAACAGCCCGATACCTTCGTCTGGGTCGCCCTCAAGGACCCGTCGACGGAGGAGATCGCCCTCATGCAGGACGAGTTCAGCCTGCACGAGCTGGCGGTCGAGGATGCCGCGCGCGGCCACCAGCGCCCGAAGATGGAGGAGTACGGCGAGACGGTGTTCATGGTGGTGCACATCGTCGAGCTCAATGGGGACGAGCTGAACGTCGGCCAGCTGGCCGTCTTCGCCGGCTGCAATTTCGTGCTTTCGGTGCGGCGCGATTCGAGCCAGGGCTTCCTGGGCGTGCGTGCGCGCGCCGAGCGCGAACCGCACCAACTGAGGAAGGGTTCGGGCTTCGTGCTCTACGCGCTGGTGGACGCCGTGGTCGACCGCTACTTCCCGGTGCTGGACGCGCTCGAATCCGAGCTCGAGTCGATCGAGGACCACATCTTCGGCCAGCAGGGCGAGCAGCGCGCCAACGTCGAGCGCCTGTACGCTTTGAAGCGCAAGGCCCAGCAACTGCGCCACGCCGTGTTCCCGCTGCTGGACGCGGTGGGGCGGCTGTACGGCGGGCGTGTTCCCGGCGTGGTGGTGGAAACCCAGGACTACTTCCGCGACGTGCACGACCACCTGATCCGCATCGCCGGCAGGCTGGACGCGGTGCGCGACACGATCAACACCGCGATCCAGGTGACCCTGTCGATGGTGGCGATCGAGGAGAACGACATCAGCAAGAAGCTGGCCTCGTATGCGGCGATCTTCGCGGTGTTCACCGCCTTCGCGGGGGTGTGGGGCATGAACTTCGAGTTCATGCCGGAGCTGAAGTGGAAGTGGGGGTATCCGTTCGCGCTGGCGACCATGGTGGGGGTGTGCGGGTATCTGTATCGGCGCTTCAAGAAGGCGGGGTGGATCTAGGCGCGTCGCCTGAGTTGCCGGCTGCTCCCCCATTCACCGCTCAACTTAGCACCGTCATTCCCGCGAAGGCGGGAATCCAAGTTTGCCCGCACGCCGCCTACGTCAAACGCTAGTGGTACGCGACGAACTTGGATTCCCGCCTTCGCGGGAATGACGTTTTGACGGTGCGGGTGCTGTTGATGCATCGGGTGCTGTTGATGCTGCGGGTGCTGCTGAGGGTGCGGTCGATGTTGCGGGTGGCGCCGAAGCGTCGGGCTATTTCGCTTCGCCCCGCCCAGCGGTGGCCGCCGCCCCGGCGGACGCGAAAATGACCAGGAAGATCGCCGCCCACTGCAGCCCGGTGAGCCTTTCGCCCAGCATCAGGAAACCCGCCAGCGCCGCGATCGCCGGCCCGGCCGAGACCAGGATCCCGAACACCCGCCGCGGCAGCCGCGCCAGCGCCATCATCTCGAGCGTGTAGGGCACGGCCGAGGACAGCAAGGCCACCAGCAAGCCCCCGCCCAGCATCGCCGGCGTGAACAGCAGCGTGCCCGCCTGCGCCACGCCGACCGGCACCGCGAACAGGCTGGCCGCCAGCATGCCCCAGGCCACCGCGTCGCCGCCCCTGAGCGAGGACACGCGCTTGCCGAACACGATATACATCGCCCAGCAGAAGGCCGCGCCCAGCGCGCAGGCCACGCCCAGCGGATCGAGCGCGCTGGCGCCCTGCGTGATCGGCAGCAGCAGACCCAGGCCCAGGGCCGCGCAGGCCACCCAGGCGAAGTCGCGCAGCCGGCGCGACGACAGGATCACCACCGCCAGCGGCCCGGTGACCTCGATCGCCACGGCGATCCCGATCGGGATGCGGGCGAAGGCGGCGTAGATGAGGAGATTCATCAAGCCCAGCATGGCACCGTAGACCAGCAGGTTGCGGGCGTCGGCGCGCGCCGGCAGCGCGCGCCAGGGGCGCACGGCCAGCAGCATGATCAGGGCCGCCAGCCCCACCCGCAACGCGGTCACGCCGGCGCTGCCGACCACCGGGAACAGGCCCTTGGCCCAGGCGGCGCCGGCATTGACCGACACCATCGAGGCTAGGATCGCCAGCCCGGGCCCGAACGCGCCGAGGGGCTGGACCTGGCTCAATCGGCGCCCATCGCCAGCGCCACCGCCTCGGCGACGCGGATGCCGTCCACCGCGGCCGACATGATGCCGCCCGCGTAGCCCGCGCCTTCGCCGGCCGGGAACAGGCCGCGCGTGTTGAGGCTCTGCAGGTCGTCGTCGCGGCGCTTGATGCGGATCGGCGAGGAGGTGCGGGTCTCGACCCCGGTCAGCACCGCGTCCTCCTTGTAGTAGCCCTTGATCTGCTTGTCGAAGGCCACGAAGGCTTCGCGCAGCGCGCTGATCGCGTATTCGGGCAGCGAGCTCGCCAGGTCGGTCAGGTGCACCGCCGGCTTGAAGGAGGGGATGACCGAGCCGAATTCGGTCGAGGCCACGCCGCGCACGAAGTCGCCCATCAGCTGGCCCGGCGCGTCGTAGTTGGAGCCGCCCAGCACGAAGGCGCGCGACTCCAGCTCGCGCTGGAAGGCGATGCCGGCCAGCGGGTGGCCCGGGTAGTCCTCGGGCGTGATGCCGACCACGATGGCGCTGTTGGCGTTGCGCTCGGCGCGCGAATACTGGCTCATGCCGTTGGTGACCACCCGGCCTTCTTCCGAGGACGCGGCCACCACGGTGCCGCCCGGGCACATGCAGAAGCTGTAGACCGAACGACCGTTGGAGGCGTGGTGCACGATCTTGTAGTCGGCCGCGCCGAGCAGCTTGTTGCCGGCGTTGGGGCCGAAGCGGCAGACGTCGATCAGCGACTGCGGGTGCTCGACCCGGAAGCCGATCGAGAAGGGCTTGGCCTCGATGTAGACGCCGCGCTCGTACAGCATCTCGAAGGTGTCGCGCGCGCTGTGGCCGATGGCGATGGTCAGGTGGCGGGTCGGGATCTCCTCGCCGCTGGCCAGGCGCACGCCCTGGACCTGGCGCACGCCGTTCTCCTCCGACACCAGCACGTCCTCGACCCGGGTCTCGAAGCGGATCTCGCCGCCCAGGGCGATGATCTCGGCGCGGATCTGCTCGACCATCTTGACCAGGCGGAAGGTGCCGATGTGGGGCTTGCTGACGTACATGATCTCTTCCGGCGCGCCTGCCTTGACGAACTCGGTCAACACCTTGCGGCCATAGTGCTTGGGGTCCTTGATCTGGCTGTACAGCTTGCCGTCCGAGAAGGTGCCGGCCCCGCCTTCGCCGAACTGCACGTTGGACTCGGTGTTGAGCTTGCGCTTGCGCCAGAAGCCGAAGGTGTCCACGGTGCGCTCGCGCACGATCTTGCCGCGCTCCAGCACCAGCGGATTCAGGCCCATCTGGGCCAGGATCAGGGCCACGAACATGCCGCACGGCCCCATGCCGATCACGATCGGACGCGGCGTGCCGGGCGCCGGCTTGCCCGCCTCCACGAACTTGTAGCTGGTGTCGGGGGAGGGCATCACGTGCTGGTCCCTGGTCAGGCGCGCCAGCACGGCCGCTTCGCCGCGCACCTCGGCGTCGATCGAATAGATCAGCACGATGGCGCTCTTCTTGCGCGCATCGTAGCTGCGCTTGAAGACGGTGAAATCGAGCAGGTCGTCATCCGCGATGCCGAGCCGGGCCAGGATGGCCTCGCGCAGCGCGGGTTCGGGGTGGTTCAGGGGCAGTTTGAGTTCGTTGATTCGGAGCATGGGAGGTGGTTGCTAGTGAGGCAACAAAGTGGGGCGGGAAAAAGCCCGTATTTTACCGAATTCCCTTCCAGCCCAAGCATGGCGGTTTCATGGCGAGAGAAACGGCGATGCGGCGTGGCCGGATGAAGCGGATTTTCCTTGCTCGTTGTTGCGCCTCCGCAACTCGAAACCATATGCATCATGGTGGTGCACACGGGGCGACATGTACAGACAACATACATATGAACAATGGAAAATTCTGCAAGTATGTATTGTCAATGGTGCGCCGCACATTTCCTAACTTCTCTCTAGTCTGAGGGGCGTGGCCCGTACATTCTGCGGCGTTCGAGCCCCTTCACGCTATCGCCTTCCATTTTGGTGCTGCAGCGCACCAAGTCGGAGCGAAAGAAATTTCTGAAAAATAATGTGTTGTTTTTAACGTCGTGACGGCTTGGCGTTTTGTTGACACTTACGGTTTTGCTATGGTTTTATGTCCCCACTCAAATAATGTTTGGCTAATTCCCAAACATCCATTGAGAGTATGCGTCGTAATTCGCGCCCGGGTAAATTTGGGCGCGACGGATTTACGTAGCAGACGAAGTTTAGTCATAGGCAACAGGTAATCCTGACAACTACGCCGGATCGTGGAGCACCGGCGGCGGGTGCCAAGCGCCCAGGTTGGCAGGGAATAAAAAAGACGCGCGGAGGGGCGACCCGAGGCGCGCTAAAAACCACTCAAGAAAGCCCAGAAGGAGAAGTATTCATGACGTTTAAGATGAAGTCCCTGCCATTCGCGGTGGCATGCGCAGTCGCCAGCGGCGCACTGGTCAGCGTTTCCGCCATGGCGCAGACGACCGCCCCGACCACCGGGACGAACGTCCAGGCGCCGCAGCGCGTGGTCGTGACCGGTTCGCTGATCAGCCGTTCGGACATCGAAGCGCCGACCCCGGTCCAGGTGATCACCGCCGACGAAATGGCGAAGACCGGCAAGACCTCGGTCGCCGAGATCCTGGGCGAGCTGGCTGCCAACGGCCAGGGCGCTCTGGGCACCGGCTTCCCGGGCGCGTTCGCGAACGGCGCTTCGGGCGTCTCGCTGCGCGGCCTGACCGTGGGCCTGACCCTGGTGCTGGTCGACGGCCACCGCGTCGCTTCCTACCCGCTGTCGGACGACGCCCAGCGCTCGTTCGTCGACGTCTCGAACATCCCGTTCGACCTGATCGACCGCGTTGAAGTCCTGAAGGGCGGCGCATCCTCGATCTACGGTTCGGACGCAGTCGCAGGCGTGGTCAACATCATCCTGAAGAAGCGCTTCACCGGCACCCGCCTGAACGCAGAAGCCGGCCATGCCCAGCACGGCGGCGCGCGCACCAAGAAGGCCTCGATCACCACCGGCTTCGGCGACCTCGAAGCCCAGGGCTTCAACGTCTTCGGCAGCATCGAATACCGCGACCAGGAAGGCGTGCGCCTGTCCCAGCGCGACGACCGCGAATGGGCCAACGGCGACTACCGCTCGCGCGGCGGCTACGACCTGCGTCGTGGCGTCCCGACCGCTCTGAACAGCTTCCTGACCCCGGCCAGCTCGCCCTTCCTGTACAACGCAGCGGGCGCCGGCGGCGTGAACAACCCGGCCAACTTCCAGTTCCTGGATCCGAGCTGCAACTACCAGCTGTACCGCGCCGGCCAGTGCATGGTGCGCGACACCTGGTCCTGGATCGCTCCGCCGACCGACAACCTGAACGTCCTGATCGGCGCCACCAAGAAGCTGAACGACGACTGGACCCTGTCGCTGAAGGCCTCGATGTTCGAGCGTAACAACGAGAACAACCGTGGCACCCCGCCGGCCTTCTCGGCCAGCACCTTCGCCGGTTTCACCACCTACAACAACGGCGTGCTGACCCCGGGCGTGGGCCGTATCGCCGACACCCGCCTGCCGGCCAACCACCCGCTGAACCGCCTGGGCGCGCCTGCCCGCCTGTACGGCTACGTCAACGAAGCCGGCGCCGGCATCACCTCGCAGAACGAGTCGCGCGCCACCCGCTACGCCGCTGACCTGAACGGTAGCGCAGCTGGCTGGGACATCAACGCTGCGATCGGCTACAGCAAGGTCAAGACCGACATCGACTACAGCGGCTACGTCAACCGCGTTGAGCTGTACAACGCCCTGATCAGCGGCAACTTCAACCCGCTGGGCGGCAACACCCCGGGCGTGCTGGCACTCACCGCGCCGCGCTTCTCGAACACCCTCGAGTCGGACCTGACCTATGTCGACTTCGCGGCCAGCCGCGACCTGATGCAACTGGGCGAAGGCACCCTGAAGGCGGCAGTGGGCTTCCACTACCACAACAAGGAACAGAACTCGCCGGCATCGCCGCTGACCGCGAACGGCGCCGTGGCCAACACCTCGGCCTTCGTGTTCGGTGAAGAGACCAACAAGGCGGTGTTCGCCGAGCTGAGCGCCAACCCGATCAAGTCGCTGGAACTGAACGCCTCGGCACGTTACGACCACTACGACACCTACGGCCGTTCGTTCACCCCGTCGGCCAAGTTCAAGTGGTCGCCGACCCGTACCTTCGCGCTGCGCGGCTCCTTCGACAAGGGCTTCCGTGCTCCGAACGCTTCGGAAGTGGGCAACGCCGGTTCGTTCTTCCTGTTCAACGGTATCAACGACCCGATCCTGTGCCCGGACGGCAACCGCAACACCCGCGGCAACGTGCCGGCAGCTTGCGGCATCCAGCCGACCTACGTGCAGACCACCGAAGCCGACGTCCAGCCGGAAAAGGCCAAGAGCTACACCCTGGGCGTGATCCTGGAACCGTTCCAGGGCCTGTCCGCAACCCTGGACTACTACCGCATCAAGATGACCGGCCAGATCACCTCGGCCGTGTCGGTGCCTGGCTTCACCCCGAACTGGGTGCGTAGCCCGGCCGTGCCGACCGAAATCGCTGACGGCAACGGCGGTACCTTCCTGGGTACCCCGTCGGTTGGCCCGATCCAGTACGGCCCGACCCCGTACATCAACGTGGGCGGCGTCGAAACCCACGGCCTGGAACTGGACCTGTCCTACCGCTACCGCGCTGGTGCATGGGGCAACTTCCGTGCCGGCCTGAACTTCGCGCACACCATGGGTTACGAGATCGACACCGGCTCGGAGAAGATCCAGCTGGCAGGCACCCACGGTCCTTCGGCAGTCGGCGGCAACACCGGCAACCCGAAGAACCGCGCCAACCTGACCCTGGGTTGGGACCGTGGCCCGCTGACCGTCACCACCACCGTGAACTGGGTTGACAAGTACTCGGCACTCGACCCGTCGGTTGGCGCCAACGACTGCTCGACCGCAGCCCACGACGTGGCCGGCCGCACCATGTTCGACCTGAACGGCATGCCGGAGTCCTACTGCACCATCCGTTCGTTCGCCAGCACGAACCTGAACGTCACCTACAAGTTCAACGAGAACCTGACCCTGAAGGGTTCGGTCCTGAACGTGTTCGATCGCGAACCGCCGATCGACGTGGCGACCTACGGCTCGGCGGGTAACAACCTGTCGCAGTACAACTCGGCAATGCACCAGGCCGGCGCCATCGGCCGTTCCTTCAGCCTCGGTCTGAACTACACCTTCTAAGCTGAGACTTGCAGCGGCGGCAACGCCGCTGTCAAGCAAAAACCCGCCGGCGGAGCGATCCGCCGGCGGGTTTTTTCTTGTTCGTGCGAACGGGCCGGCGGCCCGTCCTCTGTCGGACTGGCTAGATCCCGCCCCAGGCCGCCGCCAGCACCGCCAGCGCCGCCAGCCCGGCGGTCTCGGTGCGCAGCACCCGCGGCCCCATCGACAAGGCCAGCGCGCCGGCCGCGCGCGCCGCTTCCTCTTCCTCGGGCGCGAAACCGCCTTCCGGTCCGACCAGCAGGGTGGCGGGGCCGGGCGCGGTCGCGCGCGCCCACTCCGCCAGCGAGCCCGTCGCACGCGGGCTGAGCAGGATGCGCGGCGCGGAGGAGGGCGCCGCGATCCAGGTCTTGAACTCGGCCAGCGGATGCAGCTGGGCCAGGCGGTTGCGTCCGCTCTGCTCGGAGGCGGCCACGATCACGCCCTGCCAGTGCTCCTGGCGTTTGTCGGCGCGCTCGCCGGACAGGCGCACCACGCTGCGGCGCGCCGCCAGCGGCTGGATCGCGGCCGCGCCCAGCTCCACCGCCTTCTCGATGATCCAGTCCATCTTGGCCCCCTCGGGCAGGCCCTGGGCCAGGGTCAGGGCGTAGGGCGCTTCCACCTCGACCGCCTCGTGCGCCTCGACCAGGGCCGCGGCCCGCTTCTTGCCGACCTCGACCAGGGTGGCGCGGTATTCCCCGCCCTCGCCGTTGAACAGGGTGAGGGTGGCGCCGGGCTGCAGGCGCACCACGTGCAGGTGGTGGGCGACGGCGGCCGGCAGCTCGACCTGGACGCCGGGATGGAGAACCTGGGGACAGTAAAAACGGGGCATGACTTGCCTTGCGCTTGGGAAGGGACCCGTATTGTAGTGCGCTCCCACGACGCGAACCAAGGCCGGCCCCCGCGTCGATCGGGGTGAACTGTCACGTTTTCGATACATACGGGGAACATTGCGGTACATATACATTGACATAAATCAACCCGAATGTTTTGATTGATTTGCAAGTACATACGATGACGTTTGCTCAAAAGGCGGATGACGATTTTTGCTCAACAAGCGTCGATGTGCTGAAGAGGGAGTGGACGGCTGCATCGCACCCCGGACGGCCGTACCGGAGTCATTTCAACGTGGGATTGAGAGAAGAATGATCAAAGAGAAGAGCATTTCGCGCGCCGTTCGCCTGGCCCTGGTGGTCGCCGGTATCGGCGCCGCAGCCCAGCCCGTGCTGGCCCAGGAGAAAGTCAATGTCGTGGAAGTGACCGGCACCCGTATCACCTCGCCGGGCATCACCTCCAACAGCCCGATCGCCTCGATCACGGCGGAAGAGATCCGCTCGACCCAGCCGGTGGCGGTCGAGGAGTTCTTCAAGGCCCTGCCGGCCGCCGTGCCGGCGATCGGCCCGGGCACCAACAACGGCACCGGCGGCGCCGCCACGATCGACCTGCGCGGCCTCGGTTCCAACCGTTCGCTGGTCCTGGTCAACGGCCGCCGCCTCGTGCCGTTCAACCTGAGCGGCACCGTCGACACCAACGCCATTCCCGTGGCCCTGGTCAACCGCGTCGACCTGGTCACCGGCGGCGCCTCGGTGGCCTACGGCGCCGACGCCGTGGCCGGCGTGGCCAACTTCAACCTGCGCCGCAACTTCACCGGCATCGACGTCACCAGCACCTACGGCGCCACCGCCGACGAGCGCGACGCCAAGCGCCGCCGTACCGACATCACCATCGGCAGCTCGCTGGCCGACGGCAAGGGCAACGTGGTCCTGAGCATCGGCAAGACCAAGACCGATCCGCTGACCCAGGGCGAGCGCGACTTCGGCATCGTCAGCCTGAACTCGGTGACCGGCGCTCCGACCGGTTCGGCGACCGCCGTGCCGGCCCAGTTCTCGACCGGCCAGGGTCCTGGCGGCACCACCGCCCTGTCCGGCGCATGGCGCATCGACCCGGCCACCGGCCGCCTCGTGCAGCCCGTCGTGCCCTGGAACACCAATCCGCCGAACTACTATCAGACCGGCCTCGACCGCACCCAGGCGACCGCGCTGGGCAACTACAAGATCAACGACCACGCCGAAGCCTACGCCGAGCTGTTCTACACCACCAGCAAGGTCGCCTCGGCCCTGGCATCGACCGGTACCTTCGGCAACACCTTCCAGGTGCCGATCGGCAATCCGTACATCCCGCAGCCGGCGCGCGAGCAGATCTGCGCCCGTCGCGGCATTCCGGCCGCGAACTGCGTGCCCGGCAACAACACCATGGTGCCGCTGCTGGTCAACCGCCGCATCACCGAACTGGGTCCGCGCTTCAACGACTTCGATACCGACACCCTGCAGTACACGATCGGCGTGAAGGGCGACCTGATCGGCGAATGGACCTATGACGCCTACTGGAGCCGCGGCACCTCGGACCAGACCCAGACCCGCCGCAACTGGGGCTCGCTGGCCAAGGTCGGCCAGGCCCTGAACGCGCTCTCGACCACCGCCTGCGTGAATCCGGCCAACGGCTGCGTGCCGCTGAACGTGTTCGGCGCCGAAGGCTCGATCACCCCGGAAATGGCGAAGTTCATCAACCAGACCGCGGTGCTGATGCAGAGCGTGGAGCAGGACGTGGCCCAGGCTTCGGTCAGCGGCAACCTGGGCGAGAAGATCCGCAGCCCCTGGGCCGAGGATCCGATCGCCGTGTCGCTGGTCGCCGAGCGCCGCAAGGTCACCGCCGGCACCCAGTCCGACGCCGCTTCCCAGATCCAGGGCGAGGTGCTGGGCACCGGCGCGCCGACCCCGGACCGTTCGGGCAGCTTCAAGCTGCAGGAATACGCGCTCGAGATGTTCGTCCCGCTGGTCGCGGACAAGCCCTTCATCCGCAGCCTGAACGCCGAGCTGGGCTATCGTGAGACCGAGTTCAAGACCGCGTCCAACAAGGTCAGCTACGGCAGCTGGAAGGCGGGCGGCGAATGGTCGCCGGTCAAGCCGCTGCGTCTGCGCGGCATGATCCAGAAGGCCACCCGTGCGCCGAACGTGAACGAACTGTTCGCGCCGGCCGTCACCGGCCTGTCGAACCTCGCGACCGACCCCTGCCAGGGCGCCAACATCAACCAGGCCGACGCCAACCGTCCGGGCACCCTGTCCAACCTGTGCCGCCTGACCGGCGTGCCGCTGAGCGAGATCGGCAGCCTGCCGGCGCCGTCCTCGGGCCAGATCAACAACCTGTCCGGCGGCAACCCGAACCTGGGACCGGAAACCGCGAAGACCAAGACCTTCGGCTTCGTGCTGGAGCCGCTGCCGCGCCTGGCGGTGTCGGTCGACTACTACAAGATCGAGATCACCGAAGCGGTCTCGTCGCCGTCGACCACCGACATCCTGGACCGCTGCTACAGCGCGGCCCAGAACCCGGGCTTCACCGTCAACGAGTTCTGCGGCATGGTGGGTCGTAACACCATCAACGGCACCTTCAACGGCAACGAGGCGCGCGGCGTCTCGACCCCGCTGTCGAACCTGGGCAAGCAGAGCACCGCCGGCGTCGACCTGAACGTGGCCTACCGCCTGAACCTGAGCCAGCTCGGCGCAGACAGCCGCTGGGGCAGCCTGGACCTGTCGCTGGGTTCGAACTTCGTCACCGAGTACGACTACCAGGCCACCCCGACCTCGGTCAACCGCGACTGCCTGGGCTACTACTCGATCGCCTGCAACAACGTGGTCAACGCCCCGGTGTACAAGCGCAAGTTCAACCAGCGCACCACCTGGAACGTCGGCAAGTGGTCGATGGGCTACAACTGGCGCTACGTGAGCTCGGTGATCGAAGAACCGGGCGGCACCGTGTTCCTGCCGGCCTTCTCGCACATCTCGGCCTATAACTACGTCGACCTGTACGCGAACTGGAACGTGCACAAGAACGTGAAGCTGACCCTGTCCGTGACCAACGCCTTCGACAAGAAACCGCCGATCGTCGGCGGCTCGATCGGCGGCACCGGTCCGAACAGCGGCAACACCTTCCCGCAGAGCTACGACGTGATCGGTCGCTACGTGACCCTGGGCGCATCGGTCCGCTTCTGACCGCCTGACGGCCCCCCGAAAAGCCCGGCGCTCGCGCCGGGCTTTTTTTTTGCTGCCCGCTGTTCCGTGCGGCCTTTTGTTGCCTTCCCGTAATTCAAGATTGCCCTGCGCCGTCTGGTAGAATAACGGGCTACGGCCTGACGCACCGCCACCGCTTTCCAATCCCTGATCTTCGTACCCCAATGAAATCTACGCACACCACCACCCTGATGGCCAACGCGATCCGCGCGCTGGCGATGGACGCCGTCCAGAAAGCCAACTCGGGCCACCCGGGCATGCCGATGGGCATGGCCGAGATCGCCGTTGCGCTGTGGGACGGTCACTACCGCCACAACCCCGCCAATCCGGGCTGGATGAACCGCGACCGCTTCCTGCTCTCGAACGGCCACGGCTCGATGCTGCACTACGCGCTGCTGCACCTGGCAGGCTACGACCTGTCGATGGACGACATCCGCGACTTCCGCCAGCTGCACTCGAAGACCCCGGGCCACCCGGAAGTGGGCATCACCCCGGGCGTGGAAACCACCACCGGTCCGCTCGGCCAGGGCATCGCCAACTCGGTCGGCATGGCGCTCGCCGAATGGCTGCTGTCGTATGAATTCAACCGTCCGGGCTACGAGGTGGTCGATCACTACACCTACGCCTTCCTGGGCGACGGCTGCCTGATGGAAGGCATCTCGCACGAGGTGGCCTCGCTGGCCGGCACCCTGCGCCTGAACAAGCTGATCTGGCTGTACGACGACAACGGCATCTCGATCGACGGCAAGGTCGAAGGCTGGTTCACCGACGACACCCAGAAGCGTTTCGAGGCCTATGGCTGGAACGTGATCCCCAAGGTCGACGGCCACAACGTCGCCGCGGTCGCGGCCGCCATCGAGCAGGCCAAGGGCTCCGACCGTCCGACCCTGATCTGCTGCAAGACCATCATCGGCAAGGGCGCGCCCAACCTGGAAGGCGGCGACAAGGTCCACGGCGCCCCGCTGGGCGACAAGGAAATCGCGGCCGTGCGCCAGCACCTGGTGTGGGACCCGATCCCCTTCGACATCCCGGGCGAGATCTACGAGGCCTGGGACGCCAAAGCGCGCGGCGCCAAGCTGGAAGCCGACTGGAACGCCATGTTCGACGGCTACCGCGCCGCCCACCCGCAACTGGCCGCCGAATTCGAGCGCCGCATGAAGGGTGAGCTGCCGGGCAACTTCGCGCAGACCCTGGACGCCGCCATCGCGTCCTGCATCGAGAAGAAGGAAAACATCGCCACCCGCAAGGCCTCGCAGAATGCGATCCAGGCCCTGGCCCCGGTGCTGCCGGAATTCCTGGGCGGCTCGGCCGACCTGACCGGCTCGAACCTGACCAACTGGAAGGAATCGGTGGCGGTGCGCTCCGGCATCCCGGGCAACCACATCAACTACGGCGTGCGCGAGTTCGGCATGGCCGC
Organism: Massilia sp. KIM; assembly: GCF_002007115.1. NCBI lineage: Bacteria > Pseudomonadati > Pseudomonadota > Betaproteobacteria > Burkholderiales > Oxalobacteraceae > Massilia > Massilia sp. KIM. The sequence continues at coordinate 2,918,139 of NZ_MVAD01000001.1, read as the reverse complement.
GATCCAGAACGGCATCGCCCTGCACGGCGGCTTCATCCCCTTCGGCGCGACCTTCCTGACCTTCTCGGACTACAGCCGCAACGCCCTGCGCATGGCCGCGCTGATGAAGGTGCGTTCGATCTCGGTGTTCACCCACGATTCGATCGGCCTGGGCGAAGACGGCCCGACCCACCAGTCGATCGAGCACGTGTCCTCGCTGCGCCTGATCCCGAACCTGGACAACTGGCGTCCGTGCGACACCGTCGAATCGGCGGTGGCCTGGGGCGCGGCGGTGCAGCGCAAGGATGGTCCGACCACCCTGATCTTCTCGCGCCAGAACCTGCCGTTCATGGAACGCAGCCCGGCCCAGGTGGCCGACGTGGCCAAGGGCGGCTACGTGCTGCGCGACGCCGCCGACGCCAAGGTGGTCCTGATCGCCACCGGTTCGGAAGTCGAACTGGCGGTCAAGGCGGCCGACGCGCTGGCAGGCGAGGGCATCGCCGCGCGCGTGGTCTCGATGCCGTCGACCGACGTGTTCGAACGCCAGGACGCGGCCTACAAGGCCAGCGTCCTGCCGCGCGGGATCCCGCGCGTCGCGATCGAAGCCGGCGTGACCGATTTCTGGTACAAGTACGTGGGCCTGGAAGGCGCCGTGGTGGGCATCGACACCTTCGGTGAATCGGCGCCGGCCGGCGTGCTGTTCAAGCACTTCGGCTTCACCGTCGAGAACGTCGTGGCGAAAGCCAAGGGCGTCATCGGCGCGTAAATATCGGCGGGCTGCCTGCGGGCAGCCCGTTTCGTTCTCGGGTACGAAAAAAAAGTTTTTTTCTAATCAGGAGCAAAGCATGACGATCAAAGTTGCAATCAACGGTTATGGCCGCATCGGCCGCAACATCCTGCGCGCGTTCTACGAAGGCGGCAAGAAGCAAGACATCCAGATCGTGGCGATCAACGACCTCGGCAATGCCGAATCGAACGCCCACCTGACCCGCTACGACACCGCGCACGGCAAGTTCCCGGGCACCGTGACGGTCGATGGCGACCACATGATCGTGAATGGCGACAAGATCCGCGTGTTCGCGCAGCGTAACCCGGCCGAGATCCCGTGGGGCGAGCTGGGCGTGGACGTGGTGCTGGAGTGCACCGGCTTCTTCACCACCAAGGAAAAGGCCTCGGCCCACCTGAAGGGCGGCGCCAAGAAAGTCATCATCTCGGCGCCGGGCGGCAAGGACGTCGACGCCACCATCGTGTTCGGCGTCAACCAGAACGTGCTCAAGAGCTCGGACACCGTGATCTCGAACGCGTCCTGCACCACCAACTGCCTGGCCCCGCTGGTCAAGCCGCTGCATGAAGCGATCGGCCTGGAAAACGGCCTGATGACCACCGTGCACGCCTACACCAACGACCAGGTGCTGACCGACGTGATGCACGAAGACCTGCGCCGCGCCCGTTCGGCCACCCAGTCGATGATCCCGACCAAGACCGGCGCCGCCGCCGCGGTGGGCCTGGTGCTGCCTGAGCTGAACGGCAAGCTGGACGGTTTCGCGATCCGCGTGCCGACCATCAACGTGTCGATCGTCGACCTGTCCTTCATCGCCAAGCGCGACACCACCGTCGAGGAAGTCAACCAGATCATGAAGGCCGCCTCGGAAGGCGCCCTGAAAGGCATCCTGACCTACAACACCGAGCCGCTGGTGTCGGTCGACTTCAACCACAACCCGGCATCGTCGAACTTCGACGCCACCCTGACCAAGGTCTCGGGCCGCCTGGTGAAGGTCTCGTCCTGGTACGACAACGAGTGGGGCTTCTCGAACCGTATGCTGGACACCACGGTCGCGCTGATGGCCGCCAAGTAAGCTCTGCAAGCAGAAACGAAAACGCCCCGCAAGGGGCGTTTTTTTTTGTCGGGCGGGCGCGCAGCCGCGCGCGCGGACTCAGCCCTTGGGCCAGGGCGTCAGGATCTCGGCGCCATCCCTGGTCACCGCGATCATGTGTTCCCACTGGGCCGACAGCGAGCCGTCCTTGGTCACCACGGTCCAGCCGTCCGCCAGTTGGTCGACTTCCTCGGCGCCGGCATTGATCATCGGCTCGACCGTGAAGGTCATGCCTTCCTTGAGCAGCAGGCCGGTGTTGGGCCGGCCGTAGTGCAGCACCTGCGGGTCTTCGTGGTAGACGCGGCCGATGCCGTGGCCGCAGTAGTCGCGCACCACCGAATAGCCGGCCGCCTCGGCCAGCTTCTGGATCGCGTGGCCGACGTCGCCCAGGCGCGCGCCCGGACGCACCGCGCGGATGCCCGCCATCATGGCGTCGTAGGTGGTGTCCACCAGGCGTTTCGCTTCGGGACTCGGGGTGCCGGCGTAGTACATGCGGCTGGTGTCGCCGTGCCAGCCGTCCTTGATCACGGTGACGTCGATGTTGATGATGTCGCCATCCTTGAGCACTTCCTGCTCGCTCGGGATGCCGTGGCAGACCACGCCGTTGATGGATGTGCACAGGGTCTTGGGAAAGCCGTGGTAGCCGACGTTGGCCGGGGTCGCCTTCTGCACCTTGCGGATGTATTCGTTGCAGCGGCGGTCCAGCTCCTCGGTCGAGACCCCGGGGACCACGTGTTCCTTGATCATCTCGAGCACTTCGGCGGCCAGGCGGCCGGCGACGCGCATCTTGGCGATGTCCTTGTCGTTCTTGAGTTTGATTGCCATGGTGTTCTTGATAAGCGGCCAAGCCGCACAAACCGACATGATACCGCGCCGCCAAAAAGAAGGCGCTGTCACCGTTCAATGTTGATGACTCCGATTGCGATGCGCAGCAACTGCTCGATCGTATTGATCCGTCCGCCATCGAGCGCCCAACGCCAGCCCAGATAGTTCGGCAGGTAGCGCGAGGCCACGCCGTGAAAGCGCGCCAGCCAGTCCCGGAAGCGGTGGTGATAGGCATTCACGTTTTGGACGTGGATGGCGCCTGAAGCGCCGGCCCGCACCCGCACGCCGGCGCGCAGGTTCACCGCCTCATGCGCGATGCCATGCTGGCGACAAAAGGCGCGATAGGCGGCGTTCGAATCGGTGACCAACAGCGCCTGCGGGTCGAGTTTCGGCAGCAGATGGCGCGTCAGCTGACGGGCGCTGAGGGCGCCGCGTCCGGTGACGGCGTCGATGGTCTGACCGCCGCGATCGCGCGCCACCAGTATGCAGTCGAGCTCGCGCGAGATTCCCCGCCTGCTGGCCGCGCCGCCCCGCTTACGCGGCGGACGGTCGAGCTTGCGCGCTCCTTTTTGCGATTCGAGCAGGAACATTTCATCGGCCTCGACGATGCCGCTCAAGCGCGCAGGACGGTCATGTTTAACCTGGTCCAGGAAGCGGTGGCGCCAGCGAAAGGCGGTGTTGCGGTGCACGCCGACCTCGCTTGCCGCCGCCCGCACGGGCCGCGACGCCAGCAGCGCTTGCAGATAATCCAGCCATTTACCGCGCAGCCGCAGGCGCGCCAGCGGCGTGCCGCTCAGGTCGTTGTATGTGCGCCCACACTGGCGGCAGCGGTAGCGTTGAAGATCATTGGCGTGCCCATGGCGGTGCCAAGACGGACTGGCGCAGCGGGGACAGCGCCGGTCCGCCGCGCGGATTACCGTGAGCAGCGCAACGATCTGGGCCAGCCCGGCCGCCGGCCGCAGCGCGTCGAGCACGCGCAGACGCTGCGGTTGGTTCAGCGACGGCAGTTTGTCGAACCACTTCTGGAACCGTGGCACCCTCATGATCGCTCCTGTCGAGAGATGACAGGGCTTGGACCACCAAGAAGCTCAGCAGTTCAGTACTCATCCATAGCTAACGGAGACAGCGCCAAAAAGAAGGCGCTGTCACCGTTCAGTGTTGATGACTCCGATTGCGATGCGCAGCAATTGCTCGACAGTATTGATCCGTCCGCCATCGAGCGCCCAACGCCAGCCCAGATAGTTCGGCAGGTAGCGCGAGGCCACGCCGTGAAAGCGCGCCAGCCAGTCCCGGAATCGGTGGTGATAGGCATTGACGTTCTGAACATGGATGGCGCCTGAAGCGCCGGCCCGCACCCGCACGCCAGCGCGCAGGTTCACCGCCTCGTGCGCGATGCCATGCTGGCGACTAAAGGCGCGATAGGCGGCGTTCGAATCGGTGACCAGGAGCGCCTTCGGGTCGAGTTTCGGCAGCAGATGGCGCGTCAGTTGCCGTGCGCTGAGCGCGCCGCGTCCGGTGACGGCGTCGATGGTCTGGCCGCCGCGGTCACGCGCCACCAGAATACAGTCGAGCTCGCGCGAGATTCCCCGCCTTCTGGCCGCGCCGCCCCGCTTGCGCGCAGGCCGGCCGAGCTTGCGCGCTCCTTTTTGCGATTCGAGCAGGAACATTTCATCGGCTTCGACGATACCGCTCAAGCGCGCCGGACGGTCATGTTTAACCCGGTCCAGGAAGCGGTGACGCCAGCGAAAGGCGGTGTTGCGATGCACGCCGACCTCGCCGGCCGCCGCCCGCACGGGACGCGAAGCCAGCAGCGCTTGCAGATAATCCAGCCATTTACCGCGCAGCCTCAGGCGCGCCAGCGGCGTACCGCTCAGGTCGTTGTATGTGCGGCCGCATTCGCGGCAGCGGTAGCGTTGCAGATCATTGGCGTGACCATGGCGGTGCCAAGATGGACTGGCGCAGCGTGGACAGCGCCGGTCCGCCGCGCGGATTACCGTGAGCAGCCCGACGACCTCGGCCAGCCCGGCCGCGGGACGCAGCGCCGCGAGCACGCGCAGGCGCTGCGGCTGGTTCAGCAAGGTCAGTTTGGCGAACCACTTCTGGAACCCCGGCGCCTTCATGATCGCTCCTGTCGAGAGATGACAGGGCTTGGACCATCAAGAAGCTCAGCAGTTCAGTACTCATCCATAGCTAACGGAGACAGCGCCAAAAAGAAAACGCCCCGGAGGGCGTTTTCAGGTGTCCGGACGGGCAGGCGAAGCTGCCCGTGGCGGGGATTACAGCTTCCAGCGCAGGCCGACGTAGAAGCGGCGGCCGATGGCGTCGTAGGTGCCGGCATCGGTCTCGGTACCGGTCGAGTTGCCCGGCAGGCCAGAGATGATCGGCGGAGCCTTGGTGTCGAACACGTTGTCCAGACCGAAGTACAGCTCGGTCGACTTACGCAGGGCGTAGGTCAGCTGCAGGTCGGTGTAGGTGCGCGAACCGACGCCCAGGGCTTTGGACGGCAGGTCGAACTGGGCCTGGAACTGGTCGTCCAGGTAGGACTTGCCGATGTAGCCGATCGAGGTCTGCACGTTGAAGTCGCCCCACTGGTAGCCCAGGTTGACGATCGCCTTGTTCTTCGCGGCGCCGATCTCGCCTGCGAACGGGTTCAGCTCGGCGTCCGGAGTCGGACGATCCCAGCCTTCGCGCACGTAGGTGTAGGCGATGCGGGCATTCATGCGGCCCGGACCGACCTTGTCGTTCCAGCTCGCGGTGATGTCCACGCCTTCGGTGCCCAGGCCGCCGCTGTTGCTGACGGCGGTGTCGATGAACTCCAGCGAGCCGGAGCTGTTGGCGCCGACGGCCGCCGGACGACGGGTGATGAAGTTGCAGAACGACTGGTCGCCGCCGCCGTAGCACTGGTCGAGTGCGTACTGGCGGTCGGTGCCCACGATCGCGTCGGCAATCTTGATCTTGAAGTAGTCGGCGGTGAAGGTGAAGCGCTTCAGGGCCTCGATCGAGCGCGGGGTCCAGACCACGCCGACGGTGGTCGAGCGGCCTTTCTCTTCACGCAGGTTCGGGTTGCCGCGGTTGTAGCCGCTGATGCCCTGGATGTCCGACTGGTTCAGGGTGAAGGAACCGTTGGCGGCGATGTTCGCGGCCACGCCCGGCGCGGCGCGGCAAGCCGCGTCGTAGGTGCCTTGCGAGGTGGCGGTCACGCCCAGGCAGGGATCCTGGATGCCGGTCGGGAAGTCCTGGCTCGGCGCCTGGTACAGTTCGTTGATGTTCGGCGCGCGGGTCGACAGGGCGCGGGTGGCGCGGAACTTCACGTCGTTGACCGGCTGCCATTCGAGGCCGGCGTTCCAGCTGTTGGTGCGGCCCACGGTCGAGTAATCGCCGGCGCGGAATGCACCCTGGAAGTTCAGGGCCTTGGCGAAGGCCACGTCCTTCAGCAGCGGCACGCGGGCTTCGACGAAGACTTCCTTGACGCTGAAGTCACCCAGGGTTTCCGGAATCGCGTTGCCCGCGTTTAGGCCAGCCTGCGTCAGCGCGTCCGGGGTGGCGCGCGATTCTTCCTTGCGCCATTCGAAGCCGGTCGCGAACGACAGGGCGCCAGCCGGCAGTTCCCACAGGTCGCCGTTGACCGAGCCGCCCACCAGGGTCTGGGTGGTGACGGTTTCGAGCGAACCCGGCGCAGCGATGTACCTGACCGCTTCCGGGCTCAGGGCGTTGAAGCCGAACACGTTGGCCGGGACGCAGCCCTGGGCGCGCGCGTTGGCGTCGCGGCAGATCGCGTCGGTGGTCAGGCCGTTGCCGTTCAGGTCGTCGACGTCCGGGATGGCTTCCAGGGCGTTGCGGAAGTTCAGCACGTTGACCTGGCCCGAGGAGCTCTGGGCTTCCTTGGTCTGGCCGTAGGCGCCGTAGACTTCGTAGTTGAACTTGTCGAGGACGATGCCCTTCAGGCCGGTTGCCAGGCGGAAGGTGTCGCGCTCGGCACGGCTGGTGCGGTTGCCGAAGTCGGCCATGCGGCGGGTGAAGTAGTAGTCGCGCAGACCGTCGCCGTCGGTGTCGCTGATGCGGTCGTACAGGTATTGCGGGACGATCGGGTTGCGCACCAGGCTGTTGCCGACCATGAATTCGGCCGGCACCTGGCCACCGCTGGCCGGGTAGATGTCCTCGGCGCCCAGCGGGTAGGGCTCGATGTTGGTCGAGACGCGGGTCGAGGCGTAGTTACCTTCGAAGAAGGCCGAGTGGTTGTCGTTCAGCTTCAGCTCGCCGGTGGTGGCCAGCAGGAAGCGCTCGGTCGGCACGGCGATCGCGCGGAAGGCCGAACGGTTGAAGCCGGTGGCGGCCTGGCCGTTGGTGCCGTTGGTGTTGAACGGGATCACGTTGCCCGCGGCGTCGTAGGTGTAGCTGCCGGTATCGTGGAAGAAACGGCCCTGCGGCGCGAAGCTCGAGTAGAACGGACGCACCGGGACGAAGGCGCCGGCCGGATCGCCGTCGATGGTCATCTTCGACTGCTGGTCGACCGCGGCGAACTTGCGGTCGCGCGACATCACGGCGCCCTGGCGCGAGTAGCCCAGGTGACCCATGATGAAGGAGCCGCCGTCTTCGCTGCTGGTGCCGAAGGTCAGCGAGGCCTTGCGCTTCTGGTCGTCGCCCTGTTCGTAGGTCTCGCCCATCTGGGCGTCGAGCAGGATGCCGTTGAAGGCGCGCTTGGTGATGATGTTGACCACACCGGCCACGGCGTCCGAGCCGTAGGTCGCCGAGGAACCGCCGGTCAGCAGTTCGACGCGCTCGATGAAGTCGGTCGGGATGGTGTTCAGGTCGACTGCCGACTCGCCAGGGATACCGGCGACGAAGCGGCGGCCGTTGAGCAGCACCAGGGTACGCGAGGTGCCCAGGTTACGCAGGTCGACGGTGGCCACGCCCGCGCTGGCGGTCGAGAAGTTCGAGTTGGTACGGCTGATGGCCGGGGTACCCATGGTCGGGTTTTGCAGCAGCAGTTCCTGCAGGTTGGTGGCGCCCGAGGCCGCGATATCGGCCGAGCTCAGCACTTGCAGGGGGGACGGCGATTCGGCGCCCGGCGCGGCGATGCGCGAACCGGTCACCTGCACGACGGCGGTCGACGCGTTGCCAGCGGCAGGCGCGGCCGGTGCGGTCTGCGCGTACGCAGCTTGCATGCCCAGAGTGACACCGCCCAGGCACATGAGCCGGATCGAGCGGGACAGGATTTTTTCCATCATTTTAAGAATGCTCCTAGGGAAGGATAAACGCAGCCGTACACCTGTGCCGCGCGGCAATCTCTACGATTGCCTAAGGTGAAACAAGCCTTGCATTCTTGATAGTCGATGAGGGAATGTCAATTGAACATGCAGATAGATTTGATCATGTTGTATATTTGCGTACTTACATTGTCAATACGGAATAAGACGATTCCTATCCGAAACAGGCCTTCCACAGACGCATCACTGCGTCGGGATGCTGCCCGACAAGCGCTGTTTCCACACGGGCTTTTTCGACGCCCTGCAAACGAACCTGATGCTGCAGTTTGCGCATCGCCCGGTAGGCGTCGCCGACCGCCGCCGCCAGTCCCGCATCGATGAGACCGAGTTCACCGCAGCGGCGCAGCAGGGCGATGTTGCCGGAGTTGAGAGTGAGCTGAGGGCAGCCGCTGGCGTAGCGCAGCACCAGGTACTGGACGATGAACTCGATGTCGATCATCCCGCCCGGATCGTGCTTGAGGTCGAACAGCTCGCCGCGGTTGACGTTGGCGTCGCGCATGCGCTTGCGCATGGCCACGATCTCGGCCTTCATTTCCGCCTCGCGGCTGCTCCTGTCCTGGCGCAGCACCTGTTCGCGGATCGCCTCGAAGCGCGCGCCGATGGCGGCGTCGCCGGCGCAGAAGCGCGCGCGCGTCAGGGCCTGGTGCTCCCACAGCCAGGCCGCGCCGTTCTGGTAGCGCTCGAAGGCGGCCAGCGAGGACACCAGCATGCCGCTGGCCCCGTCCGGGCGCAGGGCGGTGTCGACGTCGAACAGGATGCCGGCCGCGGTATGGGCCGTCATCCAGGTGATGAAGCGCTGGGCCAGCTTGGCGTAGTTGGCGGGCGCGTCCTGGTCCTCGTCGTCGAACAGGAAGATCACGTCCAGGTCCGAGACATAGCCCAGCTCCTTGCCGCCCAGCTTGCCGTAGGCGATGACGGCGAAGCGCGGTTCCTCGCGGTGGCGGGTGGCCACGGTGCGCCAGGCGTGGCGCACGGCGGCGCCGACGATGGTGTCGGCCAGGGCCGACAGGTGGTCGGCCAGGCGCTCGACCGAGAGCTCGCCGGCCAGGTCCAGGGCCAGCAGGCGGAACAGCTGGGCGTGGTGGGTCTCGCGCAGGATGTCGAGCTGGCGCTCGGTGTCGCCGGTGGCCTCGAGCAGCTGGGCGTCCAGGCTGGCGGCCAGCTGGGGCAGCTCGTCGGCGCCGTTGCCGCGGTCGTCGAGCAGCTCGTCGAGCAGGATCGGGTGCTGGGTCAGGAAGGTCGCGGCCCAGCCGCTGGCGTTGATCATGCGGATCACGCGCTCGAGGGTGTGCGGATACTCGGTCAGCAGCGACAGGTAGGCTGAGCGGCGCGCGATGGCCTCGAAGAAGTCGAGCAGGCGGCCCAGGGTGGCGGCGTGGCTGCCGATGCCGGCCTCGCGCACCACGGTGGCGACCTGGGGCAGGGCGGCGTCGAGCAGGGCCAGCAGGCGCGCGCGGCTGGCGTCCGGCAGGCTGGCCAGGCGCGGCCCGGCCAGGGTCGCCACCACGCGTCCGGCCGCGCCGCCGGCGTCGTCGAAGCCGAGCTGAGCCAGACGGGCGGCGATCGCCTCGCGGTTTTCCGGATCGTCGCCGATGGTCGCCGCTTCCGGCTCGGCGGCCTCGGCCTTGTCGGCGAAGATCGCGTCGAACTGGGCCGCCACGAAGGCGCGCTGTTCCTCCATGCGCGCCAGCAGGGTGGCTTCGTCCGGCAGGCCCATCATGCGCGCGACCAGCGCGCGGTCTTCATCGTTGGCGGGCAGGGTGTGGGTCTGGGCGTCTTCCAGGTATTGCAGGCGATGCTCGAGATTGCGCAGGAAGGCATAGGCTTCCAGCAGGCGCGCCACGGTGTCGGGCGGCAGCAGCTCACGCTCGGCCAGCAGGGCCAGGGTCTTGCGGGTCGAGCGCTCGCGCAGGGCCGGGTCGCGCCCGCCGCGGATCAGCTGGAACACCTGGGCCAGGAATTCGATCTCGCGGATCCCGCCGCGCCCCAGCTTGACGTTGTGGCTGCGCTCGGGATGCAGGCGCTCCTGGCGCTTGACCTCGGCGCGGATCTGGGCGTGCATGTTGCGGATCGCGTCGATCACGCCAAAGTCCAGGTAGCGCCGGAACACGAAGGGCCGCACGATGGCGTCCAGGGCCGCGATGTCCTCCGGCTCGCCGGTCACCGCGCGCGCCTTGACCCAGGCGTAGCGCTCCCACTCGCGTCCCTGGACGATCAGGTATTCCTCGACCATGGCCAGGCTGGCCGCCAGCGGCCCCGACTTGCCATTGGGGCGCAGCGCCATGTCGACCCGGAAGGTGAAGCCGTCCTCGATCACTTCGGACAGGGCGGCGATCAGCTTGCGCCCCAGGCGCACGAAGAATTCGTGGTTCGAGAGCTGGCGCTGGCCGGGGCCGGCCGCGGTCTCGCCGTCTTCCGGGTAGACGAAGATCAGGTCGATGTCCGACGACACGTTGAGCTCGCCGCCACCCTGCTTGCCCATGGCCAGCACCATCATGCGCTGGGGACGCCCGGATTCCTCGCCCACCGGCTCGCCGTGGGCGGCGGCCAGCTCGGCGTGGATGGCCTCGGCATGGGTGCGGATCGCGAAATCGGCGAAGGCGGTCATGGCGGTGACGACCTCGTCGAGGTCGGCGCGGCCGTCGAGGTCGCGTTCGATCAGGCCGGCCACGAGCAGGTTGCGCACCCGGCGCATGGCCCGTTCCGGGGGCAGGCCGGCGTCCAGCTCGCGCTGCAATACCGCGCCGAAATCGGCGCAAGCCAGCGATAATGTGGTGAACCCGGCCAGCTGCGCGGCGCGGTCGGGAGCGGCGGCCAGCCACCGTTGGTAAAAGCGCGACGCGCACGCCGGAGATGCAGGGGTCATCGTTTGATCCGAAAGAATGTTGCGTTCCGGCAGGCGTGCGATGCGGTAGAATTGCCCGCCATGCTGCCTGGGGTCAGCATGATGGTAAGGTAGACGCCGCGACTGTTGCAAGCGATCTGTTACTAGAGTATTAATCAGGAAAATGACGGCGCAGGCCCCGGGGCCGGGCCGGGCATTTCCTCTACGGCGAGCCTTTTATTAGCACCTTGATGGACAACCAGGAACCGCAGGCGGCGCCCGCGCATCTTCCGCTCGCGGCGCGCTGGCGGCGGCTGCGCGCCGCGTATCGGGTCGCCAACCTGGCCTCGCACCACGTGCTCGGCTTCGCCATCAAGCTCCTGCTCCTGATTTATTTTTCGCTGGCCGTCCTGTTCCTGGTGCTGCGCTACGCGGTGCTGCCGAATATCGGCATGTACAAGGACGACATCGAGCGCGCCGCCAGCCGCGCGCTCGGCAGCCCGGTCACCATCGCCCGCATCGAGGCGTCCTGGAAGGGCCTGCGCCCGGCCCTGGCCCTGAGCGACGTGCGCCTGCACGACCGCGCCGGCCGCCAGGCCCTGGCCTTGCCCCAGGTCTCGGCCACGCTGTCCTGGTGGACCGTGGCCGCGCTCGAGCCGCGCCTGGAGCAGCTCGAGATCCGCAACCCCCAGCTGGCGGTGCGCCGCGGGCGCGACGGCGTGATCGAGGTCGCCGGGGTGCGCCTGGACCCGAAGCAGGAAGACAAGGGCGGGGCCGACTGGTTGTTCCGCCAGCGCGAGATCGTCATCCGCGGCGGCCGGGTCGACTGGGTCGACGAGCTGCGCGGCACCCAGCCCCTGCGCCTGAGCAATGTCACCATGGCCTTGCTGAACCGCTGGGGCACCCACCACTTCGCCCTGCACGCCACCCCGCCCGCCGAGCTCGGCCTGCCGCTCGACCTGCGCGCCCAGTTCCGCCACCGCTTCGGCGCCCGGCCTTCCGACGTTTCGCGCTGGAAGGGCGAGCTGTACGCCGAACTGCGGTCGGCCGACCTGGCCGCCTGGCGCCGCTACGTCGACTATCCGGTCCAGCTGCAGCGCGGGCGCGGTTCGCTGCGCGCCTGGCTCAGCTTCGACCAGGCGCGCCTGGCCGGCTTCACCGCCGACCTGGCGCTGGCCGACGTCGAGGCGCGCCTGGGCAAGGACGCGAGCCCGCTGGCGCTGGCGCGCGTCACCGGGCGCTTCGCCGCGCGCGAAGAGCTGGTCGCGGGCGCGGACGACGGCAAGCCGACCTTCGGCGCCCACGGCCACACGGTCAGCCTGACCGATTTCGCGGTCGTCACCCGCGACGGCAAGGCCTTGCCGCCGGCCACCCTGGAAGAAACCTGGCGTCCGGCCCGCGGCGGCCGCCCGGAACAGGGCGAGCTGACGGCGCGCCACCTCGACCTCGGGGCGCTGGCAGTGCTGGCCCAGTCGATGCCGATCTCGCCGCTGCAGCGCCAGATGCTGGCCGACTTCGCCCCGCGCGGGCGCCTGGTGGACGTGACCGCCGAGTGGCGCGGGCGCCTGCCGGCAGTGAGCGGCTACCGCATTCGCGGCCAGGTCGAGGACCTGGGCTTCAATCCCCAGGCCGCGCGCGCGGCCCAGCCGGCGCGCCCCGGCCAGCCGGCCGTGCCGGCTAGGGCGGCCTTGCCCGGCTTCGACAAGCTGAGCGGCAACATCGACGCCACCGAGCGCGGCGGCCTGGTCGAACTCGATTCGAAGGAGCTGGTGCTGCGCATGCCGGCCTGGTTCGCCGAGCCGGACATGGCGCTCGACCGCCTGCAGCTCAAGGCGCGCTGGAACTACGAGCCGGCGCGCCAGCTGCTGGTCGAGGTGGAGGACCTGGCGCTCAAGCAGGGGCCGCTCAGCGCGCGCCTGTCCGGGCGCCACCTGCTGCCCCTGACGCCGGGCCACGGCCCCGGCACGGCCGACTTCACGGGCGAACTGGACGGCTTCGAGATCGGCCAGGTCGGACGCTACCTGCCGCTCGCCACGCCCGAAGGCCTGCGCCACTGGCTGAGCGACGCCCTGCAGGGCGGACGCCTGCGCGAGGCCAGCCTGCGCCTGCGCGGCGACCTGGCCGATTTCCCCTTCCGCGCGAACAACATGGCGGAGCGGGCGCGCGGCGAATTCAGGGTCGCCGGCCGTTTGGAGAACGCGCGCCTGGAATACGCGCCCGGCCACCGCCACCCCGACGGCACGCCGCTGTGGCCGCTGGCCGAGCAGATCAACGGCCGCATCGAATTCGACCGAGCGCGCATGGAGATCCAGGGCGACACCCTGCGCACCCTGGGCGTGGGCCTGTCGAAGGTCAAGGCCGTGATCCCCGACCTGGGCGCGCACGAGCAGATGATGCTGGAAATCGACGGCAACGCCGCCGGCCCGCTGCAGGAATTCCTGCGCTACGTGTCGGTGTCGCCGGTGCTGGAGTGGATCGGCCACTTCACCGAGGAAAGCCGCGGCAGCGGCAACGCCCGCCTGGGCCTGAAGCTGCGCATGCCGCTCGCCCACCTGCCGGACACCAAGGTGCAGGGCAGCCTGCAACTGCTGGGCAACGACGTCAGCCTGTTCCCGGAACTGCCGCCGCTGCAGGCTGCGCTCGGGCGCATCGAATTCTGGGAGCGTGGCGTCAACCTGAACGGGGTCGGCGCAAGCTTCCTGGGCGGCCCGCTGGCGCTTGCCGGCGGCACCCAGCGCGACGGCAGTATCGCGATCCGCCTGGCCGGCACCCTGTCGGCCGAGGGCATGCGCCGCACCGCCCCGGTGCCCGAGCTGGCGCGCCTGGGCCAGCGCCTGTCGGGCAGCACCCGCTACGGCGGCGCGGTAGTGGTGCGCGACGGCCGGCGCACCGTCACCCTGGATTCGACCCTGGCCGGCCTCGGCCTGGAGCTGCCGGCGCCGCTCAACAAGCCGGCGCCGGACGTGTTGCCGCTGCACTTCGTGCTGAGCGGCGAGCCGGCCCAGGCGGGGCAGGGGCGCGACGAGATCCGCATCAACCTGGGCCAGCACATCCAGGCGCGCTACCTGCGCGAGAAGCAGGGACGCGGCCCCTGGCTCGTGACGCGCGGCGGGATCGGGGTCAACGTGGCCGCGCCCGAGCCGGACGGCGGCACCATGATCAGCGTGCAGATGAAGGCGCTCGACGTCGACCAGTGGATCGCGGCCGGCAAGGCGATTGCCGGCCACGACGGCCCGGCCCCGGCGCCGGCCGCCGCGCCGGCCCAGGCCGGCGGCGTCGCCCAGTACGTGCTGCCGACCGCGGTGAACGGCAAGGTGGCCGAGCTGACCATCGGCGCGCGCAAGCTGCACGACGTGGTGGGCGGCGTGACCCATGTGCGCGACACCTGGCAGGCCAACCTGGCCTCACGCGAAGCGTCCGGCAACATCTCCTGGGCCGACAGCCCGGGCGGGGTGGGCAAGGTCACGGCGCGCCTGTCCTCGCTCACCATCGCCGAGTCGACCGAGGCCGAATCCGAGGAGCTGGTCGAGGCCCAGCGCGCCACCGCCACCATCCCTTCGCTCGACATCGTGGCTGAGAACTTCGAGCTGTTCGGCAAGCGCCTCGGCCGGCTCGAGCTGGGCGCCAGCAACGTGCAGGCCCTGGCCGGACGCGAGTGGCGCATCGACCGCCTGCTGCTGAACAACCCGGACGGCCAGCTCAAGGCCAACGGCCGCTGGCTGACCAAGGACGGCAAGAGCAACACCAGCCTGAACTTCGCGCTCGACATCGACGACGCCGGGCGCCTGCTGGACCGCCTCGGCTTCCCCGAAACCCTGCGCCGGGGCAAGGGCAAGATGAGCGGCGACATCGCCTGGTCGGGGCTGCCCTATGCCCTCGACATTCCGAGCCTGTCGGGCCAGATCGAGATGAACGTCGAGTCGGGCCAGTTCCTGAAGCAGGATCCGGGCGCGGCCAAGCTGCTGGGCGTGCTCAGCCTGCAGGCCCTGCCGCGCCTGCTCAAGCTCGATTTCCACGACGTGTTCTCGGAAGGCCTGGCCTTCGACGGCATCAGCGCCAACGCCATGATCCAGCGCGGCGTGCTGCGCACCGACAATCTCAAGATGCACGGCGTGGCGGCTACGGTGCTGATGGACGGCACCGCCGACATCGCCAACGAACTGGCCAACCTGCGCGTGGTCGTGATTCCTGAATTCAACCTGGGCACCGGCCCGCTGGTGTATGGCCTGGCGGTCAATCCGGTGATCGGCCTGGGCAGCTTCCTGGCCCAGCTCTTCCTGCGCGCGCCGGTGATGAAGGCGCTGACTTACCAGATGCAGGTCACGGGACCCTGGAAATCCCCGACCATCACCAAGATCGAGAACCCCGCGCCCGCCGCCGCCGCGGCCGCCGCAGCCACCGCAGCCCAGGCGCGCGCCAACGCCAAGAAGGAGTGACATGACGATCGTAGCCGCCGTTCAGATGGTGTCGACCCCGCAGGTCGGCGACAACCTGGCCACCGTGCGCCGCCTGGTGGCCGAGGCCGCAGGGCAGGGCGCCAGGCTGGTGGCCCTGCCCGAGTACTGGCCGATCATGGGCATGAGCGACGCCGACAAGGTGGCCCACGCCGAGCAGCCGGGCAGCGGCCCGATCCAGGACTGCATGGCCGCGCTGGCGCGCGAGCATGGCATCTGGCTGATCGGCGGGACCCTGCCGCTGGTCTCGCCCGAGGCCGGCAAGGTGCTCAATACCACCATGGTCTACGACCCGCAAGGGCAGCCGGTGGGCCGCTACGACAAGATCCACCTGTTCGGCTTCAACAAGGGCAGCGAGTCCTACGACGAGGCGCGCACCATCGTGCCGGGCGAGCGCATCGGCAGCTTCGATGCGCCTTTCGGCCGGGTCGGGCTGTCGATCTGCTACGACCTGCGTTTCCCCGAGCTGTTCCGCGCCATGGGCGAGTGCGCCCTGATCGTGGTGCCGGCCGCCTTCACCTACACCACCGGGCGGGCGCACTGGGAAGTGCTGCTGCGCGCCCGCGCCATCGAGAACCAGTGCTACGTGCTGGCCGCGGCCCAGGGCGGGACCCACGTCAACGGCCGCCGCACCTTCGGCCACAGCATGCTGATCGACCCCTGGGGCGAGGTCAAGGCGGTGATCGCGGAAGGCGAGGGCGTGGTGTGCGGGGAGATCGACGCCGGCTTCATCGCCGGCGTGCGCGAGAGCCTGCCGGCGCTGCGGCACCGCAAGCTCTAGTCACTCGGCGGGCGGGGCCGGCGGCGCCGGCGCGTCCCAGCGGTCGAGGTAGACCAGGTCTTCCAGGCGCGCGCGTTCGGCCCAGCCTTCCACTTCCAGCATCGGCTTCGGATAGAAGGCTTCCACGTGGCCGAGGCAGAGGACGGCGACCGGCTTGCCGCCTTTCGGGATGCCGAGCAGGGCGCCCAGCCTGGCCGGATCGAACAGCGAGACCCAGCCCATGCCGAGGCCCTCGGCGCGCGCCGCCAGCCACATGTTCTGGATCGCGCAGGCGACCGAGGCCAGGTCCATCTCGGGCAGGGTGCGGCGCCCGAACACGTGCCGCTCGCGTCCGTCCATCAGGGCCGCCACCAGCACTTCGCCGCATTCGCGCAGGCCTTCCACCTTCAGCCGCATGAATTCGCTGCCGCGTTCGCCGAGCGCCTCGGCGGTGGCCAGGCGTTCTTCCTCGACCAGGGCGGTGATGCTGTCGCGCAGGGCGGCGTCGCGGATGCGGATGAAGCGCCAGGGCTGCATCATGCCCACGCTGGGGGCCTGGTGGGCGGCCGCCAGCAGGCGCGCCAGCACGGCCTCGTCGACCGCGCCGGGCAGGAAATGGCGCACGTCGCGGCGCTCGCCGATGGCGCGGTAGACGGCCTGGATGTCGGCTGGGCTGAACTGGTGTGACAAGAGGGCCTCGCTGGTGCCGGCGCGCGGAGAAGTGGCGCCTTGGAGCGCACATTATACGTAAGCGCTGCGCGATGGCAGCGCGGGCGTCAGTGCTGCATGGGCGGCGCGTCCCGGCAGGGCAGGATCGGTGCGAAACGCTTGTCGTCCAGCGGCGCCAGGCGCACCGCCCGGTGCCGGATCCCGAGCGCGCGTCCGGCCGCGCTGCGCATGACGGTTTCCTCGACGTAGGCCCGGTGCGCTTCCTTGGCGCCGCCGTGGAACTGCAGTTCGAAAATCACGCCATATTCCATGCTCATCGAGAAGAAACTGCCCACGCCGGGCACTTCGCGCAGCTCGCGTTCCAGCGGCGCGGCCAGTTCGGCTTCGATCCGGGATGGCGCCTTCTCGAGGACGCAAATGTGGAGCATGACGACCTTGACAGGCGCCGGGACGGCCGCTGCGGCAGGAGTTGCAGGAGCGCCAAGCAGCAGGCACAGGGACAGCGGCAGAACAGGCACGCGCATGAGCTAGCCTCGCGGAAAGGAGTCGCTTCTATCTTGCCATCATGCCAAGGACGAGGCAATGCGCGGCGCATGTGATGCGCTGCCCGGCATTGCCGCTGCTCAAGGCATGGCGCATGCCGCGCGCGTCGGTCATCCTGTGCCCGGTAGCTTGCGCCCGGATATGGCACAATGCCCTATCCCTACGAACGCTTGAGCGCAAAATGACTCCATTCGAACCGAACCTTTCCTCCATCGCTGTCGCACGCGACGTGCTGCTGACGCCTTTCGGCCTCGACGAGGGCAAGCTGCTGCGCGCGCTCGGGACCATGTTCACCCACAAGGTCGACTACGCCGACCTGTATTTCCAGTTCACCAAGAGCGAAGGCTGGAGCCTGGAAGAGGGCATCGTCAAGACCGGCAGCTTCTCGATCGACCAGGGCGTCGGCGTGCGCGCGATCTCGGGCGACAAGACGGCCTTTTCGTATTCCGATGAGATCTCGGAAGGCGCGCTGCTGGACGCGGCCAGCGCCACCCGCACCATCGCGCGCGCCGGCGCCGGCAAGATCAAGGTGGCGGGCCAGGCGCGCCCGACCGGCGGCCGTTCGCTCTACCTGCCGCACGATCCGCTGGCCTCGCTCGACGCCACCGAGAAGGTGCGCCTGCTCGAGCGCGTCGAGAAGATGGCGCGCGCCAAGGACCCGCGCGTGGTCCAGGTGATGGCCGGCCTGGCCGGAGAATACGACGTGGTGCTGGTGGTGCGCAGCGACGGCGTGCTGGCCGCCGACATCCGTCCGCTGGTGCGCCTGTCGCTGACCGTGATCGCCGAGCAGAACGGCCGGCGCGAAGTCGGCTCATCGGGCGGCGGCGGCCGCTACGACTACGGCTATTTCACCGAAGAGATGCTCGACTTCTACGCCACCGAGGCGGTCAAGTCGGCCTGCGTCAACCTCGAGGCACGTCCGGCCCCGGCCGGCCCGATGACCATCGTGCTCGGCCCGGGCTGGCCCGGCGTGCTGCTGCACGAGGCGGTCGGCCACGGCCTGGAAGGCGATTTCAACCGCAAGGGCTCGTCCTCCTACGCCGGCATGATCGGCCAGCGCGTCGCCGCCAAGGGCGTGACCGTGGTTGACGACGGCACCCTCAAGGACCGCCGCGGCTCGCTCAACATGGACGACGAGGGCAACCCGACCCAGTGCACGACCCTGATCGAGGACGGCATCCTGAAGGGCTATATCCAGGACACCATGAACGCGCGCCTGATGAAGATGCCGGTCACCGGCAACGCGCGCCGCGAATCCTTCGCCCACCTGCCGATGCCGCGCATGACCAACACCTACATGCTGGCCGGTGACAAGGACCCGCAGGAAATTCTGGCTTCGGTCAAAAACGGCCTGTACGCGGTGAACTTCGGCGGCGGCCAGGTCGATATCACCAACGGCAAGTTCGTGTTCTCGGCCAGCGAAGCCTACATGATCGAGAACGGCAAGATCAGCTATCCGGTGAAGGGCGCGACCCTGATCGGCAACGGCCCGGACGTGATGAACCGCATCTCGATGATCGGCAACGACATGCGCCTGGACACCGGCGTGGGCGTGTGCGGCAAGGAAGGCCAGAGCGTGCCGGTGGGCGTGGGCCAGCCGACCCTGCGCATCGACGGCGTGACGGTGGGCGGCACCGCCTGAGCGGCCGCCCCATCCCTCCCATCAACGCCCGGTGTCGCCACCGGGCGTTTTGCCTTGTGGGCCCCGGCGCTCAGAAGGTATAGCGCGCTCCCAGCGTGAAGAAGCGGCCGATCGCGCCGTAGTAATCCAGCGGGTTATACGACACCGCGCCATAGGTCAGCGGATCGAGCGGGGGCTTCTTGTCGAACACGTTCTGGATGGTGCCGAACACTTCCCAGCGCGGCTGCGGCTTCCAGCGCAGCACCAGGTCCACCGTGGTGAAGGACGCCAGTTCGCAATCGTCCGGCGCATCCCTGCCATCGGCGAAATGACTTGCGCAGCCTGCCGGGTCGTCCTTGAACAGGGTGTTGTCGATCGGTCCGCGGTAGTTCAGGTTGGCCGTCACGCGCCAGTCGCTGCGCTCCCAGCCGGCGTGCAGGTTGAGCTTGTGGTCGGGCGTGCCCATGCAGTTGGTGACGTCGCAGTTGCCGTGGGTGCCGGCGTAGTCGCGCCGCGAGCCGTCACCTTCGGTGCGCTCCCACTTGTCGAGGAAGGTGTACTTGGCGTCGAAGACCAGGCTCCCCCAGCCGCCCGGCAGCGGCATGTTGTGGCGGGCGTCGAGGTCGATCCCGCGCACCTTGGTCTTGGCCGAGTTGACGTAGCGCGCCAGTACCGCCGTGATGGCGCCCGGGTCGCCGGGAACGGTCGGGTCGGCCGTGCTCGGGTCGCGCGCCACCGAACCGGTGGCGATCACGGTGTCGACCTGCTCCTGGTTGATCTCGTTCTTGCGTTCGATCTGCCAGACGTCGATCGAGAAGCTGGTGCGCGGCAGCGGATCCCAGATCACGCCCAGGTTGAAGCTGCGCGAGCGTTCCGGGCTCAGGTCCGGGTTGGGCGACGTGATCACGGCCACGGAGGTCGGGCTGCAGGCTATCGCCACGCCGAGGGCGCAGCGCAGCGGATCGGCCGCCGTGGCGAAGGCCGCCAGCCCGCCCACGCCGTTCTCTGCCGGGTTGGGGGCGCGGAAGCCGCGCGCCCAGGTGGCGCGCAGGGCCAGGTCGCGGCGCGGCGTCCATTTGACGCCGAGCTTCGGGGTCCAGGCGTCGCCCACGTCGGTGAAGTCGTCGTAGCGCATCGCGCCGGTGATCTCCAGGCCCGGCAGCACCGGCGCCAGCACTTCGCCGTAGAGTGCGAACACGTTGCGCTGGCCGTCGTAGGCCGAGTAGCCGAGGCCGATGATCTTGCCGCGCTCGGTGCCCGGGGTCGGTTCCAGCTCGGCTTTTTCGTGGCGGAACTCGGAGCCGACCGCGACCCCGATCGGGCCGCCGGCCAAGGCGCCAAATTCGCGCGTGGCCTTGAAGTCGATCTGGGCGATCTCGGTGCGGGCGTCGTTCGAGATCCGCGGCGACAGCGCGGCGTACACGGCCGGCGAGTTGAGACCGGCGTTCTCGCCGATCCGCCACAGGGTGCCCGGCGTGAGCGCGCGGTAGCCCGGATTGTCGAGGATGGCGGCGGCCACGTTGGCGGGCGAGGGGTCGAGCATGGCAAACACCGCGTCGCGCTGCAGGTAGCCGGTGCGCTCGTTCTCGACCTTGTTGCGCGAGTAGAGCAGGGACGCGTCCCAGTCCCAGCCAAAGTGCTGGCCGCGGATGCCGAGCAGGGCGCGGTAGAAGTTGGACTCGATGTCGGACTGGCGCGGCCCGACGTCGGCCGCCAGGTAGCGCAGCCGCGCCGCCCTGCCGAAGTAGGGGTTGTCGGGATGGGCCGCGCCGAACTGCACGCCGGCATTGCTGACCGGCCCGCCCGGGAACACGACCGAGGCGCTGATCGGGGAGGGCGTGGCCGAGGACTGGGTCAGGTTGTTGTGGTAATTGAGTTCGCTATAGACCTCGGTGGTGGGGCCGATCCTGAAGGTGCCGCGGCCGAACAGCGACAGGTATTCGGTGTCGGGTTGGATCTGGCTGTACAGGAAGGGGGCGTCGACCAGGCAGCCGCCGAACGGATCGCCCTGCGGGTGGTTGGTGAAGTTGCTGCAGGCCGCGCCCGGGAACGAGCGGGTGAAGCCGGGGCCGGCGAGGTTGCCGCGGTTGTAGTAGTCGAGGGTGTCCGGGTTGCGGACGTTGCCGTTGATCGCATTGCCGGAGGCGTTCCTGCCGGTGATGGCGCCGGTGCCGCCCAGGCCTTCCTGGGCCGAGAAGCCCCAGTGGCGCAGGTCGGCCTTGCCGACCCAGCGCCGGTTGCCGCGCTCGCGGTTGTAGATCTCGTCGGTCTTCTTCCACTCGGCATTGAGCAGGATGTTGTAGCGGTCGGCCTCCAGCTCGCCCTTGCCCCAGGTAAGGGCGACGTTCTGCTGCTGGCCGTCGCCGGCCTCGGCGGTGCCGAGCATGGCGCGCGCGGTGGTGCCCCGGAAGTCGCGCCGCAGGATGATGTTGACCACGCCGGCAATGGCGTCGGAGCCGTAGATGGCCGAGGCGCCGTCCTTCAGGATCTCGACCCGCTCGACGGCGTCGGTGGGGATCACGTTGAGGTCGGTGAACACCTTCTGGCCGTCGTCGGCCAGGGCGTAGGGCGCCATGCGGCGGCCGTTGAGCAGCACCAGGGTGGCCGAGGTGCCGAGGCCGCGCAGCGAGATGCCGGAGGCGCCGGCGGCGAAGCCGCTGCCGAAGTTGACCGGGACCGAGCCCTGGTTGTCGACCGCCAGGGTCTGCAGCAGCTCGGCCACGGTCGTCTTGCCCGAGCGCTCGATGTCGGCCCGGGACACGGTCAGCACCGAGGATGCGGTCTCGGCCTCGGAGCGGCGGATGTTGGAGCCCGTGATCTCGACACGGGCAACCGGCTTGGGCGCGACGTCCTGCGCCGTGACGGCGGGAGGCAGGGCCAAGAGCGCGAGGCCGACGGCGCCGCCGCCGCCGAACAGGCGGCGGATGGCGCGGGAGAGCGGGGTTTCAGTCATGGATGGCTCCAGTGGATGGGTGGGTCCCAACTCCGGCCCTGCGCAGGCTTGCTGCTAATCAATTCTTTTCTAAGCATTTCGTGTCCGAGAACAAGCCTGCGTGTGGCGGTCGGGGGCTTGGGTGGACTTTTGCATCCGTGCGGCGCGGGAGGCTGATATGCCTCAAGGACGCCAAAAGGATGGGGAGATGCTGTCTGCTTGTCGCAACTTATTGTTGTCTGTACAAGCAGGATTTTGCGGATAAAAGGCTTGCCAATCTTCACGGCTTGTTGATATAGTCAATCGACCAACCGGACGACCTATGCGCAAGCCTGTTTTCTTTACCTGCTTTTTTTACTTTAGCCATTCCAGCCCCTTGGCGGTGGAGTAGCGGCAGGTTCACGCGATATCGGAACAGTCCCAGCAAATCCAGACAAACCGCCAGCGATGGCGGTTTTTTTATTTCCAGCCCCGGCACCAAGCATCGACAACGGAGAACAGCATGCCTCGCACCGACGACCTACGCATCCGCGAAATGAAGGAACTGACGCCGCCCTCGCACCTGATACGCGAGTTTCCGGTCAGCCCCGCGGCCGAGCAGACCGCGGCCAACGCGCGCGTGGCGCTGCACCGCATCCTGCACGGCCAGGACGACCGCCTGATGGTGGTGATCGGCCCGTGCTCGATCCACGACCCCAAGGCCGCGCTCGAGTACGCGCGCCGCCTGGTCGAGCAGCGCGCCCGCTTCGCCGGCGAACTCGAGGTGGTGATGCGGGTCTATTTCGAGAAGCCGCGCACCACGGTGGGCTGGAAGGGGATGATCAACGACCCCTACATGGACAACAGTTTCCGCATCAACGACGGCCTGCGCATGGCGCGCGAGCTGCTGCGCGACATCAACGAGCTGGGCCTGCCGGCCGGCACCGAGTTCCTGGACGTGATCAGCCCGCAGTACATCGCCGACCTGATCAGCTGGGGCGCGATCGGCGCCCGCACCACCGAGTCCCAGGTGCACCGCGAGCTGGCCTCGGGCCTGTCCTGTCCGGTCGGTTTCAAGAACGGCACCGACGGCAACATCAAGATCGCGGCCGACGCCATCAAGGCCGCCTCGCAGCCGCACCACTTCCTGTCGGTGACCAAGGGCGGTCACTCGGCGATCGTGTCGACCTCGGGCAACGAGGACTGCCACATCATTCTGCGCGGCGGCAAGGCGCCGAACTACGACGCGGCCAGCGTCGAGGACGCGTGCCGGCAGCTGGCGGCCAACGGCCTGGCCGGGCGCCTGATGATCGACGCCTCGCACGCCAACAGCAGCAAGAACCCGCAGAACCAGGTGCCGGTGTGCGCCGACATCGGCGCCCAGGTGGCGGCTGGGGACGACCGCATCGTGGGCGTGATGGTGGAATCGCACCTGGTGGGCGGGCGCCAGGACCTGGTGCCTGGGCGCGAGCTGACCTACGGCCAGTCGGTGACCGACGGCTGCATCGACTGGGAGACCAGCATCGGGGTGCTGGAAGGGCTGGCGGCGGCGGTGCGCCAGCGGCGCCTGCGCCAGGACTGAGGCGGGACGCGGGCTGGCCCGGCCGCCCTACAGCGATAAAAAAACGGCGCACCGAAGTGCGCCGTTTTCATTTTCCGATCAGGCGATCAGAACTTGGCGGTCAGGTTCAGGAACACGTGACGGCCCATTGCGTCGTAGACCTGCGGATAGGTGTTGCCGTTGCCGAACACGGCAGCCACGACACCGGTCACCGGCGGATCCTTGTCCAGCGCGTTGTTCATGCCGGCGCGGAAGGTGAAGGTCTTGTTGATCGCCCAGCTGCCCACCAGGTCGAGGTAGTTGCGGGCGCCGATGCGCTCGTCAGCCGGCTCGAACTCGCTCGACAGCAGCGGGTTGTCGCTGGTCGCGTCCAGCTTCACGCCGCGGATGTAGCGCCAGGTCGCGCCCAGCTCCACACCACGCCACGGGGTGCCCCAGACGGCGCGCACCTTGTGACGCCACTTCGGCAGCGGGGTGCCGCAGGTGGTGCCGTGCAGGCCGGCGCAGTCGTACACGCCCGAACCCGGGAAGTCTTCCGACTTGAACTCCTTCAGGTAGGTGCCGATCAGCGACAGGTCCAGGCTGCCCCAGGCGCCCAGCTTCATGCCGTAGTTGGTGCCCAGGTCGATACCCTTGGTCGAACGCATGCCCAGGTTCTGGTTGGTGGCGATCACTTGCGCGGTCGGCAGGGCCCACAGGGTGCCCAGGCGGTCACGGGTGATCAGCGAGCAGAACTGCGGGTCACCGGTCTGGAGGCACTGGGTCAGGGTGGTCGAAGCCGGCAGGCCGCCGATCACGCCCTTGACCTTCATGTCGAACGCGTCGATGGTCATCGACAGGTTGCGCATCGGGGTCAGGACCAGGCCCAGGGTGTAGGAGTCCGATTTCTCGGGCGCCAGGTTGGGGTTGCCGCCGCTGATCTGGTTGTACTGCTGGGCCGGGCTATCCTCGATGTTGCCGTACTGGGCAGCGGTGACGCCGGTCAGGGCGCACTGCGCCAGGCTGGCGCTCGGGGTAGCGCCGGCGCAAGGATCGGACGACATGCCGAACAGGCTCAGGCCGGACGGGGTGAACAGCTCGACCACGTTGGCGGCGCGGGCTGCGCGCTGGTAGCTGAAGCGGACCTTGGCGGCCTGCACCGGCGCCCATTCGACGCCGACACCGTAGGAGTCGGTCTTCTGGCCGGTCGAGTAGTCCGACTTGCGGTAGGAAGCGTTCAGGGTCAGCGCTTCGGCGAACGGCAGCTTCTCGAGGACCGGGATACGGGTCTCCAGGAAGTAGTCCTTCACGCTGAACTGGCCTGCCACGCCCTTGGTCGGGCCGCCCTGGCCGGCCAGGTCGCCGGTTTCGAAGGCGGTGTCGGTGGCCAGGTCGAGCTTCTCGGTGCGGTGTTCCCAGCCCAGCGCCAGGCCGATGCCCTGGCTGCTGGTCGGCAGCTTGATGCCGTATTCGCCGAGGTCGCTGTTGATGTTCAGGCCCTGGACCGACTGGTGGGTGCTGCCCTTCTGGAAGCCCGGGGTCTGCAGGTATTTCAGGGCTTCAGGAGTCACGCCGCCGAGGCGCCAGATGTTGTACGGGACGCAGGCCGGGTCGGTGCCGTTGGCGAAGCTGCGGCAGACCGGGTTGCCGTTGGCGTCGCTGATGACGTCCAGCGCGCGGCCGATGCGGGCGTTCGAGAAGTCGTTGAAATAGGTTTCCGAGAACAGGACCTTGCCCACTTGCGCGAACAGGTCGTATTGCCAGTTGCCGATGTCGCCCTTCAGGCCGACCACGCCGCGGTAGGAGGTGTGGCGCTGGTCGTCCTGGCGGCCGCCGCCTTCCACGTTGCGGCGGAAGATGATGGCGTCGGCGGTCGAGCCCGGGCCGGTCAGGCCGAGGTCGCGCTTCCAGGCGTCGGACAGGAACGGGTTTTCCCAACGGATCGCGTTGGCGCCCGAGGCGTCGAAGCCGAACAGGCCGGACGGCGCGATCTGGGCCACGGTGTGGTCGTCGTGGAAGCTGGCCTCGGTGTACAGGCGCACCTTCTCGTTGATGTCGTAGTGGGTGAAGGAGCTGAAGGTGTAGCGCTCCGACGGACGACGGAAGTAGTTCAGCGGGCCGTAGTTGTACTGGTCGGTGGCGGCCACGTACGGACGGGTGTTGCCGTTGGCGTCGGCCACGGTGCGCTGGCCGGCGTCGGTGAAGAAGCGGCCAGGGAAGCTGGTGCCCGAACCGCCGCAGTTGAAGGTGTTGCCCGAGCTGAAGCCGTCCAGCGAGCAGGCGGTGAAGTCGCGCTCGGACTGCAGCAGCGGATCTTCCTTCTTGTAGCCGATGTAGACCACGGCGTTGCCCTTGCCGTCGGCGAAGTTACCGCCCATCAGCAGGTTGACGTCCTTGACCTTGGCGTCGGCGCTCTTATCGCCCGGCACCGGGTAGTTGCGGCGGCGTGCCGCGTCGGCGGCCGGGCCGCCGTTCTGGTCGTGGTTGTAGAACTGGTAGTTGCTCTCGATCTGAACGCCCTGGAAATTGTCGTTCATGATGAAGTTGACCACGCCGGCCACGGCGTCCGAGCCGTAGATGGCCGAGGCGCCGCCGGTCAGCACTTCGACGCGCTTGATCAGCGAAGCCGGGATCTGGTTCAGGTCGGCTGCGGTGTTGCGCGGGCTGCCTGCCGGCAGGCGGCGGCCGTTGACCAGCACCAGGGTGCGGCTGGCGCCGAAGTTGCGCAGGTTGACGGTTGCGGTACCGGTCGAGCCGTTCGAGATCTGGCCACCCTGGTCAGCGAACACCTGGGGCAGGTTGTTCAGCAGGTTTTCGACGGACTTCACGCCTTCCAGCTTGATGTCCTTGGCGCCCACCACGGTCACCGGGCTGACGCTTTCGAGGTTGGCGGTCGCGATACGCGAACCCGTCACTTCGACGCGCTGCAGTTGTTGGCCCTCGGCCGGGGCCTGCTGCGCGTAGGCGGCGGAAGCGGCGACCGCGATGCCGCCAGCAAACATCAATCGAACCGATCGAGAAAGAACTGTTTCAACCATCATGTAAGTTTCCCAGTTAACCCTGCCGGAGGTGGTGCCTCCAGACAGTCGTTGACACAAGCCGTCGATGCTAAAACGGCATCTTTTACCACTTGGCAATAGAAACATTCGCATGCATACGTTGTCAACGATAAATACTGGGCAAGCAAAAAAAACAACTAATTCCGCGAGGATATTTACAACGTTCAGAATTTGGTGTTATGAATTTGAAATAAAAAAAGGCGGTGATCGCTCACCGCCTTCTTTTATTCGGATAAATCCGTATTTACGCGAGGCTGCCCATCAGAATTGGTAACGCGCGCCCAATTTGAAGTAGCGGCCGATCGCGCCGCTGGCGTCCATGGGGTTATAGCTCAGGCCGCCATAGGTCAGCGGGTCGAGCGGGGCCACCTTGTCGAACAGATTGCTCACCGAGCCGTAGAGCTGCAGCTTGTCGGTCACGTTGTAGCGCGCCGACAGGTCGACCGTGGTGAACGAGGGCAGGCGGCAGCCGGTCGGGGCCGGGGCGCCGTTGGCGAAGCTGGAGGCGCAGGCGGTGTCGCCGGCGAAGTAGCGGTTCTCCATCTCGCTGCGGAAGTTCGCGGTCGCGGTCACGTTCCAGGCCTCGCGGTCCCAGGACGCCACCAGGCTGCCCTTGTTCTTGGGCGTGCCGGCGCAGTTCGAGGTGTCGCAGTTGCCGTGGGTGCCGGCGTACTGGTACTGGGTAGTCGCGCTCTCGGCGCGCAGCCAGGACGAGATGTGGGTCCAGGTCAGGCCGATGCTGGCGCGGCCGTACTCGCCCAGGCGGAAGCGCTGCTTGATGTCGAGGTCGATGCCCTTGACTTCGGTGTAGCTCGAATTGCGGTAGGGCGCGCGCGACAGCAGCAGGGTGCCGGTGTTGGGCACCGCCACGCCGTTGACGACCAGGTTGTTGTCGGCCCGGATCGCGGTCGGCAGGGCGGCCGCCTCGTTGTAGGGCAGCGGGTTGATCTCGTTGCTGCGCTTGATCTTCCAGGCGTCCAGCGCCAGGCTGGTGCCGTTGAACGGATCCCAGACCAGGCCCAGGGTGTAGCCCTTCGATTCTTCCGGCTGCAGGTTGGGGTTGCCGACCTTGACCGCGCCGATGGTGATGGCGCAGTCGGCCGCGGTGGCGCCGCCCGGCGCCGGGGTGCCGCCCGGGCAGCGGACCGGATCGCGCACCGAGGAGTTGCCGGTGCTCTGGCTCTCGATGCCCGATTCCGCCGGGCCCGGGGCGCGGAAGCCTTCCGAATAGGTGCCGCGCAGGGCGAAGGTCTTGAGCGGGGTCCACTTCAGGCCGACCTTCGGCGTGGTCGAGTTGAAGTTCTCGTACTTGTCGTAGCGGACCGCCGCGCTCAGCTCCACGTCCTTGACGATCGGCGCGGCGATCTCGGCGAACAGCGCGTAGATGTCCTGGTCGCCCTTGGCTGCCACGTAGGAGGCGTTGATCGAGCCGTCCTCGGTGCCCGACAGCGAGGGGTTGTCCAGCTTCTCGCGGCGGTATTCGGCGCCGACCGCCAGGGCCAGGGCGCCGCCCGGCAGCTGCATCAGTTCGCGCGAAGCCTTGAAGTCGAGCACGTCGAGCTGGGTGGTCGAGTGCGAACGCGCATTGCGCACCAGGGCGCGGTAGAGCGAGGCCGGGTTGCGGTGCGACTCGCTGCCGATGTAGTAGGGGAAGTACTGGCTGGTCGGATCGCCCAGGGCGGCGGTCAGCACGCGCATGTCGAGCATGTTGCTCCAGTCCAGGTCGAGCGTCGAGCGCGAGTAGTTGTAGGCCGCGTCGTAGTCCCAGCCGGCGAACTGGCCCTTGACGCCCACCACGAAGCGCGCGAACTGGTTGTCGGCCGAACGCACCTGCGGGCCGACGTCGAAGGCGGCGTAGCGCAGGCGGGCGTCGGCGCCGAAGGGGTTCTGCGGGTGGGTCGCGTCGAGCACGGTGGCGTTGGCGCCCGAGTTGTAGTTGATGATGCCGCTCGGGTTCTGGGCGTTGGGCGGGAAGGCGAAGATGCCCGAGACGCCCGGCGGGGTCATGATGAAGGAGGTGTCGCGGCGCGAGTAGCCCAGTTCGGCGTAGGCCTGGTGGCCGCCCGCCAGGTTCTTGGTGAAGCGGGTGTAGAGGTTGAAGCCGTCGATGTCCGGCTGCATGGAGCGGAACTGGTCGGCGTACCACAGGCAGCCGCCGGCAGGATCCTGGAACTTGACCGGCGACAGGCTGCCGCAGCCCGGCAGCGAGACATAGTTGCCGGTGACCGGATTGCGCACCGAGCCGGTCGGGCTGTTGGTGGCGTTGCCCGGGGTGATGTAGCCGGCCGCGAACTGGGTGTTCTGCGGATAGCCCCAGGGACGGATGTCGCCCGCGCCGATCCATTCGCGGCGGCCGGCGCGGTCCTTGTTCATGATGCCCTTGTTCGAGTAGACCTCGGCGTTGACCAGGAGGTTGTAGCCGTCCTGGTCCAGGTTACCCTTGCCCCAGGTCAGGGTGGCCTTGCCGCTCTCGCCGTCGCGGTAGCGCGACTGGCCGGCCTCGGCCTTGAGCGCCAGGCCGGTGAAGTCCTTGCGCAGGATGATGTTGACCACGCCGGCGATGGCGTCGGCGCCGTAGGTGGCGGAGGCGCCGTCCTTCAGGATCTCGATGCGCTCGACCGCTTCCATCGGCACGGTCGAGAGGTCGGTGAAGCTCTTCTGGCCGTCGTCGGCGCGCGCGAAGGGCGCCATGCGGCGGCCGTTGAGCAGCACCAGGGTCGAGGTGGCGCCCAGGCCGCGCAGGGAGATCGCGGTCGAGCCGGCGGCGAAGCCGTTGCCGAAGCCGGTCGGCAGCGAGCCGGCGCCGTCGGCGGTCAGGGTCTGCAGGTATTCGGCGACGGTGCCCTTGCCCGATTTGGCCAGGTCTTCGCGGCCGATCACCTGGACCGGGGAGGCGGTTTCTGCGGTGGCGCGCTTGATGCTCGAGCCGGTGATTTCGACCCGCTGCATGGGGCCGCTCGGGGCCTCCTGCGCATGGGCGCCCAGGGCCGCGCCTGCGAGGGCGAGGGATACGGCTTGGGCAATGACGGTAGGTTTGGTCATGGTGTCTCCAACAAGTTGCGTGGGGAAACGGCGGACTGCATCTGTATGAAATACATATTCTTCTTTTGGCATGCATATGGTTGTTTCAGTCTTCCATATGCATGAGAAGCGCAACGCCTTACTTGCTGTAGGAAAATTTTGGTATAAATATTTTCCTGCTGCATCGCCATGACATCATCCGGCTTGCGCGACTGTCAACGCGAATCGCGTGCATATTGCACAAAAACAACGTTTGACTTTTCGTCATCGAGGGCGCGGTGCTGTGCAGTGCAGGGGATATGCGGTATGGTTACGCCTTTTCGGGCTGGCTCAGCCGGGAAGGGCTGCGCGTTACGGCGCCCTCAGCTCCCCGTCGTTCCCGCGCAGGCGGGAACCCAAGTTCGTTGCGCCGATGGTGTGCGTGCAAACTTGGGTTCCCGCCTGCGCGGGAACGACGTGCATAAGTGCGAACGTGCGGCCGTGCGAACGTGCAAGCGTGCGACCTGCAAGCTGCAAGCTGGAACCTGCAAGCTGCAACCTGCAAGCGCGCACCGCGCATGGTGCACCGCGCACCGCGCACCGTACAAACGTGCAGAGCTGCGAGGTCGCCGAGCACGCTTGTGCTGCGCCGACCCGTCGTGATCGATCCGGCCCGGACCTGTCCATCAGGAGTTCCATGCTTGCCTACATCCTCCGCCGCCTATGGCAAATGCTGCCCACCATGGCCGGCGTCGTCGTGCTGGTCTTCGTGCTGTTTAACTGGGTCGGCGGGGACCCGGCCTATCTGCTGGCCGGCAAGATGGCCGACACGGCCGCGATCGAGAACATCCGGCGCCAGCTCGGCACCGACCAGCCCTACTGGGTCCAGTTGTGGATCTTCGTCAAGCAGATCCTCACCTTCGATTTCGGCAACGCCTGGAGCACCGGCGAACCGGTCTCCCACATCATCTCCAGCCGCCTCGGTCCCTCGCTCACCGTGCTGGTGCCGCTGACCGTGCTGGAAACCCTGTTCGGCATCGCGCTGGCGCTGGCCATCGCCTTCGTGCGCGGCTCGCTGACCGACCGCGCCGTGATGGTCGCCTGCACGGTCGGCATGTCGATCTCGATCCTGGTCTACATCATCGTGTTCCAGTACTTCTTCGCCTACAAGCTGGGCCTGTTCCCGGTGCAGGGCTGGGGCGAGTCGCTGGGCGAGAACCTGCTGCGCTACGCGCTGCTGCCGATCATCATCGGCCTGGCGGTGTCGATCGCGCCCACCCTGCGCCTGTATCGCAGCTTCGTGCTGGACGAGGTCGGCCAGGACTACGTGCGCACCGCGCGCGCCAAGGGCCTGGCCGAGCGCCGCATCGTCTGGGTGCACGTGCTGAGGAACGCGGCGATCCCCATCATCACCCACGTCATGGCCAACCTGCCGGCGCTGCTGATCGGCGCCTTCCTGCTGGAGCGCTTCTTCGGCATTCCCGGCATCGGGCGCGAAGTGATCCTGGCGGTGGAGCGCAGCGACTTCCCGGTGATCAAGGCGATCACGGTCTACGTGGCCGCCGCCACCATGGTCTTCAACCTGCTGGCCGACCTGCTGTACCAGGCGGTCGACCCGCGCGTGCAACTCAAGTGATGCGAGCATGCTGACCCACCCCGCACCTTCCTCCTCCGCCGGTCTCTGGACCCTTGCCTGGCGCCGCCTGCGCGCCGACCGCGTCGCCATGCTGGCGCTCGGCGTGGTGGCCGCCTTCCTGCTGCTGGTGCTGCTCTCGGCTTGCGGCCTGGTCGCCGCCGACTGGGAAGACGAGGTGGCGGTGAACTATGCGCCCCCGAGCTTCGTCGGCGCCGACGCCGCCACCCGCGCCCTGGCCGCGGCCCAGACGCCGCGCCCGGCGCCGCCCAACGCCTTCGACCCGCTGGCTGGCGAACTGGCCGAGCTCAGGGCGGAGCTGGCGGCCGAAGCGCCGCCGGCGCCCAAGGCCAGCACCTTGCCCTTCGGGGCCGACAAATGGGGCCATGACGTGCTCAAGAAGACCATCAAGGGCGGCGAGACCTCGATCGTGGTCGGCCTGGTGGCGGCCTTCGTGGCGGTGGCGCTGGGCACCCTGTTCGGGGCGGTGTCGGGCTTCTACGGCGGGGTGGTGGACGACCTGTTCAACTGGTTCTACAGCATCTTCACCTCGATCCCCTCGATCCTGATGATCCTGACGGTGGCCGCCGTGCTGCAGCAGAAGGGCGTCGCCACCATCGTCCTGATCCTGGGCCTGACCGGCTGGACCGGGCCCTACCGCCTGATGCGCGCCGAGTACATGAAGCACAAGGCGCGCGAATACGTGATGGCGGCCGACGCCATCGGCGCCTCGGCGCTGCGCCGCATGTTCGGCCATATCCTGCCCAACGTCTCGCACGTGGCCCTGGTGCAGATGTCGATCCTGGTGGTCGGCTTCATCAAGGCCGAGGTGATCCTGTCCTTCCTCGGCTTCGGCGTGCCGGTCGGGGTGGTGTCCTGGGGCAGCATGCTGAACGAGGCACAGAACGAACTCATCCTGGGCAAGTGGTGGCAACTGGCCGCGGCCGCCGGCGCCATGGCGCTGCTGGTGACCGCCTTCTCGCTGTTCGCCGACGCCCTGCGCGACGCGCTCGACCCGAAACTGAAGTGACCGCCATGACCCAGGATTCCAGCATGCTGCTCTCGGTGCGCGACCTGCGCATTTCCTTCCGCGTCGACAAGAAGACCACGGTCGAGGCGATCAAGGGCATTTCCTTCGACGTGCCGGCCGACGCCACCGTGGCGCTGGTGGGCGAATCCGGCAGCGGCAAGTCGGTCAGCTCGCTCGCGGTGATGGGCCTGCTGCCGCCGGACACCACCATCGTGCGCCCGGGCTCGAGCGTACGCTTCGCAGGGCGTGAATTGCTCGGCCTGCCGATCGCCGAGCGCCGCAAGCTGTGTGGGCGTGACATCGCCATGATCTTCCAGGAACCGATGTCCTCGCTCAACCCGGTGTTCACAGTCGGCTTTCAGATCGGCGAAGTGCTGCGCCTGCACATGGGCATGGACCAGCGCGCCGCGCGCGCCCGCACCCTCGAGCTGCTGGCCGAGGTTGGCATTCCCGATCCGGACAACAAGATCGATGCCTATCCCTCGCAGATGTCGGGCGGGCAGCAGCAGCGCGTGATGATCGCGATGGCGATCGCCTGCGAGCCCAGGCTGCTGATCGCGGACGAGCCGACCACGGCGCTGGACGTGACGATCCAGAAACAGATCATGGAGCTGATCGCCAGGCTGCAGAAGAAGCACCGGATGGCGGTGCTCTTCATCACCCACGACCTGGGCCTGGTGGGCGAGATCGCCGACCGCGTGATCGTGATGCGGCACGGCGAGGTGCGCGAGGAAGGGGAGGCGGCCCAGGTGTTCGGCGCGCCGCGCGACGCCTACACGCGCGCGCTGCTGCACTGCCGGCCGAAGCTGGACGAGCGGCCGATCCGGCTGCCGGTGATCGACGATTTCCTCAGCGGCGCGGCGACGCCGGGCGAGCTGCGCACCCAGCGCGCGCGGGGCAGTTCGCCGGCGGACCAGCCGCTGCTGGTGGTCGAGAATCTGGCCAAGAGTTTCTGGCTGCGCGAAGGCCTGTTCGGCAAGCGCGAGTTCAAGGCGGTCAAGGACGTGTCCTTCAGCCTGGGGCGCGGCAAGACCCTGGGCGTGGTGGGCGAATCGGGTTCGGGCAAGACCACGGTCGGGCTGACCCTGCTGCGCCTGCATCGCGCCACGGGCGGGCGCGCCCTGTTCGACGGGCGCGAACTGCTGGGCATGTCGGACCGCGAGTACCAGCCCTACAAGCGGCGCATCCAGATCATCTTCCAGAATCCCTACGCCTCGCTCAATCCTCGCTTCACGGTGGGGCAGATCCTGCTCGAGCCGATGCGCATCCACCGGATCGGCGCCAACGACGCCGAGCGGATCGAGATGGCGCATTACCTGCTCAAGCGGGTGGGGCTGCCGGAGCAGGCCTACCACCGCTATCCCCACGAATTCTCGGGCGGCCAGCGCCAGCGCATCGCGATCGCGCGCTGCCTGACCATGAAGCCGGAGATCCTGGTGTGCGACGAGTCGGTGTCGGCGCTGGACGTCTCGGTGCAGGCCCAGGTGCTCAACCTGCTGCAGGACCTGCAGGATGAGTACGGCATGAGCTATATCTTCATCTCGCACGACCTGTCGGTGGTGAAGTACATCTCGGACCAGGTGATGGTGATGCATCACGGCAGCGTGGTGGAGATGGCGGACTCGGATGCTTTGTATCGCGATCCTCGCCATCCCTATACGCGGTCCTTGCTGGCGGCGATTCCGCGCGGGGCGTAATCCGCACGCCAACACGCGGCCCCGCACGTCGTCTCGAGGCCACCGCACTTTGAACGTCATCCCCGCGAAGGCGGGGATCCAAGTTTGCCCGCTCAGCCTTCAGCGCGTGCAGAAGTGGCCAGCAAGCAAACTTGGGTTCCCGCCTCCGCGGGAACGACGGTGGGTGCTGCGGGCTTCGCTTGCGTCGCTTGCTTGGCTTGCCGCCCGGCGGCCAACCGCAGCGCTTTACCGGCCATCCGCGTTGCGAATATGCCAAAGGAGGGAAGCCCCCCGCCTGTGAAGGGTACGGAATTCGGCTAATATAGAAGAATGCCCCAGCTAGCCGACCTGATCCAGATGTATGGCGTGCTGATCGTGTTCGGCATCGTCCTCGTCGAACAGTTCGGCCTGCCCATTCCCGCATACCCGATCCTCATCGTGGCAGGCGCGCTCGCGGTCGACGGCGACGTCAGCTGGCAGCTGTGCCTGGTGGCCGCCGTGTCGGCCTGCCTGATCTGCGACTACTTCTGGTTCCGCGCCGGCCGCTTCTACGGCAAGCGCATCCTGCGCCTGCTGTGTCGCATCTCCTTGTCCCCCGATTCCTGCGTCAACCAGACCGAGGACCGCTTCCGGCGCTTCGGCGTGAAGTCCCTGCTGGTGTCCAAGTTCATTCCCGGTTTTAACACCATCGCCGCGCCGCTCTCTGGCGCCATGGGCACCCAGACCCGCGAATTCGTGCTGTTCTCGGCCACCGGCGCCGCCCTCTGGAGCGGCACCGGTATCCTGCTGGGCTTCCTGTTCCACAACAGCGTGGACAGCGTGCTGGAATTCCTCTCGACTATGGGCAGCACCGCCCTGATGGTGGTCGGCGGCCTGCTGGCCCTGTTCATCGCCTTCAAGTATGCCGAGCGCCGCCGCGCCCGCGCCCGTTCGGACATCGAACGCATCGAACTGGCCGAAGTCCTGCAACTGATCGACGACGGCCACGAGCCCCTCATCATCGACGCCCGCAGCCTGACCGCCCAGCAGCTCGAAGCCGCCATCCCGGGCGCGCTGGTCTACCGCGCCTGCCAGCCCGAGCAACTGATGGCTTCGCTCGACCGCAACCGCCACATCGTCGTCTACTGCAGCTGCCCGAACGACGTCACGGCCGCCGAAGTGGCCAAGCAATTCCTTGCCAACGGCTTCCACCGCGCCCGTCCGCTCAAGGGCGGCCTGGAGGCCTGGAACGCCCATCACAACGCCGGTCCCGAACTCGACCCGGCCACCTGCTGAGCCCCCGCTCCTGATCGATCGGCCGCCCGGGACGCACCCGCGCGTCTCGCTTTGCCTCGCACTTTCAGCATAAGTAGTCGGACTACTACATGACGTGGCCTCATTCCCGTAGTGAGTGTTGTCTGCCGGCGTAAGCCTGTACCTAAACTACAAAATGTTCTTGTAAGGGCGGCAAAAAGTTTAGTAAGCTAAAGCCTTACTTCTTATTGATCTGCAATGACCGCTTCCCTGTCCAGCCTCACCACCGCGTCCCTCACCCATGCCGGAGGCGCCCGCCTGCTCGCCGATGTCGGTGGCACCAATGCGCGCTTCGCCCTGGAGACCGGGCCAGGGCGGATCGAACTGATCGATGTGCTGGCCTGCAAGGATCACCTGACCCTGGCCGCCGCCATCGGGGCCTACCTGGCTTCGCCGAACGTGGTCGCGGCCCTTTCCGGTCCGGTGCGCCACGCCGCCATCGCCATCGCCAACCCGGTGGTGGGCGACTATGTGCGCATGACCAATCACCACTGGGAATTCTCGATCGAGGCCCTGCGCAAGGAGTGCGGCTTCGAGGTGCTGGAAGTGGTCAACGATTTCTCGGCCCTGGCCCGCTCGCTGCCCCACCTGGGCGGACAGAAGCTGCAGATCGGCGGCGGCGCCCCCGTGGCCGATACGCCGCTGGGCCTGCTGGGCGCCGGCACCGGCCTGGGCGTCTCGGGCCTGATCCCCTGCGGCGACAGCTGGACCGCGCTGCGCAGCGAGGGCGGCCACGTCAGCTTCTCGCCGGCGAACGAGGTCGAAGTGGCCATCCTGCAATACGCCTGGCGCGAGTTCGAGCACGTCTCGGCCGAGCGCCTGCTCT
Organism: Massilia sp. KIM; assembly: GCF_002007115.1. NCBI lineage: Bacteria > Pseudomonadati > Pseudomonadota > Betaproteobacteria > Burkholderiales > Oxalobacteraceae > Massilia > Massilia sp. KIM. The sequence continues at coordinate 2,882,355 of NZ_MVAD01000001.1, read as the reverse complement.
CGGGCGCGGGCGTGGAACTGATCTACCGCGCCCTGGCCGACCGGGCAGGGCGGCCGGGCGAGAGTCTGTCGGCGCCGGAAATCTCGCGCCGCGCCCTGGCGGGCGAGTGCGCGCTGTGCGACCAGGTGCTGGAAGTCTTCTGCGGCATGCTCGGCACCGCCGCCGGCAACCTGGCGATCACCCTCGGCGCCCAGGGCGGCGTCTACATCGGCGGCGGCATCGTGCCGCGCCTGGGCGAGCGCTTCGCCCGCTCCTGCTTCCGCCAGCGCTTCGAGCAGAAGGGCCGTTTCGCCGCCTACCTGGCCCAGGTGCCGACCTATGTGATCACGGCCGACTACCCGGCTTTCCTCGGCGTGTCGGCGATTTTGTCGGAAAAACTGTCCGACTGACGCAAATACAGGGGCAGTCCCCCTGAAACCCTTGTCCTATGACGGGTTTTATCGGTTACAATGGCCCCCAGTTGGAAGAAACGACGACGTCCGCTCGCGCCCAGCGCACCCCGGAGCCTGGCCTCCGAGTGGTCCCCGAGCCCGCGTTTCGCTTGAAACTCAACAACGCAGCCCGGTCACCGACGGGCCGCACGGGCGGGTTCCTTACCCGCCAAGCAATGTCGCCAGGCGTCGCACGCCGGGCGCCGAGATGACCGCCTGGCCATGCGTTTCACGCCACTGCCGCGGATCCCAGTGTTGACTTGCAGTAGAACGCAGCCGCGGCATGCGCCGGCCTGGCTGGTAGGTGCTGATCCCGACTTGTTTGATGTTCCTTGCATTCGAGCCTGACGACATCGTGATATGAATACTGACGAGGCCAAACGCGTCCTCGAGACCGCCTTGCTGTGCGCCCGGGAGCCGATGTCGATCCACGGGATGAAAAAACTGTTCGCCGAGGTCGACGCCGGCGGCCGCCAGACCGGCGGCGTCGGCGCCGACACCATCAAGATCCTGCTGGAAGAACTGCGCCAGGACTGGCAGGACCGGGGAATCGAACTGGTGGGCCTGGCCTCCGGCTGGCGCTTCCAGAGCCGGCCCGAGATGAAGCCTTACCTCGATCGCCTGTCGCCGGAAAAGCCGCCCAAGTATTCGCGCGCCACCCTGGAAACCCTGGCCATCATCGCCTACCGCCAGCCGGTGACGCGCGGCGACATCGAAGAGATCCGCGGCGTCGCGGTCAATTCGCAGACGATCAAGATGCTGGAAGACCGCGGCTGGATCGACGTGGTCGGCCACCGCGAGGTGGTCGGAAGGCCGGCCCTGCTCGGGACCACCAAGCAGTTCCTGGACGACCTTGGCCTCGCCTCGCTGTCCCAGCTGCCGCCCTTGCAGCCGGTCAGCGACGTGCCGGACGGCCGCAGCCTCGAGGCGCTGGAAGCGGCACTGAAAGAAAACTTTGACAAGGCGGACGCCCTGGCGCCCGCCGACGACACGATCACTTCACCAGTTGAAGTCCCGCTTGATGACCGGGAGACGGCGGCCGACGCTGGGCCAGGTCTGCACAATAAAGATACGAACGATGACTACTGAACCAATCGAGACCCAATCCGCCCCGGCGGACGAGGCTGCCGCCAAGCCGAAGCGCCGCACCCGCGCCAAGGTCGAGGCGCCCGCCGTCGAGGCTGCCGCTACCGAGGCTGCGGCCGAAGCCGCACCGGCCAAGCCCAAGCGCATCCGCAAGGCCGCCGCACCGGTGGCCGAGGCCGCCGCGCCGGCCGCCGACACGGCGCCTGCCGGCGACGAGAAACCGGCCGCCAAGCCCCGCAAGCCGCGCGCCGTCAAGGCCAAGGAAGAGGGCGCCGCACCGGCGGTCGCCGACAGCGCGCCGGCCCCGGCCGTGGCCGCCGAAGCGCCGGCCGCCGAGGCCCAGACCGGGTTCGAGGACAAGAAGCCGCGTGGCCCGCGCCAGATGCGCGAGAAGCGCATGGAACGCGAAGCGCGCCAGCAGGCCCGCGCCGTGGAAGCGCCGGCCGAAGCCGAAGCCGAGGCCAATGCCGCGCCGGTTGCCGAAGCCGCACCCGCGCCGGCCCAGGAAGGCCGCCGTGAAGGGCGCCGCGATGGCCGCAACGCCGGCCAGCAGAAGCAGGGCAAGCAGAAGAACGCCAAGGCGCAGCCGCAGCAGCAGGAAGGCAAGCCGGAAGGCAGGCCGGAAGGCAAGCAGCAAGCCAGGCAGCAGGGCAAGCAGCAGCAGGGCAAGCAGCAGGGCAGGCAGCAGGCGAAGGGCGGTAAGCCCAACGATGCCGACGCCGTGTTCTCCTTCGTCACCTCGGACGCCTTCGACGCCAACGAAGGCGCGCGCGGCAATGCCCAGCCCTCGAAAGTGCGCCGCGACCTGACCGCCGAGGACGACGCGCCCAAGCTCCACAAAGTGCTGGCCGAAGCCGGCCTGGGCTCGCGCCGCGACATGGAAGAGCTGATCATCGCCGGCCGCGTGTCTGTGAATGGCGAGCCGGCCCACATCGGCCAGCGCATCCTGCCGACCGATGCCGTGCGCATCAACGGCAAGCTGCTGCAGCGCCGCGTCAACAACAACAAGCCGCCGCGCGTGCTGGTTTACCACAAGCCGGCCGGCGAGATCGTCAGCCACGACGATCCGGAAGGCCGTCCCTCGGTGTTCGACCGCCTGCCGACCATGAAGACCGGCAAGTGGCTGGCCGTCGGCCGCCTGGACTTCAACACCGAAGGCCTGCTGCTGTTCACGACCTCGGGCGACCTGGCGAACCGCCTCATGCACCCGCGCTACAACATCGACCGCGAATACGCGGTGCGTACCCTGGGCGTGCTGGAAGAGGGCATGCGCCAGAAGCTGCTGTCCGGCGTCGAGCTGGATGATGGCAAGGCCGCCTTCTCCAAGATCCAGGATGGCGGCGGCGAAGGCATCAATCACTGGTACCGCGTGGTCATCGGCGAAGGCCGCAACCGCGAGGTGCGCCGCATGTTCGAGGCGGTCGGCCTGACCGTCTCGCGCCTGATCCGCACCCGCTACGGCGCCATGACCCTGCCGACCGGCCTCAAGCGTGGTCGCTGGGAAGAGCTGGAAGAGAACGACGTGCGCGCCCTGATGGCCGCCTTCGGCATCGAGAAGAAGGGCGCGGCCGCGCCCGAGGCGAAAGGCAAGGCCAAGGGCGGCAACCGCGACGAGTCGCGCCGCGCCGACGGCAACCGCATCGACCGTCCGGACGCCAACCGCAACGTCGATCCCTTCGGCCAACCGGTCCCCCGGGTCGGCAGCACCCGTCCGGGCGCGCTGGCCACCAGCCCGCTCGGCACGCCTTTCGCCAAGCCCTTCGCCAAGCCGGCCGGCGGCCGCGGCGGCAATCCGGGCAATGGCGGCAAGGGTGGCCAGGGCGGGCCAGGTGGACGTGGCGGCAACAGCGGCGGCTTCGGCGGCAAGGGCGGCAAAGGCCCGCGCCAGCCGGACCCGCTGCAGACGACCTTCGGCTTCGCCGGCACCGGCGGTGGCCGTCGTGGCGGCCAGGGTCCGCGCGGTTCCGAGCACGGCCTGCCGCGCCGCGGACGCCGCGGCTGATCGCAGGGAAAGGCGCGCGCACATCGTCCGCGCGCGCCGCGCATTCCCCTCTCAAACGCCGTAGAATGCCGGTGTGCCCGATAGTGTCAGCCTGCCAACTGTTGTTCTTTGTTCTAATTTGGCATGGCGATTGCGAGAGAAGCCGGAAAGCGTTATAATTTGCAGCCTAATCAAAGTTCTTCCCATTTATGTATTTGGTGCAAGTGCTTTCATCTGGTTGGGTTGTGAATACAAAAAGATGGGCATTAGCCCATTTTTTTTTTGGTAAATCGTTTTAGAGCCCTGGAGAAGTGCCGTGCAGCAGTTTGAATTAATCGCCAAGACAGTCAGTGGCCTCGGCTACGAACTCGTTGACGTCGAGCGGGGCGAGCGCGGCATCCTGCGTGTGTACATCGATTTCCCGGCCGACGTGGCCGAGGAAAAAGGCGCGATCTCGGTGGAAGACTGCGCCACGGTGAGCCACCAGTTGTCGCACGTGCTGACGGTCGAGAATGTCGATTACGAACGGCTCGAGGTTTCCTCGCCGGGCCTGGACCGTCCGGTCCGGACCCTGGCCGATTTCGCGCGCTTCGCGGGCTACGAGTGCACGGTCAAGCTGCGCGTCCCGATGCCGGGCACCGCGAACCGCAAGACCTTCACCGGCATCCTGCGCGGCGTCGAGGGCGACAAGGTCGGTTTGGAATTTGAAAATAAAGATGGTTCGGCGTTGTTGGAATTTACGCTGGCCGAATTGGACAAGGCACGTTTGGTGCCACAGGTGGATTTTAGGAGTCGCAAAGCATGAGTCGCGAAATTTTGTTACTGGTGGATGCGCTCGCGCGCGAGAAGAACGTCGACAAGGAAGTCGTTTTCGGAGCGCTTGAGTTCGCGCTGGCTCAGGCCACGAAGAAACGCTACGAAGGCGACGTCGACATTCGCGTGGCGATCGACCGCGACACCGGCGAATTCGAGACCTTCCGCCGCTGGCACGTCGTTCCCGACGAGGCCGGCTTGCAGCTGCCCGACCAGGAAATCCTGCACTTCGAAGCGAAGGAACAGATTCCGGACATCGAGGTGGACGAGTACATCGAAGAACCGATCGAGTCGGTCGAGTTCGGCCGCCGTTTTGCCCAGGACACCAAGCAGGTCGTGCTGCAGCGCGTGCGTGACGCAGAGCGCGAGCAGATCCTGCAGGACTTCCTGGAGCGCGGCGATTCGCTGGTGACCGGCACCATCAAGCGTATGGAGCGCGGCGATGCGATCGTGGAATCGGGCAAGATCGAAGCGCGCCTGCCGCGCGACCAGATGATCCCGAAGGAAAACCTGCGCATCGGCGACCGCGTCCGCGCCTACATCCTGCGCGTGGACCGCAATATGCGCGGCCCGCAGGTGATCCTGTCGCGCACCGCGCCGGAATTCATCATGAAGCTGTTCGAGCTGGAAGTTCCGGAAATCGAACAAGGCCTGCTGCAAATCAAATCGGCAGCCCGTGACGCCGGCGTGCGCGCCAAGATTGCCGTCTACACTGCCGACAAGCGCATCGACCCGATCGGCACCTGCGTCGGCATGCGCGGTTCGCGCGTGCAGGCCGTGACCGGCGAACTGGGCGGCGAGCGCGTGGACATCGTGCTGTGGTCGGACGATCCGGCCCAGTTCGTGATCGGCGCCCTGGCTCCGGCCAATGTTTCCTCGATCATGGTCGATGAAGAAAAGCACGCCATGGACGTGGTGGTCGACGAAGAGAACCTGGCAATCGCGATCGGCCGTTCGGGCCAGAACGTGCGCCTGGCCTCCGAGCTGACCGGTTGGAAGATCAACATCATGACGGCCGAGGAATCGGCCAACAAGGTGGCCCAGGAAACTGCCGCGATCCGCGCGCTGTTCATGGAAAAACTGGACGTCGACCAGGAAGTGGCCGATATCCTGGTAGAAGAGGGCTTCTCGAGCCTTGAAGAAATCGCTTACGTGCCTATTTCCGAAATGCTGGAAATCGAATCGTTCGACGAAGACACCGTCAACGAACTGCGCACCCGTGCCCGCGACGCACTGGTGACCGAAGCGATCGCTTCCGAGGAAGGCCTGGAGGGCATGGAAGAAGCCCTGGTCAATCTGGAAGGCATGGACCGTACGACCGCCGGCAAACTTGGCCTGGCCGGTATCAAGACGGTGGAAGCATTCGCGGCCCTCGCATACGACGAGTTCGGCGCCATCCTGGCGTTGTCCTCCGACCGTGCCCGCGAACTGATCAAGAACGAATTTAATGATGTGACCGACGACGAGATGAAGCTGGTCGACAGCAAATATGATGACCGGGCCAAGGCTCTGCAGGCGAAAGCCTGGGGCCTGGTAGAAACGGCCAAGGCATAATTTGCAAATCTTTATCATCTCAGCGACACATAGAAAAGAGGACTGAATGGCGAGTAACAACGTAGCCCAATTTGCCACCGAACTGAAGATGCCTGCAGACCTGCTGCTGACGCAGCTGCGCTCGGCCGGCGTCGAGAAAAGTTCGACGTCAGATCCATTGTCGAAAGATGATAAGGACAAGCTGCTCAACCACCTGCGCCGCACCCACGGCGCGGGCGAAACCGGTGAGAAGAAAAAGATCACGGTGACCCGCAAGGAAACCACCGAGATCAAGCAGGCTGACGCATCTGGCAAATCGCGGACCATCCAGGTCGAAGTGCGCAAGAAGCGTACCTTCGTGCAACGTGACGACCTGGTCACCACCAAGCCGGCCGCCCCCGCGGCGCCGGTGATCGACGCCGCCGAGCAGGCGCGTCGTGAGGAAGAAGCCCGCCGCCAGGCCGAGCTGATCGCGCGTCAGGAAGCCGACCTGCGCGAGAAGCAGGAACGCCTGGCCAAGCTGGAAGAAGAAAAGGCCGCCCAGGCCAAGGCCGCCGAAGAGCAGGCCAAGCGCGAAGCCGAAGAACAGGCCAAGCGCGAAGCCGCCAAGGCAGCCGCTGCCGCCGCCCCGAACGCCGGTGCGGCCCAGGCCGACGCCTCCGACGAGAACGCCAAGCGCGAAGCCGCGGAAGCCAAGGCGCGCGCCGAACAGGCCGCCAAGGAAGCCGCAGAACGCGCCGCCGCCACCGAGCGTGCGCGCAAGGCCGTGGCCGACGAAGTGGCCCAGATCAAGGCCATGATGAGCCAGCCGCGCCGCGTGATCAAGGCGCCGGAACCGGTCGCCAAGCCGGCGACCGCCGCGACCCCGGCCGCGCCGGCCGGCGGCACCCTGCACAAGCCGGCGGACAAGAAGCCGGGCGAAGTTAAGAAGGCCGATGACAAGAAGCCGGGCGACAAGAAGTCGATCAAGTCGGCGAACGTCTCCTCGACCTGGTCGGACGACGCCAAGAAGCGTGGCGGCCCGAGCGTGAAGACGCGCGGCGGCGCAGGCGCCGGCGCGACCGGCGGCCGTGATGGCTGGCGCAGCGGCGGTGGCCGCGGCCGTCGTGGCGGCCATGGCGACGACCGTGAATCGAACTTCCAGGCGCCGACCGAGGCGATCGTGAAGGACGTGCACGTGCCCGAGACCATCACGGTGGCCGAACTGGCGCACAAGATGTCGGTGAAGGCCTCCGAGGTCATCAAGCAGCTGATGAAGCTGGGCCAGATGTGCACCATCAACCAGGTGCTGGACCAGGAAACCGCGATGATCGTGGTCGAGGAAATGGGCCACAAGGCCTATGCCGCGGCCGTCGACGATCCGGAAGCGCTGCTGGCCGACCAGGGCGAACACGCCGAGTTCGAGTCCAAGCCGCGCGCGCCGGTCGTGACCGTCATGGGTCACGTCGACCACGGCAAGACCTCGCTGCTGGACTACATCCGTCGCGCGAAAGTGGCGGCGGGCGAAGCCGGCGGCATTACCCAGCACATCGGTGCTTACCACGTGGACACCCCGCGCGGCATGATCACCTTCCTGGACACCCCGGGTCACGAGGCCTTCACGGCCATGCGTGCCCGCGGCGCCAAGGCGACCGACATCGTCATCCTGGTGGTGGCGGCGGACGACGGCGTGATGCCGCAGACCAAGGAAGCGATCGCCCACGCGAAAGCGGCCGGCGTGCCCCTGGTCGTGGCGATCAACAAGATCGACAAGCAGGGCGCCAATACCGACCGCGTCACCCAGGAACTGGTGGGCGAGGGCGTGGTGCCGGAAGAATACGGCGGCGATTCGCCTTTCGTCCCGGTGTCGGCCAAGACCGGCCAGGGCATCGACGACCTGCTCGAGAACGTGCTGCTGCAGGCCGAGGTGCTGGAACTGAAGGCGCCGGTGGAATCCCCGGCGCGCGGCCTGGTGGTCGAGGCGCGCCTCGACAAGGGCCGCGGTCCGGTCGCCACCATCCTGGTGCAGTCGGGCACCCTGAAGCGCGGCGACGTCGTGCTGGCGGGTTCGTCCTTCGGCCGCGTCCGTGCGATGCTGGACGAGAACGGCAAGTCGATCGCCGAAGCGGGTCCCTCGATTCCGGTCGAGATCCAGGGCCTGACCGAGGTGCCGACCGCCGGCGAGGAAGCGATGGTCATGGCGGATGAGCGCAAGGCGCGCGAGATCGCCCTGTTCCGTCAGGGTAAGTTCCGCGACGTCAAGCTGGCTAAGCAGCAGGCAGCGAAGCTGGAAAACATGTTCGACCAGATGGCCGAAGGCGAAGTCAAGAACCTGCCGCTCATCATCAAGACGGACGTACAGGGTTCGCAGGAAGCGCTGGTCGGTTCGCTGCAGAAGCTGTCGACCTCGGAAGTGCGCGTGCAGGTCGTGCACGCCGCCGTGGGTGGCATCAGCGAGTCGGACGTCAACCTGGCGGTGGCCTCGAAGGCGGTCATCATCGGCTTCAACGCCCGTGCCGACGCCTCGGCGCGCAAGCTGGCCGAAGCCAACGGTGTCGACATCCGTTACTACAGCATCATTTACGATGCGATCGACGAGATCAAGACCGCGATGTCGGGCATGCTGGCGCCGGAGAAGCGCGAGCACATCACCGGCCAGGTCGAGATTCGCCAGGTCATCCTGGTCTCGAAGGTCGGCGCGATCGCGGGCTGCCTGGTCACCGATGGCGTGGTCAAGCGTTCCTCCTCGGTCCGCCTGCTGCGCAACAACATCGTGGTCTGGACCGGCGAGATCGATTCGCTCAAGCGCTTCAAGGACGACGTCAAGGAAGTCCGCGCCGGCCTGGAATGCGGCCTGTCGCTGAAGAACTACAACGACATCCAGGTGGGCGACACCCTGGAAGTGTTCGAAGTGCAAGAAGTGGCGCGTACGCTGTAATTCCGGCAGGAGGCGTACCATGGGGCCAGGATGCTCCGCGGCGCGAGCCGCGGGGACCTGGCCCTTGTTGTTGGAAGCCCCCGCGCGCGGCAGGAGCCGCGGCCTGGGCAGTGCGCAGCCGCCCCAACGTCGTCCCCGCGGAGGCGGGGACCCAAGTTTCTTCGCCGTCCGACTGCGTTCGAGGCGCTGGTCTCACGGGCATCCCGGATCGCCGCTGGCACGGGGCTGAGCCGCAGTGGCGCGAATGCAGGACAAAACAACACAAGCAAGCAAGATCATGGCAAAACACAGCAAAAGCATCCCCTCGCGCGGCCTGCGCGTCGCCGACCAGATCCAGAAGGACCTGTCCGAACTGATCGCCTTCGAGCTGAAGGACCCGCGCGTCGGCATGGTCACCATCAGCGAAGTCCAGCTCACCCCGGACTACGCCCACGCCAAGGTGTATTTCACCCTGCTCAAGGACAGCCCGGACGAGGTGAAGCAGACCGTGGAAGGCCTGTCCAAGGCCGCCGGCTACCTGCGCAACCAGCTCGGCAAGCGCCTGCACATCCATACCCTGCCGCAGCTGCACTTCGTGCACGACACCTCGACCTCGCGCGGCCTGCAGATGTCGGCCCTGATCGACAAGGCCAACGCCACCCGCGCGGCCGACTATGACGAGCAGCAGGATTCGGAGTGAACGCGCGTCCGCCCAAGAAGCCGCGCGACCTGGTCGACGGCGTGCTGCTGCTCGATAAGCCGGTCGGCCTGTCCTCGAACGACGCCCTGATCAAGGCCAAGCGCGTATTCAACGCCAAGAAGGCCGGCCATACCGGCACCCTCGATCCCTTCGCCACCGGCCTCCTGCCGCTGTGCTTCGGCGAGGCGACCAAGTTCTCCCAGGATTTGCTGGAGGCCGACAAGACCTACGAGGCAACGGTGCACCTGGGCATCATGACCAGCACCGGCGACACCGAAGGGGAGGTGGTCGAGCAATTGCCGGTCGACGTGAGCCTGGAGCAGATCGAGGCGGCGCTGGCGCGCTTTCGCGGTCCCATCCTGCAGGTGCCGCCCATGTATTCCGCGCTCAAGCGCGACGGCAAGGCGCTCTACGAATATGCGCGCGAAGGCATCACCCTGGAACGCGAAGCGCGCCCGGTGACCATCCACGGCCTGGAACTGCTCGGCTATGAAGCGCCTTTCCTCAGGATCCGCGTGACCTGCAGCAAGGGCACCTATGTGCGCGTGCTGGGCGAGGACATCGGCGCGGCCCTGGGCTGCGGCGCCCACCTGAACGCGCTGCGCCGGGTCGAGGTCGGCAACCTGGACGGCCAGCACATGATTTCCCTGGAAGACCTGCTGGCCCATCCGGACCCGCTCTCGCTGCTGCGCCCGGTCGACGCGCTGCTCTCCACCTTCCCCGCGGTCGAGCTCACGCCGGAACTGGCCAAGCGCTTCCTGCAAGGCCAGCGCCTGGCCCTGCGCAAGGAAACCGTGATGGTGCCGGTTGACGGCGGCCGCGTGCGGGTCTACCACGAAGGCCGCCTGCTGGGCACCGGCCAGCTGGGCGACTACGCCATCCTGGCGCCCGAGCGCCTGATTTCCACGGCCGGCCCGGCCTGAATCGTCAACAAGCGGTCACATGCGCCGGCTAGTCTGGCGCCTGCGGCTCTGCCAAAAGGATTGGCGGGGTAGTCAAGTTGTTGAAAATTCGGGGAATTCTCCAAGGCAGCCTAGGATGTTTCCGCATCCGTGCTATACTAGTCGGTTTCCGTATTTGGCTGCACCCGTACACCGTCGTACAACACGAAACTTTTCGAGAACACATGTCAAACTCCAAACGCGCGATCCGTAATATCGCAATCATTGCCCACGTTGACCACGGCAAGACCACCCTCGTGGACCAGCTGCTGCGCCAGTCGGGCACCTTCCGTGAAAACCAGGCGGTGGATACCCGCGTGATGGACTCGAACGACCTCGAAAAGGAACGTGGCATCACGATTCTGTCGAAGAACTGCGCGGTCGAGTACGAAGGCACCCACATCAACATCGTCGACACCCCGGGCCACGCCGACTTCGGCGGCGAGGTCGAGCGCGTGCTGTCGATGGTCGATTCGGTGCTGCTGCTGGTCGACGCCCAGGAAGGCCCGATGCCCCAGACCCGCTTCGTGACCCGCAAGGCGCTGGCCCTGGGCCTGAAGCCGATCGTGGTGGTCAACAAGATCGACCGTCCGGGCGCGCGCGCCGACTGGGCGATCAACCAGACCTTCGAACTGTTCGACAAGCTGGGCGCCACCGACGAGCAGCTCGACTTCCCGATCGTCTACGCTTCGGGCCTGAACGGCTATGCCGGCATGGACGAAAGCGTGCGTGGCGGCGACATGAAGCCGCTGTTCGACGCCATCCTGAAATACGTGCCGGTGCGTGACGACAACCCGGACGGCCCCCTGCAGATGCAGATCACCTCGCTGGACTACTCGTCCTACGTCGGCAAGATCGGCATCGGCCGCATCAACCGCGGCCGCATCAAGCCGGGCATGGACGTGATCGTCATGAACGGCCAGGACGACAAGGCCCCGATCAAGGGTCGCATCAACCAGGTCCTGAACTTCAAGGGCCTGGAGCGCGTGCAGGTGGAAGAAGCGGTCGCCGGCGACATCGTCCTGATCAACGGTATCGAAGACATCGGCATCGGCGTGACCCTGTGCTCGCCGGACGTGCCGGAAGCGCTGCCGATGCTGACCGTGGACGAGCCGACCCTGACCATGAACTTCATGGTCAACACCTCGCCGCTGGCCGGCCGCGAAGGCAAGTTCGTGACCAGCCGCCAGCTGCGCGACCGTCTGGACCGCGAACTGAAGTCGAACGTGGCGCTGCGCGTGCTGCCGACCGACGACGACACCGTGTTCGAAGTCTCGGGCCGTGGCGAACTGCACCTGACCATTCTGCTGGAAAACATGCGCCGCGAAGGTTTCGAACTGGCCGTGTCGCGTCCGCGCGTGGTGTTCAAGGAAATCGACGGCGTCAAGTGCGAGCCGTATGAAAACCTGACCGTCGACGTGGAAGAAGTGAACCAGGGCGGCGTGATGGAAGAACTGGGCCGCCGCCGTGGCGACCTGCAGAACATGGAAAGCGACGGCAAGGGCCGCGTGCGTCTTGAGTACCGCATTCCGGCACGTGGCCTGATTGGCTTCCAGGGCGACTTCATGACCCTGACCCGCGGCACCGGCCTGATGAGCCACGTGTTCGACGCCTACGCCCCGGTCGACACCGGCAAGGGCGAACTGGCCGGCCGCCGCAATGGCGTGCTGATCTCGCAGGACGACGGCCAGGCCGTCGCCTACGCGCTGTGGAAGCTGCAGGACCGCGGCCGCATGTTCGTCGAGCACAACACCCCGGTGTACGAAGGCATGATCATCGGCATCCACTCGCGCGACAACGACCTGGTCGTGAACCCGATCAAGGGCAAGCAGCTGACCAACGTGCGCGCCTCGGGCACCGACGAAGCCGTGCGCCTGGTGCCGCCGATCCAGATGTCGCTCGAATACGCCGTCGAGTTCATCGAGGACGACGAGCTAGTCGAGATCACCCCGAAGAGCATCCGCCTGCGCAAGCGCTTCCTGAAGGAGCACGAGCGCAAGAAGGCTAGCCGCGAAAACGCATAAGCCTTCCGGCTCACAAGAAACCCGCTGCTTGCAGCGGGTTTTTTTTCGTCCTTCATCAGCGTGAGCCGGGAATTCGCGATCGTCGGTCAAGTCACGCACATAAGTGCGGAACTTGGCCGCATTTTTCATCTTGTTACAGTTCTTACCAGATTTCCTCTGGGATCAGCGGGCTTGAGCTGTTAAGGTGGCAACAACGCGATTTACTGTGAATTGCGCAACAGTTGACGTTTTTGAAGGAGTTTTATATGAAGAAGCTGATTTTTGCCATCGTCGCAGGTAGCGCCATCGTCGGCGCCGCGCAAGCCCAATCGACCGCAGGACGCGGCTATGTGGGCGCCGCCGCCGTGAGCGCCAAGAACCAGACCGTCGACGCCCACAAGGCGGACGGCAAGCTGTTCGCCGGCTACGACTTCAACCAGAACATGGGTGTGGAAGCGGGTTGGGTCAACCACCACAAGACCGACTTCGCCCGTGGCGCCGTGAACGGCAGCACCGAAGGCTACGGCACCTATGTGGCGGCCAAGTACACGGTTCCGGTGAACGAGCGCGTCTCGGCCTACGGCAAGCTGGGCGTTTCGCACAGCGAGCGCAAGCTGAACACCAACCTGGGCCGTATCAAGGATGACGACACCGGCGGCTACGGCGGCTTGGGTCTGCAGTACCAGGTGAACCAGAACGTGGCCCTGACCGCCGAGTTCGAGCGCTACGGCAAGAGCAAGGACTACGGCGCGAAGCCGAATGTCTGGAGTGTGGGCATGAAGTACGGTTTCTGATTTAACCGCCAACCTCAAGACCGTCGTCCCCGCGCAGGCGGGGACCCAAGTTTAGTGTCGCGGTAACGCGTCCAACTTGGGTCCCCGCCTTCGCGGGGACGACGTTTTTGCGCTTATGGCTTCTGCGACAGTTCGTAAAGGCGAATCAGCGCCCCAACCCCATCGATCTGCTTGACCAGCCGATACCGCGCCCCCAGTTCCTTCACCGCCAGCCCTTCCGGGTCATACAGATTCGCCGAGCGCTCGATCAGCCACACCCGCTGCCGCCCTTCAGTCAGATTCCGGATAACCGGCACATCCGCCTGCCCCAGCCCCGGCGCCGCCGAATTCCCGACATAACGCCGCTCCAGCCCCACCGCCGGGAAGGGCCCCGGCAGGTAGACCACCTCGGGCGTGCGGCCGGCCTCGCCGTAATAGACGACCGGCATCTGGATCTCGTTCGGCACCGCAAGCACCAGGTCGCCCGGCCGGCTCTCGCGGGTGAGCTGGGCCATCATCTCGCGCCAGTTCTCGGTCTGCAGGTGGTAAAAGGCATTCACCGACCAGGCCGACAAGGCGAGGATCGCCGCCACCACCGGCAGCCGCCAGCGCGGCCGCAGCGCATACACGCCCAAAGCCAGCAGCACCATGCCCAGCGGCGCCAGCCATTCGAACAGGCGCGACAGGAACACCGGCTTGACCAGCCAGCTGTAGCCGGCCAGGGCCAGGATGGGCAGGCTCATCACGCAGCCCAGGTGCCAGAAATGGGCGCGCGCATGGCGCCACAGCCAGAAGTAGGCCAGGGCCACCAGGGCCGCCACCGGGTAGTGCATGATCGGCCAGCCGCTGATCACGCTCCAGGCGGCGAGCGTGTTGGCCGGCTTGAAGCTGATCCAGTAGGACAGCTTGCCCATGGCCGCGCTCTGGGCAGCCAGGATGGGCAGCATCGGCGACCACAGCAGCAGCGCACCGACGCCCGCCAGGCCCACCGCCAGCGCCTGCAGGCGGCGCGGTCCCGAAGTGCTCAAGAGCAGGGCCAGGGTCATGCCGGTCCAGATGCCGAAGGCGGCGAACACGCCGGTGTTGTGCAGCCACATGGTGAGCGCGGTCGAGACCGCCAGGCCGCCGACCCAGGCCCACAGCCGGCGCGAGGGCGCCTCCGGCCGGCGCGCCAGCTCCAGCACCAGCATCGCCGAGCAGTACACGGCCAGCGCGCCGCCCAGGGCCTGCAGGGCATAGGGCCGGGCCTGCTGGGCAAACAGGACGCTGTTGGCATTGACTGCCAGGAACAGGGCGGCCAGCAAGGCCACCCGCTCCGCCTTGCCCCCCAGCCGGCCCAGGCGGGCGCCGATCGGGATCAGGAGGACCGTGAGCACGCTGCCCAGCACCGACAGGCTGCGCATCGCCACCTCGCCCGTGCCGAACAAAACGGTCCAGCCCTTGAGCAGGGAATAGTAGAAAGGGGGATGGGTTTCGTAGAGCGGCACGCTGGTCCACAGCTCGCGCAGCGGCAGGGCGGCGAACCAGGCGCTGTAGGTCTCGTCCAGCCACAGCGAGCGGCTCTCCAGCGTGGGCAGGCGCAGCAGCAGGGCCAGCAGGGCGACCAGCAGGCTCAGCGACCACAGGCGGGCCACCGGCGTGCTGCACTCCAGGAAGGCGCCCAGGCGCGGACCGGGCGGCAGGCCGGTCAGGCTGGGGTCAGCGGTCTTTGCCTGCATGGAAAGTCCACTTCGCATTGATCGCATAGGTCGCGCACAGCAGCACGGCCGTCACCAGGAGCTGGGCCAGCCGGTAGTCCAGGCCCAGCCCGTCCACCAGCAGGAACATCGCCAGGCCGTTGATCAGGGCCGCCAGGCCGGCGGTGGCGAAGAAGCGTGCCGCCGTGCGCCATTGCAGGTGACTGTGGCCGGCGCCGGCAAAGGTGAGGGTGGCGTTGAGCACGAAGTTGATCAGGGCGCCGAGCAGGGCGCCCAGCACCGAGGCCGGGGCCGGCGCCATCAGGCCGAAGGAGACCAGGCCGATCAGGAGGGCGTAGTGGCCGGCCGTGCCGGCCGCGCCGACCATCGCGTACAGCAGGAAGCGCCCCAGCCTGAGACGGCGCATGCGGGAAGAGGTGCCGGTCGTGGCGACCTCCGTGATCGCGCCGTCACGCATGGGGCGCCGCGCGCTCGTAGCGTTTGCGGATCAGGTAGACCGGCCGCCCCTTGGACTCCATGTAGATGCGCCCGACGTATTCGCCCAGCACGCCGATGCCGATCAGCTGGATGCCGCCGAGCAGCAGGATCGCGGTGGCGAGCGAGGCATAGCCGGGCACGTCCACGCCGTACACCAGGGTGCGCACCACCAGCCAGGCGGCGCGCACCAGGGCGATCAGGGCCACGGTCACGCCGACATAGGTCCAGACCCGCAGCGGCAGGGTGCTGAAACTGGTGATGCCCTCGAGCGCGAAATTCCAAAGCTTCCATCCGGAAAATTTGGTTTTTCCGGCCGCCCGCTTTTCGCGCGTATATTCGACCACCGCCGTTTTATATCCGACCCAGGCGAACAGGCCTTTCATGAAGCGACAGGATTCCGGCAGGGATTTTAATGATTCGCAGACGTTTCTGGTAAAAAGGCGGAAGTCACCCACATTCTCGGGAATCGGCACTTCCGACACTTCATTATGGATACGGTAGAAAATCAGCGCCGTCCATTTTTTGAGCAGGGAATCGGATTGGCGGTCGGCGCGTTTCGCCAGCACGACCTCATTTCCTTCGCGCCATTTATCGACCAGTTTGGCGATGACTTCGGGCGGGTCTTGCAGGTCGGCGTCGAAGGGCACGATCAGGTCGCCGCGCGCCTCGAAGATGGCGGCTGTGAGTGCGGCTTCCTTGCCGAAATTGCGGGTCAGGTCGATCACCCGCACCCGGGCGTCGAGCTGGGACACGGCGATCAGGCGCTCCAGTGTACGGTCGCGGCTGCCGTCATTCACGCACAGGACCTCGAAACGGATTTCCGGAATCTCTTCCAGTATCGGGATCACGCGCGCGAAAAAATGGCTGATCATTTCCTCTTCGTTATAGAAGGGAACGACGAGCGAGAGCAGCGGCAGGGGCGCCAGGGCGGAAGCCGAGGTAGACGCCGAGGCGGAGGCCAAGCCGGCAAAATAATCGGCCATTTGTTCCTGCAGCTGCCCCTGATAGGAGCCGGCCCGCTGCTCGGAATACGGAGTTTCTTTTTGTAAGCTCATATTACCCAATAGACACGCAAAGTCGCTTCATGCGGCAGTATCTTTTTTAAAATAACACATCCTTTTGGGAGCACGATTTGGTGCGCCGTGCGAAAAGAACGCGACAATAAAAATAATGCTGCTGAGCTTGGAAATATGAGTCCAATAGGAAATTAATTTCCTATTGGATCGATATTAATTCCCCAAAAGAAAAAAGCTCCCGGCAAATGCACGGGAGCTTGGAGGCGGAAAAAAGCGGATATCAGCGCAAGCCGAGCAGGGCCTGGACGCGATCCCGGCTCACCCCGACCAGGGCCGAGGTGATCGCCAGCAGCGACTCGTAATCGTGGCTGGCCGCGGTGGCCGCGAAGTCGCCGGTGATCGCCTCCAGTTCGGCGACGGGGATCTCGGGCTGGGCGGTGCGCGCCATCGCGGCGGACAGGGCGGCGGCGGCGGCGTCCTGGGAGCGGCGCACCCGGGCCAGAGCCTGCACCACTTCGCGCAGGCTCTGGCGCAGCGCGTCCGGATTGCCCAGTTCCCAGTCCTGGGGCGCCAGCGAGGCCGGTTCCTCGACCGTGTCGACGCGGCCGCGGCCGGTGACGGCGATCGCGTCGCGCACGCTGTCCCAGTCGCTTTCATCGGTGGCGAACACCAGCTCGCGCTTGTCGTCGAGCGATACGCGCACCTTGACCGGCGACAGGGTCCGGTCCAGGCGCTGGGCGATCTCCTCCGGGGTCATGCCCGGCTGGATGGTGGCCGAGAGTTGCGGACCGCCGGCGGCGCCGACCGAGAAGCCCATGGTCTGCGGGGCCGCGGCCTGGAGCGAGGCGACGTCCATGCCCCTGATGCGGAACTGGCGCTGGGCCGGCTGTCCGCCGTTGAACTCGAGTTCGGCGTCGATGCCGTCGCCGCCCTGGCTGCGGCGGGCCTCCAGGGATTGCGCGAGCTGGCGGGTGCGCGCCTCGATCTGGCGTGACGGGTTGCTGCGGCCCGAGAGCTTCGCGCTCAGTTCGGTCTTGAGGGCTTCCAGCTGGCTGGCGACGCGCTCGAGGTAGTCGAGCGCCTGCTGGGCGCGTGCGACCTCGCTCTGCAGGTTCTGGTTCCAGTCGATCCCGCGCTTGAGCGGGGCCGCGCTGGGCGGAGTACGGGTGACGACCCGGCTGTCCGGATCCGCCGGGCGCACCGCCGTCGCGCGGCCGGTGGCGGCCGTGCTCTGGGCGCCGGTGCTGCCGCTGGTGGTGGTGGGGGCCAGGGTGGTGGCCGGGCGGAGACTTGCTTCCATGACGATCAGATGGCTGCGAACAGCGACAGGTTGCCGATGCGGCTGTACGCCTTGTAAGTGGCCTGGAGGGCGGTCGAGTAGCCGTTCAGCTCGGTCGCGGCGACGCCGATGTCGAGCTGGCCGATGTCGAGGATCGCGGTCTTGTTCGACAGGCTGACGTTGGCGTGGTTGGCGTCCAGGGTGGCGATGATGTTCTGCACGCCGCCCATGGTGGCGATTTTCGACGAGACCATGTTCATGGCTTCGTCGAAGCCGCCCAGGTTGTCGGCCAGGATGGCGCGCACCGCCGGGTCGTTGGGCGAGGCGCCGGGCACCTTCAGGGTCTCGATGCTGCGGTCGAGGCGGTTGAGCAGCTTTTCCAGGTCCTTCAGGTTCTCGTTCGAGCCCTGGGTGATGCCGCTGCCGACGATCACGTCCTGCGAGTTGGTGTTGCCCTCGTAGGTGTAGCGCGAACCGACCGGCTGGGTGGCGTCGTAGCGCAGCGGCGCGGTCTTGGTGGCGGTGCCCGAGAACAGGTAGTTGCCTTCCTGGTCGATGGTGTTGGCGGTGAAGAACAGGCTGTCGCGCAGCGAGGTGAGCGGCGTCACCATGGCCTTCAGGTCGTCCGGCGCATTGCCGCCGTCCGAGGCCCAGACCAGCAGGTCGCGGCCGGTGTTCATTTCCTTGACCATGTTGCTCAGGTAGCCTTCCGACTTCGTCAGGCGCAGCTTGAGCGCGCCGATGTTGTCGCGGTATTGCTGCACGGTCGACTCTTCGCGGTCCAGGCGCGCCAGGCGCACGCTGTCCACCGGGTCGTCCGAGGGCACCAGGATGCGCTTCAGGTTGGCCATCTGCTGGGTGATGGTCGAGATGCGCTCCTGGTTCACCTGGAGCGACTGGTTCATCGTGGATTGGAACTGCGAGGTCGCGATACGCATGGCTCTTTCCTTTAACCCATCATCGCCAGGGTGGCGTCGAACAGGCTGTTGGCGACAGAAATCACTTTCATGTTCGCCTGATACATTCTCTGGTACTCGACGAGATTGACCGCTTCCTCGTCCTCGTTGACCCCGCTGGTCGACTTCCAGTCGTCTTCCGACTGGGTGCGCACCGTGGTGGAGGTCTTCAGCGACGCCTTGTTGAGCTGGCTGTCCACGGCGAGCTTGCCCACCAGCTGGGTGTCGGCGTCGCTCAGCAGCACATTGCCCAGGTGGGGCAGAGAAACCGACTGGGTCTTGATGGTCAGCAGCTTCTGCAGGTTACCCGTATCGCCCGGCTGGCCATCCGCGGAAAAGGCCAGGTCTTCGGCCTTGAATCCGGCGACCACCTTGAGCATGTCCGAGCCGCCGCCCGGGGTGTAGACGAACAGCGGCACGCCGGCCGTGCCGTCCGGCTTGAAGCCGAGGGCGAGCTGGGCGTTCATGCGCACGGCGACCTGCTGCGCCAGTTCGGCGGTGTCTTCCTGCAGCTTGACCAGGGTATTGGTCTCGTACTGGGCCAGGCCGCCCAGCTGTCCGCCCATCAGGCCGGCGTCCAGCAGGTAGCTTGTACCGGCGAATTCGAGGCGGAATTCCTGGGGCGAGGTGGCGGTCGCGGCGGCGGTCAGCTTGCCGTGCAGGCTGCCCAGCACCAGCGCCTGGCCGGTCTTGAGCGCGACGTCGCGGCTGCCGTCCGGATTGTCCGAGACTTCCAGCGCCATCTTGCTGGCCAGTTCGTCGATCGCCTGGTCGCGGGTGTCGATCAGCGAGGAGGCCGAGGTACCGCTCGACCTCGCTTCGATGATCTGCTGGTTCAGGCGCGCGATGGTGGCGATCTGGGCGTTGGCCGAGTCGACGATCGCGCTGCGCTGCTGGCGCACCGAGTTGAGCTGGGAATTGAAGACGTTGTTCAGGCCGTTGAAGCGCTCGGCCAGCAGGCCGGCCGAGGTCAGCACGGACTGGCGCAGCGGGGTCGAGCCCGGATCGCCGGCGACCGCGTTCAGGGCCTTGAAGAACTTGTCGATGCCGGCCGACAGGCTGGCGGCCTCGTCGCCCATCACGTTCTCGAGCTGGCTGAGGTAAGGTTGGCTCTGCGAGTACAGGCCTTTTTCGGAGGCCGCGCGCCACATGGCCTGGCTCTTGTAGTTGTCCGAGAAGCGCAGCAGCGAGGTCACCTCGACGCCGTTGCCGGCCGAGTGGCCGCCGCCATAGGGGCCGATCGCCGCCAGCAGGGCGCCCTGGCGGGTATAGCCCTTGGTCTGGAGGTTGGCGATGTTCTGGCTGCTTGCGGCAAGCGCTACCTGGGCGGCGAGCGCGCCCGACAGTGCGTTATTAATGATGGTCATATGCGTCCCGGAGGCTGTTAACCCAATAAGGCGACCGAATCTTGCAGGTTATTAAGTTTTCTTTGCAGAAACCAGCTGCCGCAGGATCACGTCGGCGATGCCGAAGGCGCGCTGGCCCGCCAGGTGGCCGGCTAGCAGGTCGTCGGCCATGTCCTGCATGTCGCCGTTGACGCGGTCCTTGAAGACGCTGTCCTCGCCGGCCATCTCGCGGGTCGAGGCGCGCATCTGCTTGAGCATGTTGCCAATAAAGAAACGCTCGAACTCGACCGCGGCCTTGGTGGCCTTGGCCACGTAGGTCGGGTCGGCGGCCTGGCTGTCCTGCGCAGGCGCAACCGGCGCCTCGCCGGCGCCGGAGCCGTTAATGGGGAGGGGGGAGTGTTCGTCGATGCGCATCAGATCACCACTAGTTCGCCTTCGATCGCGCCGGCCTGGTCCAGGGCCTGCAGGATCGCCATGATGTCGTCGGGCGAGGCGCCCAGGCTGTTGACCACGTCGATGATGGTCTGCAGCCTGGCGCCGGCCGGCCAGCGGAACATCTGGCCGGAGCCCTGGTCCACCTGCAGCTTCGATTCCGGCGTCACCGCGGTCTGGCCGCGCGAGAAGGGGCCGGGCTGGGACACGCGCGAGCTCTCCGAAATGATCACCTTGAGCGAGCCGTGGGTGACCGCGGCGGCCTTGACGCGCAGGCCTTCGGCGATGACCACGGTGCCGGTGCGCGAATTGAACACGACTTTCGGCACCTCGGCGCCGGCCTCGATCGGCAGGTTGTTGAGCTTGGCGACGAAGGCCACGCGCTCGGTCGGGTTGGCCGGGGCGATCACCTCGACGCTGGTGCCGTCGCTGGTGGTGGCGATCGGGCCGTACTTGCGGTTGATCGCCTCGACCACGTTGGTGGCGGTCTCGAAATGCGGCTGGCGCAGGCGCAGCATCACCTGCGGACGGGTCGCGAAATCGGTCGCGATCTCGCGCTCGATCATGGCGCCGTTGGGGATGCGGCCGGTGGTCGGGGTGTTGACCGTGACCGAGGAACCGCTCTTGCCGGTGGCGTTCAGGCCGCCGACCACCAGGTTGCCCTGGGCCAGCGCATAGACTTCGTTGTCGGCCGCGCGCAGCTGGGTCAGCAGCAGGGTGCCGCCGCGCAGGCTCTTGGCGTCGCCCAGCGAGGATACGGTGACGTCGATCGCCTGGCCGCGCCGGTAGCCGGGCGGGAACACGGCCGAGACCATGACTGCGGCCACGTTCTTGTTTTTGGCGTCCTCGCCTTCCGGCAGCTTGACGCCGAACTGCTTGAGCATGTTGACCACGGACTGGCTGGCGTACTTGACCTGGGTCGAGTCGCCGCTGCCGTTCAGGCCGACCACCAGGCCGTAGCCGACCAGCGGGTTCTCGCGCACGCCCTCGACGCTGACCAGGTTGCGCAGGGCCTGCGCGCCCTGGGCCGGCATCGATGCCGCGAACAACAGGCAGGAAAGGATGCCGAGCAGGCGGCCGGCCTTCAGGAATGGCTTCATGTCGTCCTCAGAAAGGCATCAGCGGGCTGTTGAAGAAACGGGTCAGCCAGCCCGGCTGGTTGGCGTCGGCCAGCGCGCCCTTGGCCGAATAGGCGATGCGCGCGTTGGCCACGCGCAGCGAGGAGATCTGGTTGTCGGCGTCGATGTCGGCGGCGCGGATATAGCCTTTCAGGCGCACGAATTCCTCGCCCTGGTTCAAGGTCAGGTTCTTCTCGCCGGCCACGCGCAGCAGGCCGTTGGGCAGCACTTCCTGCACCACTACGGTCAGCGCGCCCGACAGGGCGTTCTGCTGGGTGCTGGTGGCGTCGCCCTGGAAACCGCGCTCGGCCGAGATGTCGATCCCGGTCTTGCCGAAGGTCTTGCCCAGCGCCCCGATCGGGTTCACGCCGACCGAGGAGTCTTTCGAGATGGTGGTCCCGGCGCGCTTGCTGGCCTGGGTGGTTTCCTGCAGGATGACAGTGACCGCGTCGCCCACGCGGTAGGCGCGGCTGTCCGAGGTCAGCGGCGCGATGTCACTCGCGAACACGCCACCCGAGACGCCGCCACGCGACGCCGTGCGCATCGGCACCAGGTCGTCGTCGTCGTTGGAAGCAACCGGCGCGCGCGAAGCGCAGCCGGCCAGCAGAAGGGCGCACAGCGCCGCGGTCAGGTATTTCATTTTCTTAACGTGCAGCCTGCGCCAGGTACTGGAGCATGTTGTCGGCCGCCGACAGCACCTTGGTGTTCATCTCGTAGGTGCGCTGGGCGGCGATCATGTCGACCATTTCCTCGACCACCTGGACGTTCGAGCCTTCCAGCGCGCCCTGCTTGAGCTTGCCGAAGGCGGCGTCGCCCGGACGGCCCTCGTTCGGGGTGCCGCTGGCCGCGGTTTCCTGGAACAGGTTGTCGCCCAGGGCCAGCAGGCCGGCCGGGTTGATGAAGGAGGTCAGGGTCAGCTGGCCCAGTTCGGTCGGTGCGGCCTGGCCGGGGATGGTGGCCGAGACCATGCCGTTCTCGCCGATGGTGATCTTGGTGGCGTTGGCCGGCACGGTGATCTGGGGCACCAGGGGCAGGCCCTGGGCATTGGTCAGGGTGCCGTTCGGGTCCAGGGTCAGGTTGCCGGCGCGGGTATAGGCCGGTTCGCCGTTCGGACGGCGCACCTGCAGGAAGCCCTGGCCCATGATGGCCACGTCCCACTGCTGGCTGGTCATCTGGACGTTGCCGTCGCTGAAGACCTTCTGGGTGCCGACCACGCGCGTGCCGTTACCGAGCTGCACGCCGTTGGTGACGGTGTTGTCCGCGTTCTGGGCGCCCGGCTGCGAGTCGACCTGGTAGAACAGGTCTTCGAAGACGACGCGGTCGCGCTTGAAGCCGGTGGTGTTCACGTTCGCCAGGTTGTTGGCGATCGCCTGCAGCTTGGCATCCTGTGCCTGCACGCCGGTCTTGCTGATCCACATTGCTGGATTCATGTTGGCTCCCTAGTATTGGTTGTGGCGGCGGCTTAGCCGCCGATGAGGCGGTTGCCCACCTCGTTCATGCTGTCGCTGGCCTTGAACAGCTTCATCTGCATCTCGAAAGAGCGGTTCAGGCTCATTACGGCGACCATCTCCTCCACCGCCGAGACATTGCTGCCCTCGAGGGCGCGGCCGCGCACCGTGACGTTGGGGTCGGCCGGCAGCGGGTCGCCGCCGCGCGGCACGATCAGGCCGGCTTCGTTCTTGGCCAGTTCGGCGCCTTCGGCGCTCACCAGGCGCAGGCGGTCCACCACCTGCATCAGGGTGCCGCCTTCCGGCATCACCGAGATGGTGCCGTCGACCGCGATGTCGACCGCGGTGTGGGGCGGCAGGGTGATCGGGCCGCCTTCGCCCAGCAGGGGGCGGCCCTGCACCGACAGGTTGCCTTGCGCGTCGATGTCGATCGCGCCGGCGCGGGTATAGGCTTCGCCGTCTCCCCACTGCACCGCCAGGTAGCCGTTGCCGTTGACCGCGACGTCGAGCGCGCGGCCGGTCTCGCGCACCGCGCCGGCGCGGGTCGAGATCGTGTCGGCCTCGATCTTGGACAGGTGCACGTCGTCGTAGCCGTAGCCGCCCAGCGCCTGCACCGAGGCCAGCTCGATGTTGGCGCGGAAGCCCGGAGTGTCGGCGTTGGCGAGGTTGTTGGCGCGCACCTGCTGGGCGCGCATGGTGCGCTCGGCGCCGCTGACGGCAGTGAAGATCAGTTTATCCATGGCTCAGTCTTACAGGGCCTGCATGAGGGCCTGCATCATCTGGTTCTCGGTGGTGATGACCTTGGAGTTCGCCTGGTAGTTGCGCTGCGAGGTCATCAGGCCCACCAGTTCCGAGGTGATGTCCACGTTCGAGCCTTCCAGCGCGCCCTTGGCCAGCTTGCCGGCCAGGCCCACGCCCGGGGTGGTGTACAGCGGCGCGCCCGAGGTGTTGTTGGCGACCCAGGAGGTGTCGCTGACCTGGGTCAGGCCGTCCTCGTCGGGGAAGGTGGCCAGGGCCACGGTGCCGACGATCTGCTGCTGTTCGTTGCTGTACTTGGCCACGACCGAGCCGTCTTCGGCCATTTCCACGCCCACGAAGGCGCCCGAGGGATAGCCGTCGGCGCGGTTGGTGGTGGTGGTGGCTTCGCCGGCGAAGCGGGTGGTGCCGGTGTAGTCGATCGTGAAGTTGATCGCGGCGGCGCCGTTGGCGGCCGGGATGCTCAGCGCCGGGGTCGGCGTCGGCAGCGGGGCGGTCAGCTGGCCATTGGTGTCGAAGGTCATGGTCGCGGTCGGGCCCGGGGCCGCGCCGTCGAAGGCATAGCGCACCTGCACGGTGTTGGCGCCGGTACGGATGAAGTACTGCGAGACGGTGTGTTCGCCGCCCAGCGAGTCGTACAGCACGGTCTGCTTGACCATGTTGTAGGACTTGTTGTTGTTCGGGTCGAACGGGGTCACGGTCGGGTTGGTCCAGTCCGACGAGAGGTTGCCCACATAGGTCAGCTTGGTGCTGGCGACCGCCGGGATCTGGCCGGTCGGCACCTTGATGTCGCCCAGGGCGCCCATGGCGCCGCCCACGGCCGGGCCATAGCCCTGCACCTTCTTGCCCTGCGGGTCGACCAGGAAACCTTCCTTGTCGGCCTTGAAGATGCCGACGCGGGTGTAGTTGATCACGCCCTGGGAATCGCGCACCGCGAAGAAGCCGCGGCCCTGGATCGCGGCGTCGAGGCCGCGGCCGGTGTTCTGCAGGCTGCCGTTCTTGCCGATGTTCTGGGTCAGCGAACCGACTTCGACGCCATTGGCCTGGTCGCCGGCGTACACCGCCGAGAAGTTGGCGCGGCTGCTCTTGAAGCCGTAGGTGCCGGCGTTGGCGATGTT
Organism: Massilia sp. KIM; assembly: GCF_002007115.1. Classification (NCBI taxonomy): domain Bacteria; kingdom Pseudomonadati; phylum Pseudomonadota; class Betaproteobacteria; order Burkholderiales; family Oxalobacteraceae; genus Massilia; species Massilia sp. KIM. The sequence goes on along the minus strand of NZ_MVAD01000001.1, from coordinate 2,857,555 downwards.
GTTCGAGACGGCCGTCAGTTGCTCGTTGATGGCCTGGATGCCGGAGAGGGCGATATTGAAGCTCATGGGGAATCCTTTCAGTTATCCGAGACGGCCGCCACCTGGGCAGCGGGTTTGCCTTTGAAGCTGGTGATGTATTCGGGACCGATTTCGCCGACGCCGGCCACATTCAGCAGCAGGCCGCCGTTGGCCGACAGGCGCACGCTGTCCAGGCGCGCGGTGACTTCGATGGCGGGCTTGGTGCCGTCCGAGGCTTCGGCGGCGATGCTGTAGCTGCCTGCAGGCAGGCCAAGCTTTTCCGGGTCGATGGTGAAGCTCTGGGGGCCGCTGCCGTGCGCCGGCAGCTCGATGCGGGTCGTCTGGCCGCCGGCGCTGGTCAGGGTGACGGCGGTCAGGTTGCTGGCGCCGGTAAGCTGGACGCTGGCGTTGATCTTGGCGCCGTCGATGCGCACGCGGCCGGTCTCGACCGAGATCTCGGAACCGACCTGGCTGCCCATGCCCAGCACCTGCAGGCTTTGCAGCATGCTGGCGCTGGCGGTGGTGGTCTGGGCCAGGTTCTCCAGGGCCTCGGTCTGCGACAGCTGCGACAGCTGGTTCACGAACTGGCTCGGATCGGAGGGCGCGAGCGGGTCCTGGTTGCGGATCTGGGCCACCAGCAGCTTGGTGAACATGTCCTTGTTCTCGCTCATCTGGACGCCCGGCGCGACGGTATCGCCGTTGTTGTTCGTGCCGGACGAGGGGAAGCCGAAGGCATTGGTTGCGGCGACCATATCAGCCCTCTCCCAGCTTGAGCAGCGACTGCTGCATGGACTTGATGCGGCCCATCACTTCGACATTGGTCTCGAAGGCGCGCGAGGCGGCCATCATGTCCGCCATCTCGGCCACTTCGTTGACGTTGGCGTAGTAGACATAGCCCTCGGCGTCGGCCAGGGGATTGTCGGGTTCGTGCATGCGGCGCAGCGGCTCGGCCGACTGCACCACGTCCAGCACCTGCACGCGCGCCACGCCTTCGTCGCCGATCATGGCGGCGAACACCGGCTTGCGCGCGCGGTAGCCCTCGGTCTCGGAACCGGCCGCTGCGTTGGCGTTGGCCAGGTTGCTGGCGATCGTGTTGAGGCGCACGGTCTGGGCCGCCATCGCCGAACCGGCGATTTGGGAAATATCCTTGAAGCTCATAATGGTCCTTGTTGGCCTGCTTATTGACCGTTGATGGCCTTGGCCAGACCGCGCAGCTTCATGTTGATGAAGGTGAGGCTGGTCTGGAAGTCCGAGGCGTTCTGCGAGAACGCGGCCTGTTCGACGCCGATCTCGACGGTGTTGCCGTCGGCGCTGGGGTGGTAGGGCACGCGGTACAGCGGGCCGTCCTCGGACAGGGTGGGCGCGCCGGCTTCTTCGTCGATGCGCTCCTGCAGTGCCTGGGCGAAGTCGATGTCGCGCGCGGTATAGCCGGGCGTGCTTTCGTTGGCGATGTTCGATGCAAGCACGCGGGTGCGTTCGGCGCGCAGCTGCAGCGCGTCGGCATGCACACCGAGGGCTTCTTTGAAATTAATCGTCATGGCGATCCTTCGTAGGGTGACTGCAGTGAATTAGAATGTGTCTTTTTCGCTGGTCCATCATTGTCCAATGATTGCTTTCCGTACGGCAACCCCGTTCATTGTAACCTGTCTTTTGTACGCCACAACCGTGTCGGCACAAACTATTACTGCAGAGGTAGAACAGGCTGCCCGATATCATTTGGACAAGATGGCCAGCGCCAGCGCCTTGTCCGATCCACAATTCGACCTCGAGGTCCTCAGCAGCCGCCCGGCGCCGCCCTGCGCCAAACCGGTCGAGGTCGACGCGCTCGACACCCGCCAGCCGGCGCGCATGCGCTTCGTGGCGCGCTGCCCGGCGGGCAAGGGCTGGCGCCAGGATTTCCTGGTGCGCGCCCGCATCTCGGCCCAGGTGGCGGTGACCGCCGCCCCGGTCGGCGCCAACCAGCCGCTGGCCGAGGCCGACCTCGCCCTCGAGCGGCGCGACATCACCCAGGCGCCGGACGCGATCGGCGACCTGGCGCTGGCGGTGGGCCAGAGCCCGCGCCGCAGCCTGCGCGCCGGCGAGATCCTGCGCAGCGGCCAGCTGGCCGCGCCGCTGGTGGTCAAGCGCGGCGACCAGGTGCTGATGGTGGCGCGCCACGAGGGCATCGAAGTCAGCATGGCCGGCGAAGCCCTGGACGCCGGTGCTCGCGGCGCCGTGGTCCGGGTGCGCAACGCCGCCAGCGGGCAGGTGGTGCGCATGCGGGTGGCCGGCGCCGGCACGGTCGAACCGGTCGACCTGCCGGTGTCGCGCCGCTGACGGCCGGCCGCTCAGTCGAAGGATCCCTGCAGCTGGTTCGCCAGGCGCGTCAGCTTGGCCGCATAGTTCGGATCGGTGGCGTAGCCGCCGCGCGCCAGGCCCTGGGCGAAGGCGCGCGCGTCGCCGCCCACGTTGAGCGCGCCGCGGTAGCGCGGGTTATCGATCAGCATCTGGGCGTAGTCGCGGAAGGCCGCGCCGGCGTCCGGGTAGGCGCGGAAGCGCTCGCGGGTCTTGAGCGCGCTGCCGTTCACGTATTCGGTGGTGGCGGAATCGGTCACCGCCCCGTTCCAGTTCGAGCCGGCCTTGATGCCGAACAGGTTGTGGCTGGAGGCGCCGGCGGCGGTGCTCAAGGGGCGCTGGCCCCAGCCCGATTCCAGCGCCGCGTGGGCGGCCACCAGTTCCGGGGCCACGCCCAGCTGCCCGGCCGCTTCGCGCGCCCAGGGCGCGATGCTGTCCAGGAATGCACGCTGCTGCGGCGACTCCAGGCCGGCGCCGCCGACCGGCGCCGCTTCGTCGTTCTCTTCCGCGCCCATGATCAGGCCGTTGGCGCGGGCGCGCAGCAGGGCGCCTTCGGGGCTCAGCGCGCCGGCGCCGCCGTCTCCCGTGCCGGCGCCGTCGCCGTGCTGGATAAAGGCCGCCACTTCGGCCTGCAGCTCGCCGAACATGCGGCCGAAGCCGGCGCCGGCCCCACCGTTGGCGAGCGGGGCGGTGGGGCGGGTGGCTTCGGTCGGCGCCAGCGCGTCGATGCGCGGCATCTCAGCGGGGCGCATAGATGTCGTCCTCGCCGTGCAGCACGCGCTGCATCACCGAATACTGCTCGGCCAGCAGGCTGGCGTTGCGGGTGGTGGCCGCCTTGCAGGCCAGGATCAGGGTTTCCAGTGCGCGCCAGGCCGCTTCGCCGGCCGCACGCGCACCTGGCTCGAGGCTGGCGAAGAAGGCGTCCATGCCCGCGTCCTGCCCGAGCAGGGCGCGCACCAGCGAGACGCGCTGCTGGCGCCGCGCTTCCATCGCGTCCAGCAGGGGCGTGAGCTGGCCGGCCAGTTCGCTCAGCTCGGCGGTGCGGTGGCGCACGGCGGCCTCGAACTGGCGCTCGAGCAGGACGGCGACCTCCTGGCCGTCGCGCAGGTCGGCTTGGACGCCGTCGAGCAGCAGGGCATTGGCCTGGGGGCGGGTGAGCTTGGCCATCTCAGCGGCCTCCGTGGAACTTCTGGATCAGGCCCGCCAGGCGCGCCGGATCGAAGGGCAGCTCGCCGCGCGCCAGCTGGTCGCGCAGTTCGGCCACGCGGGCGGCGTCGAAGTCGGGCAGGCTGCCCAGGGCTTCGGCGGCCGGTTTCAGGACCTCGGACTGGAGGGCGGGAGCGCTCGCCTGGGGCGCTTCCTGCTGGACCGGAGCGGCGACGCTCTGGCCGCCCACATTGACGGTGCTGACGGTGGTGCCGGTGATCTTCATGCGGCTGGCTCGGGTTTTCGATTGGATCGTCATGTTTACTTCGGCAGTTGGCGGCGCAGTTCTTCCAGGGCGGCCGCGTCGGGCAGGGCGATCGCAGCCTCCTTGCCCAGGGCTTCCGGCTTGCCCGGGGTGCCGAACATCGAGGACACCGCGCGCGACTGGGCGCTGGTCAGTATCAGGAGCTCGATGCGGCGGTTGACGCCCGCCAGCGGTTCCTCGGCATTGAGCGGACCGCGGTCGGCCATGCCCACCACCTGCAGCACGCTCTCGGCGCGCATGCCGCCGCCCAGCAGCTCGGCGCGGGCCGACAGCGCGCGGTCGGTCGACAGCGCCCAGTTCGAGTAGCCGCCGCTGTCGGGGCCGGCGAAGCGCGAGGAATCGGTGTGTCCGACGATCAGCATCTGGTTCTTCATCTGGGCGAACAGCGGCCCCATTTTGCGCAGCAGGCGCGCGAAACGCCCGGTGGGCAGTGCGCTGCCGCGCATGTACATGCCCTGCTTGTCGGTATCGTGCAGCATCACCCGCAGGCCGTAGGGCGTGACCACGGTCGCCAGGTTCGAGGCCAGGCCGGCTTCGGCGCTCATCTCGCCCAGGGCCTTGGACAGGGCTGCCAGGTCGGAGGCGGTCTCGTAGGCCACCCGCGGCGCGCTCGGCGCCCCCGGGTCGCCGGTGCCGCCCTGGCCGGCCATCGGCAGCTGGAAGCGCTCGATCATGCTGCCGGTCTGCTCCGAAGCCACCTGGGGCTTGGAACCCAGACCCTCCAGCATACCGCTGTCGGTGGCGTCGCGCACGATCTTCTTGAGGTTCTGTTGTTCGCGCGCGGCGATCAGCCACAGCACCAGGAACAGGGCCATCAGGGCCAGGCAGAAGTCGGCGAAGGCGACTTTCCAGGCGCCGCCGTGCTCGTCGTGCGCGTGCTTGCCGCCGCCGCGCTTGACGATGGTGGCTTCGTGCTTGTCGTTCTTGGTCGCGGACACGATTACCCCGTCATGCGGTCGCTGGTGCGGCGCCGCTTGTTCTGCGATTCATCCTCGCCGCCCATGGCGTTGATCCACTGTTCGAGCTGGGCGAAGCTGGGCTTGGTGTTCAGCTGGATCAGGCGGCGGCCGGCGTCGATCGCCAGCAGGGCCGGCTTGCCGGCCACGTGGGTGCACAGCACCACTTTCACGGTTTCCATGGTCGAGGCTTCCGAGTTCACCAGCTGCTTCATCATGTTGGCCAGCGGTTCCAGCAGGCCGTAGCAGAAGAAGATGCCGATGAAGGTGCCGACCATGGCCGCGCCGATCTTCTCGGCGATCTCGCCCGAATCGGCGCCGCCCGAGACCGAGAACATGGCCATCACGATGCCCAGCACCGCGGCCAGGATGCCGAAGCCCGGCATCGCCTCGGCGATCTTCTGCAGCGACTTGGCCGGCTGGGTCAGTTCCTCGTGGATGGCGTCCAGTTCCTGTTCCAGCACGCCTTCCAGTTCGTGGGCGTTGATCTTACCCATGGCCATCAGGCGGAAGTTGTCGACGATGAAAGCCAGCAGCTTGGGTTCGTCCAGGATGCGCGGGTAGCGCTGGAACAGCGGGCTCTCGGCCGGGGCCTCGACGTGGGCGTCCAGGGCCTTGAGGCCGCCGGCGGCGGTCTGCAGCAGTTCGTACATCAGGAGCAGCAGCTGGCGCTGGAATTCCGAGTCGTGCTTCTTGCGCGCGGCGATCGACTTGAGCTGGTGGGCCAGTTCGGCCAGCACGTGCTTGGGATTGCCGAGCACCAGGGCGCCGAGGGCGGCGCCGCCGATGATCAAAAGCTCGGTCGGGTGGAAGATCGCGGAGAAGGTGCCACCCATCAGGGTGAAGCCTCCAAACACGCAGCCGAGCACGATTGCGATTCCTAGTAATTGCTGCATGACGTTTTGCCTCTCTCTGGCGTTCGGTTGTTGTTTGTGGTCAGGCGCGCTGCAGCGCGGCCTTCATCTTGGCAAGCGCGCTCTTGTTGAGCTGGCAGACGCGGGCGTCCGACAGGTCGAGCACGGCGGCGATTTCCTTGTAGCTGAGTTCGAACTCGTAGATCATCTGGATCACCCGCTGTTCCTTCTCGTTCAGGCCGGCCAGCACCTGCTCCAGGCTGCGCCGCACCAGGTAGGCGTCCTCCGGGCCGGGCGCGCTGTGCGCATGCTCGGTGGCCTCCTGCAGCACCTCGTCGAAGCTCAGCATCTCTTCGGCGCTCTCGTCCAGCAGCAGCTGGCGGTAATCCTCGGGGTCGACCCCCAGTTGTTCGATCGCTTCCTTCTCGCTCGGCTCGCGGCCCAGGCGGCGGGTCAGGGCGCGCAGGCCGTCGCGCAGCTTGTGGCTGTCCTGGCGCACCGCGCGCGGCCGCCAGTCCTGGCGGCGCAGCTCGTCCAGGATCGCGCCGCGCACGCGCAGCGAGGCATAGCTGCCGAAGCCGGTGTCGGGCGTGCCGTAGCGGCGCAGCGCTTCCAGCAGGCCCATCAGGCCGATCTGTTCCATGTCCTCGCGCGACATCACGCTCGACGCCTGCGAGTTGAGCTGGCGCGCGATGCGCTTGACCAGCGGCGCGTAGGCCAGCAGGTGCTGCTGCTCTTCGCGCGGGCTCATGCCGGCGCCGGCGGCGGCGTCGCCGTAGTCGCCGGCGGCGGTGTCAAGGTAGTCGGCGGAATAGGCCACGTCGGTCCTCGTGTGCTGGCGTGCTCACTCGATGATCAGCTTGCCGATCATGACTTCGGAAAACGGCTTGATGTGGTTTTCCTTGGCATAGGCGGCGTCGAAGGTCTTGTTCAGCTGCTCGGCGTACTGGTCCACGGTCATGGCGGACGCTTCCGACAGGGTGCGCGGCGACAGGGCCGCGACCGCCACGCTGCGCAGCAGCGGCAGGTGCTCCTTGGTTTCCTTTTCCAGCTCGGGCGTGGTGGCCAGCACCAGGTCGACCGACAGGTAGTGGGCGGCCTGCTCGTTGGGCGCGCGGCGCAGCATGACGATCACCTTGTCGAGGGTGACGTACTTGGTGAGCTTCTTCTCCGGCGCGGGTTTTTGTTCGGCGGCGGCGGTTCCGGCCGGGGCCGGGCTCAGGTACCACATGGCGCCGCCCGCGGCGGCGGCGGCGGCCAGCGCGACGCCGGCGAATGCGATGATCAGTTTGGCTTTCATAGGGGCTCGTGGCGTCCGGTGGCGCTTAGCTGCGACCATTCAGTGAAAAAGGCTTGTCCTTGCGCGCGGCGTTGGCCTCGGCCAGGGCCTGGCCGGGCGTGCGCTCGTCCTGCTCCTGGCCCGGCTGGCGGCCGCGGCCCTGGGAGTCGGCGCCGGCCTGGCCGCCGGCCTGGGCGTTGGCGGCGGCGCGCGGCGCCGCGGCGACGTTGACCGAGACCTCGCTGAACTGGCGTCCGGCCAGGTCGTTGCGCAGGTTGTCGCTGACGGTGTTCAGCTGGCGCAGCACCTCGGCATGGGTGGCGGTGATGTTCACTTCCAGGCTGCCGGCGGCGTGGCGGATCGCGATCTCGATCCGGCCCAGCATCGGCGGCTCGAGGCGGATGGTGGCCTGCTCCATGCCGCGGCCGACCTGCAGGTTGAGGCGCTCGCCCAGGGCTTCCTGGAGGGTCTGGCGCCAGGCGGTGGGCGGGCCGGCCAGGGTCACGCTGCTTTCGGCGCGCGGGGCGGCCGGTGCGGCGGGCGCGTTCACCTGCCAGGACGGGGCGCCGGCGGCGCCGTCGGGGGCGGCCTGGGCGTCGCGCGCGAGGGCGGCGGCCGGCGCGGCGGCCACTTGGTTGGCTTGGGCGGCAGGGGCGGCGGGAGCGCTGTCCGGCGCCGGCTGGGCGGAGGACGCCGGCTGCGGCATGGCGGCCGCAAGCGCGGCCGGGAAGGGCAGCGCGCCGCCTTGCGGCAGGGCGGCTTGCGGCTGCGGCGCGGCGGCGGCCGGCACGGCGGCGCCGGTTGCGGTACCGCTTGCGGTACCGGTTCCGGCCTCGGCGGCCTGCGCGGCGACGTCCTGGCCGGTCGCGGCATTGCGGGCCGCGCCCGGCATCGCCATCATCATGGCCGGCAGCGAAGCCGGATTCAGGGGCAGCGCCATGGCCGCCAGCAGGGGCTCGGCGCCGCTGGACGCCGTGTCGGCGCCCTCGGGCGCCGGGGTGGCCTGTTCACCGGAAGGCAGCCCGGTCTCGGCCGGGACCGTGGCGTCCACGGGCGGCTGCTCGAGTCCCAGCCACTGCTCGAAGGCGAACACCGGCGCCTGGGCGGCGGCGTCCGTGACCGTGCCCGGGACCGGGACCGTGACCGGGAACGTTGCCGGTAACTCGCCCGGAACGGCGGCGAGCGCCGGATTGTCGGCGGCGGCCGGACTTGCGGTAAAGGCGCTGTTCATTGAAATCTGCATGTCAGTTCTGTTCGGGTTCGGGTTCGCCCGCGAGGGCGTAGGCCATCCAGCCTTCCTTGTTGTCGGCCATGTCGCTCAGGCTGGCCTGGACCTGCAGGGCGGCGCCGTCGACCCCGGCGCGGGCGCGCTCGTGCGCCTCGCGCAGGCGGGCCAGGGCGGCGCGCTCGCTGGCGCTCCAGGGACCGGAGCCGGCCAGCGCCTCCAGGCGCGGACCGAGTTCGCGCAGGGCGGCGTGCAGGCCGTCCCAGTCGGCGCGGGCGGCGGCGCCCTGCAGGCTGGCCGCCAGGCCGTCGATGGCGCGGGTCCTAGCCATTGCGTTCCTGGACGCCTTTCCAGCCCTGGCGGATGGTGCTCAGGATGCGGATCACCTCGTCCACCATGTCGGGGTCGAGCTTGATACCCGCGCCCTGCAGGTGGGTGGCGCAGAAATCATAGATGCGCGCCAGGTTGGCGACGGTCTCGCCGCCCTGGTCGAAGTCGAGGGAGCTCGACAGGCCGTTGATGATCTGGACGCATTTGTCGATGCTCGCGGCCTTCTGCTCGTAGCGCCTGGCCACGATGTGGGCCCTGGCGCGGGCCAGCTCGTCGAGCAGGCCGTCGGTGAGCAGCAGGACCAGTTCCACCGGAGACGCGCGCGAAGTCTGCGCGTCCAGGTTGACGGCGTGATAGCTGCCGTAGGCTTCTTGATAGGACATGGGTGTTCTCTTCAGTCTTTGCTGTTGCTGAACAGGGCGTCGAACAGGGTGACGTTGTGGTTCATGAGGCCCTGCATGGTCTGCAGCTGGGTGAATTGGGCCAGGTAGCGCTTGCGCGCCGATTCGTACTGGTCGTCCAGACGCACCTGGCGGTTGGAGAGCTCGGACTGCAGCTTGCTGGTCGCTTCCTTGCGCTGCTTGATCTGGCCGTCGACGCTGTTGCTCCAGGTCTTGAGGTACTTGTCGAGCGCGCCGGCGATGCCGGTCGGGGTGGTGGCCGAGCTGCTGCCGATCAGGGTGTCGAGGCCGGTGGGCTTGAGCGCCAGCTGGCTCAGCAGGCGGGTCGAGTTCAGTTCGAGCGTGCCTTCGCGGGTGCCGATGATGCCGAAGCTGGCCAGCGAATCGCCGCCGGTCGGACGCAGCAGGCCATTGAGGCGCTCGTTCAGGGCGCGGATGCCGCCGTCGTGGGCGAAGACGCCGCCAGCCACGTTCTTGGACGGGTCGCCCGGGTCGGTCAGCTTGTTCAGGACCCCCTTGAGCTTGTTGAAGGCGTCGACGAAGGCCTGGACGTTGGCGGTGGTGCCGGCGTTGTCGGCGCCGACGGTCAGGGTGACCGGGGCGCTGCCGCTGGCCTGGGCCTTGGTGAAGCTCATCTTGACGCCGTCGACGGCGGTGAAGGTGTTGCTGGCCTGGCTGATCTGGGTGCCGCCTTCGCTGCCGACGTGGATGATGGCGTCCTGGGCCGCCACTAGGGTGCGGCGGCGCGCCGGGTCGGCGTTGGCCTGGATCAGGCTCCAGGTGCGCGGGTTGCCGGTGTCCGGATCGTTGGACACGCTGACCGCGCTGGTGTCGATCGTGATCGCGGTGTTGGCGCCGGTGTCCTTGGAGGTCAGCACCAGTTCCGAGGTGCCGCCGGTGGTGACGATCGAAGCCGTGATCTTCGAGTTGTTGCCGGTGGCGCCGTTGATCGCGGCCGCCAGCTCGCGCGGCGACAGGGTCCCGTTGGCGTCGGTGTCGGCAGACGCCAGGTTGACCGTGAAGGCCGGGTTGCCGCCCATGTTGATCTTCAGGTCGCCGCTCACGCCGGCGTTGTCGGTCAGACCGGTGAAGGACACCTGGCTGGCGGTGGCCACCTGCTTGACGAAGAAGGAATAGCTGCCGGCGACGGCGCTGGGGGAGGCGGTGGCGCTGCCGATGGCGGTGTCGCTGAAGGTCGCCGACTGGGCGTACACGGTCTTGCCGATGCCGGTCAGGGCGGCCAGGCTGGTCTGGAAGGCGCTCATGGCCGAGCTCAGCTGGTTGAGCGCCGCTTCGGTGGCGCTCGCCTGCTTGCCCTGGGCATCCAGGATCTGCTGGCGCGCCAGCACGTACTTCTCGGCCAGCGCCTGCGCGGTGGTGGTCGGGTCGTAGGTGGGTGCGGTGATTGCCGTTGCCATGTCGTTCTCCTTGTCGTGTCCTGCGGCTTACGCCGCCCGTCCTGCCATCCAGGATTGGGTGGCGATGTCGTCCTCGCGCTTGCGCAGCGCGCGTTCCTGGTCGCGTGCGACCAGTTCCTGCTTCTGCTCGAGCACCTTGCCCAGCAGTTCGCGTCGGGTCCAGGCCTCGCTCAGCTTGCGCTGGGCGACGGCCATGTTGGCTTCGTGCAGCTGCAGGTCGACGCGGTGGGCGTCGGCCATGGCCAGCACGTTCTGCTTGTAGGCGCCGCAGTTCAGGGCCAGCGCCAGCGCATTGCCCCGGGCCAGGCTGCCGGAGGCGCCGCTGCCCTCGGCCAGCGCAGCCAGGCGCGCCAGGTTGTTCTGGTAGCGCGTGCGCGTCGCTTCCTGGCTCGCCAGGTCGGCCTGCAGGCGGTCGACCTCGGTGCTGCGCAGCTGCACCATGGTGCCCAGGCTGGCGATCATGTTCTGCCGGGTCTCGTTCGCGCTCATGCCATCATCGCTTTCAATTGGTCGACGCAGCCGGTGAGCGGCGCTTCCTCGCGCGTGCCCTGGCACAGGAAGGCCTCGATCTGGGGCTGCAGGCGCACCGCGCGGTCGGTCTCGGGATCGGCCCCCGGCACGTAGGCGCCGAGGGGGATCAGGTCGCGCACCCGCGCGTGGCGCGCCATCGCGGCCTTGAGCTTGCGCGCGGCCAGCGAATGCTCGGGGCTGACCACCTGGGCCATGCAGCGCGAGATCGACTGGGCCACGTCGATCGCCGGATAGTGGCCGCGCTCGGCCAGCTCGCGGGTCAGCACGATGTGGCCGTCCAGGATCGCGCGCGCCGAATCGACCACCGGGTCCTGCTGGTCGTCGCCTTCGGCCAGCACCGTGTAGATGGCGCTCATGCTGCCTTTCGGGTTCTCGCCGTTGCCGGCCGATTCCACCAGCTGCGGCAGGTTCGAGAACACCGAGGGCGGGTAGCCGCGCGTGGCCGGCGGCTCGCCCAGCGAGAGCGCGACTTCGCGCAGCGCCATCGCGTAGCGGGTCAGGGAATCGCACAGCAGCAGCACGTTCTGGCCGCGGTCGCGGAAGTGGGCGGCGACGGCGTGGCACATCTCGGTCGCCATCACCCGCATCAGGGGCGATTCGTCGGCCGGGGCCACCACCAGCACCGCGCGTTTCAAGCCATCCGCGCCGAGCGACTTCTCGACGAATTCGCGCACCTCGCGGTTACGCTCGCCGATCAGGCCGACCACGATCACGTCGGCCACGGTCTGGCGGGTGATCAGGCCCAGCAGCACCGACTTGCCGACGCCGGAGCCGGCCATCAGGCCGACGCGCTGGCCCTTGCCGATGGTGAGCATGGCGTTGATCGCGCGCACGCCGACGTCCAGCGGTTCCTCGACCGGGGCCTTGCGCAGCGGATTGACGCGCGGCGGGGTGGGCGAGAGCGGCTGGTCGCCGCCCAGCTTGCCCAGGCCGTCGATCGGCTCGCCCAGGCCGTTGACCATGCGGCCCAGCCAGGACGGCCCGATCATCAGGTCGCTCTTTTCCTGGCTAGGGATCACGCGCGCGCCGGTCACCAGGCCACTGGCCTTCTTGAACGGCATCAGGTAGGAGATCTTTTCGCGAAAGCCCACCACCTGGGCGTCCAGCCAGCCGCCGTCGACGGTCTCGATGCGGCAGCGCTGGCCGGTGTGCAGGCGGCAGCCGCTCGATTCGAGCAGCAGGCCCTGGGCGCCGACCAGGCGGCCGGTGGGCGTGGCGACCGGGACGGCGCCGAGTTCGACCGAACGCAGGCGCTGGGCGAGGGCGGTCACGCTTCCTCCTCCTCTTCCTCGTCGACCAGCAGCTGGTCGCGCACCTGGTCCATCACCGCCGTCAGGCGGCCCTGGCAGCCGGCGTCGACCTCATGGTCGCCGGAGCGCACGCGGCATTCGCCCGGCTCGAGCTCGGGGTCGGGCAGCAGGGTCCATTTCTTGGCGCGCTTGGGATCCAGTTCCATCACGCGGCGCAGCTCTTCCGGATTGAGGAAGACCTCGACCTGCTCGCGCGAAGGCGGCATCACGGCCAGGGCTTCCTCGACCAGGGTCAGGAGCTGGACCGGCTGCAGGGCCAGTTCGGCGCGGATCACCTGGCGCGCGATCTTGCCGACCAGGTCCACGACTTCCTTGCGCTGGGCGGCGCGCATCTCGGTCTTGAGTTTCTTCAGGCTCTTGAGCATGGCGTCGACCGGCCGGCCGAGCTGCTCCAGCCCTTCCAGCGCCATGGCGCGGCCTTCCTCGACGCCGCGCTGCAGGCCCTCGGCCTGGCCGACCGGGAAGCCGTCGGCGCGGCCCTGGTCCAGGCCCGCCTCATAGCCTTCGCGCTGGCCCTGGCGATAGCCGTCGGCCAGCGCCGCCTGCCATTCCTCGGGCGAGCCGGCGCCGCCGCCAGTCCCTGCGCCCTTGGGCAGGGCGCTGGTGAACTGGTGCAGCGGCGGGAAGTGATAAGGCCGGAACTGCTTCATTCCGCGGTCGCCTCGGCGAACAGCTGGATGTCGATCTCGCCGGCGTCGGCGAGCTGCTTGACGGTGACCATGATCTCGCGCCGGGTCTGCTCGATGCGCGACATCGGCACCGGGCCGGAACGGCGCATCAGGTCCTCGAAGCTCTGGGCCTGGCGGCGCGGCATCGCGGTCAGGATGGCGTCGCGCAGGGCCGGCTCGGCGCCCTTGAGCGCGATCGCCCACTGCTCGAGCGGCACTTCGTCGAGCAGGCGGGTGATGACCTGCTCGGTCTGGCGCGACAGGATGAAGAAGTCGTACATCGACATCTCGATCTGGGACACCACTTCCGGATCATGGGCGCGCAGCAGCTCGACCATGCCGGCGCGGTTGTCCTGCAGGCGGTTGAGGATCTCGGCCACCTGGCGCACGCCTTCCACGCTGGCGCTCTGGGTGTCGAGCGCGGACATGCAGCGGCCCACCAGGTCTTCCAGTTCGTTCAGCACGTCGCGGTCGATCTCGTCCAGGCGCGCCATGTTCAGCAGCACGATCTCGCGGCCTTCCTGGGGCAGGGCCTCCAGGATCTGCGAGGCCAGGGCCGGCGGCAGGAAGGCCAGGAACACGGCCTGCATCTGCACGTGCTCGGACGAGATGAACTCGGCCAGCCACTTCGGCGAGGCGTACTGCAGGCGCGCCATCATCGGGCGGATGGCGTCGCCATAGATCGTGTTCAGCACGCTGTTGGCGATGTCGCTGCCCAGCGCCAGGTCGAGCGAGCGCTTGAGGTAGGAACGCGAGGCGCCGTGCAGGCCGCTCTGTTGGCGATAGTCGTCGAAGAAGTTCTGGATCGCGGTCTTGACGGTGTCGACCTTCATGCCGCTCATGCGCGACATCACCTGGGTCAGCTCCAGCAGTTCGTCGCGCTCGAGGCAGCGCAGCACCGCGGCCGCGCCTTCCTCGCCGATCGACAGCAGCACGATGGCGGCCTGTTCGACCGGGCTCAGGACCGTGGCTTCGGCGCCATCGAAGTTATTCAGTTCGGCCATGTTTTTTCTGTACCCATTGTTTGACGACTTCGGCAACGCGCTCAGGCTCCTTGCCGGCCAGGACTTTCAGGTGGTCGACCATGACGTCGACCGGGGAACCGGCCGGGGGCAGGTCGTAGTTTTCGAGCAGGGGCACCATGGCGCCCGGGCCGCCGGCCACCGGCGCGCCTTGCGGGGCGCCGAGGGCGGGCGCGGCGCCAGCCGGCAGGGCCGGGACCGCGCCGTCCGCGCCGGGCAGGCCGGCGGCGGCGCCCGGCATGCCGGCCAGGGCCGGAGTGGCCGGGGCCAGCGGGGCCTGGGGCGCCAGGCGGGTGGTCACGGCGCGCAGCAGCGGGCGGGCCAGCAGGAAGTAGGCGAGCAGGGCGCCCAGGGCATAGATGCCCCAGCTGGTCATGTCGACCACGTTGTCGCGCTCCTGCCACCATTCCTGGGGCGCCGGCGGGGCCGGGAAGTTCAGGCTCGACACGGCCAGCACGTCGCCGCGGGCGGCGTCGATGCCCAGGCCGCCGCGCAGGATCTTCTCGATGTTGGCCAGTTCGGCCGGGGTGTAGCCGGCCTTGGCGTTGGCCGCCACGGCGTTGTTCAGCACCACCGCCACCGACAGCTTCTTGAGGCGGCCGCGCGAGCGCTTGATCTGGGTGATCGCGCGGTCGTAGGCGTACTGGCGGGTGGTGGCGTTCTTGCGCGCGCTGCCGTCGTCCGGCTTGGCGGCGGCCGGATCGGCATTGGCGGCGTTGGCGGCGTCGGCCGGGTCGGCCTGCTGCGGCGGACGGTTCGACAGGGTGCCCGGCACGCCCAGCGCCATGCGGTTGCGCTCCATCTCCTCGCGCATCGCTTCGCTGGTGACCTTGGGCGCTTCGCCGTATTTTTCCTGGGTCTCTTCGATCTTGTCGTTGTCGACGTCGGCGGTGACGCTGACCTTGAAGTTGTGGGCGCCGAGGATGGGCGCCAGCAGTTCGTTGACGTTGGCGCGCACCGCGTCGGTGTAGCGCTTGGCGGCGTCGCTGCCCCCGCCCTGGCCCGCGCCATCGAAGCCGTCGGCCAGGTCGACCCGTGCGGACAGGTAGTTGCCGGCCTGGTCGACCAGCGAGACGCGGGTCGGCGCCAGGTTCGGCACGCTGCCGGCCACCATGTTGACGATCGCGGCGATCTGTTCGTTCGACAGGCTGCGGCCGGGCTTCAGGGCCACCACCACCGAGGCCGAGGACTGGTCGCCGGCGCCGGACACGAAGGAGCTGGTCTTGGCGATCGCCAGGTGCACGCGCGCCGAGGCGATCGCGTCCAGGGTCAGGATGCTTTGCGCCAGCTCGCCTTCCAGGCCGCGGCGGAAGCGCACGTCCTGCACGAACTGCGACACGCCCAGCGGGTCGTTGCGGTCCATCAGTTCCAGGCCCGAGGGCAGCTGGGCGGTCACGCCCTTGGCCGCCAGCAGCATGCGCACCCGGCCCAGGTCGGAGGCCGGCACCAGCACCTGGCCGCTTTCCGGGTGGACGCGGTAGGGCACCTGCTCGGCTTCGAGCACGCTCATCATGTCGCTGGACGAGACTTTCTCGCGTGCGCCGAACACCGGCTTGTAGCTGGACTGGTCCTGCCACAGGTACATCATGACGGCGGCGGTGATGGCCACGGCCAGGCCGAGCAGCAGGGGCAGGTTGTTGCGCAGGGCCGGCGGCAGCGCCGGCGCGGCGAGCTTGCCGCCGAATGCGGACTTGAGGGTAGAGATCACTGGCAGGTCTCGTTATCTATTAAGAAGGGGTCAGACCGGGAGCTTGAGCAGTTCGTCGACCGCGCCCATGACTTTGTTGCGTACTTGCATCAGCATCTGGAAGGACAGGCTGGCCTGCTGGGAGGCCAGCATGGCGCCGACCAGGTCGTCGCTCTTGCCGGCGTCGACGGCGGCCATGCGCTCGCCGGCGGCGCGGTCTTCCGCGTCCACGCTGGCGATCGCATTCTTCATGCTCTGGGCGAAGGAAAAGGCATTGCCCCCGCCATTCGGGAGAGCGCCCTGGGCCGCGAAATCGGCCGCTGGCTGGATCGCGAGACGGTTTGCTTCGTTGGTCAGTTGCGCCAGGTCAGCCCTGATAAGGCCGGCGAGTTCAGATGCCATTGCGGTTCCCGTTCAGATTCTGTGTTGTTTGGAGACGACAAAGTGTGACGTGTTTTTGTCGGCTTGCAGCGTCGATGAGGGTCGAAAGTGTTAAATCCGTTGCTACGAACGCTCGTTTCATTCTGCTTCCTCCGGCTCGGTTTCACTCTATGGGCCAGAGGGGAGAGGCCCTTGATGCTGCGATGCGATGGTGTGATCTTACCGTACGGCAAGTAGGAAATCAAAGGAGAATGTCAAAGTGTCGTACGCTAATATCCCTGTATAATAGTTGCCCTAGGGAATGAAAAATCGTCATCCCCCGTTACTACGTAACTAATAAACATGCCCATCAACCCACCCGACCGTTCGCGTGATGTCCAGGTGCTCGATCCCAGCCTGCTGGGACGGCCCGTGCACCTGCTGCCGACCTTCGCCGCGCGCTTCGCCGACGCCCTGGGCGAAGCCATGGGCTCGCCGGCCGGGCGCCGCTATTGGGGCGCCTACCGCTTGATCAGCCTCGCCTTCGAGCGCGCTCCCGAGGGCCCCGGCCTGCGCTGGCTGGGCGCCCCGGGCCGCTTCGGCATGGCCGCCGTGGCCTTCGAGCGCGTGCTGCTGCTCGGCCTGCTGGAAGGCCGCTACCTGCGCCGTAATCCGGCGCCGGCCCAGCGCGACCTGGCGGCCGAGCGCGTCACCGCCACCGAGGAACGCCTGGCGGCGAGCCTGACCCAGCAACTGGCCGCGCTGCTCGACGCCCAGGTGGCCGAGGGCCTGGCCGCGGCCGGCGCCGCCGCCGAGGTCCCCGCGGCGCCGGTTGGCGCCGTGGTGCCGGCCAGCGCGCCGGGCCGGGCCGGCTGGGTGATCCGGGTGGCGCTGCGCGCTCCCCAGGCCGAGCAGGACAGCCTGTTCTGGATCGGCCTGGACCAGGAATTGATGGGCCACGTGCTGGCCGGCCTGATGGCGGACAAGGGCGGCGCACGTGGCAAGCAGCCGCGCGCCGAACCCCTGGCCGCCAGCCTGAGCGTCAAGCTGGACGGACGCCTGGTGAGCAAGGAAATCACCCTGGCCGCGCTGTTCGAGCTGAAGGTCGGGGACGTGATCCCGGTGTCGGTCGGCCGCGCCGACGTGCTGCTGGACGAATCGCGCCTGTTCACGGCCTTTGTCGCCGAGCACAAGGGCAAACTCTGTTTAACTTCTTTTGAAGACGCCGAATAATGGACATGAACCTGAATGAGCAACTGACTGGCGCCGACGTCATCATCGACGACCTCGACGGGATCGAGGCCGCCACCGCCGCCGCCGGCCACAAGGCCGGCCGCCAGCTGCCGCAGATGATGCGGCGCATCCCGGTGACCCTGACCCTGGAAGTGGGTTCGGCCCGCGTCTCGCTGCAGGAATTGATGGCGATCGGCCCCAACTCGGTGGTCCCGCTGGACGCCATGGCCGGCGAGCCGCTGGTCATCAAGGTCAACGGCACCCCGATCGGCCGCGCCGAAGTGGTGGTGGCCGGCGAGCAGTACGGCCTCAAGGTCATCGACCTCGACGGCCTGAACCTGGACATGCTGGCTCCATGACGCGGTCGCGAAGCGGCGCTGTTCTGCGCCGCGCCGCGCCGCTCGCCGGCGCGCTGCTGCTGGCCTCCTGGCCGGCGCTGGCCCAGCAGGGGGACGTGCTGCCCGGGGTGATCCCCGGTTCGACCCAGGGCATGACGGTCAAGTCGCAGATCCTGGTCCTCATGACCCTGCTCGGGCTGCTGCCCGTGATGGTCATGATGATGACCAGCTTCACCCGCTTCGTGATCATCCTGTCGCTGCTGCGCCAGGCCCTGGGCCTGCAGCAGGGCCTGCCGAACCGCATCATCACCGGCATCGCCCTGATCCTGACCCTGCTGGTGATGCGTCCGGTGGGCGAAGCCGTATGGCGCGACGCCTTCCTGCCCTACGACCGCGACAAGATCGGCCTGGAACAGGCCCTCAAGATCGCCGAGGTGCCGGTGTCGCGCTTCATGCTGGCCCAGACCAGCAAGACCGCGCTGGCCCAGGTCGCGCGCCTGGCGGGCGAGCCCGAGAACATGAAACCCGAGGAGCGCAGCTTCCCGGTGAAGCTGGCGGCCTTCGTGCTGTCGGAACTGAAGACCGCTTTCCAGATCGGCGCCATGCTGTTCATCCCCTTCCTCATCATCGACCTGGTGGTCTCCTCGGTGCTGATGGCGATGGGCATGATGATGCTCTCGCCGCTGGTGATCTCGCTGCCCTTCAAGCTGCTGCTGTTCGTGCTGGTGGACGGCTGGACCCTCACGGTGAACACCCTGGTGGGCAGCATCCACGGCTATTAGCGCCCCTGAACCGAACGGATACCGAACGATGAGTCCCGATGTCGCTGTCGACCTGGTGGTCGAAGCCCTGCAGATCGTGCTGCTGCTGGTGATGGTGCTGGTGGTCCCCGGCCTGATCATGGGCCTGGTGGTGGCGCTGGTGCAGGCCGCCACCCAGATCAACGAGCAGACCCTGAGCTTCCTGCCGCGCCTGATCGTCACCCTGCTGGCGGTGATCCTGGCCGGCCACTGGATGACCTCCACCCTGATGGATTACTGCATCTCGGTGTTCCAGCGCGCCGCGACGCTGGCCACCTGAGCCGCGATGGAACTGGTCGGCTTCCTGCTGCCGCTGCTGGGCGCCCTGTGGTGGCCCTTCGCACGCATCATGGCGATGATGATGACCGCCCCGGTGCTGGGCGAGGGCATGGTGCCGGTCCCGGTCAAGGCCCTGCTGGCGGTGGTGCTGTCCTTCCTGATGCTGCCGATCACGCGCACCGGCGGCATGCCCGACCCGTTCTCGCTGGCCGGCGTGGTGGCGATGTTCGAGCAGGCCGTGATCGGCGGCGTGCTCGGCCTGGCCCTGCAGTTCGCGATGGCGGTGGTGACCCTGCTGGGCTTCCTGGCCTCGAGCCAGATCGGTTTCTCGCTGGCCCAGATGAACGACCCGGTCAACGGCGCGGTGTCGGACGTGGTCTCGGTCCTGATGTCGCTGGTGGCGATGCTGGTGTTCTTCGCCATCGACGGCCACCTGGTGCTGATGGCGGTGCTGGGGCAGAGCTTCCGCGCCTGGCCGGTGGGGTCCGGCTACGGCCCGCTGCTGCTGCAGGGCGTGGCCCTGAACCTGGGCTGGGTGTTCTCGGCGGCGATGCTGCTGGCGCTGCCGATCGTGTTCTCGACCATGGTGGTGCAGCTCGGCTTCGGTTTCCTGAACCGGGTGGCGCCCAGCCTGAACCTGTTCTCGCTGGGTTTTTCGCTGATCACGGTGTTCGGCCTCCTGATGCTGGTGCAGCTGGTGCGCTTCATCCCGGAGCACTACGTGGCCATGACCAACCAGGTGCTGGAGATGCTCCAGCAGCAGATGAGGATGGCCCATGGCCGATAACGGCAGCGGCGGCGACAAGACCGAGAAGCCCTCAGCCCAGAAGCTGAAGAAGGCGCGCGAGGAAGGGCAGGTCGCCCGTTCGCGCGACCTGGCGACCGCGGTCGGGATCCTGATCAGCCTCAAGCTCTTCACCCTGCTGCTGCCGGGCTACATGGAGCAGTTCCGGATGCTGTTCCGGATGGTGTTCGTGCCGCTCGGCGAGACCGGGGCGATGGAGAACCAGATGTCGATGGTGTTCCTGGACGCCGTCCTGCTGCTGGTGAAGATGGTGCTGCCGCTGCTGGCGGTGCCGGCGGTGGTGGTGCTGGCGGGCGCGGTTCCGGGCGGCTTCGCGGCCTCGTCCAAGAACCTGGCGCCGAATTTCGGGCGCCTGAACCCGCTGAAGAACCTGGGCAACCTGTTCTCGCAAAAGCACTGGATCGGGTTCCTGACTTCGGCGGCCAAGGCGGTGGTGCTGTGCGTGGTGCTGTGGTTCGTGAGCCAGAGCGGGATCAAGGCCTACCTCGAGCTGCAGCGCATGCCGCTCGGCGAGGCCCTGCTGCAGGGAAGCGGCATGGCCTTCGACGCCCTGATGGCCCTGGTCGCGGTGTTCGTGATCTTCGCGATCATCGACGTGCCGGTGCAGTATTTCCTGTTCATGCGCAACCAGCGCATGAGCAAGCAGGAAGTGAAGGAAGAATACAAGAGCAACGAGGGCAAGCCCGAGGTGAAGCAGCGCATCCGCCAGCTCCAGAACCAGCTGGCGCGGCGCAGCGTGAGCAAGACGGTGCCCACCGCCGACGTGGTGATCGTCAACCCCGAGCACTACGCGGTGGCCCTGAAGTACGATACCGCCCGCGCCGAGGCCCCCTTCGTGGTGGCCAAGGGCGTGGACGAGATGGCGCTCTACATCCGCCAGGTGGCGCGCGAGCACAAGGTCGAGGTGCTCGAGCTGCCGCCGCTGGCGCGCGCCATCTACAACACCAGCCAGGTGCAGCAGCAGATTCCCGCCCAGCTCTACCAGGCGGTGTCGCAGGTGCTGAACTACGTGTTACAACTGAATGCGTTCCGTGCAGGCCGGCGCCAGGCGCCTCCACGGTTCCCCAACGAGGTGGCGGTGCCATCTCATCTGAGTGAGGTTTCTGCATGAATACCATCAACGCCTTCATCGCCGAGCTGAAGCGCCAGAAATTCGCCGCGCCGATCTTCCTGGTCGCGCTGCTGGCGATGATCATGCTGCCGCTGCCGCCGGTGCTGCTGGACGTCCTGTTCACCTTCAACATCGTGCTGGCCCTGATCGTGATCCTGGTCTCGGTCTCGGCCAAGCGTCCGCTCGACTTCTCGGTCTTCCCGACCGTGATCCTGGGCACCACCCTGATGCGCCTGGCGCTCAACGTGGCCTCGACCCGCGTGGTCCTGCTCAACGGCCACAACGGCCCGGACGCGGCCGGCCACGTGATCGAGTCCTTCGCCAACGTGGTCATCGGCGGCAACTTCGTGGTCGGCCTGGTGGTGTTCGTGATCCTGATGATCATTAACTTCATCGTGGTCACCAAGGGCGCCGAGCGCATTTCCGAGGTCTCGGCGCGCTTCACCCTGGATGCGCTGCCCGGCAAGCAGATGGCGATCGACGCCGACCTCAACGCGGGCCTGATCAACCAGGACAAGGCTACCCAGCGCCGCAAGGACGTGGCGGCCGAAGCCGACTTCTACGGCGCCATGGACGGCGCCTCCAAGTTCGTGCGCGGCGACGCCATCGCCTCGATCCTGATCCTGATCATCAACCTGGTGGGCGGCATCGCGATCGGCGCCCTGATGCACGGCCTGCCGATGGGCGAGGCCTTCAAGGTCTATGCGCTGCTGACCATCGGTGACGGCCTGGTGGCCCAGATCCCGGCCCTGCTGCTCTCGGCCGCGGCCGCGATCCTGGTGACCCGCATCGGCGAATCGGGCGAACTCGAACAGCAGGTCGGCGGCCAGCTGCTGGCCCAGCCGTCCACCCTGTTCGCCGCCGCCGGCGTGATGGTCCTGCTCGGCCTGGTGCCGGGCATGCCGACCTTCACCTTCTTCATCTTCGCCGGCGTGGTCGGCTACGTCGGCTGGAAGCTGACCAAGCGCGTCAAGGCCCCCGACAACGCCGGCGTGGCCGCGATCGAAGCGGCCCTGCGCGACGAGCGCGCGCCCGAACTCGACTGGCAGGCGCTGCCGGTGGTGCAGCCGATCGCGCTGGCCGTGGGCTACAAGCTGGTCGGCATGATCGACAAGGGGCAGGGCGAGCCGCTCACCAAGCGCATCAAGGGCGTGCGCCAGAGCCTGTCGGAACAGATGGGCGTGCTGCTGCCGGCGATCGCGGTGCGCGACGACCTGGCCCTGCGCCCGGCCCAGTACGCGATCAGCCTGTCGGGCACGGTGGTGGCCGAAGCCGAGGTCATGCCGGACCACCTGATGGCGATTCCCTCGCCCAACGTGTACGGGGAGCTGGACGGCATCCCCGGCATCGAGCCGGCCTATGGCATGGCGATCACCTGGATCACCCCGGACCAGAAGGCGCATGCGCTGGGCCTGGGCTACCAGGTGGTGGAGGTGGCGAGCGCGATCGCGACCCATACCTCGAAGGTGGTGCGCGAATACCTGCACGAGCTGTTCCGCCACGAGGACGTGCCGGCCATCATGGAGCGCCTGACCGCGCTCTCGCCCAAGCTGGCGGCGGCCCTGGACAAGACCCTCACCCACACCCAGCTGCTGCGCGTGTTCCGCGTGCTGCTGGCCGAGAACGTCTCGCTCAAGGACATCGTGGTGATCGCCACCACCCTGCTGGACAGCGCGGAATCCACCAAGGACCCGATCCTGCTGGCGGCCGAGGTGCGCTGCGCGCTGCGGCGCCAGATCGTCTCCAGCCTGTTCGGCAAGAAGAAGGAGATGCCGGCCTTTAACCTGTCGGCCGAACTGGAAAACATGCTGCTCGGTTCCCTGAACCAGGCGCGCCAGAACGGCGGCGGCAAGGTGGCGCTGGACAACTACCCGATCGACCCGCAGCTCCTGTCCCAGCTGCAGGTGAACATGCCGGTGGCGCGCGAGCAGATGAAGCAGGCGCACACGCCGCCGCTGCTGCTGGTGCTGCCCCAGGTGCGTCCGCTGCTGGCGCGCTACGCGCGCCTGTTCGCGCCCGGCCTGCACGTCCTGTCCTACAACGAGATCCCCGAGGGGCGCGACGTCTCGATCGTCGGCACCGTCGGCTGACCAGGAGAGTCGCCATGAGCGAGCACGATCCCAAGCCGCAGCACAAGCCGGTCTACGTCACCCAGCCCTACCTGCCGCCGCTGGAGGAATTCCTGCCCTACCTGGAGCAGATCTGGGACAACAAGGTCCTGACCAACGGCGGCCCCTTCCACCAGCGCCTGGAGCGCGCCCTGTGCGACTACCTGGGCGTCGAGCACCTGGCCCTGTTCACCAACGGCACCATCGCCCTGGTCACCGCCCTCCAGGCCCTGCGCGTGACGGGAGAGGTGATCACCACCCCGTATTCCTTCGTGGCCACCGCCCATTCGCTGCAGTGGAACGGCATCAAGCCAGTGTTCGTCGACGTCGACCCCGACACCCTGAACCTCGATCCGGCCATGATCGAGGCCGCGATCACGCCCCAGACCACGGCCATCATGCCGGTGCACTGCTACGGCCACCCCTGCGACGTGGCGGCGATCCAGAAAATCGCCGACAACTACAACCTCAAGGTGATCTACGACGCCGCCCATGCCTTCGGCGTGCGCGACGGCGGCGGCAGCGTGCTGCGCCACGGCGACCTGTCGGTGCTGAGCTTCCACGCCACCAAGGTCTTCAACACCTTCGAGGGCGGGGCCATCGTCTGCCCGGACGCGCGCACCAAGCAGCGCATCGACCACCTCAAGAACTTCGGCTTCGTCGACGAGGTCACCGTGGTCGCTTCCGGCATCAATGGCAAGATGAGCGAGATCAACGCCGCCTTCGGCCTGCTCCAGCTCGAGCACGTCGACCGCGCGATCGCGCGCCGGCGCGAGATCGACGCCGCCTACCGCGAGCAGCTGGCCGGCGTGCCCGGCATCCGCTGCCTGGGCGACGCCGGGGAGGCGGCCGCCAATTATTCCTACTTCCCCATCTTGGTAGGCCCCGAGTATGGGCTCGGCCGCGACGCGCTGTACCAGAAACTCAAGGACCAGGGCATCCACGCGCGCCGCTACTTCCACCCCTTGATCACCGAATTCCCGATGTACCGCGGCCTGCCCTCGGCGCGCCGCGACAACCTGCCGGTGGCGACGAGCGCCGCGCGCAGCGTGCTGTGCCTGCCGATCTACCCGGCGCTCTCCTCGGACGACGTGGAGCGCATCGTGGCCCTGGTGAAGGGCGCGTGAGCATGGGCGCGCCGATCGCGATCTTCGGCGCCGGCGGCCACGGGCGCGAGCTGCTGCAACTGGTGCGCGACATCGGCGCCTGGGATGTCGCCGGCTTCGTGGTGGACGAGCGCTTCCCGGCCCCGCCCGAGGTGGCGGGCCTGCCGGTGCTGGGCGGACTGGACTGGCTGGCCGCCCGTCCCGAGGTGGCGGTGGTGGTCGCGGTCGGCGCGCCGGCCGCGCGCCGCGCCATCGTCGAACGCATCCGCGCCCGCGCGCCGAATCCCTTCCCGGCGCTGGTCCATCCGCGCGCCTGGGTCGGCGAACGGGTGGCGCTGGGCGAGGGGACGGTGGTGTGCGCCGGCGCCATGCTGACCACCGACATCCGGCTCGGCGCCCATGTGCACCTGAACGTGGCCAGCACCCTGGCCCACGACGACGTGCTGGAGGATTTCGTCACCCTGGCCCCGGGCGTGCACCTGGCCGGCGGCGTGCTGCTGCGCGAAGGCGCGGAGCTGGGCGTCGGCAGTTCGGTGATCCCGCGCCGCACGGTGGGCGCCTGGACGGTGGTGGGGGCGGGCGCGGTGGTGACGCGCGACCTGGAAGCCGATTGCACCGCGGCCGGCGTGCCGGCGCGCGTGCTGTCGCGGCGCGCGCCCGGCTGGCAGCTGGCTCAGGCCTGAGCCGGTTCGTTGGCGCCGAGCGCCGGCAGCAGCAGGGCCAGCTCGGCCACCGCGCGAAACACCGGCAGGTTGAGGGCGCCGGCGGCCGCGTCCAGCGCGCTGCTGGCGTGCACCCGGCCGGCGGGCAGGCTGTCGCGGAAGCTCCAGCGCAGCACTTCCAGGCCGGCGGCCTTGATCACGCGTTCCAGTTCGGGCTGCAGGGCGCGCAGACGCGCGGCCACGGCCTTGTCGGGCGCGCACAGTTCGATCGCCAGGCCATAGGGCAGGGGCTCGACCTGCACCACCACCTTGCTCCCGTCATCCAGCACCAGCTCCAGGCGCAGCGCGGCGCGGCCGCGCGCATGCTGGCGGCGCTCACGCTCGTCCTCGTCGCCGATCACGCGCAGGGTGTGGGCATGGGCGCCGCCCGCGTGCACCGTGAAGCGCCAGGCCTCGAGCGGGTTGGCATGGGGATCGAGCGGGCGCAGCACCCGGCCTTCCTGGCCGGCCAGCAGCGCCGCCGGCGCCAGCTGGCCGCTCTGCTCCTGCACGGCGCGGCGCGCCGCCTGGGCGCCGTCGGTGCGGACCATCGATTGCCAGCCGGCCGCCAGGGCGTCGCCGCGCAGGGCCGGATAGGCCAGCTGGCGCGCCATCATGAGCTGGTCGGGGCGCATGGCCGGGCCTTCGGCGCCGGTTTCCGGCGCCGGCGCCTTGGCCCCGGCCGGCAGTGACTGGGAAAAGGGGAGGGTGAGGCCGCCTTCCTCGGCGCTGGCCAGCAGGGCCGCCGGGGCGACGGCCGCCACCGGGCCGACCGGTGCGCCGGTGGTCGCGGGAACGATGGCGGGAAGGACGGGCGCGGGCAGGTTGACGGCCATGATCGGAAGCGGGCTCGGACTGCGGTTCAAACGAAAATGGCCAACCCGAAGGTTGGCCATCGGCGGGTCCGGGCCCGTGGGCCCGGGGTAGCGCTATATTACTGGAGCAGGGACATGACCAGCGAGGACTGGCTGTTCGACTGCTTCAGCATGGCGGTCGACGCCTGCAGCAGCATCTGGTTGGAGGTCATGTTCGCGGATTCGGTCGCGAAGTCGACGTCCATGATGCGGCCGGCAGCGGCCTTGCTGTTGGTGCTGATGTTGGCCAGGTTGTTGTACACGTGTTCCAGACGGTTAGCCGCAGCGCCCAGGCCCGAACGCAGTTCGCCGACTTTGTCGAGGGCGGTGGTCAGGTTGGTGATGGTGGTGTTGGCGGCGGTGCCGGTGGCGATTTCGGTGCCGGCTGCGGTCGCGGTCGGAGCCGAGTACTTGGCGGTCGCGGTGCTGACTGCCGAGGTCACGGCCGACATCGCTGCCGACAGGTCGACCGACATGGTCTCGCTCGACGAAGCGCCGATCTGGAACTGCAGGGCAGCGGTGCCCAGGGTGCCGCCGTCCATCAGCTTGCTGCCGGCGAAGGTGGTGTTCTTCAGGACGTTCGACAGTTCCTTGCCCAGTGCGTCGAATTCCGACTGCATGGCGCCCTTGTCGGCGGTGGTCGACGAAGCGTCGGCGGCCTGGGTTGCCAGGTCCTTCATGCGGATCAGCATGTTGCTGACTTCGTCCAGCGCGCCTTCGGCGGTCTGCAGCATCGAGGTCGAGTTCTGGGTGTTGCGCATTGCCACGCCCATGCCCGAGGTCTGGGCTTTCAGGCGGGTAGCGATCTGCAGGCCGGCAGCGTCATCCATTGCCGAGTTGATGCGGTAACCGGTCGACAGACGGGTCATCGAGGTCGACAGCGAGTTCTGGGTGCGGGTGATCGCGTTTTGTGCGGACAGGCCAGCGTTGTTGGTGTGAAGGCTCAGCATGGTGAACTCCTAATCAGTTTGGGTAGAATCTGTTCGTTGTATCGAGTGCGTCACTCGCTCTCATCAGTACAAGGCGACCGGTTTCTTTCCGGCATTAAGTGCCACACGGAAATTTTTTAAAATATTTTTGTGTGGCACTTTTTGCATCTGGCCGGGGCTTATTCCGGCGACAGTTCCGACAGGCGCACGCGCAGGTGTTCCGGCGCCTTGCCCTCGCACCACTGCACCCACATCTTGCGCAGCGCCAGCTCCAGGCCGGCCGCCACCACGCCCGGGTAGCCCACCACCGAGGAGGTGAAGCGCTCGCGCATGCCGGCGCGCAGGGCGGCCAGGGTCGGCAGGTTCTGGGACAGGAACACGCCCAGGTTGACGAAGGTGGCGTCGTCGTCGGCCAGGAAGGAGCTCAGGCCAAGGTGGGCCAGGTAGCCCAGGGCCGCGTGGCTGGGGTTGGTCGGGCCGATCGTGGTCAGGGTCGGCACGCCCATCCACAGTGCATGGCAGACCGTGGTCGCGCCGGTGTAGGGGAAGGGGCTGAAGCAGATGTCGACATCGGCGTGCTGGGCCAGGTAATGGCCCATGGTGGTGCGCTCGCGCAGGATCAGGCGCTCGCGCGCGATGCCTTCCTCCTCGAACCAGCGCAGCATGTTCTGCTCCCGTCCGCTCAGGCCGCCCAGCAGCATCTTCGAATCCGGCGTCGCGCGCAGCAGTTTCGACCACAGGGCGATGACCTCGCGGCTGATCTTGTTGCTGCGGTGGAAACTGCCGAAAGTCATGTAGCCATTCTTCAGGGCCGGCAGCGGGCTGACCTCGGGCGCCGCCGCGTGCGGCAGGAAGGGTGCGATCAGCGGCATGCGCACGATCTTCTCGCTGAACTGCTCGTCGTAGCGGCCCTCCGGCAGGTAGAACTGGTCGCACAGGTAGTAATCCATGGCCTTCAGGCCGGTGGTGCCGGCATAGCCGATCCAGCTGGCCTGGACCGGGGCCGGCTTGCGTGCGAACAGGGTCAGGCGGTTCAGGGCCGAGTGTCCGGCCAGGTCGATCAGGATGTCGATGCCGTCCTCGCGGATCAGGCGCTCGGCCTCCTCGTCGTCGAGGTCGATGATCGAGCGCCAGCGCGGCACGAAGCTGCGCAGCAGCTTGGTGGTGTCGTCGTCGATGCGGTTGTTGTAATAGACATGGGTCTGCACCGACTGGCTGTCCTTGAGCAGGGCGAACACCGGCGAGATGAACTGGGCCACCGCATGGCTGTGCAGGTCGGGCGAGACGAAGCCGA
This sequence comes from Massilia sp. KIM, assembly GCF_002007115.1. Classification (NCBI taxonomy): domain Bacteria; kingdom Pseudomonadati; phylum Pseudomonadota; class Betaproteobacteria; order Burkholderiales; family Oxalobacteraceae; genus Massilia; species Massilia sp. KIM. The sequence continues at coordinate 2,830,133 of NZ_MVAD01000001.1, read as the reverse complement.
CCCGGATCGGGCGCTGCGGGTCCCTGGGGTTCGGGTGCGGACGGCGCAGCGGCAGCAGCGGGGTTTCCCACAGCTCGCCATAGCGGAAATGCTCGGCGGTCAGGGCCTGGGCGTCGCTCAGGCTGTGGCTGAGCAGGAACAGCAGCGAGCTGTGGGAGAGGGGCGAGGGCGCCATGTCCATGGCGCGCTGCCAGCAGTCGCGCGCCTGCTCCCAGTCGCCCATCTCGAAGTGGCACAGGCCGAGCGAGCGCAGCACGTTCTCGTCCGGCTCGGCCAGTTCGATGCAGCGCTCGAGGATGGCGCGGGCGGTTTCCAGCTCGCCCAGCTCCTGCAGGCAGGTGCCGAGCTCGGCGAGCACCATGGCGTCGTCCGGGTGGCGTTCCAGGGCGCGCTGGTAGACCTCGCGCGCCTCCTTCTTCTTGTCCAGGTCGCGCAGGGACTTGCCCAGGCCGACCGTGGCGTCCAGGCGGCCCGGCTCGCGCGCCAGCACCTGCTCGAAGCAGCGCGCCGCGTCCTCGGGGCGCTGGAGCTGGACATAGGTGCGGCCCAGGTCGAGGCGGGCCTCGAGATGCTCGGGCTGGAGCGAGAGCACGCGTTCGAAGGCGGCGGCCGCCTCCGCATATTCCTTGTGCGCGAACCTGGCCACGGCCAGGCTGAGCTGGACCGCGGCGTCGCCGCCCGCCAGTTCGGCGGCGCGCGCCGCGCTGGCGGCGGCGGCCTCGTGCTGGCCCTCCTGGCGCAGCACGTCGGCCAGGCCCTTGTGCAGGTCGGCGTCCTTGGGCGCGACGCGCAGGGCGCGGCGGTAGGCCTCGATCGCTTCCTTGCGCCGTCCCAGGTCGTGCAGGGCGGGCGCCAGCACACCATGCAGGGTAGTCATCGCGGGCGCGATAGTGAGCGCTCGCTTCAGGCTCTCCACCCCCTCCTCGAGCCGGCCTGCGCGCAGCAGGGCCAGGCCCAGCATGGCATGGCTGCGCGCATCGCGCGGCCTGGCCTTGACGGCCCGGCGGTGTTCGGCGATCTCGGGCGTTTCGATAATCGGGGCAGTGGGAGAATTCATGGTCGGTCTGGCAAGGGATACAGGCGGAGGGTGTTGCCTTGCGGCATCTAGAAGCTCCGATTGTAACGTGCCGGACGCGGACCGGGGCGGCGCAGGACAAGATTTTTGCGCGCCGGGGAGGCAAGCCGGGACAAAGCGTGGCGCCGGCGCAGCGCCGACCCCGGCTTTGGGGAGAGGCGCGGCCGCCGCCGGCCGCGCCCGGGTGCTGCGGGACTTACTCGACGAATGCTTCCTCGCGCTTCTTGCGCAGGGCCGGCAGCATCACCATCACCAGCGCCGCCAGGGACATGGCCAGCATGGTGGCGCTGATCGGGCTGCTGACGAAGACCATCGGGTCGCTGCGCGAGAGCAGCAGGGCGCGGCGCAGGTATTCTTCCATCATCGGGCCGATGATGAAGCCCAGCATCAGGGGCGCCGGCTCGCAGTCGAGCTTGGCGCACAGGTAGCCGAACAGGCCGAACACCGCCATCAGGGTGATGTCGAAGTCGCTGTTGTTCAGGCTGAATACCCCGATCGCGCAGAACAGCAGGATGGCCGGATACAGCAGGTGGTAGGGCACCATGATCATGCGCACCCACAGGCCGATCATGGGCAGGTTGAGCACCACCAGGAACAGGTTGCCGATCCACATCGAGGCGATCATGCCCCAGAACAGCATCGGCTGTTCGGTGATCACGCCCGGACCGGGCTGGATGCCCTGGATGATCATGGCGCCGATCATCAGGGCCATCACCGGGTTGGACGGGATGCCCAGGGTCAGCATGGGGATGAAGGAGGTCTGGGCGCCGGCGTTGTTGGCCGCTTCCGGGGCGGCCACGCCCTCGATCGCGCCCTTGCCGAACTGGGCCCGGTTGGGCGAGACCTTCTTCTCGATCGAATAGGAGGCGAAGGAAGACAGCATGGCGCCGCCGCCCGGCAGAATGCCCAGCAGCGAGCCCAGGCCGGTGCCGCGCAGCACCGGGCCGACGATGCGGCGCAGGTCGGCGCGGGTCGGGAACAGGCCCTCGATCTTCTTGATCGTCATCGAGCGGGTTTCCTCGTGCTCGAGGTTCTTGATGATCTCGCCCAGGCCGAACATGCCCATCGCCACGATCACGAAGTTGATGCCGTCGGCCAGCGGCGGCAGGTCGAAGGTGAAGCGGGTGGCGCCCGAGTTCACGTCGGTGCCGATCAGGCCCAGGATCAGGCCGACCACCACCATGCCGACCGCCTTGAATAGCGAGCCATGGGCCAGCACCACCGAGGCCACCAGGCCCATGGTCATGAGCGAGAAGTATTCGGCCGGGCCGAACTGCAGCGCCATGCTGGCCAGCGGCGGCGCGAACCAGGCCAGCAGGCAGGTGGCCACGGTGCCGGCAAAGAAGGAGGCGATGGCGGCGGTGGCCAGGGCGCGTCCGGCCTGGCCCTGGCGCGCCATCTTGTAGCCGTCCAGGGCCGTGACCACCGAGGAGGCTTCGCCCGGCAGGTTGACCAGGATCGCGGTGGTCGAGCCGCCGTACTGGGCGCCGTAGTAAATGCCCGACAACATGATCAGGGAGGAGACCGGCGGCAGGCCGAACGTGATCGGCAGCAGCATGGCGATGGTGGCGGTCGGCCCCAGGCCGGGCAGCACGCCGACCGCGGTGCCGACGAAGACGCCGAGCAGGCAGTAGAACAGGTTGGCGAGGGTGAAGGCGGTCTCGAAGCCGACCGCCAGGTTGGCGAAGATGTCCACGTCGCTCTCCTCTCAGGCGCCGAACCAGCTGCCCAGCACCGGCAGCGGCAGGCCGAGCGCCTTGACGAACAGCAGCACGCAGAACACGGTCGCGCCGGCCGCCAGGGCCAGGGTCGGCTTCCAGCGGAACTTGACGCTGCCGAAGGCGCTCACCACGATCAGCAGCGGGATCGCGATCGCCAGGCCGGCGCCGCGCACCAGGAAGCCGAACAGCAGCACCGCGGCCAGCACCAGGACCAGGTCCTTCCAGGCCAGCGGTTCGAGGGCCTCGCCGGGTTTGGTGAGGGCGCCGATCAGGACCACCAGGGCGATGGCGGCCAGGATCCAGCCCAGCATGGCCGGGAAGAAGCCGGGGCCCATGCGCCCGGCGCTGCCCATCGGGTAGTCCTGGGCGATGACGATGGTGGAAAGGGCGATGGCCAGGAACATGATTCCCGACCAGAAGTCCTTGGCACTGCGTATGAAGCGCATGGCGATGTCTCCTTGTGATGCGTGAAATTCGGGCGTGGCAGGCCCCGGCGCCCGCCCGGAGGGGCGCGCGTTCCTGCGCTGCGGGGAAAAGGGGCGCCGCCGGGCGGCGGCGCGGCAAGGACTTACTCGACGTCCTTGAGGTTGGAGCTCTTGGCGACCTGCTGCCACAGGGCCAGCTCGGAACCGAGCATGGCGCCGAAGGCGGCCGGGGTGCCGCTGTAGGGCGTGGCGCCCTCGCTCACAAGGCGGTTCTTCATGTCGGCCGAGGCGCCGATCTCGTTGATCACCTTGTTCAGCTTGGCCACCACCGGCGCCGGGGTGTTGGCCGGGGCCAGCACGCCCCACCAGGTGGTGATGTTGTACTTGGCCACGCCGGCTTCCGCGATGGTCGGGGTGTTCGGGAATAGGGGCGAGCGCTCGGCGCCGGTGACCGCCAGCAGTTCGACCGCGCCGGCCTTCACGTGCGGGGCCATGGCCGGCACGGTGGTGAAGAAGATCTGGGTGCGCCCGGCCAGCAGGTCGGCGGTGGCCGGGCCGCTGCCCTTGTAGGCGATGTGGGTCATGTTGGCCCCGGTGCGCTGCTTGAACAGCTCGCCCGCCAGGTGCAACACGGTGCCCGGTCCGGAGGAAGCGAAGTTGATGCCCTCGGGCCGCTTCTTGGACATCGAGATCAGTTGCGGCACGGTCTTCACGCCCACGTTCTTGTTCGAGACCAGGATCAGGGGCGCGCTGCCGATCATGGCGATCGGCGCATAGTCCTTGGTCACGTTGTAGGAGGGCTTGTCCTCGATCGCCGCGTGGGTGACGAAGGAGGAGCTGACGAACAGCAGGGTATAGCCGTCAGGGTCGGCCTTGGCCACCAGCTTGGAGCCGATCGCGCCGCCGCCGCCGCCGCGGTTGTCCACCACCACCGCCTGGCCCAGTTTGTCCGACATGCCCTTGGCCAGGGCGCGCGCCACGTTGTCGGTGCCGCCGCCGGCGGCGTAGGGCACCACCAGGGTGATGGCGCGCGCCGGGTAGTCCTGGGCCAGGGCGCCGGCGCTCAGGGTAAGGGCGGCCGCCACGGCCAGCAGCTTGGGGAAGGGCTTCGTCGTCATGTCTGTCTCCTGATTTGTGGTGTGGTGTTCCGCGCTGCCTGCCGGACTCGCCGGGGCGCTGCATGGAATCAGTGTCGGGTAAACCTATTGATTTGTATATTGCAAATTATTTTGTGATTGATGCGTCTTGCGCATCAGGCGGGCATCGCACGCAGGACGCGCGCGCCGGGCCTTGCGCAGGCCCGGGCGGCGCGTTCAGGCGGGGGCGAGTTCGCCCTTTTCCTTGGCCGCCCTGACCACCCCGCGCCACTTCTCGAGCTCCGCGCGCACCAGGGCGCGCAGCTCCTCCGGCGTGCCGCCCTGGACCCGGGCGCCGTCCTGCTCGATGCGCGCGGCCACCTCCGGCTCGGCCAGCACCGCGCGCAGCGCCGCGTTCAGTCGCTCCACCACGGCGTCCGGCGTGCCGGCCGGCGCGAACAGCGCATACCACTGGGTCACGTCCACGCCCTCGACGCCGGCTTCGGCCAGGGTCGGCACCTCGGGCAGGATGGCGCTGCGCTGCGGCCCGGCGACCGCCAGCGCGCGCAGCTTGCCGCTCTTGATCAGGCGGGCGCTGGTGAACAGGCTGGGGAACATCAGCTGGACCTGGCCCGACATGGTGGCGTCGACCGCGTGGGCGGCGCCATCAAAGGGCCGGTGCTGCAGCGCAGCCTGGGTGCGCAGGGCGAACATCGCGCCGGCGAAATGGGGGGCGGTGCCGATGCCGGCCGAGGCGTAGCGCAAGCCCTGCGGCCCCGCGCGCAGGCGCGCCAGCAGCTCGCCCACGCTGGCGATGCCGGCGCCCGGCGCGGCCACCAGCAGGGTCGGCGAATAGCCCACCAGGCCGACCGGGGCGAAGTCCGCCACCGGGTCGTAGCGCAACTGCTGCAGGGCCGGATTCATGGCGTGGGTGGCGATGTAGCCGAGCATCAGGGTGTGGCCGTCGGGCGGGCTGCCGGCCACGTATTCGGCGGCGATGCTGCCGTTGGCGCCGGCGCGGTTGTCGACGATCACCGGCTGCCCGAGGCGCCTGCCGAGGGCCGCGCCGATGGCGCGCGCCATGGCGTCGTTGCCGCCGCCGGCCACGGTCGGCACCACGATCCGGATCGGGCGCGCCGGGAAGGCCGGGGCGGCATCCGGCGCGGCATCCGGCGCGCTCGCCGAAGCGCTGGCCGGCGCGCTCGCGGGCGCACTCGCGGGCGCGGGGCGCGACAGCACGTAGTCGGGGATCGACAGCTCGCCCTGCATGATCTTCCTGGCGGTGCGCAGCAGCGCCGCGCGCCGCACCGTGGCGGCCTCGCCTTCGCCTTCCACCTCGACCTCGATGTCGATCCGTCCGGACGGGTGCAGCACGGTCACGTTGCCGGTGCCGGCGCGCGGACGTGCGCGGCTGGCCACGGTGCCCGGCAAGGCGAAGGCGGTGGCCACGCCGATGGCGCCGGTCACCGCATGCGAGGCGTGGCAGCGGCGCGGCGTGAAATAGCGCGAGGTGATGCTGTCCTCGCCCTCGCCGGCGCTGACCAATACCGGTTTGGGCACTACGCTGTCGGCAACGTCGCCCAGGCCCATCAGCGCGCCGGCGGTGCGGCGCAGGGCTTCCAGGCGCTCCAGCAGGGCGGTGTTGGCGTCCAGCTCGGACGGGCTTTCGCGTCCGTTCAGGCCGAGGTCGGCGGCGCGCACCATCATCAGCGGCATGGCGGCGTCGATGCAGCTCACCTCGACGCCGTCGATGCGGTCGATGCGGCGCCCGGTGGGAAAGACGCTGCCGGTGACCGCGCCCCAGGCGTCGAGGAAGTTGAGGTGGATCGGTGCCGCGGTGCCGGCCACACCGTCGATGCGGGCGTCGCCCTCGTAGGTAATGCGCCGGCCCGGGGTCTGCACCGTGACCTCGATGCGGGCGCCGGTGTTGACGTTGTAAATGCGCGCGGTGGTCGTGCCCTCGTCGGCCTCGATCAGACCCTGCTCGAGCGCGAAGGGCAGCACGCCGGACAGCATGTTGCCGCAATTGGGGCGGGTGTCGACCGAGCGCTGGCCGACCCCGACCTGGGCGAACAGGTAGTCCAGGTCGCAATCCGGCCGGCTGGAGCGCGACACGATCGCCACCTTGCTGTTGAGGGTGCTGCCGCCGCCCACGCCGTCGAGCTGGAGCGGGTCGGAGGCGCCGATGGCGCCGATCAGGACCTGGTCGCGGGTCTCGACGTCCTCGGGCAGCCATTCACGCAGGAAGAAGGGGCCGCGCGAGGTGCCGGCGCGCATCAGGACACAGGGTAGGGTTTTGCTCATGGTGGGACTGGAGATCAGAAGTTGTGGCGCACGCCCAGGTTGAAGGCGCGGTCGCCGGTGCCGGTGTCGGAAGCGTTGCCGACCCTGAAGGCGGCGGCGTTGCGGTTGTCGATCTTCGCGTAGGCCACGTAGACGTCGGTGCGCTTGGACAGCTGGTGGTGGTAGCCGACGCCCCACTGGTTGGCGTCGTTGTTGGCCGGCTCGCGGTCGTCGTGGCGCACGTGGGACACCAGCAGCTTGCCGGTGGCGAGCTGGATGGTGGCGCCGAGCAGCATGTCGCGGCTGTCGGCGTCGCGCGGGCCCTTGTTGTGGGCATAGGAGGCGTGGGCCAGCAGCTTGCCGAAGCGGTAGCGGGCCGAGACCAGGGTGTTGCGGGTGGCGTCGGTGGCGGTGGCGTTGTCGATACGGTGGTGGGCCAGCTGCACCGTCAGGTCGGCGCCGCTGTAGCCGACCGAGGCGCCGAGCTGGCGGTTCCTGGTGCTGTCGCCGGCCACCTCGCCGGCGGCGTAGGCCAGGTCGAGCTTCACCCCGCCGTAGGAGGGGCTCACGTACTCGACCATGTTGTTGGCGCGGGTATTGGTGACGAACAGGTTGCCCGAGCGGCCGGCCAGGCTGACCGCGCCGAAGGGGTCGCCGATGTCGCGCAGGGTCTTGTAGTAGGGCGTGTACTGGCGGCCCAGGGTGAAGGCGCCGAAGCCGCCGGTCAGGCCGACGTAGGCCTGGCGTCCGAACAGCGTGCCGCCCTGGCTGGCGGCGCCGGTGTCGCTGCCGAAGCCGTTCTCGATCTGGAACACGGCCGCCAGGCCGCCGCCCAGGTCTTCCTTGCCCTTGAAGCCGATGCGCGAAGAGGAGGCGATGCCGCCGCCGATGTTGCTGACGTGGCCGCCGGGGCCGCCGCTCTCGCGCACCAGGCCGCCGTCCAGGATGCCGTAGATGCTGACGTTCGACTGGGCCGCGGCGTGGCCGGCGGCCAGGGCAAGGACGGCCATGGCGGCCGTCGACAGGGCGAGTTTGTTGAGGTGCATGGTGTCTCCTTTGTTGTGATTGTGGGTTCGCCGGGGCGCAAGAGGGCCTTGCGCTGGGCGCAATACTGAAAAACCTGGCGAGCGGCCGGCCGGTGCACCCGGCGCAGCCGCAGCCGATGTCTAGTTCCCCGCCCGCCGTGCGCGGCTGTTCAGCACCCGGTCCACCATCTCGCCCGACAGGCCCAGGTAGTTGGCGGGATCGCACAGGCGCGCCAGGGCCGGACGGTCGAGGTGGCGCGCGATCTCGGGGTGCTCGGCCAGCAGGTCGAGCAGCGGGCGGCGCTCGCGGATGGCGACCCGGCAGATGTCGTACACCAGGTCGTGGGCGTACTCGCGGCCGAGGTAGGGGCCGAGGCCCATCATCACCGCTTCCGAGGCCACCAGGCCGTCGGTCAGGTCGAGGTTGGCGCGCATCTGGGCCGCGTCCACCTCCAGGCCTTCGAGCACGAAGCGCGACTGGGCCAGGGCGCCGGCCGACAGGCAGAAGATCTCGGGCAGCGCGATCCACTCGATCTCCCAGGGGCCGGTGGAGCGCTCGTGGTCGGCCACGTTGGCGTCGAGCAGGGCGGCGGCGTGCTGGCGCACCACGCTGATGCAGGCGTGGATATAGCAGGACGAGATCGGGTTGCGCTTCTGCGGCATGGTGCTGCTGGAGCCGCGTCCGTGGGCGTAGGGCTCGTAGGCTTCGCCGACCTCGGTCTGCATCATCAGCTTGACGTCCATCGCCAGCTTGCCGAGGGTGGCGCAGACCATGCCCAGGAAGCAGCCGACTTCGGCGATGTTGTCGCGGATGGTGTGCCAGGCGATGTCGGGCTGGGCGAGGCCCAGCTCGCGCATCAGGCCTTCCTGGGTCGGCAGGCCGCCTTCGCCCAGCGAGGCCAGGGTGCCGGAGGCGCCGGCGAACTCGCCGACCAGCACGCGCGGGCGCAGCTGGACCAGGCGCTCGCGGTGGCGCTCGACGGCGCTCAGCAGGCCGGCCATCTTGTAGCCGAAGGTGATCGGCACCGCCTGCTGCAGGTTGCTGCGGCCGATCATCGGGGTGTCGCGGTGACGCGCCGCCAGGTCGGCCAGCGCGGCCGAGATCGCGGCCAGCTCGGCGTCCACCAGGGCCAGGCCTTCGCGCATCTGGAGCACGGTGGCGGTGTCGGTGATGTCCTGGGTGGTGGCGCCCCAGTGGCAGAATTCGCCCAGGCGGTCGCGGCACAGGGCGTTGATCTGCGAGACCACGCCCAGCACCGGGTAGCCGATGCGGCGGGTCTGCTCGGCCAGCTTGGCCATGTCGATCTTCTCGAGCACGCAGTTGCGCACGATTTCCTCGGCGGCTTCCGGCGGGATGATGCCCAGGCTGCCCTGGACGCGGGCCAGGGCAGCTTCGATGTCCAGGTACTTGCGGGTGCGGTTCTCGTCCGACCAGACGGCGCGCATGGCGGCGGTGCTGAAGATGTCGCCGAAGATCGCGGAGTCGACAATGGTGGCGGGCATGATGGGTCTCCTAGTGGTGTGTCTGGGTGAAGGTGGGCGCGGAGGGCGAGGCGGCGGCGCGCGCCAGGATGGCGCGCGCCTGCAGCAGCACCGGGCGGTCGACCATGGCGCCGTCGACCTGCACCGCGCCGGCGGCGCCTTCGGCGGCGGCCAGCACGCGCCGCGCCCAGTCGAGCTCGCGCTCGCTCGGGGCCAGCAGGGCGTGCAGCGGCGCCACCTGGCAGGGATGGATGCACAGCTTGGCGCCGAAGCCGCAGGCGCGCGCCAGGGCCAGGTCCTCGCGCAGCGCGGCCTCGTCGCGGAAGGCGGCGGTGACGCCGGCCACCGGCGCCGGCAGCATGGCGGCGCGCGCCGCCAGGGCGATCCGGCTGGCCGGATAGAGCAGGCCGCGCGGGTCGCCGCTCAGGCCCAGGTCGGCCGCGTAGTCGATGCTGCCGAAGGCCAGGCGCGCGACCCCGGGGGCGTGGGCGATCTCGTCGACGGCCAGCATGCCGCGCGCCGATTCGACCAGGGCGATCAGGCCGTAGTCCGGCCCCAGCAGCGCGGCGACATGCGCCAGCACGCGCGCCGATTCGGCCTTGGGCAGCATCACGATGCAGGGGCCGAGGATGCGCAGCAGGGCGAGGTCGGCCTCGTGCCAGGGGCTGGCGTGGTCGTTGATGCGCACCACCCGCTGGACGCCGTCGTGCTTGCCGGAGAATCCGGCCCAGGATGCGGCCAGGGCCGCACGCGCGGCTTCCTTGTGCGCCGGCGCGACCGCGTCCTCGAGGTCGAACACGACGGCGTCGGCGCCGCTGGCCCAGGCCTTGGCGAAGCGCTCGGGCCGGTCGCCCGGCACGAACAGGTAGCTGCGCGGCGCCTGCGGCAGGGCGTTCACAGCGCCCCCTCGGCGCGCAGCGCGTCGATCCGGCGGGCGTCGAGACCCAGTTCGGCCAGGATCGCGCCGGTATGCTCGCCCAGGGCGGGGATCGGGTCCATGCGCACCGCGTCCGCGTCCGGCGCGCCTGGCGGCAGCAGGGCCGGCAGCGGGCCGACCGGCGACGCCACCTCGGTCCAGCGGCCGCGCGCGGCCAGCTGGGGGTGGGCCCAGACCTCGTGCATGGTATTGACCTGGGCGTTGGCGATCTGGGCCCGGTCCAGGCGCGCCAGCACCTCGGCGGCGGAGAGCGGCGCGAAGGCGGCCACGATCAGCGCATGCAGCTCGGCGCGCGCGGCGCTGCGTTTCGGATTGCTGGAAAAGCGCGGATCGGCGGCCAGCGCCGGGTCCAGCAGCACGTGCTCGCAGAACAGCGCCCATTCGCGCTCGTTCTGCAGGCCCAGCATCACGGTCTTGCCGTCGCCGGCCGGGAAGGGGCCGTAGGGATAGATGGTGGCGTGGCTGGCGCCGGTGCGCGCCGGCGGCGGCGCGCCCTCGAAGGCGTAGTAGAGCGGGTAGCTGGTCCATTCGACCAGCGACTCCAGCATCGAGATGTCGATGTGGCGTCCGCGCCCGGTGCGGGTGCGCTCGAACAGGGCGGCCAGGATGCTGGAATAGGCGTACATGCCGGCCGAGATGTCCGCGATCGAGGGCCCGGCCTTGGCCGGCTCGGCGGCGCTGCCGGTCACCGACACGAACCCGGCCTCGCTCTGGATCAGGAGGTCGTAGGCCTTCTTGTCGCGGTAGGGACCGTCGCCGCCATAGCCGGAGATATCGCACACGATCAGCGCCGGCTTGCGCGCCGACAGCGCGGCGTAGGACAGGCCGAGGCGGGCCGCGGCCCCGGGCGCCAGGTTCTGCACCACGATGTCGGCCTGCTCCAGGATCAGGCGCTGCAGGATCTCGCGGGCCTCCGGATGCTTGACGTCCAGGGTCAGGCTCTCCTTGGAGCGGTTGGTCCACACGAAGTGCGAAGCCATGCCGCGCACCCGCTCGTCGTAGCCGCGCGCGAAGTCGCCGGTGCCGGGACGCTCGATCTTGATCACGCGCGCGCCCAGGTCGGCCAGCTGGCGGGTGGCGAAGGGGGCCGCGATCGCATGTTCCAGCGTGACCACGGTGATGCCCTCGAGCGGCCTCATGCCGGCTCTCCCGGGGCCAGGGTGGCGCTGGCGTCCATGCACAGCCAGCCCTCGTGGTCGCGCGCCCACAGGCGCACCGGGCCGTCGGCCTGGCGCGCGCCGCAGACGTGGAAACGGTGGATGTCGAACACCGGGCGCAAGGCGCGGAAGCTGAACGCCGTCACCACCGCCTCCGGCAGGCGCTCGCGCAGCAGGTCGAGCAGCAGGGTCGCGATCAGCGGGCCGTGCACCACCAGGCCCGGATAGCCTTCGACCTCGGTCACGTAGCGGCGGTCGTAGTGGATGCGGTGGCCGTTGAAGGTCAGGGCCGAATAGCGGAACAGCAGCACGTCGTCCGGGACCACCTCGCGTTCCCAGTCCGCGTCCGCGGGAGCGGCCAGCGGCGCCGGCTCGGGCGCCCCGAGGCGCGGCGCCTCGCGGTAGACGATGTCGTGGAACTCGGTCAGCGCCACCTCGGCCTCGTGGCGGCGGCGGACTTCGTGGCGCACCTTGACGAACACCAGGCGGCCGCTGCGGCCTTCCTTCTCGCTGACCGCGTCGATGGTCGAGGTGCGCTCGACCTCGTCGCCGATGCGCAGCGGCGCGTGGAAGCGGAACTGGCTCCCGGCCCACATGCGGCGCGGCAGCGGCACCGGCGGCAGGAAGCCGCCGCGCCGGGCGTGGCCGTCGGGGCCGACCTCGGACTGGCGGTACAGGGGCAGGAAGTAGAGCCAGTGCCACAGCGGCGGCAGCGCGGCGCCGCGCTCGGGGCGCTCGGCGGGGCGGTCCAGGGTCGCCGCCAGGGCGGCGCAGGGCGTGGCGCCCAGGATGTCGGTCACGCGTTCCTGCGTGCCGATCCATGTTGTCAGGTCCATCTCGTCTCCTCGATTCCTCGCTTGCATGGAGACTAGTTTCGCGCTAGCTTATTGATTTGTATATTGCAAATTTTCTTGTGATTGATGCGCCATGAACATGAATTTCGACCTCGCCGACCTGCGCGCCTTCGTCGCGGTGGCTGAACTGAACAGTTTCCGGGCCGCCGCCGACTCGATCCACCTGTCGCAGCCGGCGCTCAGCCGCCGCATCGACAAGCTCGAGATGGCGCTGGGCGTCAAGCTGTTCGAGCGCACCACGCGCAGCGTCAGCCTGACCGCGGTCGGGCGCGACTTCTCGCACAAGGCGCGCAGCCTGCTGGACGAGCTGGAGCACTCGCTGCTGAGCATGCAGGCGGTGGCCGCCTCCCAGCTGGGCGAGGTCGTGATCGCCTGCGTGCCTTCGGCGGTGTACTACTTCCTGCCCAAGGTGCTGCGCACCTTCCACGAGCAGTACCCGCGCATCCGGGTGCGCATCATCGACGACGGCGCCAGCGCGGTGCTGGACAGCGTGGCGCGCGGCGAGGCCGACTTCGGGATCAACATCATCGGCACCCAGGAGCCGGACATCGCCTTCCAGGTGATCCTCAAGGAACCCTTCGTGGTCGCCTGCCACCGCGACCACCCGCTGGCCAGGCTGAAGGAGGTGAGCTGGGCGGCGCTGGCGCAATACGATTTCATGACGGTGGACCGCAGCAGCGGCAACCGCCTGCTGGTCGACCTGGCGCTGGCCGACTCCAACGTGCGCCCGAGCTGGTGCTTCGAGGCCAAGCACGTGTCGACCCTGCTCGGCCTGGTGGAAGCGGGCCTCGGCGTGGCGGTGGTGCCGCGCCTGTCCATGCCCCAGGGGGAGCACGCGACCCTGGCCCGGGTCGCCCTGGTCGATCCGACGATCGACCGCAACGTGGGGCTGATCCGCCGCCACGGCCGCGAGCTGTCGCCGGCCGCGCGCAAGCTCTACGAGCTGATCGAGACCACCTGGCCGCTGGCCAGCGGGCAGGGGAGATGAGGGCGACCGCCGCCCGACTCCGCGCCGGCGATCAGTCGGCGGCGCGGCGGCACGGAAAGCCGGCCTGCATGGATGGCGGCATGGCGAAGCGCTGGCGGTACTCGCTCGGCGAGAATCCCGCCGCTTGCCGGAACACCTGCGAGAAATGGCTGGGACTGCGGAATCCCACGGCAAGGGCGATGTCGATCACCGATCGCTCGCCCTCGGCCAGCATGCGCCTGGCCTGGTCGATGCGCAGGCGCTGGAAATAACGCGAGGGCGGCAGGCCGCTCGCCTTCTTGAAGGCGCGGCTGAAGTGGAAAGTGCTCAAGCCGGCCAGCCCGGCGAGGTAGCCCAGGTCGAAGGGTTCCGCCAGGCGCTCGCGCATGGCCCGCAGGACGAGGCGGAACTTGTAGGGCGCCAGCCCATGGTGCTGGCCTCCCGGCTTGCGCCGCGCATTCGCCGGATAGGACGCCAGTTGCGCGGCGACCGCCTGCGTGACGCCGTCCACGAAAGGGGTGGTCAGCGCCGCCGACTGGCAGGCGGAGGGGCGCAGCAGCGTCAGTAATGCGCGCAAGGTAGGATCCGCGCTGCCCCTGATCTCCCGCCCTTGCCAGGCCGTCGCATCGCCCGGTTCGTGGGTGCAGCGGCTCAGCACGAGCGTGCTGAGCTCGAGGCGTATGCCCTCGAAATCCGAGCGGCACTGGTGGGCGCGCCGCAACTGGATCGTTTCGGAGGTGGACAGGTAAAAGTCGCCGTGGCGCAGCAGCAGCGGTCTCCAGTTGCCGCGCTGGGAACGTCGTTCGAGATTGACCGCCCCGCGTGCGATCCAGACCAGGGCGGGTTCCGGGCCGACGCGGATATCCGCCCCGGCCGCCAGGCGGCGCGGGTCGAGCGCCTCGACGCTGCCGTCCTTGCTTGCGGATGCAGCCGGCACCAAGAGGTGCCGGGGCGCCGCATCCTGGGATGAGATGACGCTCATGATGTTTGCTTTGTCAGAATGGCGATGATGCTGTTTCCTGCCGTGCCGGCCCTTGCCCGGCCTTGCCCCGGCCGCATGCCACGGCGGCGGAGACGCCGGGGACGCGGCCTCGGGGAAGGTGGCGCTAGATGACCGACAGCAGGCCGCCGTCGACCACCAGCGCGATCCCGGTCACATAGCTCGACATGTCCGAACCGAGCCAGACCACCGCATCGCCGATCTCGGACGGCTGGCCGAGACGGCGCAGCGGGGTGCGCTGGCGGAAGCCTTCGGCCGCTTCCGCGATGCCCGCGCTGGTGCGCAGCAGGTGGGTGTCGATGGTGCCGGGAGCGACGGCGTTCACGCGGATGCCGTCCGGACCCAGCGCGTCGGCCAGGGCCTTGGCCATCAGCACCACGCCGCCCTTGCTGGTCGAGTAGGCGACCGTCATGCCGGCGCCGACCAGGCCGCCCATGCTGGCCATCAGGACGATGCTGCCCTGCTTGCCGTTCTCCTTCATCTGGCGGGCCGCGGCCTGGGCCGAGAACAGGGTGCCATCCAGGTTGACGGCCATCAGGCGGCGGTAGCTTTCCTCGCTGACCTGCGCGCCGTCGTCGCGCGCCGTGATGCCGGCATTGGCGACCATCACGTCGACGCCACCGAAGGGCGCGGCGGCCGCGACCAGGGCGTCGACCTCGGCCTTCTTGCTGACGTCGGCCTGGACGAAGCGGGTGGCCACCCCCAGCGCCTCGATTTCCTGGGTAGTGGGTGTGCCGCCCTCGCGCGGAATCTCGGCGATGTCCGAGACCAGCACGGCGCGCGCGCCGTGGCGGGCGGCCGAGATGGCGATGGCGCGGCCGATGCCGCTGGCGGCGCCGGTGACGATGACGACTTTGTCTTTCAGCAGTGTGCTCATGATGTCCTCTTTGAATGGGTGCGTGCAGCGTGGCGCGGGATCAGGCTGCGGGCAGCATCGCGGGCAGCACGCCCACTTGCTGGAGCAGCGAATACAGGTGGGCGACGCCCCAGTGTTCGGTGATGCGGCCGTCCCGGACCCGCATCACGTCGACCGTGTCGAACTGCACCTTGCGGCCGGTCGGCGCGACGCCGAACAGCACGCCCTCGTGGGTGCCGTGATAGGTCTTGTAGGTGGTGACGCGGTCGCCCTCGGCCGCCTGCCAGTGGATCACGGCGTGGAAGTCGGGGAAGGCCTGGCGCAGGGCGCCGTACAGGAGGCGGGCGCCAGCCTTGTCGGGCGTGCCGCCCGGCTGCGGCGTGTGGTCGACGAAATCGTCGGCGAACAGGCGGTCGAACAGGGCGAAGTCCCCGCCGCCCTGGACTTCTTCGGTATTGCGGCGGACGATGGCCTTGGCGCGTTCCGCAACGGTGTCGGTGTCGGGCATGGTGGTCATGGTGTTCTCCTTGGGGGCGCGGGGCTCAGCCCAGTTTCACGAGGTTCAGGGCCGGCAGCGGACCGCCGGGGAATTGCTGGAGGGCGCCGCCGACTTCCAGGCTGCCCAGGTCGATGGTGGCGAAGCCGAGGCGCTCGGCCAGGCCGGCGACCACGGTCTTGGCCTCCCCGTCGTCGCCCGACAGGAAGACGACGCGGCGTCCGCCCGCCTGCGCCGGATCGCTCGCCAGCACCGAGGCGAGCAGGGTGTTGAAGCCCTTGACCACGCGCGCACCGGGCGCGAGTTCGCTCAGCACCTGGCTCGAGTTGCGTCCGCCGAGTTCGGCCAGGCGGTAGCCGGGCAGCAGCACCGGATTGTTGGCGTCGATGAGGATGCGGCCATGCCAGTCGATGCCGTCGAGAGCGCCTTCGAGGCGCGACCAGTTCACGCTGACGAACACGATGTCGGCCTTGGCGGCTTCCTGGCGGGTGCCGGCGCGGCTGCGCGGGCCGAGCGCATCGACGACCGGGGCCAGCGTCTCGGGGCCGCGGCTGTTGCTGAGGATGACGTCGACGCCGGCGGCGACGAGGCGCTTCGCCATGGCCTGGCCGATGGCGCCGGCGCCGATGATGCCGACGGTGTCGATCTGCTTGGGGGTGCTGGTGGTGGACATGTTGTTCTCCTTGACTGTGTTGGCAGGCGGTGCCGCTCCCTCGAGCGCGCCCTTGTCAGCGCCTGATGAAGCCAGTGTAGGTTGCCTTGGAAAGGTGATAAATCCGCTTTCCCATGCAGCACTGTTCCCGAATGCGTGATAATCACCAGAGCCGGGTGTGCGACTGTATGGAAGGAGAAAACTCCATGTCGCGAGTCGGCGGCGCGGCTGTCGTCGCGCCCATGCGAAGCGAGGCTTTCAGACGGGTCGCTTCCTGTGTCGGGGTACGGCCGAACAGGCGCTTGAATTCGCGGCTGAACTGCGAGCTGCTTTCGTAACCGACCAGCTGCGATGCGTGGGCGGCGCTCAGGCCTTCACGCATCATCAGGAGGCGGGCCTGCTGCAGGCGCGTCTGTTTCAGGAACTGGATCGGCGTGGTGTGCGTGAACGCCTTGAAGTGCGCGTGGAAGGTGGCGACGCTCATTCCCGCTTCGTCCGCCAGGGCCGCCACGTCGAGGTCCTCGGCATACGATGTGCGGATGCGGTGCAGGGCCTTGCCTATCCCGCGCATGCTGGCCGGATGGCCGAGGGCCGCACGCAGCAGCGCGCCCTGGGGGCCGGCAAGGGCGCGGTAGACGAACTCGCGCACGATGCCAGGCCCGAGTACCCGCAGCTCGGCCGCGCAAGGCAGCGCCCGCAACAGCCGCAGCACGGTCTCGGCCATGCCGGCGTCCAGCGGGAGCCAGGCTTGCGACTCGCCGCCCATGGGGGAATGGGCGTGCAGTTCGCCGAGTTCAAGCAGCAGTTCGGCCGCCAATTGCGGGTCGACTTGCACGGACAGGCGGATGGCCGGGCCTTGCTCCGGCTCCCACATCAGGGGCGCGAGCGGCGCCAGGGCGGTGTGCACACGGTAACAGGGGTGGAAAGGCGCCGTCAGCTCGCCGGCGTGGCCGCAATAGATGAAGATGCATGACGCGTCGCCAGCCGGCGGCGCCTCCCCGGACAGGGCTGCGCCGACGTGCAGGCCGGCGGGGAAAGGCAGGGCGCCGAAGCTTGCCGGGTCGAGCGCCGCTGCCAGCCGGGAGATCCGCTCGCTGCAGGAGGCGGCAATCGGGTGGTCGAGGCGGCGCTGGGCAAACATGGGGGATCCGGTGCTGGTGATGGCGCCATCTTGGCGCGCCAGCGCATCCTCGTCTGTCCAGGCCTTGCTGGACCTGTCGGGCTATTGCTATTTCCGACGCGGCGACGCCAGGGCATGCCGCGCATCGATGCCCAAGGCAGCCATGTGCGGATCCGCGGCGCCAGCTACTGCATGGTGACGTAGGCCGTGGGCTGCGCCGGCAGCTGGATCAGGGCATTCTTCATCACGGCCGCCTCGGTGGCGGGCGTGCGCCCGAAGAAGCGCTTGAACTCGCGGCTGAACTGCGAGCTGCTTTCATAACCCACCAGGTGCGAGGCGGTGGCCGCGCTCACCCCGTCCTGCACCATCAGCAGCCGCGCCTTGTGCAGGCGGGTGGTCTTCAGGTACTGGATCGGCGTCGAGCGCGTGACCGCCTTGAAATGGGCATGGAAGGCGGCCACGCTCATGCCGGCTTCGCTCGCCAGCGTGGCGACGTCGACCGGACGGTCGTAGTTGGCATGGATGCGCCGCAGCGCCTTGCCGATCCGTCCGAAGTGGCTCTGCTGGTTCAGGGCGGCGTGCACCGCCGCTCCCTGCGGGCCGGTCAGGACCCGGTACAGCAGTTCGCGCACGATGCCGGGGCCGAGGATCAGCGCCTCGTCGCGCGAACTCAGGGCCGTCAGCAGGCGCAGCAGCGCGTCGCTCATCTCCTCGTTCAAGGGCGTCGAGCAGATGCCGGCGGCGGCCGAGGGCTGCTGCCGGTGGCGTGCGTCGAGCGCCAGCACCAGCTCGGCCGCGAGCTTCAGGTCGATCGAGATGGCCACCGCCAGCATCGGCTCCTCGCGGCTGGCCAGGGTGTCCGATTCGAAGGGCAGGGGCACCGACAGTACCAGGTAATGGTGCGGGTCGTAGACATAGACGGCGTCGCCCAGGAAGCCGCGCTTGCGGCCCTGGCAGACGATCACGATGGAGGGCTCGTAGAGCACGGGGACGCGCGCGATCGGCGCGTCGGCGCGCATGAACCTGACGCCGTCCAGGGCGGACAGGGTATAGCCTTCACATGGAGCGAGTGTCTCGAGCAGGCGGACGATGCGTTGTTGGCGTGGATCGTTCATGATTCGCAGGATCGGGCAAACAGCCAATCATAGCCGATCTCGTCCGCCGGGCGCAGCGGGGCCGTGCCCTCCGATCCCGCCCGGCTGCGCCACGGCCGGCATTGTCCCCGAAACAGGAATACTGGTGACGGCGTTCACGCCTTTATCGCCAGGCCCCGCATGCCTACGATGGTTCTGCCAACAACCAAGGAGCAGAACATGGAAGCAGATTTCAAGGACAAGGTGGTGCTGGTCACGGGCGCAGGTTCCGGGATCGGCCGCGAGGCGGCGCTGCTGTTCGCGGCGCGCGGCGCGCTCGTCTACGCGGCCGACCTGAGCCCGCGAGGGCTGGAAGAAACCCTGGAGCTGGGGCGCGCGGCGGGCACGCAGTTGCGCAGCGCCGCGGTCGACGTGGCGCAGGAGGCCGGGATCGCGGCCTTGCTCGAGCGCATCGGCCGCGAGGCCGGCAGGCTCGATGCCGCCTTCAATAATGCCGGCATCACCGGCGGGACGCACCGGATCGAGGACTATCCGGCCGAGGACTTCGACCGCGTCATCGGCGTCAACCTGCGCAGCGTCTTCCTGGGGATGAAATACCAGATCCCGCTGCTGCTGCGCCAGGGCGGCACCATCGTCAACACCGCTTCGGTGGCCGCGCTCACCGGCCCCGGCGGAATGGCCGCCTACGCCGCGTCGAAACACGGGGTGCAGGGCTTGACCCGGGTGGCGGCGATGGAAAATGCGGCGCGCGGCATCCGCGTGAACGCCATCGCGCCCGGCTGGACCGAGACCCCGATGGTGGTCGCCAACGGCGCCCAGAACCCCGCCTTCGCCACGCTGGCCAAGCAGGCGATCCCGGCCAAACGCGGGGCGCATCCGCGCGAGATCGCCGAAGCCGCCGTGTGGCTGTCATCCCCGGCTTCCAGCTACGTGCACGGGCAGTTGCTGGTGATCGACGGCGGCATGACGATCGGCGGCTTCGAGCCCTGAAGTCCGGACCAGGGCCCGTAGGCCATGGCTAGGGCTGCGCGCGGCCCATGCCGGCCTCGCTGTAGTTGAGGGGCAGCCACTCATAGCCGCCGCCGCTCGCCAGCACGCGTCCGATGCCGGGGAAGGGAAGATGCGGCGCCCCGACCAGGTAGCCCTCGGTAGCCGCCTCGCGCAGCGCGGCCTTGCGCTGCGCCACGGCGGCGCGGCTGTCCAGGTCATAGCGGATGGCGATGCCGGGGGAGCGGAACTGCAGGTCCTTGGCGTGGATCAGGTCTCCCCACAGGACCAGCACCTTGCCCTCGCTCTCGACCCGGAAGAAGCTGTGGCCCGGGGTATGCCCCGGCGTGGCGACGGCGCGCACGCCAGGAACGATCTCGGCGTTCGTGGCGAAGGCGCGCACCCTTGCGCTGGCCTGGTAGGGGGCGAGGTCGCGCGCCGCCTGGTCGAACACATGCGCATGCTCGGGGTGCGCCCCCTTGTTGCGCGGCTCCAGCCAGAAGCGGGTGTCCTGCTGGTGGACGTGGACCAGCGCCTTGGCGAATACCGCCTTGCCGTCGATCGTCAGCCCGGCCGAATGGTCGGGGTGCAGGTGCGAGATCAGGATGTCGGTGACCTGCTCCGGGCGGTAGCCGGCGGCGGCCAGGCTAGCCACCAGGCGGCCGCTGTTGGGGAACAGGGCGCCGCCGCCCGTATCGACCAGCACCAGCCGGCCGCCGGTGTGGATCAGGAAGGCATTGATCGAGGTTTCCGCCTGCCGGGGGTCGATCCCGGCGCGCCGCAGCTGCGTGTCCAGCTCGCGCGGGCGCACGCCGGTCAGGAGTTCCGACAGGGGAATCGCCACCGTCCCGTCGGACAGGGCGGTGACCTCGAATTTGCCGAGCAGGAGACGATGATAGCCGGGCAGGGTCCGGGCTTGCGCGGGCAGCGGCTCGGCGGCCGTGGTCTGCGCCATGGCCGGGGCCAGGCCGCTCAGCAGCGCGCACAGGACGGCGCGCCGCAAGGGGGTCATGAGGGTAAGCGTCATGCTGTTTCCTTGATGCGAGGGTGAAAAAAAAGAGGTGTGCGGCTCAGTCCATCAGGTAGCGCCATTTCGTCATCAGCCGGCCCGTGTCCACGGTGTCGCCGTCGACCAGGTAGACGCCGTCGCCGGCGTGGTGGATCAGGCGGCGCTCGCGTCGGCCCTGGTCGACCCAGATCCGGTTCACTTCGAGGATGAACATGTTGTAGCGCTTGAGCATCGTGGTGTCGACCACCTTGCATTCGAGGTTGGCGATGCATTCCCTGATGAGCGGCGCGTCGACCGTGGTGGCCGGCAACGCGTGCAGGCCGAACGTGGCAAACTTGTCGGTATCCTGGCCCGAGCAGTTCCCGATGCGGGTGACCTGTTCGGCCAGGTCGACGGTCGGGACCGAGATCACGCATTCGCCGCTCTCGCGCAGGGCGGTATAGCTCTGGTCCCAGGGACCGATCACGCAGGCCACCAGCGCCGGTTCGTGTTGCACCATCATGTGAAAACCCATGGTCATCACGTTGGGTCCATTGCGCCCGGAGGTGGTGACCAGGACGATCGGGCCCGACTCGAGCAGGGTGTAGGCTTTCTTGGCTGGGAGTTCCTTGAACATGGCGTTTCCTTTCGATGTCCGTGTCGGCCGTATGTTCGCGCCATCGGTCCGGCCGGTCCATCGGGGCCTTGCGCCGACTGTCGCCGGTTTGCTGTTTTTTGATAGAGGGAGAGAACATGACCGACCTGAGCTCGGCCGAAGGATTGAAGCAGCACATTCCGGGGCAGATGCTGCGCGAGCGCCACGCACAGGCCGACGAGGACATCTACGTCGAGATCGCCACCCGCAACGCCGTGCAGGACGAGATCCTGGTGCCGGCGGTGCCCGAGCCCCTGCTGGTCTGGATCGCTTCGGGAGAAGCCGTGGTGGAGGAGCGCCCCCCGGGCGGCGAATGGCTGGCGGTGCCGGTACAAAAAGGCGACTTCTACCTGACCACCTCGCCGATACCGGTGGAGATGCGCTGGCGGACCACCTCGGCGGCGCCGTTCACGGTGATGCACGTGTATGTCGGCCTGCCGCTGTTCACCCGCGTGGTGCGCGCGGTCACCGGGCGCGCGCTCGGCGATTTCGCGCTGCGCGAAGTCTCGGGCGAGCGCGACCCGGTGCTGTGCGGGGTGCTGGAGCTGCTGTACACGGTGCTGGCCGCGCCGGCGCAGCCCTCGGCCGGCTTCATCCAGGGCCTGGCGCAGGCGCTGAGCTTTCACCTGGTGGAGCGCTATGAGGTGGCGGTGGACGGCCGCAAGATCGTGCGCGGAGGCCTGCCGGCCCATAAACTGCACCGCATCCTCGATGCGATGCGCGGCCGGCTCGCCGAGCCCTTCGAGCTTGCGCCCTACGCCGAGATGGCGGGACTGAGCGTCTTCCATTTCAGCCGGGTGTTCAAGCAGGCGACCGGCATGGCGCCATCGCGCTACCTGGCGCGCCTGCGCCTGGAAGAAGCGCGCCGCCTGCTGTGCGAAACCGAGCGCTCGGTCATCGATATCGCCCTGGCGCTCGGTTACCAGAGCCCCAGCCACTTCTCCCAGGTCTTCCGCCAGGGCACGGGCGTCACCCCGAGCAGTTATCGCAGGGAGCTCGGCATCGACCGCGATGGCGGTCAATAGCAAAATCCCGACAGCCGCGGCAAATCGCCGAAAGACCCGCCCGCCGCCTTGTCCGATCATGGTCCCGTGCTTCAAGACATCGAAGCCGACTCCTCAAACATTCGAAAGGACTGGATCATGGAACTCAAAGGCAAAATTGCACTGGTGACGGGCGCATCGAGCGGCATCGGCGCCGCCACCGCGAAGAAACTGGCCCAGGCCGGCGCCAAGGTCGGCGTGGCCGCGCGCCGGGTGGAGCGCCTGGATGCCCTGGTCGCGGAGATCCGCGCCGCCGGCGGCGAGGCCTTCGCGATCGAGATGGACGTCACCGATCCCCAAGCCGTGCACGCCGGGGTGGCGGCGCTGGTCGACCGCTACGGCACGCTCGACATCGTGTTCGCCAACGCGGGCCTGATGCCGGCCTCGGACATCGTCAGCCTGAAAACCGAGGAATGGAACCGGATGGTCGACGTGAACATCAAGGGTGTCCTGAACACCGTCGCGGCGGCCCTGCCGATCCTGACCGCGAAGAAGTCCGGCCACATCATCACCACCTCCTCGATCGCCGGCCGCAAGACCGTCCAGGGCCTGGGCGTGTACTGCGCCACCAAGCATGCGGTGACCGCCTTCACCGACACCCTGCGCATGGAAGTGGGCGCGCCCCACAACATCCGCGTCACCTGCCTGCAGCCGGGCGCGGTGGAAACCGAACTGTTCGAGCACGTGTCCGACCAGGGCTATCGCGCCCAGATGGAAGGCCTGAAGGACCAGATGACCTTCCTGAAGGCCGAGGACATCGGCGACGCCGTGGTGTACGCCGTGCAGGCGCCGCCGCACGTGGACATCGCCGAACTCTTCATCATGCCGACCAACCAGGCCTGGTAATTCCCGGCTTCACCGGCACTGACCACACCGCGCGCGTCCACGGGGCAGCGCGCGGTTTTTTTCGATGGCGCACCGGCCGTTCGCTGCGCCGCGATCAGGCAGCGGGGCCGGGCGGCAGCGTATAAGGGCTGTTGCGGAACAGTTCCAGCATCCAGTCGACGAATACCCGCACGCGTGCGCTCAGGTGCCGGTTGGCGGGGTACACGATGTACAGGGGCACGGCGGGCGACTGCCAGTCGTCCAGCACCCGGACCAGCACGCCGGCGTCCACGTGGCGTCCGGTGATGAAGGCGGGGCCATGCATGATCCCCAGGCCGCCGAGGGTCGCCGCCAGCATCGCGCCGCTGTCGTTGACGGAGACGAAATGGGAGCCACGCACCGTGACCGACTGTCCGTCGCGCGTCAGCACGATGGCCTGCTGGCGGGTCGAGCCGGCATAGGTATAGCGGACC
The DNA here is from genome assembly GCF_002007115.1 of Massilia sp. KIM. Taxonomy (NCBI): domain Bacteria; kingdom Pseudomonadati; phylum Pseudomonadota; class Betaproteobacteria; order Burkholderiales; family Oxalobacteraceae; genus Massilia; species Massilia sp. KIM. The sequence continues at coordinate 2,806,942 of NZ_MVAD01000001.1, read as the reverse complement.
AGCTGGTGCCCCTTGTCGAGATCCTCGGGATGAAGCGGCACCCCATGCGTTTCCAGGTAGCCCGGGGTCGCGACGGTCGTCTGGGGCAGGTAGCCGAGCTGGCGCGCGATCAGCGAGGGGTCGCTCACGGCGCCGGCCCGGATCACGCAGTCCACCCGCTCGCTCACCAGGTCCACCGGCCGGTCGCTGGCGCCGATATCGAGCTGCACATCGGGGTAGCGCACATGGAACTGCGCCAGCGTCGGAATCAGGAGCAGCGATGCAATCGTGGTGCCCATGTCCACGCGCAGGCGTCCGCGCGGATGGCTGCGCGCGCGCGCCAGTTCATCCTCCACCTCGTCCCATTCTTCCAGCAGGCGCGCCATGCGTTCGTAGTAGGCGGCGCCGTCGCTGGTCATCGAGACCCGCCGCGTGGTGCGGTTGAGCAGCTTGATACGCAGGTGCGCTTCCAGCGACTGGACCAGCTTGGTCACCGAATTGCGCGGCAGCTGCATCGAGTCGGCCGCCCTGGCGAAGCTGCCGCTTTCGGCCACCCGCACGAAGGCGCGCACCGCGGTGAGGTAATCCATTGTTGCTTCTCCTTGTTTGACTTGGCCACCAAGCGCGCAGATTATCACCGATGTGGGAATAGTGAGGGCATCCAGGGACTGTTTGTCGCTGCGGCCTGGCGATGCCCGGCCTGGACGCATTGCGGCGGCGACGCCGCCGGCCGTATCATTGCGCTCTGGCGCGCCGGCGCGATGCATCTTTCTACCTGATTCGATATGTCCAACCCTGAAATCCGTTTTCGCCCTCTCCATGCCGACGAATGGGAGGCGTTCCAGGCCTTGCGTCTGCGCTCGATCGCGGACATGCCCGAAGCGATCTATCCCACCTATGAGGAAGAAAGCAGCCGCAGCCCGGAGCAGATCCGGGCGCGGATCACGCGGACGGAGCACCAGCTGGTCTTCGGCGCCTACCAGGACGAGGTGTTGGTCGGCATTGCCGGCCTGCGCCGCGAAGCCCTGGTGCAGGTGGCCCACAAGGCGATCCTCTGGGGCGTGTTCGTGCACCCGGACCGTCGTGGCGGCGGCATCGCGCGCCGCATGCTGGAGGCCTTGTTCGAGCATGCGCGCGGCATCGGCGTCAGGCAGGTCCACCTCAATGTGAATGTCGACAATCCCCGCGCCAGCGCCTTGTATCGCTCGATGGGCTTCGTCAGCTATGGCCGGGAGCCGGATGCGATGCAGGTCGGCGGCAGGTATTACGACGAAGAGCTGATGCTGCTGCGCCTGTAAAGATCCGGCTCCGGTAGCCCGACCGTCTCGTGGCGGTATCCGAAGGCCTCCAGGATGCGCACGTTCAGGCGCACGTTCTGCAGGTGGTAGTCGCGCCATTGCGGATACTGCAAGGCCTTGAGGCGTTCGTTCTCGGTATCGCGCCGCAAGGCCTCGATCAGGGCCGTGCGTTCGTTCGGCAGCAGATAGTCATTCAGGAGTTTCATGGCCGTCTGCCCTGCGCGACGAGGCCGGGGCAGGGGCCTGCGCCTGCCCGGGGTAGCCCGGCGATGCGATGTCGAGGAAGCGTATGTCCGGCTCGCGCGCGCACAGCAGGGGCACCTGCTGCATGAAGGCGCCGACATACGGGGTCGCCATGTGGAAGTCGAAGGCGGCCCGGTCGCGCCAGTTTTCCATCACCAGCCACTCGGCGCCGTCCGCGCTGGAGCGGCAGATATGGTAAAGGCGGGAACCTTCTTCCTGGCGGGTCGGCGCGACCAGCGACAGCAGTTGCCGCCCCAGTTCCTCGCTCTTCCCGGCGCGGGCATGGAATATGGCGACGACAGCAAAAGACGCTGCTTGTTCTGACATGGAATTCTCCGTTTCGACGCGATTGACAGGTCCGCGGACACTCGCCGCTGGGTGAGACGATGGTGACGCAGTGCGCAAGGCCGGTCTGTCGCCGGCTTGCGCGCACTATCGGCGCTTTGCTGCGGGCTGCGCCGGGGCGCTCAGGACTGGCCCGGCGCCTGCCATTGGCGGCTGTCGGCGTAGGCGCCATCCGTTCCGGTCGACAGGTCGCGCCAGCGATCGATCTCGCCCCGCATGTGTTCCAGTTTGTGGAGCGCCGCATCCGATGCGACGCTGCCGGCCAGGAAGCGCAGCGGGGGATGCGGGTCGTTCACCAGGGTGAGCAGGGCGCGTGCCAGCCGCTCCGGGTCGCCCGCCTGGCGCCCGTTACGCGCTTCGAAGGAGGCGCGCAGCCGCTCGCGCGCCGCATCGTAGCCGGGCAGGCAGGCAGCGCCCACCCGCAGCGATCGTCCGGACAGGAAATCGGTGCGGAACGGGCCGGGCTCCACGATCGTCACCCGGATGCCGAAGGGCGCGAGTTCCTCGGCCAGGGCTTCGGAAAATCCCTCGACCGCGAACTTGCTGGCGCAGTAGATCGAACTGAAGGCCGAGCCCCGCACCCCGGCGAGCGAGGACATGTTGAGGATATGGCCCGCGCCCGCGGCCCGCATGGAGGGCAGCACCGCGCGCGTGACTTCCATCAGGCCGAAGACGTTGCTGTCGAATTGATGGCGAATGTCCTGCGCCGTGCTTTCCTCGAAAAAGCCGAGGTGGCCATAGCCGGCATTGTTGACCAGCACGTCGATCCCGCCGAAACGTTCAAGCGCCATCGCAACGGCGGCGTGCGCGTCTTCGGGGTGGTCGACGTCGAGCCGCGCCACCATCAGGCATTCGCTGTCGCCTCCCAGCGCGGCCAGCACCTGTTGCGGGTCGCGCCCGGTCGCCATCACGCAGTCGCCTGCGCGCAAGGCCGCCTTCGCAATGTCGAGTCCGAGCCCGCGGCTCGCTCCTGTGATAAACCAGCATTTCTGCATCATGTCCTCCGATGGAATAGGTGTGTTTCCATGGTAGGAGCGATCGGCACGGCGGCAAACGCGTAATCCCCGCGAGCTCTTGCCCAATTCTCCAGACGGGTCGTGGACGCGCAGGTTGCCCGGTCGGTGCCGGTCGGCGCCTGCCTGCGCCGAGGCGGGCGGCCGGCTGCCCCCGGCGCCTGCCTGCTTCCTGGCGGGCGGCCAGTTGCCCCCGGCGCCACGCGCCCGGATCGGGGCGCTGCGCCGTCGCCCGCGTGGGTATTAGAGGATTAGGCAAGAAGTCTCGACGATCTTGTTACCGGCCCCATAGGTGCGAATCCTATACTTCTCATCACAGCAGCGGAATATCCGGCAATCAGCGACAGCGAGTTTGCGGATGCCGCTTCCACCCTGAACCCACAGATAGAGAGGTCGAAACATGTTGAAAAATGCACTCGCACTGGTCCTCGGTATTGCCTGCTCCTCGACGTTCGCCGCGGACCTTCGCACCGATTGCGCAAGCTCGGGCAAGGAAGGGGTGGCCCAGCTCCATCGCGACTGGCTGATGATCGGCTGGGAGCGTGACGCCGGCGATCCGGAGTTCAATTTCAGGAAAGACCTCGGCAAGTATTACGACTTCGGCAGCAAGGATCTCAACCTGTTCGACGACTTCGATCCCGAGCTCAAGGTCCGCCACACGGCGGATGACTACAGCAAGGTGTGGTACGGACTGGTCCCCAAATTCGAGAGCGTGCACCACAAGATCACCGAACAGCCCGGCGTCGTGGCCGCGGGGCCCGGATACAGCCACTCGGTGATGGAGTTCGTGTTCGAGGTGAAGCCGAAGCAGGGCGATGCGATGTACCTGGTGTCGCGCACCTCGATCCTGTGGCGCTGCACGGCCGAGGGCTGGAAGATCTTCAAGGAGCACAATTCGGCGCGGCCGACGACGGCGGAGGCCTACCGGAACGCGCGCTGATTGCCCTCGGATCCATGTGACAGACTGCCGGCCCGGAGTAACGCCTGCTCCGGCCGGCATGAGGCTCGACATTGAAGCGGTGCGCCAAGCGATGAGGCACCTGAGCCCGGTGTTGAGCGCTGGGCACTCGCTGGCGAGGGTCTTCTAATTAGCAAATCGATCCAGCCGTACTTCTGCCGGTCTTGAGGTCAACACCAATGTAGCAAGTGTATGGGGAGGCTTTCGATTCTTTATCGAACGTACAGGAAACATCCCCTCGGCGTCTGATGCGTAGTCCTGTGCCTTCACCACAGGCATCTTTCTCGTCTGGACCTATCGACGCGAACAGGTCTCGAGCAAGCTGACCTTCGATCATTAGGGATACCTTCTGCTTGCCTATTTTGGGCGGCTGCTTCTCGCTCAGCGTGCCAGAGTAGGCAAGGTAGCTTACTTTGGCCGGGTGAAAGTCACCGTCCCATTCCTGCGGTCCAGCCGCATTGGACTGGGTGAGCGTGAAGACCGCGGAAAGGATCGCGGCGGATGTCAGAAGTCGCACATTGTGTCGCATTGTGGCTCCTTCACTTGAGCGCTATATGGAGATGGTCGTTATGCTTGTCCCAATACTTTACGCCGGGGATGTGCAGATCGTTAAATAGGATCACCAAGGGGCGAGGGGAAAAGCGACGGAATAACTCAACCAGCGTCCGCGTTCCTTCGCGGTCGTACTGGGGCCAAGCACACGAAACTGGCTCCCTGCGGCCATCCTTGCGCAGCGGGCGGACATCAACTTGCAAGCCATTCTTATGCGACTCATGACCGTAAGCTACGCCCTCGGCTTTGCTGATGTTCCCGACACCGAACCGGCGCTTGTCGATTTCTGTCCACGCCCGTTCGACAGCGAGAAGCAGCGTGATCAACCGTGGATCGGCGTACTGCGCACGGCCTTCTGTCGGGGTGCCGTAGGTATAGTAACCGCATCCTTCTGGGGCTTGGGGAATCATGAACATCCCCCGAGAATCTCGGGCTTGGAAGCCTGACATAGCCGTGTCCTCGTTCGATAGGGACGGTTATGGTCGCGTGGAAACGTAGGAGCAGGATTGGTATGCGTCAAGCGTGAGCGCCACCGGCATCAAGGCAGAAGGTGTCGCCCAGCGTTCCCGGGGATGCGGAAAAGAAGGGATCGGTTGCCTGAAGGTCAGCGAGGTCTCAGGTGTGGCTGATTAGTCGCCGCTGAGGTGGGCAACTTTATACCGATCCGGGACGGGCTGGTAGCCGGTCGGTATAATGTGCATTGCCTCCACTTCGCTCTTCCTGGCTTACATCTCTGCGTCGCGCTTCAAAGCGCATGCAGCCGCCCTGTAGAGCCCTCCTTTGCGTGCCTGCGCACGCCGCTTCCCGTTTGGAAGTCGAGTGAGTGTTGCCATCATGTGCAATCCGCGTGTGTTGATCTGATGCCCGGAATAGACCGAATTGAAACGTACTGTGTGCACCTCGTGTGCACTGATCGCTGGACACATCCTGAATGAACGTTAAAAAGTCTCAAGAAAACAAGAGGTTACTGTCTGTTGCCCCGATGATGGACTGGACTGACCGCCACTGCCGCGTGTTCCACCGCCACATCACCCGCCACACCCTGCTGTACACCGAGATGGTGACCACCGGGGCACTGGTCTATGGCGACGTCGAGCGCCACCTGCGCTACGACGGGATCGAGCATCCGGTCGCCCTGCAACTGGGCGGCAGCGACCCGGCCGACCTGGCCAAGAGCGCCAGGTTGGGCGAGCAGTGGGGCTATGACGAGATCAACCTGAATTGCGGCTGCCCCTCCGAGCGGGTGCAGAAGGGCGCCTTCGGCGCCTGCCTGATGCTCGAGCCCCAGCTGGTGGCCGACTGCGTCAAGGCCATGCGCGACGTGGTCTCGGTCGACGTCACCGTCAAGCACCGCATCGGCATCGACTACAACGAGGAATACGGCTTCGTGCGCGACTTCATCGGCACCATCGCCGACGCCGGATGCAGCACCTTCATCGTGCATGCGCGCAACGCCGTGCTCAAGGGCCTGTCGCCCAAGGAAAACCGCGAGATCCCGCCGCTGCGCTACGAAGTCGCCTACCAGCTCAAGCGCGAGTTCCCTGAGCTCGAAATCATCATCAACGGCGGCGTCAAGACGAACGAGGAGATCGCCCTGCACCTGGAGCACGTCGACGGCGTGATGCTGGGCCGCGAGGCCTACCACAATCCCTGGCTGATGGCCGACTGGGACGTGCGCTTCTACGGCGACGCCCCCGCGCGCCCGCGCTCGCGGGTCGAGGTGCTAGAAGCGATGATTCCCTATATCGAGGAGCAGCTGCGCCTGTACGGCGGCCATGGCCTCAAGCTCAACAGCATCACCCGCCACATGCTGGGCCTGATGACCGGCTTGCCGGGGGCGCGCGCATTCCGCCAGCTGCTGTCCGATTCCAAGAGGCTGGCCGCGGGCGACCCGCGCCTGCTGCTGGAAGCGGCCGCAAGGATGCCGATGGCAGCGTGAGGAACCGAACTGGCAGGTATTGACGATGTCTTTACCGTGCAACAGCAAAAAGGCGTGCCTGAGGCACGCCTTTTTTATTTCTTGTGGGCAAATTGCTACAGATTGTTAACAATCGGTAAATAGAATGTTCCATAAAGCTTGCCGCTCGGCAAGCATCATCCCATAATGCCGTCATTCCCAGAGCTTGCAATACATCAACGCTGTTGTTGTGCTGAAACAGATTAGATGGGCCGGACGATTTCTGACTTTGGGGTCATCGATTTGATTTATCCTGTCGGAAATATGCGGAACTAACAAGCAACAATCTCCGCGAGCGCGCACGGCGCTATCGACTCCGGGCGATCCGATCAATAGTTACAGGGAAAACACGCGAAATGAATTTGAACAACATGAAGGTCGGCAGCCGGCTGGCCCTCGGTTTTGCACTGGTCCTGGTCCTGCTGGTGGCCGTGACCGTGGTGGGCATTGTGCGCATGGCGCAGATCCAGGACCGGCTGGAGCAGGTTGTTAGCGTTAACAACGTGTCCACGGCCCTCGTGGTGGAGATGCGTAACAACGTCAGCGACCGTGTCGCGTCGCTGCGCGTCCTGACCCTGATGACCGATCCGGCCGACATGGAACCGGAAATGGCCAAGTTCAAACAGCAGACCGAGAAGTACAACGAAGCCCAGCGCAAGCTGTCGGCGATTTTCGCGGAACACGCCAGCGACGCCGAGAAGAAGCTGCTGGCCCAGATCAAGGAATCGGAAGCGGCTGCCATGCCGGCGATCGCCAAGGCGGCCGAGCTCTACCTGGCGAACAACGCCATGGACGCGACCCGCGTGATGATCAAGGAAGTGCGTCCGGTCCAGAAGAAGTGGACCGAGGCCCTGGACCAGCTGGCGACCCTGGAAGAGAAGCAGAACGCGCAGAGCGCGGTCGACGCCCAGTCCGCCTTCGCGAATGCCCGTAATTTCATGCTGCTGATGCTGGTGGCCGCCGTGGTGCTGGGCGCCGCAGCCGCCTGGGTGATCACCCGCAGCCTGCTCAAGCAGCTCGGCGGCGAGCCTGGCTACACCGCCAAGATCGCCGGCAGCATCGCCCACGGCGACCTGTCGATCGCGATCAACACCAAGGATTCTGACCGCGGCAGCCTGCTGGTCGAGATGAAGGAAATGCGCAACAGCCTGGTCGGCATCGTCGAACAGGTGCGCCGCGGCACCGAGACCATCGGCACCGCCTCGCGTGAAATCGCGGCCGGCAACATCGACCTGTCCTCGCGTACCGAACTGCAGGCCAGCTCGCTGGAGAAGACCGCCTCGGCGATGGAAGAACTGACCTCGACCGTGAAGCAGAACGCCGACAACGCCCGTGAAGCGAACGCCCTGGCGGCGACCGCCTCGGACGTGGCCCGCAAGGGCGGCGACGTGGTGTCGCAAGTGGTGGGCACCATGGGCGAGATCAACAGCTCGGCCGCCAAGATCTCCGACATCATCGGCGTGATCGACGGCATCGCCTTCCAGACCAACATCCTGGCGCTGAACGCCGCGGTGGAAGCGGCCCGCGCCGGTGAACAAGGCCGCGGCTTCGCGGTGGTGGCGAGCGAAGTGCGCAACCTGGCGCAGCGTTCGGCAGCGGCGGCGAAAGAAATCAAGACCCTGATCGGCGACTCCGTCGAGAAGGTCGAGCGCGGCAGCAAGCTGGTCGGCCAGGCCGGCGTGACGATGGACGAAGTGGTGGCGAGCGTCAAGCGCGTGACCGACATCATGAGCGAGATCGCCAACGCCAGCGCCGAGCAGAGCGCCGGCATCGAGCAGGTCAACATGTCGATCATCGAGATGGACAGCATGACCCAGCAGAACGCCGCGCTGGTCGAGGAAGCGGCTGCCGCCGCGCAAAGCCTGCAGGACCAGGCCGCCGAACTGGCGCGCGTGGTCAGCATCTTCAAGCTGGAAGAAGGCGAGCAGTTCCAGTTCGAAGCCGCCGCGCCTGCGGCGCCGGTCAGCACCGCCGTGGTGCCGCGTCCGGCCGCCAAGCGCAGCACGCCGCCGTCCCTGAAGAAGCCGGCAGCCAAGGCGCAAGCCAAGCCGGCGGCCAAGGGCGACGACGAGATCGCCGAATCGAGCGCCAAGCCGAAGAAGCCCGCAGCTGCGGCGACGGCCGGCGCCGACGAGTGGGAAGAATTCTAAGAACCGCCGGCGAACCAGCCGGCATGCAGAGAGACTGCAAACTTCATATCAACTAATTGGGGAATCAACCATGCAAAACCTGACCGTCAAGCTGTTCGCAGCCCTGGCCCTGACCGGCGCCTGCGCCACCTCCTTCGCCGCTGAAGTCCCGGCTTCGTTCGACCCGAAGAAGTGCGCAATCGAATACCCGAAGGCTTCGCTGATGAACGAAGAGCAGGGCACGACCTCGGCGTCGTTCCTGGTCAATGCTGACGGTACGGTGGCCGAGTCGAAGATCGACAAGTCGAGCGGCTTCAAGAACCTGGACAAGGCGCTGGTCAAGGGCCTGACCTCGTGCAAGTTCAAGCCGGGCACCAAGGACGGCGCGCCGGCCCAGACCTGGACCAAGGTCGACTACGCCTGGAAGCTGGACTAATCTTCCCTGCGCAGCCGGCCTCCCGGCCGGCTGCGTCTCTCCGCGCAGCACACCCTCCTGTAGCACGCCCTCCCGCAGCACCCCGCGCATCACCCGGCAGTCCGGCCTCTCCTTACACCGATTTACATTCCCGGCCTGCTGTTACAGGTTTGTGGCCTCGTGTATCGGCTGTAATAACTTCCTTCATTCGCCCATCGCCCGGCCGGGCCTGGCTATAGTGGTCTCACACCAACCGCAAGGAGAGCACCATGAAAAGCATACTCGCCGCCACCGCCGCCGTCCTGATCGGCGCCGCCGCCTTCGCACCCGCCCAGGCCGACGCCGCGATCCGCGCCGAAGTCGTGATCGCGCACAAGGCCCCGCCGGCGCCGCTGCGCGAAGCCGTGCCGGCCGCGCGCCGCGGCTACGACTGGGTGCCGGGCTACTGGGACTGGAACGGCCGCCGCCACGTGTGGGTCGCCGGCCACTTCGAGCGCGTGCGCCCGGGCTACGCCTACCAGCGTCCGGAATGGCGCCACGACCGCCAGGGCTGGCAGCTGGACCGCGGCGGCTGGCGCCACGTCGAACGGGTGGCCGCGCGTCGCGACCGCGATGGGGATGGGGTGCCGAACCGCTTCGACGACAGGCCGCGCAATCCCTACCGTCATTGATCCGCGCTTCGCCCCCGGCCGGCGCCGGGGCGGGCTTCTAGGAGCCGGCGGAGGAGGCGTGCGCCGGCTGCGCTTCCGCCTCGCCGCAGACCTGGTTCCTGCCGGCCTGCTTGGCCCGGTACAGCAAGGCATCCGCCCGTTCCACCAGCAAGGTCGGATCGGCGTCCTCGCCCGGCGTGAAGCGCATGCTGGACACGCCGGCGCTGATGGTGACGATGCCCGCCGGATTGCCCGCATGCGGGATCGCCGCCGCCATCACCGCTTCCCGGATCCGCTCCGCCACCCGCTGCGCCCCGCGCGCATGCGTGGCCGGCAGCAGGACCACGAATTCCTCGCCGCCGTAGCGCGCCGCCAGGTCCGAAGGCCGGGCCAGGCTGTCGCCGATCGCGGTCGCCACCCGGCGCAGGCAGTCGTCGCCCGCCACGTGGCCATAGGTGTCGTTGAATTTCTTGAAGAAGTCCACGTCCAGCATCACCAGCGACAGCGGCTGCGCGGTGCGCATCGCCCGGCTGCGCTCCTGCGCCAGCGCTTCCTCGAAGCGGCGCCGGTTGGCGATGCCGGTCATGCCGTCGTGGTCGGCCATCCTGGCCAGCTCCCGGTTGTCTTCCTGCAGCGCGGCGCGCGCGCTCGTCAGCTCCTCCTCGAGCCGGTCGCGGATCATGATCTGGCGCACCAGGCGCGAGCCGAAGCCGACCAGCAGCACCAGCACCACCACGATCACGGCGCCCAGCGTCAGCGTCGACTGCCACCAGGGCGCCAGGATGTCCTGCTTCGACTGCGCGGTCGAGACGATCAGCGGGAAGCCGTCGAGATGGCGGTAGCTGTACTGGCGCTCCACCTTGTCGAAGTAGGAGCGCATCATGGCCGAGCCGACCGGGCCGTGGCGGCGGTACATCTCCATGATCGGTCCCTTGGTGACGTCGTTGCCGACCTGTAGGGGGTTGAAGGGATGGCGGTAGATCAGCACGCCGCTGTCGTGCAGCAGGACGATGGTGCCGGAGCGGCCGGTGTCGAAGCGCTCGTACAGCTCGGAGAAATAGTCGACCCGGATGGTGCCCAGCACCACGCCGGCGAAGCTGCCGTCCGGGTTGTCCAGGCGGCGCGAGACCGGCAGGATCCACACCCCGCTGGAGCGGCTGCGCACCGGCAGGCCGACGTGCACCTTGCGGTCCTTGTGGGTGCGGTGGTAGTGGAAGTATGCGCGGTCCGAATTGTTGTGCTGCATCCGGCGCTCGAGCGAGGTGGCGATCCAGCTGCCGTCGGCGCCGTAGACGAACAGGCCGTGCAGCTCCTTGACCTCGGCCACGGTGTCGCGCAGGTGGCGTTCGAGGCGCGCAAGGTCGATGCGGTCGAGCCCGTCGTGATCGATGCGCTCGACCAGGCCGGCCAGCACCGTGTCCACCACCCGGATCGTGCTTTCGCCCTGGGCCGCCAGCGCCAGCGCCACGTTCGAGGTCGAGGCCACGGTGTCGGCCAAGCGCGCGCGCCGCGCGCTCCAGGCGTCCCAGGCCGCGATCACGACCAGCAGCGCGCAGAACACGGCCAGGAAGGCGATCGCGTAGCGCACCGCCGGCCGCTTCTTGGCGGCCAGGCGCGAGATGTGCGGATCGGGGTGGGGGGATGGCGCCATGTCGGTGGGGGGAGTGCCGGAAGCCGGCAGCATACCACTCCCCCCGGCGTCCAGCCTCATGCCTGCGCCGCCAGGGGCTCGTCCTCCAGGGTGCTGACGGCGCGGTTGCGGCCGAGCTGCTTGGCGCGGTAGAGCAACTGGTCGGCCTGGGCCACCAGGGCCGCGCCCGAGGGCGGGGCGGCGGCGTCGATCAGGGTGGTGAACACGCCCAGGCTGACGGTGACCACGCCGGGGCAGTTGTCGGCGTGGGCCAGCTCGCATTCCATCACCGCCAGGCGCACTTTCTCGGCCACGTGAGCGGCGCCGCTGGCGCCGGTCTCCGGCAGCAGGATCACGAATTCTTCGCCGCCGTAGCGGGCCGGGAAGTCGCTCGGCCGCGCCAGGCTGCCGGGCAGGGCGGCGGCCACCCGGCGCAGGCAGTCGTCGCCGGCCACGTGGCCGTAGCGGTCGTTGTACTTCTTGAAGTTGTCGACGTCGAGGATGATCAGCGAGATCGGACGGCCGGTGCGCGCCGCGCGGCCGATCTCGAGCTGCAGGGTTTCCTCGAAGTGGCGGCGGTTCGAGATGCCGGTAAGCCCGTCGCGTTCGGCCAGTTCGGTCAGGATCTCGTTGCGCTCCTGGAGCCGCTCGCGCGCGCTCATCAGTTCCTGTTCGAGGCTGTCGCGGATCATGATCTGGCGCACCAGCCTCACCCCGACCGCGGCCAGCAGCAGCACCACCAGCACGCTGCCTCCGACCAGGATCGTGGTCGAGGCGCGCCATTCGGCCAGCACCTCGTCGCGCGACACGCCCGCTACCACCAGCAGCGGATAGCCGCCCATGCGCCGGAAGCTGTACAGGCGCAGCACCCCGTCCATGCGCCCGCGCAGGGTGGCGCTGCCGACCGCGCCGACCTGCCTGTAGGTCTGGTAGACGCTGCCGGGGGCGATCGTCTCGCCGATCAGCTTCTCGTTGAAGGGGCGGCGGTAGGCCAGGGTGCCGTCGTCCAGCGCCAGCAGGATGGTGCCGTCGCGGCCGACGTCGAAGGCATCGTAGAGGCGGGCGAAGTAGGCGATCTGGATGGTGGCGACCGCCACGCCGGCGAAGCTGCCGTCGGGGTGGTTGATGCGGCGCGAGATCGGCAGCACCCAGGCGCCGGTGGAGCGGCTCAGGACCGGTGGGCCGACATGGGCGCCACGGTCCGGGTGGCTGCGGTGGTAGCGGAAGTATTCGCGGTCGGCGTTGTTTCCCTTCATCGGCTTGTCGAGCGAATTCAGGACCCAGTTGCCTTCGGCGTCGTAGATCAGGAGGCCGTGCAGTTCCTCGACTTCGCGCACCATGTTGCGCAGGTGGTTCTGCAGGCGCGCGCCGGCTTCTCCGCTCCAGCCTTCGTGCTCGACCTGCTCGACCACGCTTGCCAGCACGGTGTCGGTGATCCGGATCGCGCTTTCGCCCTGGGCGGCGAGGGCGTGCACCATGTTCGAGTTGGCCACCGCCGCCGCGTGCAGGCGCTTGTCGCGCGCGCGCCAGGCGTCGGCCACCTGCAGGCCGGCCAGCAGCATGCAGAAGGTCAGCAGGACCAGGGCGGCCAGTCGCGCGGCCGGCTTGCGCTTGGCGGCGAGCTGGGAAATCTGCGGGTCGTGGGTGTCGGGGGGAGGCATGCCGGTGCTCTGCGGGGCGATGAAGCTAGCATAGCATGCCATGCCTGGCTGGCAAGGAGGCAATAGGTGATACTCAACCGCAATCTTATAGATGACGTATTTGTACGACGTCACTGCACCTATCTGGTGCGGTGAGGTGCAAATATGGCGCGCATAACGAACACGCAGCTGGGGCGGCACGTTCAGCCGAAATTTATTTTCAATCTGGAATAAGTGGGACGAAGAGACCAGCAAATTAATCTGCACTTCTTGTAAACTACTGAGGTCGAGCAGTAGTAACGCGACCGCTTCGCGATGTTGAGCGATGAAAGCTGGCCTCGTACCATGCCGATGAACGGAAGTTTCATCGCAACAGACGCAGAGAATAACTGCTATGGATTGATGGGCAGAGCGATTAGCAATGGAAGAAGGCACATTTATGAAAAATATCGTATTTGGATTTTTTGTGGCAATCTTCTGCAATGCTTGTTTTGCAAAGCAAATAACATTGTTGTGCAATGGGTGGAATCGCTTATATCAAACAATCGATGGTTCGCCAACGAACCCTAAATCCGATCATGAAACGCTGATTATTGAGCTCGATATGGATAAGCGGGTGGCAAAGTACCAAACTCAGCTTGGAGATGTTAGGACGAAGTTCGACGAAAAGAACTATTATTACACTGGGAAAACGGCAATCGCGTCTACGGCCTTGGGGGGGCGAGTTTCGCTAGTGAATCTGAGTATCCGACGTTTAGATGGTGAGACTGTTATCTCCTTTCATTCCGCTAGCGTTAGTAAACCGGCTTTCTCAGGGAAATGCTTACCCGCCAAGCCGCTATTCTGACCAGTAACTTGCATTAATGGTAGGTGTCTTAAGGCTGCAGTTCTCTCAGTTACAGCGCGCTCCGTGGTCCTTTGACCAAGTAGAAAAGTATTCGCAATCATTCGCTTTTTCGGCAACTCTGCGGCAAGGTCCGAAATTGGGTCGCTGGCGCGATGAGCACCGCGCGTGAGCCCGGCGGCACGCACTCAGTTGGTGTTCTATGGCGCGCTGCAAACCTGATGATGAGCCTTACCTAAAAGAGGTGGACGATGACGTGCCGAACCAGCGGAGCCAAGGGCACAGTCATGTCAGTAGGGAAGCGGTAGAAGGAGCGCGTCGAGCGTTCAAGCGAATAAAGGGGTAGGGCGAGTTTCGCACCGTGATTAGAAAAGCGTTTTCCCTGCGCGGTACCTGCCAGTCTCGCTAAGTACCCCTGGCATATCCCCAAGGCAACTATTGCGAAGTTTGCGGAAGTATTAAGCACGTGATTACACTGCCCATCAGCCCTTTCAGTAAAGTAAGCGAAACTGATCCCATGACACCTCAACATCTTCTCAGTAGAAGTTGGCACCGCGGGAAAACGCATCTAAGCTTCATCGTAGGCTCAAAGTACGGAGCACAATCGAGTTGCTGGAATATTGCGGTCCACGGGCGCGAAGTGTATGTAAGATCAGGTAGCTTCGCGGGTGAGATTCATTTAAGTCTCCACGAAAGCGGCCGTTTTCATATTCGAGTCGAACGGCAACACGACCTTGCCCCGTTAGCGAAAAGCCATAACGACGAGTTAGCAGACGACTAGGGGCACAAATCCGAATCTACATACCCGATGAATCTCTAATTCAGACAACCGCACCGTTCGACCGGCAGCCGGAACCCGATATCTGGCTGGAGCGTCCCGAATACGGCGGGTGCGTAGTAGTGGCGATCGCACGCTGGAATCGCTCGTCTTATAAACCCAAGCCACTCCCATTTCCGGGTGCTGATCGGGGCTTCAGCATGCTTGCAGCGTTCGCAATGCAAAAAGAAGTGCCGTATGACACGGTTGGTGTCATGCTAAGATACTTTCAATCTGATGATCAAATTTCACGAGACGTCGTGAAACAGCTACTAATACAGACGACAGAGACTACGATCGTGGGTAGACCGCCGAGTAGAATGGTTCGCTTTGCAAAAACTATCAAAAACAATATCAGCGTGACAGAACGAGTAGTGAGGGAGGCGGCACTTGTACCTCCGGGCAGCCCCTTCCATCGGCAGATCATGGAGATGGCCCCCAACCTTGAGATCGAACTGAACCTAAAGCAGAATCTAAAACAGCTCGGCTCCGGAATACCGCTTTGGGGTGAAGAATAGTTGCAATATTAGCTGCGGAGCCGGGAAGCATATGGGCTATGCGTCGACTCTCACTAGGATCAGCAGATCTTCCAAAACGGAATGCATCTCCAAAAACAACAACGGGTTACAGCAACTTCGCTAGTAACCCGTTGTTTTACAGATGAATTCTTGGGGTGGCTGATGGGACTCGAACCCACGACAACAGGAATCACAATCCTGGACTCTACCAACTGAGCTACAGCCACCACTGACTTGCTTCTTTGTCTCGCTGTTGCCGAGACAGAACGAGATTATACAAACTCCTCGGCAAACTGGCAAATTTAAATGCGCGCGCTTTTCTCGTAGCCGGCCGGGAATGCGATCTCGACCTCGTGCACTGGCGGATCGACGCCGATCAGGCTGGTGAAGGCCGCGCGCAGCGCGGTGCTGCTGGCGCTGGTGAAACCGGTGAGGCTGGCGGGCGCGCCGCCGCCCTCGCGCAGCAGGCCACCCGTTTCCAGCAAACGCGCCAGCTGGCGCGCCACCGCGTCGCCGGTGTCGATCAGGCAGACATCCGGCTTGCCGGCCTGCGCCAGCACGCGCTCGATCGAGGCCTGCACCAGCGGATAGTGGGTGCAGCCCAGCACCAGGGTATCGGCCCCGGCCTCGAGCAAGGGGTGGATGAAGCGCTCCAGCATCCTTGCCGTCTCCTGCGAATCGAGCTCGCCGAATTCGATCTGGTCGGCCAGGCCCACGCAGGGCTGGAGCAGGAACTCGGCGCCGGTGGCTTCGTGGATCTGGTCGCGCAGGTCGAGGAACTTGGCGCCGCGCAGGGTGCGCTCGGTGGCCAGCACGCCGACCTTGCCGTTGCGGGTGGCAGCGGCGGCCGGCTTGAGGCCGGGCTCGACGCCGACGATGGGCATGTCGGGATAGCGCGCGCGCAGGGTGCGCACCGCCGCTACGGTGGCGGTGTTACAGGCGACCACCAGCGCCTTCACGCCATGGGTGGCGAGATAGGCCGCGATGGACAGCACGCGCTCGACCACGACCGATTCCGGCTTGTCGCCGTAGGGGGCGAAGCCGGAATCGGCAAAATACAGCAGGTGTTCGTGCGGCAACTGCGCCCCGATGTGGCGCAGCACCGAGAGGCCGCCGACGCCCGAGTCGAAGATGCCGACCGGGGCGTCGTTGGGCGGAGTAGGGTGCGTCATGGCGGCCGTGAAGGAATGCGTGGCGCGGACGGGCGGGCCCGTTCGGGCGAGCCCGTCCGCTTGGCGTCAGGCGGTGGTGACCGGGATGCCTTTCAGCGACTCGATCTTGGCGGCCCACTCCTTCGGACCGGTGATGTGCACCGAGGTGCCGGTCGAATCGACGGCCACGGTCACCGGCATGTCGGTGACTTCGAACTCGTAGATCGCTTCCATGCCCAGGTCCTGGAAGCCGACTACCTTGGCCGACTTGATCGCCTTCGACACCAGGTAGGCCGAGCCGCCGACCGCCATCAGGTAGGCCGACTGGTGCTTCTGGATCGACTCGATGGCAGCAGGGCCGCGCTCGGCCTTGCCGATCATCGCGATCAGGCCGGTCTTCTCGAGCATCATGTCGGTGAACTTGTCCATGCGGGTCGCGGTGGTCGGGCCGGCCGGGCCCACCACTTCGTCGCGCACCGGATCGACCGGGCCGACGTAGTAGATCACGCGGTTGGTGAAGTCCACCGGCAGCTGCTCGCCCTTGGCCAGCATGTCCTGGATGCGCTTGTGGGCGGCGTCGCGGCCGGTCAGCATCTTGCCGTTCAGGAGCAGGGTCTGGCCCGGCTTCCAGGACGCGACTTCCTCGCGGGTCAGGGTGTTCAGGTCGACGCGCTTGGACTTCTCGGTGTCCGGGGTCCAGTGCACTTCCGGCCAGGTCGACAGCGCCGGCGGTTCGATGTAGGCCGGGCCCGAGCCGTCCAGCACGAAGTGGGCGTGACGCGTGGCGGCGCAGTTCGGGATCATCGCCACCGGCTTGGAGGCCGCGTGGGTCGGGTACATGTTGATCTTCACGTCCAGCACCGTGGTCAGGCCGCCCAGGCCCTGGGCGCCGATGCCCAGCGCGTTGATCTTGTCGCACAGTTCGATGCGCAGCTCTTCCAGCTTGTTCTGCGGGCCGCGCTGCTTGAGCTCGTACATGTCGATGTCTTCCATCAGCGACTCTTTCGCCATCAGCATCGCCTTCTCGGCGGTGCCGCCGATGCCGATGCCGAGCATGCCCGGCGGGCACCAGCCGGCGCCCATCAGGGGCACTGTCTTGATCACCCAGTCGACCAGCGAGTCGGAGGGGTTGAGCATGACGAACTTGGTCTTGTTCTCCGAACCGCCGCCCTTGGCCGCCAGCTTGACGTCGACGGTGTCGCCCTCGACCAGCTCCATGTGGACCACGGCCGGGGTGTTGTCCTTGGTGTTCTTGCGCTCGAAGTGCGGGTCGGCCACGATGGACGCGCGCAGCTTGTTGTCGGCGAAGTTGTAGGCGCGGCGCACGCCTTCGTTGACGGCGTCGGTCACCGAACCGGTGAAGCCTTCGAAGCGCACGTTCATGCCGATCTTCAGGAACACGTTGACGATGCCGGTGTCCTGGCAGATCGGACGCTTGCCTTCGGCGCACATGCGCGAGTTGGTCAGGATCTGGGCGATCGCGTCCTTGGCGGCCGGGCTCTGCTCGGCTTCATAGGCGCGTGCCAGGTGCTGGATGTAGTCGGCCGGGTGGTAGTAGCTGATGTACTGGAGCGCGGCGGCGACGGATTCGATCAGGTCTTCCTGTTTGATGACGGTTGCCATGTGGGTTCTCTTGGAGTACGAGGGTTTGTATTAATGCTTTGGCTGGTGGTGCGTGAGCGTGGTGATGCGGTCGGTGTACGAGATCGCCAGCGCCGACAGCAGGAAGGCGCAGTGGATGATCGTCTGGTACATCAGCGTCTTCTCGTCATAGGCCGAGGCGTTGATGAAGGTTTTCAGCAGGTGGATCGAGGAGATGCCGATGATCGCCATCGCCAGCTTGGTCTTGAGCACCGAGGCGTTCACGTGCGACAGCCACTCGGGCTGGTCCGGATGGTTCTCCAGGTGCATGCGCGAGACGAAGGTCTCGTAGCCGCCCACGATGACCATGATCAGCAGGTTCGAGATCATGACCACGTCGATCAGGCCGAGCACGACCAGCATGATGGTGACTTCGGTCAGCTTGGTCGGGCGGGTGCCGCCCGGCACGCTGACGGCGTCCAGGATGTGCTGGAGCGAAGCGGCGTTGCCCATGGCGGCGCCGATCAGGTCGACCAGTTCGACCCAGAAATGGAACACGTAGACGCATTGCGCCAGGATCAGACCCAGGTAGAGGGGCAACTGCAGCCAGCGGCTGGCGAAAATCAGGTTGTTCAGCGGGGAGAGCTGGGGGCCTCGGTTGTGCGGAGAAAGCTGGGACATCGGACGGAAGACTCCAGGATTGCGACAAAACAGCTCAGCATTCTACACCGGCAGTAGGGTTAATGTCCGGGCTTGAAATGGACTTAGACTCTTTGCAACAGGCGTTGGTAGAATGGCCGGTGAGTCGGCAGCAGCTGTAAGGGCTCAGTAAGCGTGCCCACCTAAGGTGTCTAGCAAAGTTACTACTACTATGGAGACTAGAATGGCCGAGAACGAGACCACCCAGGACCAGACCCAGGGCTTGCAGGAAAACCGCGTTTTCCCGCCGCCTCCCGAATTTTCCGCGAAGGCAGCCATCAAGAGCATGGCCGAATACGAGGCGCTGTGCGCCGAGGCGGACAAGGACTACGAAGGCTTCTGGGCGCGCCAGGGCCGCGAACACATCGAGTGGCACAAGCCTTTCACCAGTACCCTGGACGAATCCAAGGCGCCCTTTTATAAATGGTTCGCCGACGGCCAGTTGAACGCCTCGTACAACTGCCTCGACCGCAACCTGAAGAACGGCAACGCCGACAAGACCGCCATCATCTTCGAGGCGGACGACGGCGCCGTCACCAAGGTGACTTACCGCGAGCTGCACGAGCGCGTCGGCAAGTTCGCCAATGCGCTGAAATCGCGCGGCATCAAGAAGGGCGACCGCGTCATCATCTACATGTCGATGTCGGTCGAAGGCGTGGCCGCCATGCAGGCCTGCGCCCGCATCGGCGCCACCCACTCGGTCGTGTTCGGCGGTTTCTCGGCCAAGTCGCTGCAGGAACGCATCATCGACGCCGGCGCCGTGGCCGTCATTACCGCTGACGAACAGTTGCGTGGCGGCAAGTCGCTGCCCCTGAAGGCCATCGTCGACGAGGCCCTGGGCCTGGGCGGCTGCGATTCCGTCAAGGACGTGATCGTCTACAAGCGTACCGGTGGCAACATCAACTTCCAGCAGGGCCGCGACATCTGGCTGCACGAGCTGGTCGACGGCCAAAGCGCCGAGTGCGAGCCGGAATGGGTCGATGCCGAGCATCCGCTCTTTATCCTCTACACCTCGGGCTCGACCGGCACCCCGAAAGGCGTGCAGCACTCGACCGGCGGCTACCTGCTGTGGGCCGCGATGACCATGAAGTGGACTTTCGACATCAAGCCGGAAGACGTCTACTGGTGCACCGCCGACATCGGCTGGGTGACCGGCCACAGCTACATCGCCTATGGCCCGCTGGCGGTGGGCGCGACCCAGGTCGTGTTCGAGGGCGTGCCGACCTTCCCGCACGCCGGCCGTTTCTGGGAAACCATTGCCAAGCACAAGGTCTCGATCTTCTACACCGCGCCGACCGCGATCCGTTCCCTGATCAAGGCCTCGGACGTGGACGCCAAGGTGCACCCGAAGAACTTCGACCTGTCCAGCCTGCGTCTGCTGGGTTCGGTGGGCGAGCCGATCAATCCGGAAGCCTGGATGTGGTACTACCGTAATGTCGGCCAGGAACGTTGCCCGATCGTGGACACCTTCTGGCAGACCGAGACCGGCGGCCACATGATCACCCCGCTGCCGGGCGCGACCCCGATGGTGCCGGGCTCCTGCACCCTGCCGCTGCCGGGCATCATGGCTGCGATCGTGGACGAATCGGGCGCCGATGTGCCGAACGGGCAGGGCGGCATCCTGGTGGTGAAGCGCCCGTGGCCGTCGATGATCCGCACCATCTGGAACAACCCGGACCGCTTCCGTACCAGCTACTTCCCGGATGAACTGGGCGGTAAATACTACCTGGCCGGTGACGGGGCGATCCGCAACAAGGACACCGGTTACTTCACGATCACGGGCCGCATCGACGACGTGCTGAACGTGTCGGGTCACCGCATGGGCACGATGGAGATCGAATCGGCGCTGGTGGCGCACCCGATCGTGGCGGAAGCCGCGGTGGTGGGCAAGCCGGACGAGACCACGGGCGAATCGATCTGCGCCTTCGTGGTGCTGAAGCAGGCGCGTCCGACCGGCGAAGACGCCAAGAAACTGGCGACCGAGCTGCGCAACTGGGTGGCGAAGGAAATCGGTCCGATCGCCAAGCCGAAGGAGATCCGTTTCGGCGACAACCTGCCCAAGACCCGCTCCGGCAAGATCATGCGCCGCCTGCTGCGCGTGCTGGCCAAGGGCGAGACCATTACCCAGGACGTGTCCACGCTGGAGAACCCGGCGATTCTGGAGCAGTTGAAGGAAACCGCGTAAGCGAACTGGTGAGCAGGGCGCCCTTCTGGGCGCCCTGTTGGTCGCCACATTGGGCGTCCCGTTGCTCGCCACGTTGGGCGTCACGTCGGACGCGACGTTGGCAGTCATGCGTATAAATGCCCGCCACCTCGAAAGAGGGCGGGCATTTTGTTTTGGGGATTCAAGCACCTCTTGGAAGTGCACGTTCCGTCATACGCTCCGGTCACACGAAGTCCGTCAGCCCCCGCACGTCATTCCGGCGAAGGCCGGAATCCAAGTTCGTGGCGCAGTGTTACCGCAATACTGAGCGACGAAATTTGGATACCGTCATGTATTCCGTCATGTGCTTCGGTCGCACGAAGTCCGTCAGCCCCCGCACGTCATTCCGGCGAAGGCCGGAATCCAAGTACGTGGCGCAGTGTTACCGCAACTCTGAGCGACGAAACTTGGATTCCGTCATACGCTCCGGTCACACAAAGTCCGTCAGCCCCCGCACGTCATTCCGGCGAAGGCCGGAATCCAAGTACGCGGCGCAGTGTTACCGCAACTCTGAGCGACGAAACTTGCATTCGGTCCTTCGCCGGAATGACGTTGACAGGGTGCTGGGTAATAGGGAGCTGGCGGCTCGTCGTGTAGTGTCGTAAGGGACCTGGTGCGCGGCTCAGAGTTTTTCCAGCTGCTGCTTCGCATACTCCGCGCCCGCGCCGGTCGGCGCCAGCGCCAGATAACGGGTGAAGGCGGCCTTCGCTTTTTCGCCTTGACCGGACTTCACGTAGGCATCGCCCAGGTTGCGGTAGGCCACCGCCCTGGACGGATCCATCTTGACCGCATTCTCGAACCAGCGCGCCGCCTCGGCGAATTTATCCTGTTTGTAGAACACGAAGCCCAGGTTGTTGGCGGCCAGCGCAAAGTCCGGCCTCAGCTTCAGCGCCTCGGTGAACTGCGCTTCCGCTTGCGCATACTGCTTCTCCTTATACAACTGCAGGCCCAGATCGTTCGCCCGTTGCGCCTGCTGCCTGCTCGACACCAGCACCGCTGCCGGCGCCTTGATCTTCTGCTCGCCGCCCTGCAGATCTTTCACCACCACCGTGCTCAAAGGCGCCGAGGCGTTCGCGTCAAGCTTGGTGTTGAGCGCGATCGCGTCGTTCGACAACTGCGCCGTATTCGGGTTCAGGTACTCGCTTTCCTCCGGCAGCTCGAACACGAACTCGCCGCCTTCCGATCCCGGCAGGCTGCCGAAGGCCGGCGTCTGCTGCGACACGCTCGATACTGCCGGCGCGACATAGGCCGCCAGTTCGGTCGCCGTGATCAGTCCGTCCCCGTTCAGGTCGCCCTTGCCGCCCAGGCCCTGCATCAGGGTCCAGGTGAACACCGAGTGCCCGTTCGGTCCGCCGTCCGACACCAGCTGGTCCGCGCCGCCCGCGGTGAGCATCTGCCGCCCCAAGCGGCGCGCGTTATCGCGCAGGAAGGAGGCATTGGCTGCGCCGCGCGTCAGCCCGAGCCCGCTGTAGCAGGCGTCCATCACGAACAGCGCGTGCTTGGCCGACAGGCTCTCGGCAATGTTCTGGATCTCGGTCATCGGAATCGCATCGGTCGCCAGCCGCTCCGGGTCGGCGTCGAAAGGCACGATGTAACCCAGGTCGCGTCCCGAACTGAGCTTGCGGGTGGCGCCGTGGCCGGCGAAGAAGACGAAGATGCGGTCGTTCGGCTGCACGCCGCCGTGCGCCAGCCGATCGTGGAAGGCGGCCAGGATGCCCGCCCGCGTCGCGGCTTCGTTCTTGAGCGTGATCACCCGCTCCGGTGCGAAGCCGAACTTCTGCACCAGCATCTGTCCAACCCCTTCAGCATCCCGGACCGCATATTGCAGGCGCGGCCATTTCTGGTAGTTGTCGATGCCGACCAGGATCGCCCAGGAATTGGCGTAGCCGGTGGCTGCCGCGCGCTGCACCGGCGCGGGCGCGGCGCCGCCTTTCGCCTTGAAGGTCTCGCCATCCCAACCGGCGAACTGGTAGCCCTCGGCCGACAGGCGCTCGAGGATGGCCGGCAGCGCCTTCACCGTGCGCTCGTGGATGTCGTGGAACAAAATGATGCCGCGCCCCTCCTTGTCGACCGCGCGCAGCACGCGGTCGGCGATGGAGGAGGGCACCGGGTCGGCCCAGTCGAGCGAATCGATGTTCCACATCACCGAGGTCAGCTGGGCGCTGGAAAGAAGCTGCATGCCCTCGCGGTTGCGCGCGCCGTAGGGAAAGCGGAACAGGGGCGAGCGTTGCGGGTCGACGGCCTTGAGCAGGGCGTCGGTGTTCATGATTTCGGCGCGCAGCGTGTCGCCGCTTTGCTTGGAGAGCTGGGCGTGGGTGAAGCTGTGGTTGGCGAGCGCATAGCCGTCCGCCTTCAGCTTGCGGCTCACGTCGGCGCCGGCGCCGAGCTTGGCGGCGCCGGCCTTGTCGAAGGAACCGATGTTGCGGCCGACGCTGAAGAAGATCGCCGGTGCGTTGTACTGCTTGAGGATGGCCGCGATTTCCTCGGTGTAGCGGCGGT
The DNA here is from genome assembly GCF_002007115.1 of Massilia sp. KIM. Lineage (NCBI taxonomy): Bacteria > Pseudomonadati > Pseudomonadota > Betaproteobacteria > Burkholderiales > Oxalobacteraceae > Massilia > Massilia sp. KIM. Next base: position 2,783,821 of record NZ_MVAD01000001.1, on the reverse strand, counting down.
GCGGGCCATCGTCGAAGGTCAGCACGATGGTCTTCTTAGGCAGGGCGCGGCCGAAGATTTCCTCGCCCTCCCGGCCAGCCTGGGAGCGCGTGTCTTGCGGGGGCGGTTCCGGCTTCGCGGGGTAGGGCAGGACCACGCCGTATTCCTTGAGGATGGCCTCGCGCTGGTACAAGGTTTTCAGGTAGGCGACGTAGCTGTCCCACTTCTCGCGCTTGAGCTCGATCGAGCGCGTCTCGAAGCGGCCGAACACGGCGCGGATCTCTTTTTCGTAGTTGCGCTCGATCTCGGCCAGCGCCTCCAGGTCTTCGGAGACGCGCTTGTGCATCTTGATGGCCGGCAGCGAGGAATCCTTGCCGACCATCGTGTGCAGCGACTGCATCACTTCGCGGAAGGCGAGCCGGTCGGCATCGTACAGCCCCTCGTTCGATTCGACGTAGTCGAGCAGCGAGCCGATGGCCTCGAAGCGGCCGGCGCTGGGCGATGCGAGCAGGGCCGCCAGCGCGCCGTCGACCCTGGCGATGCGCTCCTGGTTCTCGTGGAAGAGCTGCTGGCCGATGCGGTTGGCCTGGGCCCGCTCGGCCTCGGACAGCGAGGCTTCGTCGAGCGTCAGCACGATGATCTGGCGGTAGGTGTCGAGCAGGCGGCGCATGTCGGCCGCGATGGCGCTGACGTCCGTGGCGGCCTGGGCCTGCTGGGCCGGGGCCGGGGCGGGAGTGGCGGGCTTGCGGCCGACGATCCAGCTGCCGGTGGCCGCTCCGGCCGCGGCGACTGCGAAGATGACGAGGTAGAGTGCTTTGCGTTTCACGATGGGCCCGTTGCGCGAGCGGGGGACTCCCGCTGAGTATTCACGGAGGCAACGATATCATTCCCTTCCGGTGGCCGGGTGAGGAAGGCGGCCTTTCGGTCGCTCAAATGTGACAAAGCCGCCAACCCGGCGGCTCTTTCATGTGGAACGGGTAGGGCGGCATGGCGTGCAGCCCGCGCTCGGGTGTCAGGCGGACGACAGGACGAAGGTATTGCCTTCGGAATCCTTGAACTTGGCGAACGAACCCCATGGTTGAGAGGTCGGCGGCTCCAGGAATTCCACGCCGCGTCCGCTGAGCTGGCGGTAGGTCGCCTCCACATTGTCGCAGGCGAAGGCGCCGTTGAAAAAAGTGCCGATCCGGTCTTCGTGACCGTCCATGGTGAACAGCACCACGCGGGTGCCCGAGCTGGCGATGCGCAGCTCGATCCAGCGTTTGCCCAGTCCCATGGGCTGGTCGGTCGAGATGTCGAAGCCGAGCTTGTCGGTGTAGAAGGCGAGGGCGCGGTCCTGGTCCGCGACCGGGATGCTGACGAATTTGAGTTGGGTGATCATGAGATGGGCCTGCCAGCCGGAGTTGCGTTGATCAGCATTATCGTGGCACCATCGCTCACTGGGTGACTTTAAAAACTATAGTATTCATGACTACCCGCCAGTCCGAGATGGACGCCTATGTGTTCGACGTGCTGATGCCCGATCTGGTCGGCCATGACCGGCGGCCGGCGGCCTTCGTCGTCTATCTGTATCTCCTGCACAGCGCACAGGCGCTCGGCCGCGATCAGGTGCCGGCCAGCCTGCAGACGATTGCCATCAAGACCGGCTTGTCGAAGTCGGCGGTGCAGGTGGCGCTGAGGCACTTGAAGCGGCGTGGACTCATCGGGGAGGTGGAGGTCGGCACGCAGGTGAACCCCGTCCGCCACGTGCTGCGCCCCTGGCGCCGACGCTGGCAAGCTGATCCTGTTGCATGAGGGTAGGCGGACACCCTTGTAGAGCTGGAAATCCTTGCTATAATAGGGGGCTTCGTAGGAAGCCTGCGAACACCATCAGGAGAGATGGATGAGTGGTTTAAGTCGCACGCCTGGAAAGCGTGTATAGGTTCATAGCCTATCGGGGGTTCGAATCCCCCTCTCTCCGCCAAGCATTTATAAGGGCCGCTTTCGAGCGGCCCTTTGCATTTGCGCTATAGATTTGATGTTCGCTATTGAAAACGATGCTATCTTGCCTGTTCAATATCTTTTTGAAGGGGCAAGATGGACTTTGTCGAGTGGATGAGATCTGCCGGTTTGTCCGAGAAGTCGGCCAATAGTTATTCGGGTGCGATTCAAGGAAGATTGACTAATTGGGCTCTGGCTCATGGGCTTACGACGAAGCCAATTGCAGAGATCCCCGATCTGACAGAGTTTGTCACCCTGTCCGAGCAATTAAGGCGAACACCTGAATTCAAGGACCGAAATGAGACCGGGAACGGGATGTACGCCGCCGCGCTTAGCAACTATCAAAAATATCTCCAAGCCCTTGATTCGAGCCGCGATGCGAAGCCAGATGAGTACGGGCCACACCAAAAGGAGGTTGCAAAGATTGAAGCTGAGTCAAGTGGGCCTTTTGACCCAAAGGGCCAAGAGGATGCACGAGCACGCGTGTTGCGAGAAGTCGTTCGGCGGCGAGGTCAGCAGAAGTTCAGGAAGGCACTCATTGGCGCTTATGACGGGCGCTGTGCGATTACTGGCTGTTCGGTCATCCCTCTACTAGAGGCCGCTCACATCACACCGTATATGGGTCCAGAGACAAACGCGATCACTAATGGGCTGCTTTTACGAGCAGACCTGCATACGCTCTGGGACTTGGGGCTGATCGCGGTAGAGCCGAGAACTCGCACGGTGTGGGTAAGCCCCGAAGTCAGTGACCCGACTTACCAAGGTCTATCGGGGGCCTCTCTGATGCTTCCACTGGATTTGGCGCAGTGGCCGTCAATCGCAGCACTGGAACAGCAATGGAGCCTCGCCCATACAAAACCTGCCCGAGGCTAGTTAGTAGGGCAAGAGGTTTTTACTGCAGGGGCGATCTACTTGTAGCTGGGTTTGGGTCTTCCGCTCATGTCTAGAATATCGTTGAAGGCCAGACTGGTATCGACGTGAACTACGGATGGAGCCATTCTCCCGCTCATGGCAGAGTCATTGTAATTTCGGGCATTAACCAGGGTCGTCCGTTCTACAATTGGCATCGGACAAAACGCTACTACTTCCGCTTCATTGGATGCCGTCGCTGGCGGTGCCGGAAGCGCAATGGTGAGATCAAGGTCTCACGTCGGCAAGAGCGCTCAGGAGACTCGATGAATCAAGGATGCGAGCATTTCGATGGCCTTGTTCTCCAGCCGGGCAATACGGCCGGCTGCGAAGAATGCCTCAAGATCGGCGACAGCTGGGTTCACCTGCGCGTCTGCCTCACATGCGGCCACGTCGGCTGCTGCGACTCGTCGAAGAACAAGCACGCGACGCGTCACTACAAGGAGACCGGCCACCCGGTAATCCGCTCGAAAGAGCCGGGCGAGACCTGGGGCTGGTGCTACATCGACCGTGTCGTCAAAGACCCTGTCTAGCAAAGCGAATCGATAGCTGTCGAATTCATGGAATCCTATTCGTCGTGGTGGTGATGCACCGGTTTCCCACCCACCGTTTCAGACGAGGCCCCCATGAACAGGCAGATCATCGTTAACCTGGCAGTCAAGGACCTGGAAAAGTCCAAGGCTTTCTTTTCCGCGCTCGGATTCAGCTTCAACGCTCAATACGGCAGCGAGAATACCGCCATGCTCGTCATCGTGGAAAACAGCATCCATGCGATGCTGATGACCGAGCCCTTCTTCCAATCCCTCATCGACAAACCGCTGCTCCCGGCGAAGGAGGGCAACGAGGTCATACTGTGCCTGACATGCGACAGCAAGGAAGAGCTCGACGGCCTCATCGCCAAGGCGATCGCAGCGGGAGGACGGACGCCGCATCCGCCCGAGGATCACGGCTGCATGTACACCCAGGGCTTCGAAGACATCGACGGCCACCTGTGGAATCTGGTCTGGGCCGAGCCGCAAGCCTGAGCTGCACGCCATCGGCGTAATAGGCGCTCCGGCATGCGTCCGGAGCGCCTGTTCTCATGCAACCCGGGGATGGGCGCTCGCCGCACCGGGCGCCGACGCTTTCAGCCCGGCCAACTGCAGTCCGGCGAAAACCAGCACCGTGACCGCCTGTACCAGTACGAACCCGACGCCCAGCGCGCCGGGGCTCGTCAGCGCAATCGTCAGCCCGCAGCCAAGCGCCCATCCCACGTTGCCAAGCACCAGGAACAGCACCAGTGCGCGCGGCAGGCTGTCCTTGCGCGCCAGTACCGCCAGCAAGGCTGCATAGCCGACGAGGAAGATTCCACTCTCCAGCAGCAGCATGTGCGGCAGCCCCAGCAGGGCGGCCAAGGCATCCGTCAAGGCCAGTTGAAGAACAGCGACCGCTCCGCTGACGACCGCATCGGCGGCGAAAGCGAACTTCAGCAGGCGCGAAGATTGGATGGTGTTCATGGCGTCTCTCCTTGGGTTGAATGAATCGGTGAGGCCATTGTGGTGCGGCGTGGATCGTGCCGCGATTACTTGCCAGGTAATCGCCGGCGCGACGCATGGAAGCGATGTCCCGGGAGCCACGGGATTCGTCTGGATAGCGAAGCGGAGGCCCCACGAGGGTCAGCTCGAGGGCAAAACAATGGCTGAGTACGGTAGTTTCCCGCCAGTCGAGCCGCTCCGAACAGCCCGGTCGACCTCTCACCCTGGAAACGATCCCAGATTTTCCCGCAAACCACTTCCCGAATTGCAAATTGTTCTATACCATCGCGAATTACGTAATTACGTAATCACAACAACGACAAGGGGACCCATGAGCACCACAGAAATCTTCCTGATCGCAATGCTGCTGATCTTCACCGCGCCCTATCTGGTCTGGCGCCTGTTCAAGACCGATTACTTTGCCCCGTTGGCGGTGGTCCAAATCATCATGGGCATCGTCCTCGGCCCGGGCGTGCTCGGCGCCGTCTTCCCCGATTACCACGCCTGGGTCTTCACCCCCGATGTCGTCAAGATCCTCAGCGGCATTTCCACCTGGGGCGTGATGCTCTTCGTGATGCTCGCCGGTATCGAACTCGACCTGAAAAAAGTCTGGCAATACCGCCGCGAAAGCGCCACCACCGCCGGCCTCTCGCTTGGCATGCCGCTGCTGTTCGGCTGCGGCGCCGCGCTCCTGCTGCTCTCGATGCCCGGCTGGGTCGGCCCCAAGGCCTCCACCTGGCAGTTCATGTTGGGCACCGGCATGGCCTGCGCCGTCACCGCGCTGCCGGTGCTGGTCCTCCTGATGGAAAAACTCGACATCCTGCGCCAGCCCATGGGCCAGCGCATCCTGCGCTACGCCAGCCTGGACGACGTCGCGATCTGGGCCGTGCTGGCCCTGATCATGCTCGACTGGGAGCGCGTCGGCCGCCAGCTCGGCTTCATGCTCGCCTTCGGCGCCGCCACCTTCCTGTACCGCCGCCTCATGCCGCGTCTGGAGCAGCGCGACCGCTGGTACGCAGCCCTGATCTGGCTGATCGTCTGCGCCCTCGGCGCCGACTGGGCCGGCCTGCACTTCATGGTCGGCGCCTTCCTCGCCGGCGTGGTGATGGATGCCGACTGGTTCGAGCAGGAACACCTGGATACGCTGTTCCGCAACGTCCTGCTGGTCCTGATGCCGGTTTTCTTCCTCAGCACCGGCCTGCGCACCAAGTGGGACCTGGGCGGCTATGCGGTGTTCGTGGTCGCCGGCCTGCTGCTGTTCGCCTCCGTGGGCGGCAAGCTCGCCGGCGCCCACATCGCGGGCAAGCTGCTCAACTGGAAGCGCGGCGAAGCCTCGGTCATCGGCTGGCTGCTGCAGACCAAGGGCCTTATCGAGATCATCTTCGCCAACATCCTGCTCGACAAGGGCATCATCACCAGCGAGACCTTCACCGCGCTGCTCCTGATGGCGGCCGCCAGCACGATGTTGACAATTCCGGTGGTGCACCCGAAACTCAACCGTGATCACAACCGCGGGCTGGTGAGTCAGGCCAGCTCCTGAAGATGCAAACGAGAGGACGTAAAGATGGCGCGTAGCGGATTGACCAAGTCGCAGGTGAGGGTAGTGCGCGACCGCCTGCTGGCGGAGGGCGCCTATCCCTCGGCCGACGCGGTGCGCCGCGCCCTCGGTGACACCGGCTCCAAGTCGACCATCCACAAATACCTCAAGGAGCTGGAAGGCGAGGGCGCCGGCGCCGGCCTGCAGCGCGCCGACACCGAGCGCGCGCTGCAAGACCTGATCGCCCAACTGGCCGAGCAGTTGCACCTCGAGGCCGAGCGCCACATGCGCAAGCTGCACGCGCAGCAGGAGCAGGCCCTGCGCGACAAGGACCGCGAGCTGGCCGAGCTGCGCGACACCGTGGCCCTGCTCACCGCGCGTCTGGAAAAGCTGGAAGGCGCGCCGCTCGCCGACCAGGCCCCTGCCCAGGTGCGCGAGCGCGCCAGCCCGCGCCGCAGTCCGGCGACGGACGGGCTGGGCAACTTCGGCGTCCTGATGTCGAATTCGCGCTGCGGCAGCCGCGACATCTCGCCCTTCAGCAGCGTCCTGACCAGCGCCCGCTCCGACGCCTTCGAGATCGACGACCTCTGGCCCCTCAAGTAAGATGAGCGGCATGACCGAACTCTTCCCCCACTTCCGCACCCACGACGTCGAGGTCGAACCCGGCCTGACCATCCGCGCCACCATCGGCGGCGCCGGTGAGCCGCTCCTGCTGCTGCACGGTCATCCGCAGACCCACGCCATCTGGCACAAGGTCGCGCCCACGCTGGCGCAGCGCTTCACGGTGGTGGCCTGCGACCTGCGCGGCTACGGCGACTCGTCCAAGCCCCAGGGCGAGCCTGATCACGCCAACTACAGCAAGCGCAGCATGGCCGCCGACATGCTGGCCGTGATGCGCAGCTTCGGCTTCGAGCGCTTCAAGGTGATGGCCCACGACCGCGGCGCCCGTGTCGCGCACCGGCTCGCGGCCGACCATCCGCAGGCAGTCGCGCGCATGGTGCTGCTAGATATCGCGCCCACCCTGGCCATGTACGAACAGACCGGCGAAGCCTTCGCCCGCGCCTACTGGCACTGGTTCTTCCTGATTCAGCCAGCGCCGCTGCCCGAGCGCCTGATCGAGGCCGACCCGCGCGCCTACGTCACCGACGTGATGGGCCGGCGCAGCAGCGGCCTTGCGCCTTTCGATCCGCGCGCGCTGGCGGAGTACCAGCGCTGCCTGGGCCTGCCCGGCGCCGCCCACGGCATCTGCGAGGATTACCGCGCCGCGGCCGGCATAGACCTCGAACACGACCGCGCCGACCGCGACGCTGGCCGCCGCCTGGCCATGCCGCTCCTGGTGCTATGGGGCGCCGAGGGCGTGGTGCACCGCTGCTTCCGGCCGCTCGAAGAATGGCGGCGCGTGGCCGACCAGGTCGAGGGCGAAGCGCTGGCCTGCGGCCACTACGTGCCAGAAGAGGCGCCGGAGGCCTTGCTGGCGCGCGCCTTGCCCTTCCTGACCGCCGCCTGAAACTTACGCCGGCTTGCGCATCCGGTCCGCGGCTCCGGACGTTCTCGGTTCGGAGCAGGGCGCGACGAAGGGAGGTAATAAGCGGTTTTGGCAGTCATTGGGCGCTTGCGTCAAGACGACGAACCAGCCCTGGAAGCGCCTGAGGATGCATGGGCGATCGCAGGATCAGCTCAGCCCCCAACAAGCGCAGGGGCCCAATGTGGCCCAGCGCCATCCTTGATCCGAATACCGTTGGCCTATGGGGACTGTGCCGTTCTCCTTACTCAATGGAGGGCGACCTCCGCCTTCACCGTCCCTTCGCCGACCTGGATCGCCGCCGCCTCGAACTTCGGCGGCCCGAACATGCTCTTGGCGTCGCGGCTGAAACCGTAGTTCTCCTTCGGGATGCCGATCACGTTGCGGTCCAGTTGGCCGTTCTCGTTCTCGTCCTGGTAAGCCAGAACCGCCCAGGTGCCGGCCGGCACGTCGGGGATGCTCACCACGGTTTCGCCGGCCTTCGCCGGCACCGAGGCGTGGTAGAGGCACTGCTTGAGGAAGCGCTCCTTGTCGCACACCGCGACGTTCACTTTGCCCTTCGGGCCGACCTTGGTCACGCGCACTTCGACCGTGGCCGCCGAAGCGCCTGCGGCGAGCAGCAGGCCGGCGAGAAGAGGGAGGAGAGGGAAGCGAATCATGGCGAATCCTTTGCTGATGAACCGGTTTTGTTGTGAGTAAGAAATCCTGCCAGCTGTGCCGGCGCGCCGTGCGCTGCAGGCGGATATGGTAGGCTGTGGCATCCTAATGCTTGCCGATTCGACCACCCAGCCATGCTGCAGAACGCCCTGATCGTCGTCCTGACCGTCGTGATGATGGAAGTGTTTTCCATCGTCGCGCACAAGTACATCATGCACGGCTTCGGCTGGGGATGGCACCGCTCGCACCACGAACCGCGTCGCGGCTGGTTCGAGAAGAACGACCTGTACGCCGTGGTCTTCGCCGCCGTCGCCATCGCCCTGATCTGGTTCGGCACCCGCGGCGCCCATCCGCTCGAATGGATAGGCGCCGGGATGACGGCCTATGGTTTCCTCTACTTCGTCGCCCACGACGGCCTGGTGCACCGCCGCTGGCCCTTCCGCTACGTGCCGAAGAGCGGCTACCTCAAGCGCCTGTACCAGGCCCACCGCATGCACCACGCGGTCGAGGGCAAGGACGGCGCGGTGTCCTTCGGCTTCCTGTACGCGCCGCCCGTCGAGGAACTCAAGCGTCAGCTGCAAGCGCGCCACCAGGGTTCGTTCCGGGAGCACCGCCAGGCCGCTGCCACAGGGCGCCAGGACGTTCCGGCATCGTCCCCAGACGCGAAGTGAGCGCGCTCACGCCGCCTTTCCCCAGCAGCCACAGCTTGGTCGCCTTCGAGGTGCCGCAGCGCTCGTCCCAGGCGCGCGCGCCGCGCCGCTTCACTTCGATCCCGATCTGCCGGTAGACGTTGCGCGCGGTGGCGATCGCCCAGGCCGAACGCAAGGGCAGGGCGGCGATGCCGACCCCGGCCGAGTCGTAATACGGCTCCGCGTAATCGACCAGCCGAGCGGCCACCCGGGCCAGCGTTTCGCGGTGGCGCAGATGGGCCACTTCGTCGGGCGGGATCCCGGCCTCGCGCAGCCATTCGGCCGGCAGGTAGCAGCGCCCGATGGCGGCGTCCTCCACGATGTCGCGCGCGATGTTGGTGAGCTGGAAAGCCAGGCCCAGGTCGCAGGCGCGGTCCAGCACCGCCGCGTCCCTGGCGCCCATGATGGTGGCCATCATCAGGCCGACCACGCCGGCCACGTGGTAGCAGTAGCGCAGGGTGTCGTGGATGGTCTCGTAGCGCGCGCCCTCGACGTCCATCGCGAAGCCGGCCAGGTGGTCGAAGGCGAAGCGTGGCGGCATCGCGTGGCCCAGGGCCACTTCCTGGAAGGCGGCGAAGGCCGGGTCGCGCATGCGCTCGCCGGCATAAGCACGGCGCGTCAGGTCGACCAGCTCCTCGAGCTTGGCGCGCGCATCGTGCGGAGCCGACGGCGCCGCGTTGAAGCCGAGCTCCTGGCCGTCCACCACGTCGTCGCAGTGGCGGCACCAGGCGTACAGCATCAGCACGCTGCGCCGCACCTCGGGCGAGAACAGCCTGGCCGCCGCGGCGAAGCTCTTGGACCCGACCTCGATGGTCTGGGTGGCGTGGTCGAGCAGGGCCTCGCTCATGCCGCCACCCCGGCATGGACGCCCTCGAGCATCAGGCCGGCGGTGGCCTTGGCCGAGCCGATCACGCCCGGCACGCCCGCGCCGGGATGGGTGCCGGCGCCCACCAGGTAGAGGTTGGACAGCTCTGCGTCGCGGTTGTGCGGGCGGAACCAGGCGCTCTGGGTCAGGATCGGCTCCAGCGAGAAGGCCGAGCCCAGGTGGGCGTTGAGCTGGTCGCGGAAGTCGAGCGGGGTGAAGATGCGACTGGTAACGAGCTGGCTGCGCAGGCCCGGCATGTAACGCTGCTCGAGGTAGTCGAAGATGCGGTCGCGGTACAGCGGGCCTTCGACCTCCCAGTCGATTGGCGCATTGCCCAGGTGGGGCACGGGCGCCAGCACGTAGTGGCTGCCGCAGCCGGGCGGCGCCAGCGAGGCATCGGTGACGCAGGGCGCGTGCAGGTAGAGCGAGAAGTCCTCCGCCAGGGCGTCGCCCTGGAAGATGTCCTTGATCAGCTCGCGGTAGCGCGGCCCGAAGCACACCGTGTGGTGCTGGAGCTGGCTGTGATGGTGGTCGAGCCCGAAGTACAGCACGAACAGCGAATTGCTGAAGCGCTTCTTGCGCAGGGCGTTCGCCTCGGACTGGCCGCGCCGGTGCTGGCCGAGCAGGTCGCCGTAGGTGTGCACCACGTCGGCGTTCGAGGCCACCGCGTCAGCCTCGAACAGGCGGCCGTCCGCCACCCGCACGCCGCTCACGCGCGACCCGCTGGTCTCGATACGCGCCACCGGCGCGTTGAGCTCGACGCGTCCGCCGAGGTCCTCGAACAGGCGCACCAGGCCGCGCACCAGGGCGCCAGTGCCGCCGCGCGGGAACCACACGCCCCAGCGGCGTTCCAGGGCGTGGATCAGGGTGTAGATCGAGGAGGTGGCGAAGGGATTGCCGCCCACCAGCAGCGAATGGAAGGAAAAGGCCTGGCGCAGGTGCTCGTCCTGGATGAAGCGCGAGACGATGCCGTAGACGCTGCGCCAGGCCTGCAGGCGCGCCAGTTGCGGGCCGGCCGCCACCATGTCGCGGAAGGACAGGAAGGGCACGGCGCCGAGTTTGATATAGCCTTCCTCGAACACCGCCTTCGAATAGGCGAGGAAGCGGTGGTAGCCGGCCACGTCGGCCGGATTGCGGGCGTGGATCTGGCGGTCCAGCGCTTCCTGGTCGTTGGCGTAGTCGAAGTGGCTGCCGTCTTCCCAGCACAGGCGATAGAAGGGCGAGACCTCGAGCATCTCGACGTAGTCGCTCATCTTCTTGCCGGCCAGGGTGAACAGCTCCTCGATGGCCGAGGGATCGGTGATGACCGTGGGGCCGGCGTCGAAGACGAAGCCCTGGTCTTCATAGACGTAGGCGCGTCCGCCCGGCTTGTCGCGTTTTTCCAGCAGGGTGGTCTGCACGCCCTGGGCCTGCAGGCGGATGGCCAGCGCGAGGCCGCCGAAACCGGCGCCCACGACGACTGCTTTCTTCATGGCGTTCATTCGTGTTTCCTGATCTGACGAGGGTGGATCTTGCATACGGCCGACAGGGCCTGCAGCACCGGCACCGGCGGCTTGCCGGACAGGATGCGCGCCTTGTCGCCCAAACTCAGGCGGCCGGCATAGAAATGGGCGATCAAGGACGCGGGCAGGCGGTAGAAGCGCTGCATCACGCGCCAGCGGTGGTCCGGGCTGCCGGCCAGGAACAGCATGCGGTTGAGCATGCGGAAGAAGCGCTGGCGCCGCCATTCGCTGCGCGCCTCCGCGTGGATCGCCTCGAACAGGCGCGGCGCGTCGAGTTCCGGCAGGGTGGCGATGCGCTCGGCCAGGCGCACCGCATGCGGCAGCGAGTAGCCGGTGGTCGAGTGGAACAGACCTGCGCGCAGGCCGGCGCAGGGCTGGCCCTGGAGGTCGCTCCAGTAGTCGTCGAAGTCGCCGGCCAGCACGATGGGGAGCGAGCCCCTTTCCTCGCGCAGCAGTTCGACGATCTCCCAGCCGCGCGCCTGCGCATAGGCCGCGATGTTGGCGCGCAGGCGTTCCGGCTCCCAGGCCTGGGTGTCCACGTAATGGGTGTCCTCGATCAGCAACTGCTGCGGCCCGAAGGGCAGCACGTAGACGAAGCGGTAGCCGCCCTGCTGGGCCACGCTGGCGTCCATGATGATCGGGGCCGACAGGCCGTGCGGCCGCGCCAGGCGCACTTCCTGGCCGAGGAAGGTCTGGTAGCCGAGCGCCAGGCGGCTGCTGGGGCGCATGCCGCGGCCGTCGATCACGGCGCGGGCGCGCAGGGTCTGGCCGTCGGCAAGGCGCACGCTGGTGGGGCTGAGCGTGTCGATGCGGGCGTCCAGGCGCAGCGCCGCGCCGAGCGCGGGCGCGATCACGCGCGCGAAATCCTCGGAGCTCACGCTGGCGTAGCCGCTGTCGAGCGTGCGAGCGTGCTGCGGGAAGATCACGTCATAGCGCGGCCAGCGCTTCGACACCAGCGGGGCGATCCACTGGCGCTGGGCGGCGTCCAGGTCGCCGTCATGGAAAGACCAGGTGTGGTTGCCGCCGATGCGCGCGTCCTGCTCGAGCAGCAGCAGGCGCAGGGCCGGGCGCTGGCTCAGCAGGCGCCAGGCGATCAGGCCATTGGCCAGGCCGCCGCCAACCAGGATCAGGTCGGCATCCAGCAGGTCGTCCGGTTTATCCAAGGCAGGCCACGTCGTCCGGTTCGCGGGTCAGGCGCAGCGCCGCTTCGACGATGTCCGCCGCGCGCGGGGTGCCGCCGGCGTGCAGCAGGTTCTCGGCCAGCGGCTCCATGCGGCGCGCGAAGGACGGGTCGTCGAGCAGGGTGCGCACGTGCTTGCGGATGGTCGCGGGGCTGGAAAAGCGCGCCGAGGCGCGCAGGCCGATCCCGGCATGCAGCACGCGCGCCGCCGCGCCCGGGTGGTCGAAGGCGATCGGCAGCACCAGCATGGGCGTGCGCGTGGCGATCGCGTCCATCACCGTGTTCACGCCCGCGTGCGAGACCACGGCGTCGGCGCGCGCCAGCACCACGTCCTGCTTGGCGAAGGCGCATACCCAGGTCGCGCCTTCGCGTCGCAGGGCGTCTTCCTGCGCCGCATTCAGGCCGCCGCAATGGGCGACCAGCAGCTGGGCGCCGAGCGGGCGGCAGGCGCGCACGATGCGGCGGAACAGGGAGAAGCGCGAGCCCTGCATGCTGCCCAGCGAGGTGAAGATGAAGGGCCGGTCGTCGGCGACCTCGGGGACGAAGTAGTCGTGGTCCTTGGCGCTGGCGGCGCGCCGGGTGAAGCGCAGCGGGCCCACGTGGTGGAAATGGGCGGGCAACTCGCGGCGCGGGAAGTCGAAGCCTGAGGTGCTCTGGCTGACCTGGGCCAGCGGCGACAGGAAGTGGTGCAGGTTGTCGCGTTCGCCCAGCCCGAGGCGGTGCGCGTGGCGCGCGACCGCCTGGCGGTGCGGCCCCATCATCCAGTCGTAGACGCGGGTCGAGCCCTCGTACATCTTGAGATGGCGCGGGCTGTCGCCGTACTCGAAGGGCATCACCGGCAGCGGAATGCCCGGCTCGCGGTTGACCGGCAGCGCGCAGGCCACCGACACGAAGGGAATGCCGAGCGCCTCGGCCACCATGCCGGCGGCGGCTTCCATCTGGTCGGCCAGCACGGCGTCGATCCCGAGGGCCTCGAAGGCGGCCGGCAGGGTGCGGCACAGCATGTCGGTGGTGTCGGCCATGTCGGCGATCACGCGCCGCAGGCCGAGCGGGCTGCCCGGGTTGGCGGCGCGGCGCAGCGCCGCGTGCACCGAGCCGGGCGGGTGGGTATCGGCGCCCACCGCGTAGAAGCCGATGCGCGCGTCCGCCACCCACATCGCCGCATCCGGGCGGTGGATGAAGGTGACGCGATGGCCGCGGTCGATCAGCTCGACCGCGAGCGCGGACATCGCGTTGAAGTGGCTGTAGAACGCGGGTGTTACGACGGCAAAGTGCGCCATGGCGTCAAGTGACGTGTGCGTCGCGTGCCGCGCCCTCGGCGAAGCTGCGAACGCCGGACATGCCGAAGGCCGGCATCCCTTGCGAGAACAGGCTGCGCACGAAGCGGCGCGTGCGCTGCTTGCCGCCCATGGCGTCGGCCAGGAAACGGTCGGCGTCGGACAGGTGGGCAGCCAGTCGGCGCTGGGCCTCGTCCTGGCCGAGGGTATTGACGAAAGTCGATTTGCCCACGTCCTTGCCGGTGTCCTTACCGGTCAGCGCACTGTCGGCGCCGGGGCCGTCCTGGAAATCGTCGCGGATCTGGAAGGCCTGGCCGGCGGCGAAGGCGAAGGCGCGCAGGGCGGCGCATACGTTGTCGTCGGTCTGGGCCAGGATGGCGGCCATGTCGACCGCGACGCCGAGCAGCACGCCGGTCTTGAGCTCATTGGTGGCGGCGATGTCGGCGGCCGTGCGCGCGCTGCCATGCAGGTCCATGAACTGGCCGCGCACCAGGCCCTGGGCGCCGACCGTCTCGGACAGCTTGCTGACCAGCCGTGCACGCGTGAGGGGCGCAATGTCGGGATGCGAAGCGATCACGCCGAAGGCGCGGCTGAGCAGGCCGATCGCGGCCAGGATGGTCACGTCTTCGCCGAACTGCACGTGGATGGCGGGCTTGCCGCGGCGTAGCTTGGCGTCGTCCATGCAGGGCAGGTCGTCGAGCATGAGCGAGGCCGCATGTACCAGCTCGACCGCGCAGGCGACATCGATCACGGCCTGGGAATTGCAGCCGAGGTCGCGCGCGACCAGCATCAGGAGCAGGGGGCGCATGCGCTTGCCCGCGCTGAGGGCGCCGGCGCGCATGGCCAGGGTGAGGAGGTCGGACCCGCTGCCGCCGTCGGCGAGCAGCAATTCGATGCGTTGTTCCAGCTCGTCGCGCATGGCTGCGAGCTCTTCGAGGGATGGGTCGTCACGTTTCTCCATCTCGAACTTGCTGAACCGCCGTGTCTTGGTAGTCATGCGCTATTCCTTATGCAGAGGGCCGGAAGGTAAAACTACGACAACGTTCAAGCCCATCATACATTAAACAATATTGAGCAATAATCAATTATTGCAAAAGTGTGCCACCTGGCCAGCGCCTTTACGCGGGTCAGGAAAAGTGACACTTATATTGCTTGTTTGGGCGAAGTTGCCCGACGATGCATGCTTTGATGCATCAATTGTTCCGCATCGTACAGGGAAGCGGGTCAAAAGGTGTGTGGCACGATAGGCAAGGGCGGGTCGAAACCGGGACGTTCTTGCCTGTCCATCAACTGGGACGATTTGCCCAAGCGCTAAAACGGGAGAATTCCAGTAGCATTCGGATTTTGCCGCCGCTCGTCTGCCTGAGTGACCGCGCGCGGCGCGCTCCCGCTCGCGACCGACCAGCACGTCTTCCGGTCCCAGGCACAGCCTCCGGGATGCCGCGAACCATTCCACGGATTACCATGTCGAACCTCGAAATCGCCCTGGGGGACCAGGCGCCCGCGTCCGCGTGCCAGCCCTCGCAGGCTAGCCGTCTGTCCCAGTACTGGACCCTCACCAAGCCGCGCGTCACCCTGCTCACCGTATTCTGCGCCGTGATCGGCAGCCTGCTGGCCACCGACGGCTTCCCCGGCTGGGGCCTGCTGTTCTGGAGCGCGGGCGGCATCTGGCTGCTGGCCGGCGCCGCCTTCGCCGTCAACTGCCTGATCGAGGCCAAGGTAGACGCCCGCATGGCGCGCACCGCGCGCCGCGCCACCGCGCGCGGCGAATTGAGCGCGGCCCAGACCATCGTGTTCTCGAGCCTGATCGGCGGCGCCGGCATGGCGGCGCTGTACTGGATGGTCAATCCGCTCACCATGTGGCTGACCCTGGCGACCTTCGTCGGCTACGCCTTCATCTACACCATCCTGCTCAAGCCAAACACCTCGCAGAACATCGTCATCGGCGGCCTGGCCGGCGCCATGCCGCCGGCCCTGGGCTGGGCGGCGGTGGCGGGCGAGGTGCCGCACCAGGCCTGGCTGCTGGTGATGATCATCTTCCTGTGGACGCCGCCGCATTTCTGGGCGCTGGCGATGTACCGCCGCGAGGACTACGCGCGTTCCGGCCTGCCGATGCTGCCGGTGACGCACGGGATGGCCTACACCGGCCGCATGGTCTGGTACTACAGCATCGCGCTGGCGGCCGGCACGGCGCTGCCCTGGGTGGTGGGGATGAGCGGGCCGCTCTACCTGCTGGCGGCCGCGCTGCTGAACGGCGTGTTCCTGCGCCACGGCTGGCTGGTGCACCGCCGCTACAGCGACCTGGTGGCGCGCAAGGCCTTCAAGTGGTCGGTGCTCTACCTCGCGCTGCTGTTCGCGGCCCTGCTGGCCGACCACTACCTGATGGGCTGAAGCCCATCCGCTGCCTCACACCTGCGCCATGCCGCCGTCGACGAACAGCTCGGCGCCGTTGACGTAGCTGGCGTCGCTCGACGCCAGGAACAGCACCGCCTTCGCGATCTCCTCCGGCTCGGCCACGCGGCCGAGCGGCACCTGGCTGGCCAGCGCGTCCAGCAGGCCTTGCTGCGCCGCCGGATCGTCCCCCGCCAGTTCCACCAGCCCCGGCGTGCGCACCGGGCCAGGGCTCACCACGTTGACGCGGATGCGGCGCTCTTTCAGGTCCAGGATCCAGCTGCGCGCGAAGTTGCGCACCGCCGCCTTGGTGGCGCTGTAGACGCTGAAGGCCGCGGTGCCGGTGGAGCCGGTGACCGAGCCGGTCAGCACGATCGAGGCGCCCTGCGACAGCAGGGGCAGGGCCGACTGCACGGTGAACAGCACGCCCTTGACGTTGCGCTCGAAGGCCTCGTCCACGTGGCGGGCGGTGATCTGGCCCAGCGGCTGCATGTCGCCGCCGCCGGCGTTCGTGAACAGCACGTCGAGGCGCCCGGCGGCGTCGCGGATGGTGGCCACCACGCGCTCGAGGTCTTCCTGGCGGGTGGAGTCGGCCTGGATCGCGGTGGCGTTGGGGCCGATGGCGGCCACGGCGGCGTCCAGCTCGGCCCGGCGGCGGCCGGTGATGAAGACGCGCGCGCCTTCCTTGGCGAAGAGCTGGGCGGTGGCCAGGCCGATGCCGGTCGAGCCGCCGGTGACGAGTGCGATTTTGCCGTTCAGTTTGCTCATGATGTCCTCCTTGAGTTGGTTGATGGGAGGAGTGTAGATATTCCATGAGCGCGGATAAATCCGGTTATCATGGAAATACCATCCACAGCAATGCATAATCGGCCCTCATGGACCAGCTCCTTGCCCTCCGCACCTTCCTGCGCATCGCCGAAGCCGGCAACTTCTCCAAGGCCGCCGATCAGCTCAACCTGCCGCGTTCCACGGCCAGCAAGCTGATCCAGGATCTGGAGGAGCATCTCGGCACGCGCCTGATCCACCGCACCACGCGCCGCACGACCGTCACGCCCGAGGGCGCGCAATACTACGAAAGGGCGCTGCGCCTGGTGGCCGAGCTGGAGGACATGGACGCCGAGGCGGGCCGCTCGCGCGCCCAGCCCAAGGGGCGGCTGCGGGTGGACGTCGGCTCGGTGCTGGCCAACCTGATCCTGGTCCCGGCCTTGCCGGACTTCCGCGCGCGCTATCCTGACATCGATCTCTACCTGGGCGTGAGCGACCGCCAGGCCGACATGGTGGGCGAGGGCATCGACTGCGTGATCCGGGGCGGCGAGCTGGCGGAGACCTCGCTCATCGCGCGCAAGCTGTGCGAGCTGGAGATGGTGGTGTGCGCCCACCGCAGCTACGTAGCGCAGCATGGCCTGCCGCGCCACCCGCGCGAGCTGGAAAGCGGCCACCGGCTGGTGGCTTACTTTTCCTCGCTCAGCGGCCGGTCCTTCCCGATGCTGTTCCAGCGCGAGGGCGAGGAGGTGGAAGTGGACACCGCCGGCCACTGGGCGGTCAACGAGAGCACGGCCCATGCCGGCGCCCTGATCGCCGGGCTGGGCATAGGCCAGAACTTCCGCTTCGCCCTTCAGCGCCATCTGGACAGCGGCGAGCTGGTGCCCGTGCTGCCCGACTGGTCGCAGCCGCGCTTCCCGATGTACGTGATGTACCCGCCCAACCGCCACCTGAACGGCAAGGCGCGCGTCTTCGTCGACTGGGCGGTCGAGCTGTTCGCCGCCTACGATGCGCGGCCGCGCCTGGACGTATACTGAGGCTCCACCAACTTCCGATGAAGGCGGCCATGACGACATCCCCGGAGCAGGTGCTGGACTTCTGGTTCGAGTTCGGCAGCAATTACAGCTATCTCACGCTCATGCGCATCGAGGAGGCGGCGCGCGGCGCCGGCGTCCGCGTGCACTGGAAGCCCTTCCTGCTCGGCCCGATCTTCAAGGAGCTGGGCTGGAAGGAAGCGCCTTTCGTCCAGCAGAAGGAAAAGGGCGCCTACGCCTGGCGCGACGTCGAGCGCCGCGCCGCCCGCTATGGGCTGGCCTTCCGCCGCCCGAGCGAGTTCCCGCGCAGCTCGGTGCTCGGAAGCAGGATCGCACTGCTCGCCGCCGGGGAGCCCTGGGTCGGCGAGTTTTGCCGCCGCATCACCGCGCGCAACTATGTGCAGGACCAGGAGATCGCGTCCCCGGAGGCCGCGCTGGCGGCCCTCGACGGCCTGGTGGCCGATCCCGCCGCCATCATCCGCGCGGCCGGAGAGGATGCGGCCAAGGCGGCGCTGCGCGCCCAGACCGAGGAGGCCCGCCGCCTCGGCATCTTCGGCGCGCCGACCTTCTTCGCGGGCGGCGAGATGTTCTGGGGCGACGACCGGCTGGAAGACGCGCTCGAGGCCGCGCAGGGCCGCTTGCCCCAGCCCGTGCGTGGTTGCGCGGCGGACGGCGCTGCCGGCGCTTCAGCCTGCGTCAGTAGGCGTAGTGCAGCGCCAGGTCCGCCGTGCGCGGCGCGCCCAGGTAGGCCATGCCGCTGCTCAGGTTGGCGGCGTAGATCCTGTCCTGCAGGTTGCGCACCCGGCCGACCAGCGCAAGGCGCTTGTCGATCTGGTAGCGCAGGCCGAGGTCGAGCAGGGTATAGCCCGGCCAGCTGAGCGTATTGCCGGCGTCCGCGTACACCTTGCCGACGCGGCGCAGGCCGGCGTCCAGCCTGAGGCCGTGGACCGGCTCGTACGAGACCCACAGGTTGGCCACGTGCTCCGGCGTATTGTTGGGCGTCTTGCCGGCCAGGGAGACGCCGCCCTGGCGGTAGTTCTCGTACCGGGCGTCGACCCAGGCGAGGCTGCCCTGGATGGCCAGCCCCCGCAGCCCCCATAGCGGTTGCACGCCGGCCGACAGTTCGACCCCGCGCGCCGACTGCTCGCCGACCAGCACCGTCAGCAGGCTGTTGTCCGGATCCTGGCTGGCGATGTTCCGGCGCGTGATGTCGTAGGCGGCCACGGTGGCAGTGCCCCTGCCGTTCCAGAAGTCGAACTTGGCGCCGATCTCGGTCTGCCGGCCTTCGGTCAGCTCGCTGTTGTTGCGCACGTCGGCGAAGGAGGCCGTGGACAGTACGCCCGAGGGCGGATCGGCCGCCGTAGCGTATTGAACATACGCCATCGCGCCCGGCGCCAGGTCCCAGGCCAGGCCGATGCGGCCGGTGGTCGGATGGTAGCGGCGCTCGAAGCCCGCCGGGTTGGTGCTGGTCACCTCGCGCCGGTTGGTCAGGTCCAGTTCGATGCGCTCGCGGCGCAGGGCCGTCACCAGATTCAGTGCCGGCAGCAGGGCGCTGCGGTTCTCGAGGTAGACGGCGGCGGTGAGCACCTTGTTGTCGCGGTCCGGCCGGAAGCCCGGGCGCATGCCCGCAATGTCGAAGAAGCGCTCGGTGAGGAAGCTGTATGGGTCCACGGTGCTGACCGTGTTCGACAGGCTGTTCGGGAAGCGCGTCTGCCGGTTGCGGCTCAGGTCCAGGCCGAAGGCCCAGTCGCTGCGGCGCCCGGCAAGGCTGCCACGGTACACCGCGTCGATGCGGTTGCCCACCAGCCGCTGGTCGTGGCGCTGCAGGAGCGCCGCCGAGCGGACCACCGCCGTGTTGGCCGGGTTGAAGCGGTAGGTCTCGACGTTGCGGTAGTCGCGCAGCGCGTCGTAAAGATAGAAGGTGTTGGTCAGGCGCAGGGCCTCGCCCGCCCGCCATTCCGTGATCGAGCGCAGCCAGTGGATGCGCTGGTCGTACACGCCGTCTGCGCTGTTGTAGTTCTTGAAGCGGGTGCGCTCGTCGATGCGCAGCCTGCCCGCCGCCGGGTTGAGCAGCGGCGTGCCCCAGTAGGGGCGGTCGACGTCTTCCTGCTGGAATTCGTAGGCCAGGGTGTGCGCCAGTCCGCGCCCCAGGCTGGAGCGCAGCGAGGCCGCGAGCTGGGTGGCGCGCGTATGCGTCCCGTCGGTCCAGCCGCCGGTGTTCTTGTGATTGAGGTCGATGCGCGCGTAATGGCCGTCGTCCACGCGCCGGTTCAGCCCGACCGAGGTCTCGGCCAGGTCTTGCGTGCCGAGGCGCAGGCGCGCTTCCGAGAACTCGCGCGCCTCGGCCAGCTTGGTGACGACGTTGATAGAGCCGCCCACGGCGCCGGCGCCGTACAGGAAGCTCGACGGGCCGCCGATGGCTTCGACCCGGTCGACGATCCAGCTGTCGACGGGGCGGGCGGCGATCGCGTACTGCACGTTGATGCCGTTGAACAGCTGGCTCACCGAGCCGCTGCCGAAGCCGCGGTAGCTGACCCCGATGCTGCCCGGCGCGTTGTGGGCGGTCACGCCGGGAATGGCGCGCAGGATCTCCTGCGTGTCCTGGGCGCCGCGCAGCTCGATGAGGGCGCGGTCGACCACCGTGACGCTGGCCGGCGTCTCGCGCGGCGTGAGGCCGAGCCGGCTGCCGGCGTCCGAGGCGGTGTCGAGATCGAGCCAGCCGGCGGCGCGCGGGGCCTGGCCGGTGACTTCGACGGTGGGAATATCGTCCTGGGCCTGGGCGCAGGCGCAGGCGAGTAGCAGGGCCGGCGCCAGCGCGGCGCGGCCTGCGGTAAAGGGATGCTTGGTCATGGTGGTTCCTGTTCGCGTGGCCGAGCACAGTGCGATGGCGCCCGGACACGGTCGTTCGAGGGCGTGAGGTCGCGCAGGCGGACCTCACGGAGAGCACAAGATCAGGAAGCGGAAGCGGGCGGTCCGCGCGACTGGAGCGGAGACCAGGCGAACTGGGTGGCCGGCGCCCGGTAGAACAGCGGTGGATAGTCGCCGCGCGCGAGTTCGCCCGGGAGCAGAAGGACCGCATGCGCGGGCGGGGCCAGCGGCGGATGGTGGTGGGAGCAGCACAGGTCGCAGTGGGCCATGCCTTGCATCAGCCTGTCGGCGTCGGGCATGCCGGCGTCGATCACGGTCACTATCTGCTTGGTGCCCGTGGCGCTGCATATGTCGGTAGTCAGGACGCGCTGGCCGGACATGCCGGCGGCCTGGGTGACCGTGGGCAGGACGAGCCCGAACAGGAAGGCCAGCAGGGCGATCCATCCGGTGAATGCTTGTCGTTTGCGCAATCTGGCCATGCGAAAAATTATACCGTCGGTCACACGGGCGTGCGCGCGGGTGGACAATCTGTCCATCTCGCGGCGGGCTAGACAGACCCCGGGCGCTTTGCGCTAGAATGCGAACGATTCGTTTTTGGAGGTACAGTCCGATGCGCCATTGATGCCGCCGTCCCCCGACGGCCCCGATCTTCGCCTTCCCGCCCTGGCAGGGAAGTTCGCCGGCATTCCTGGAGCATCCATGACGACCACCATCCTCGCGCTCGAACGCGCGTCCTTCATCCTGCCCGACGGGCGGGTCCTGTTTTCCGATCTCAGCGAGCAGTTCGACACCCGCCGCAGCGGCCTGGTCGGCCGTAATGGCGCCGGCAAGAGCGTATTGGCGCGCGTGCTGGCGGGCGAACTGGCCCCAACTTCCGGCCGCTGCCTGCGCCAGGCCCCGGTGTTCTACCTGGCCCAGCATGCGGGGCAGGGCGATGCCGTCAACGTCGCCGCCCTGGCCGGCGTCGGGCCGGTGCTGGACGCGCTGGCGCGCATCGAGGCCGGCAGCACGGATCCGGCCGACTTCGACGCCGTGGGCGAGCACTGGGACCTTCCCCAGCGGCTGGCGCAGGAACTGGCGCGCCTCGGCCTGCCCGGCCTCGCGCCGGACACCCCGGCATCCTCGCTCAGCGGCGGCCAGGCGATGCGTGTGGCCCTGGCCGGCGCCGCGCTGCTCGACCCCGGCTACCTGATCCTGGACGAGCCGAGCAATCATCTCGACCGCGCCGCCCGCCATGCGCTGATCGATTGGCTGCTGGCCTGGCGCAAGGGCATGCTGGTGATCAGCCACGACCGCGAACTGCTGGGCGTCATGGAACGCATCCTCGAGCTGTCGCCCCAGGGCCTGCGCAGCTACGGCGGCGACTTCGCCTTCTATGAGGAGGCGCGGCGGGTCGAGCAGGACAGCGCCGCGCGCCAGTTGGAGGAGGCGCGCCTGGCCTTACGGCGCGACGAGCAGGCGCGCCGCGAGCAGCGCGAGCGCCAGGACAAACGCCAGGCCCAGGGCCGGCGCGAGGGCAAGCAGGCCAACCAGGCCGCCATCCTGCTGGGCGGGCGCAAGGAACGCAGCGAAGGCAGCAGCGGGCGCCTGCGCCAGCAGCACGAGGCGGCGCGCGAGGAACAGCAGCGCCAGGTCGTCGAGGCAGCGGGCCGGGTACGCGAGGACGCGGCGGTGCGCATCCACGCCGCCCAGGCGTCCGCGCCGGCCGGGCGGCGGGTGGCGGCGCTGGAAGACGTGCTGCTGCCCTATGCCCGCGCGCCCCACGCGCGCATCAGCCTCCACCTGGGCGGGCGGCAGCGGGTCGGCATCCTCGGCCCCAATGGCTGCGGCAAGTCGACCCTGCTGAAAGTGCTGGCCGGCGAACTGGCGCCGCTGGCGGGCGAGCGCAGCCTGCCGGCGCGGGTCGCCTGGCTCGACCAGCAGTTCGCCACGCTCGACCCGGCCCGCTCCACGCTCGACCAGTTGCTGGCGCTGAACCGCAGCGTGGGGCAGGACATGCTGCGCACCTGGCTGGTCCAGCTCGGGCTGGACGCGGCCACGGTCCAGCGTCCGACCGGGCAGCTCAGCGGCGGCGAGCGCCTGAAGGCGGCTTTGGCCTGCGCGCTGTACGCGGAGGAGCCGCCGCAACTGCTGCTGCTCGACGAGCCGGGCAACCACCTGGACCTGCCGTCGCTGGCGGCGCTGGAAGCGATGCTGAACGGCTTCCAGGGCGCGCTGGCGGTGGTGTCCCACGACCGGGTGTTCCTCGACCGGATCGGGCTGACCCACCGCCTGCAGGCCGGCCCGGACGGCTGGCGGCTGGACGAGTGGGACGGCGAGCCGGTCGCCGTTGATTGATATAATCGCGCGTTACGAACCCAGGGGCGGTCCGCCCCGCTGAACGAGAACGATCATGTTGCGCACGCTTGTGATTTCCCCGAACTGGATCGGCGACGCCGTCATGGCGCAGCCTTTGCTGCGCCGGCTCAAGGAACGCCATCCGGAACGCCCGATCGACGTCCTGGCCCCTGGCTGGGTGGCGCCGGTCTGGAAGGCCATGCGCGAGGTCGACACGGTCATCGAGGCGCCCTTCAAGCACGGCGCGCTGCAGCTCAAGGAGCGCCGCCAGTTCGCGCAGATGCTCAAGGCGCGCGGCTACGCCGACTCCTACGTGCTGCCCAACACGCTCAAGTTCGCGCTGATCCCCTGGCTGGCCGGGATCCCGAAGCGGGTCGGCTACAAGGGCGAGATGCGCTACGGCCTGGTGAACGTCATGCACCACGACGACAAGGCCGCGCCGCGCCCGATGGCCCAGTTCTACGCGGCCCTGGCCGACGAGCCGGTGCGCCACCTGCCGCGCCCGGACAAGCTGCCCGAGCCCGTGATGGCGGTCGACGCGGCGCAGGTCAAGGCGGCGGCGGAGCGCCTGGCGCTGCCGCCCGGCCCCTACGTGGCCTTCGCCCCCGGCGCCGAATTCGGCCCGGCCAAGCGCTGGCCGGCCCCGTACTTCGCCGAGCTGGCGCGCACCATCCGCAGCCACCGGCCCGACGTGCAGATCCTGCTGATGGGTTCTCCCAAGGACCGCGCGGTGTGCGAAGAGATCACGGCCATCGTGCCCGAGGCCCACAACCTGGCCGGCACCACCTCGCTGTCCGAGGCCATCGCCCTGATCTCGCGCGCGGCAGCCGTGGTCACCAACGACTCCGGCCTGATGCACATCGGCGCGGCGCTGGGCCGTCCGGTGGTGGCGATCTACGGCCCCACCGACCCGCGCCACACGCCGCCGCTGTCCGAGCTGGCCAAGGTGCTGTGGCTGCACATCGAATGCTCGCCCTGCCAGCAGCGCGAATGCCCGCTGGGGCACCAGAACTGCATGAAGCAGATCCTGCCCGAGGCCGTGTGGCAGCCCTTGCAACCCATGCTTGCCGCGGCTTGAGGCGCGGCGCAACGAATACACGAAGAGGACAACCATGATTCTGGTCACAGGCGCAGCAGGCTTCATCGGCGCGAACCTGGTGCACGCGCTGTCGCAGCGCCAGCCGTTTTCCGTTTTCGCGGTCGACAATATGTCGCGCCCCGAGAAGTTCCACAACATCGTCGACGCCGAGCTGGCCGACTACCTCGACAAGGAAGACTTCATCACCCGCCTGAAGGCCGGCCAGTTCGACCGCAAGTTCACGGCCGTCCTGCACCAGGGCGCCTGCTCCAACACCATGGAGATGGACGGGCGCTACATGATGAAGAACAACTACGAGTACACGATCGAGCTGTTCGAGTTCTGCCAGCGCCAGAACATCCCCTTCATCTACGCCTCGTCGGCGGCGGTGTACGGCGGCGGCACGGTGTTCAGGGAAGAGCGCGAGCACGAGCGCCCGCTGAACGTCTACGGCTATTCGAAATTCCTGTTCGACCAGTACGTGCGCCGCCACTGGCATGGCCGTTCGCGCGGCAAGGACACCGGCCACCAGGTGGTCGGTCTGCGCTACTTCAACGTCTACGGTCCGCTCGAAGGCCACAAGGGCACCATGGCCTCGGTGCCTTTCCACCAGTTCCACCAGTTCCAGAAAGAGGGCAAGGTCAAGCTCTTCGGCGCCAACGACGGCTACGAGGCTGGCACCCAGATGCGCGACTTCATCTTCGTGGACGACGTGGTCAAGGTGAACCTGTTCTTCCTCGATCACCCCGACCAGCGCGGCATCTTCAACCTCGGCACCGGCCGCGCCCAGCCCTTCAACGACCTGGCGGTGGCCACCGTCAACGCGCTGGCCAACAAGGGCAATCCGGCCTGGAGCCTGGACGAGATCATCGCCAAGGGCCTGCTGGAATACCTGCCTTTCCCGGACAAGCTCAAGGGCAAGTACCAGAGCTTCACCCAGGCCGACATCTCGGCCTTGCGCGCCGCCGGCTACCATGAGGAGTTCACCGACGTGGCGGGCGGCGTGGCCAAGTACATGGAGTGGCTGCAGAAGCAGCCCGCGCGCTGATCGCGACGGACTGACCCAGGCGCGGCGTAAGGACGGCATATACACCGCGTATATGCGCCGCGCCCGCCTTTCTACCCGACTTTTACGCCCCGGTCGCTAAGCTGGTCCTGCCTCAACAACAAGAAGCAGGATTCCATGAAAGCACCGATCCAGGCGCTGTTCGCCGGCCTCGCATTGGCCGGCCCCGCCCAGGCGCAAGCCGAAACCCCGGCCGACGCTCCCGCGCCAGCCACCACCCTTTCCTTCAACGCCGCCCTCACCAGCGACTACCGCTACCGGGGCATCTCCCAGACCCGCTTGCGCCCCGCGCTGCAGGGCGGAGTGGATGTCACCCACACCCCCACCGGCCTGTACGCGGGGGCCTGGGCCTCGACCATCAGCTGGACGCGCGACGCCGGCGGCGACGGCGACATCGAACTCGACCTCGACGCCGGCAAGCGCGGCGAACTGCCGGGTTCCGTCAGCTATGACCTGGGCGTGCTGCGCTACCTGTACCCGGACAACGGCCTGGGACAGGTGCGCGGCTTCGCCAGCGCCCACACCACCGAGCTCTATGTCCAGCTGGGCATGGGGCCGGCCTACCTCAAGTATTCGCAGGCCACCACCAACCTGTTCGGTTTCGTCGACAGCGAGGACAGCGGCTACCTCGACCTCGGCGCGAACTTCGCACTGTCCGACAGCCTGGGCCTGCAAGTACATGCGGGCCGCCAGCGCGTGCGCGGCAACCCCGCCGCCGACTACAGCGACTGGAAGATCGGCCTGACGCGCCAGTATGCGCTGGCCAGCGTGGCCCTGGCCTATGTCGGCACCAACGCCGGCCGCGCCGCCTACGCCTCGCCCGCCAACGGCAAGTACCTCGGACGCGACGCCCTCCAGCTCACGCTGAGCCGCAGCTTCTGAGGCGAGCGCGCCTACACCCCGTTTACACCGCGTTTACAGGGCGCCGCCGGCTTTTTACGCCCCGTTTCGCGCGGCCCCCTTACGCTCCACCCAACAACAACCACGCTGAAAGCGAACGTCCATGGACATCATCTTCCTCGGCGCTCTCCTCGTGTTCGTGCTGCTGACCTGGCTGCTGGCCGTCGGCTGCGCGCGCGTCAAGGGGACATCATGAATCTTGCCTACCTCGTCGGCGGCCTGAGCGCCGCCGCCCTCCTGGTCTACCTGCTGGTGGCCCTGTTCAAGGCGGAGGAGCTGTGATGAGTGCCGAATTCCTCCTGCTGCTGGCCGCCTTCCTGGCGGTCCTGCTGGCGCTGGCCTGGCCGCTCGGCGCCCTGATGGCCCACGTGGCCGGCAGCGGCCTCAAACCGGGTCACATCTCCGGCCTGCGCTGGCTCGGCGCCATCGAGCGCGTGCTGATGCGCTGCGCCGGCCCCGCCGCCAGCGCCGACCAGACCTGGAAGGGCTACGCCCTGGCCCTGATCGTCTTCAACGCGCTCGGCGCGGTCTTCGTCTACCTGCTGCAGCGGGTCCAAGCCTGGCTGCCGCTGAACCCGGACGGCATGGCCAACGTCAGCCCCGACTCCTCCTTCAACACCGCGGTCAGCTTCGTCGCCAACACCAACTGGCAGGGCTACAGCGGCGAGCAGACCATGAGCATCCTGACCCAGATGCTGGGCCTGGCCTGCCAGAACTTCTTCTCTGCCGCCACCGGCATCGCGGTCGCCTTCGCCCTGATTCGCGGCTTCGCGGCCCGTTCCAGCGAGTCGGTCGGTAACTTCTGGACCGACCTGGTGCGATCCACCCTCTACGTGCTGCTGCCGCTGTCGCTGCTGCTGGCCGTGTTCCTGGCGGGGCAGGGTGTGATCCAGAATTTCTCCGGCCAGGTCCAGGCCCAGTTGCTGGAGCCGGTCGTGCACGCCCAGGGCACGGCCGTCACCCAGGCGATTCCGATGGGTCCCGTGGCCTCGCAGGAGGCGATCAAGATGCTGGGCACGAACGGCGGCGGCTACTTCAACGCCAACTCGGCCCACCCCTTCGAGAACCCGAATGCGCTGACGAACTTCGCCCAGATGATTGCGATCTTCCTGATCCCGGCGGCGCTCTGCTTCACCTTCGGGCGCATGGTGGGCGACATCCGCCAGGGCTGGGCGGTGCTGGCCACCATGACCATCATCTTCGTCGCCGCCTGCCTGCTCACCTACGCGGCAGAGCAGCAGGCCAATCCGCAGCTGGTAGCCCTGGGCATGGACGCTTCAAGCGGCAACATGGAGGGCAAGGAGACCCGCTTCGGCATCGCCGCATCCTCGCTGTTCGCGGTGGTCACCACCGCCGCCTCCTGCGGCGCGGTCAACGCCATGCACGATTCGTTCATGCCCCTGGGCGGCATGGCGCCGCTGGTGATGATGCAGTTCGGCGAAGTGATCTTCGGCGGCGTCGGCTCGGGCCTGTACGGCATGCTGGTGTTCGCGATCCTGGCCGTTTTCATCGCAGGCCTGATGATCGGCCGCACCCCCGAATACCTGGGCAAGAAGATCCAGGCGTACGAGATGAAGATGGCCGCCCTGGTGATCCTGGTCACGCCCTGCCTGGTGCTGGCCGGCACCGCGCTCGCGGTCGGCGTGGACCTTGGGAAGGCCGGCGTCGCCAACCCGGGCGCGCACGGCTTCTCCGAGATCCTGTACGCGCTCACCTCGGCCGCCAACAACAACGGCAGCGCCTTCGCCGGCCTGTCCGCCAACACGCCCTTCTACAACAGCCTGCTGGCGGTGGCGATGTGGTTTGGCCGTTTCGCCGTGATCGTGCCGGTGCTGGCGATCGCCGGCTCGCTGGCGCGCCGCCAGCGCCTGGCCGTCACCGCCGGCACCATGCCAACCCACGGCCCGATGTTCATCGGCCTGCTCGGCGCCGTCGTGGTGCTGGTCGGCGTCCTCAACTACGTTCCCGCGCTGGCCCTCGGCCCGGTCGTGGAACACCTCCAGCTGTTCGGGAAATAAGCCATGGAACAATCGATCCCCCAACTCCATACGGCGGGCCCGCGCCGCGCCCTGACTCTGTTCGATGCGGCCCTGGTGTGGCCGGCCGTGAAGGACGCCTTCCGCAAGCTGCACCCGCGCACCCAGCTGCGCAGCCCGGTGATGTTCGTGGTCTACGTCGGCAGCATCCTGACCACCTTGCTGTGGCTGCAGGCCCTGGCAGGGCAGGGCGAGGCCCCGGCCGGCTTCATCCTCGCCACCGCGGTCTGGCTCTGGTTCACCATCCTGTTCGCCAACTTCGCCGAGGCGCTGGCGGAAGGGCGCAGCAAGGCCCAGGCGGCCTCGCTGCGCAGCCTGCGCCAGACCGTGATGGCCAAGAAGCTGCCGCACCCGATCCACGGCACCCCCTGGCACCCGGCCAAGTCGGACGAACTGCGCAAAGGCATGTTCTTCCTGGTCGAGGCGGGCGACGTGATCCCCGTGGACGGCGAGATCGTCGACGGCGTCGCCTCGGTCGACGAAAGCGCCATCACCGGCGAATCGGCGCCCGTGATCCGCGAATCGGGCGGCGACTTCTGCGCCGTCACCGGCGGCACCCGGGTGCTGTCGGACTGGCTGGTGGTGCGGGTCTCGGCCAATCCGGGCGAGACCTTCCTCGACCGCATGATCGGCATGGTCGAAGGCGCGGCGCGCAAGAAGACCCCGAACGAGGTGGCCCTCACCATCCTGCTGGTGGCGCTCACCATCGTGTTCCTGGTGGTGACCGTGACCCTGCTGCCCTTCTCCCGCTTCGCGGTGGAGGCGGCGGGCGGCGGCCAGCCGGTGGGCGTCACCGTGCTGGTGGCGCTGCTGGTCTGCCTGATCCCGACCACCATCGGCGGCCTGCTGTCGGCCATCGGCGTGGCCGGCATGAGCCGCATGATGCAGGCCAACGTGATCGCCACCTCGGGCCGCGCGGTGGAGGCGGCCGGCGACGTCGACGTGCTCCTGCTCGACAAGACCGGCACCATCACCTTCGGCAACCGCCAGGCCGCCGCCTTCCTGCCGGCGCCCGGCGTGAACGAGCGCGAACTCGCCGACGTCGCGCAACTGGCTTCGCTCGCCGACGAGACCCCGGAAGGGCGCAGCATCGTGGTGCTGGCCAAGAACCGCTTCAACATCCGCGAGCGCGCCATGGAAGGCCTGGGGGCGCAGTTCGTGCCCTTCAGCGCCCAGACCCGCATGAGCGGCATCGACCTGCCGGGCCGGCAAGTGCGCAAGGGCGCGGCCGACGCCATCCGCCGCCACCTGAAGGAACTCGGCCAGCCCTATCCCGACGAAGTGGCGCGCAGCGTCGAGCAGGCCGCGCGCCGCGGCAGCACCCCGCTGGTGGTGCTGGACGGCGCGCGCGTGATGGGCGTGGTCGAGCTCAAGGACGTGGTCAAGGGCGGCATCCGCGAGCGCTTCGCCGAGCTGCGCCGCATGGGCGTCAAGACCGTGATGGTCACCGGCGACAACCGCCTCACCGCCGCCGCCATCGCCGCCGAGGCGGGCGTGGACGACTTCGTGGCCGAGGCCA
Organism: Massilia sp. KIM; assembly: GCF_002007115.1. NCBI lineage: Bacteria > Pseudomonadati > Pseudomonadota > Betaproteobacteria > Burkholderiales > Oxalobacteraceae > Massilia > Massilia sp. KIM. The sequence goes on along the minus strand of NZ_MVAD01000001.1, from coordinate 2,754,222 downwards.
CGCCGGAACAGAAGCTGGCCCTGATCCGCGACTACCAGGCCGAGGGCAAGCTGGTGGCCATGACCGGCGACGGCACCAACGACGCGCCGGCCCTGGCCCAGGCCGACGTGGCGGTGGCGATGAATTCGGGCACCCAGGCGGCCAAGGAGGCCGGCAACATGGTCGACCTGGATTCCAACCCGACCAAGCTGCTCGAGATCGTCGAAATCGGCAAGCAGATGCTGATGACGCGCGGCGCGCTCACCACCTTCTCGATCTCGAACGACATCGCCAAGTATTTCGCGATCATCCCGGCGGCCTTCGTGGGAACCTACCCCCAGCTCAAGGCGCTCGACGTCATGGACTTGAGCAGCCCGGCCTCGGCGATCATGTCGGCGGTGATCTTCAACGCCCTGATCATCGTGTTCCTGATCCCGCTGGCGCTCAAGGGCGTGCGTTACCGGGCGGTGGGCGCGGTGGCCCTGTTGCGCCGCAACCTGCTGGTCTACGGCCTGGGCGGCCTGCTGCTGCCCTTCGCCGGCATCAAGCTGATCGACATGGCGCTGGCCGCGCTCAACCTGGCTTGAAAGGAGCCGACATGCTTTACGTTCTTCGTCCCGCCCTGGTCCTGTTCGGCGCGCTCAGCGTCCTGTGCGGCCTGCTGTATCCGCTGGCCGTGACCGGCGTCGCGCAAGCCGTCTTCGCCGAACAGGCCAACGGCAGCCTGGTGCGCCGCGAGGGAGTGGTGATCGGCTCGCGCCTGATCGGCCAGTCCTTCACCCAGCCCGGCTATTTCTGGGGGCGCCCCTCGGCCACGGCGCCGCTGCCGGCCAATGGCGCGGGCTCCGGCGGCTCCAACCAGGGGCCGCTCAACCCGGCGCTGCACGAGGCGGTCAAGGCCCGCATCGCGGCGCTGCGCGCGCACGATCCCGGCAACACGGCGCCGGTGCCGGCCGATCTGGTGACGGCTTCCGCCAGCGGCCTCGATCCGGAGATCAGCCTCGCCGCCGCGCGCTACCAGGCGCCGCGCGTGGCGCGGGCGCGCCGGCTCGATCCCGCCCGGATGGAGGCCCTGGTCGCGCGCCACGCCCAGCATCCCTGGCTGGGGGTGTTCGGCGAGCCGCGGGTCAACGTGCTGGCGCTGAATCTGGCGCTGGATATGGAAAAGGCGGGCGAAACCCTGCATACTCGCTAAGCGATGCCCCACGACCGCCAGCGCCCCGACCCCGACCTCCTGCTCGCCCAGATGCACGCGCAGGAGCGCCGCGCCGCGCGCGGGCGGCTGCGCATCTATTTCGGCGCCTCGGCCGGGGTCGGCAAGACCTATGCCATGCTGCAGGAAGCGAACAAGCTGCGGGCCGAGGGCAGGGCGCCCCTGGTGGGCGTCGTCGAGACCCACGGCCGGCAGGAGACCGCGCGCCTGCTGGACGGCCTCGAACTGCTGCCGCGCCGCGTGCTCGAACACCGCGGCCGGCGGCTGGAGGAATTCGACCTCGACGCCGCCCTGGCGCGCGCGCCAGGACTGGTGCTGGTCGACGAGCTGGCCCATTCCAACGCGCCCGGCTCGCGCCATCCCAAGCGCTGGCAGGACGTCGAGGAGCTGCTGGCGGCCGGCATCGACGTCTACACCACCGTCAACGTGCAGCACCTGGAAAGCCTTAACGACGTGGTCGGCGGCATCGCCGGCATCCGCGTGGCCGAGACCGTGCCGGACCGGGTCTTCGATGGCGCCGACGAGGTGGTGCTGGTCGACCTGCCGGCCGACGCGCTGCTGGCGCGCCTGCGCGAGGGCAAGGTCTACCAGCCGGCCCAGGCCGAGCGCGCGGCCGGCAACTTCTTCAGGAAGGGCAACCTGATCGCCCTGCGCGAGCTGGCCCTGCGCCGCACCGCCGACCGGGTCGAAGGCGAGGTGCGCGCCTGGCGCGTGGAGCAGTCGGTGGACGGCATCTGGAAGACCGGGGCCGGCCTGCTGGTCTGCGTCGGCCCAAGCGGCGACCCGGCCCACCTGGTGCGCAGCGGGGCGCGCATGGCCTCCCAGCTGGGCAGCCCCTGGCATGCGGTGGTGGTCGACACGCCGCGCATGGCGCGCCTGCCGTCCGCCCGCCGCGCCCGCGCACTGGAGGCGCTGGCGCTGGCCCAGAACCTGGGCGCGACGACGGCCGTCCTGAGCGGCGAGGATGCCGTGAACGCCGTGCTCGACTACGCCCATGACCACAACCTGTCGCGCATCGCCCTGGGTCGCGCGCGTCCAGGCTGGCGCTGGCGCGCCGGCATGGCGCGCCGCCTCGCAAGGCAGGCGCCCGGCGTCGACCTGATCGAGATCGGCCTGCCGGCCGTGGCCCAGCCTCAGGCGCGCGCGCCCGCGTCGGTCCAGGCGCCGGCCCGGCCGCGCTTCGCGGCGCACGCGCTGGCGGCCGGCGCCAGCCTGCTGGCGGCGGCGCTGGCGAGCCCGCTGCTGGCCTGGCTCGACCTGGCCAACATCGCCATGCTCTTCCTGCTGGTGGTGCTGCTGGTGGCGGTGCGCCTGGGCCGTGCGCCCTCGGTGACGGCCACCTGCGTGAGCGTGGCCTGCTTCGACTTCTTCTTCGTGCCGCCGCGCTTCGACTTCGCGGTGTCCGACTTCCAGTACCTGATCACCTTCGGCGTGATGCTGGCCGTGGGCCTGATCACTGGCCACCTGACGGCCGGCCTGCGCTTCCAGGCGCGCGCCGCCGGCGAACGCGAGCGGCGCGTGCGCGCCCTGTACGAGTTCGCGCGCGAGCTGTCCGGCGTGCTGGTGGCCGAGCAGGTCTTCGACGCCAGCCGCGCCGTGATCCAGAACGCCTTCGGCGCGCGCGCCACCCTGCTGCTGCCCGACCCCGAGGGGCGGCTGCGCATGCCGCCAGGGGAGGGCGGCGTCGACCTGGGCGTGGCCCAATGGGCCTTCGACCAGGCGCGCCCGGCGGGCCTGGGCACCGACACCCTGCCTGCCAGCGCCGCTTTCTACCTGCCGCTGGTGGCGCCGATGCGCACCCGCGGCGTGCTGGCGATCGATCCGGCGGGCGGCCAGTGGCTGCCCAGCCCGGAGCAGCGCCGCCAGCTCGACGCCCTCGGCGCGCTGGCCGCGATCGCGCTGGAGCGCGTGCACTACGTCGAGGTGGCCCAGGCGGCGCTGGTGAGCATGGAGTCCGAGCGCCTGCGCAACTCTCTGCTGGCGGCGCTCTCGCACGACTTGCGCACGCCCCTGACCGCCCTGGTCGGCCTGTCCGAGTCGCTGCTGCGCGGCGAGCCGGCGCTGTCCGGCAAACAGCGCGGGCTGGCCGAGGCCCTGCGCGAGGAATCGGTGCGCATGGGCGCGCTGGTCGCCAACCTGCTTGACATGGCGCGCATCGAAAGCGGCGCGGTGCGCCTGAACCTCGACTGGCAGTCGCTCGAAGAGGTGCTTGGCGGCGCGCTGCGCGCCTGCGGGGCGGCGCTGCAGGGAAGAACGGTCTCGACCCGCCTGCCGGCGGACCTGCCCCTGGTGAAGCTGGACCCGGTGCTGATCGAACGCGTGCTGTGCAACCTGCTCGAGAATGCCGCAAAATACACGCCGCCGGCCGCGCGCATCGAGGTCGATGCGGCCGTGCGTGGCCAGGTGCTGGAGGTGAGCGTGAACGACGACGGCCCCGGCCTGCGCCCCGGCAGCGAGGAAGCGGTGTTCGGCAAGTTCGTGCGCGGCGAGCGCGAATCGGCCCTGCCGGGCGTGGGACTGGGCCTGGCGATCTGCCGCGCCATCGTCGAAGCCCACGGCGGCACGATCCGCGCCGGGGCATCGCCCCTGGGCGGGGCCGGCTTCGTCTTCACCCTGCCCCTGGAGGCCCCGCCGCCCCTGCCTGAACCGGAAACCGACGCGATGGACACCCCGCATGACTGACACCCCGAACGCCCTGCTGGTCGAGGACGAACCGCAGATCCGCCGCTTCGTGCGCGCCGCGCTGGAAGAGGAGGGCTGGCACGTGCACGAGGCGGCCAGCATGCAGCGCGGCCTGATCGACGCCGGCACCCGCCGCCCGGACCTGATCGTGCTCGACCTCGGCCTGCCGGATGGCGATGGCGTGGCCTTCCTCCAGGACCTGCGGCGCTGGTCGGCGGTGCCGGTCATCGTGCTCTCGGCGCGGACCATGGAAAGCGAAAAGATCCGCGCCCTCGACGCCGGCGCCGACGACTACCTGACCAAGCCCTTCGGCACCGGCGAATTGCTGGCGCGGGTGCGCGCCACCCTGCGCCGCCAGCGGCAACCCGCGGCGACGGCCGACAGCCAGTTCCGCTTCGGCGAGATTGTCGTCGACCTGCAACAGCGCGCCGTCACCCGCGGTGGCCAGCACGTCCACCTCACGCCCCTGGAATTCCGGCTTCTCTCGGTGCTGGTGAGCAATGCCGGGCGCGTGATGACCGCACCCCAGCTGCTGCGCGCGGTATGGGGGCCGGGGCATGCGCAGAGCGGCCACTACCTGCGCATCTACATGGGCCACCTGCGCCACAAGCTCGAAACCGACCCCGCGCAGCCGCGCCACCTGCTCACCGAAACCGGGGTCGGCTACCGCCTCTGGCCGGGCTGATCTCTTTCCTGCCGGCATAGATTGCAGGCGCCTGCACGCGCGCCATCCACGCGCCGTGCGCCTGCGCCCTCGTGTAGACTTGCCTCACGCCCGTTGTTCATTAACCAACACCCAGGAACGCCGCGTGAACGCCAACCTGACCGGACATCTTTCGCCTGACCAGGAAGACCTGTCGCCGACGACCAGGGCCATGCTGGCCCTGCGCACCCAGGTGCTGGACGCGTGGATGGCCAACGTGCGCAAGACCGTGCTGCAGGCGCGGGCGCTGGCGCCCCCGATCCTGGAAAACACCCTGCCGGCCTATTTCGACACCCTGGCCGCGCTGCTCACGCCCGGCTACACCGCGCGCGCCCACAACGACCTGGGCGCGGTGGCCAGCGAGCATGGCGGCGAGCGCGCGCGCATGACGGTCTACGACGCCACGGCCCTGATCCACGAGCTGCAGATCTTCCGCGACACCCTGTTCGCGGAGCTGGAGCGGGGCGGGGTGCTGCTGAGCGCCGAGGAGCGCACCCTGGTCACATCGAGCATCGACGCCACCATCCGCGAGAGCGCCAACGCCTTCGCCGTGGTGCAGGCGGCGCTGCGCGAACAGTACGTGGCCGCGATGGCCCACGACCTGCGCACCCCGCTGTCGACGGCGCAGATGGCGGCCGAGATGATCGGCCACACCTCGGACGACGACGCGGTGCGGCGCTACGCCGGCAAGATCATCGCCAGCACCCGGCGCATCGACGCCATGACGCGCGACATGCTGGACCGGATCTCGTTCTGCAAGACCGGCGCCATCCAGCTCGACATCACCGAGTTCGACATGGCGGACGTGGCGCGCGAGGTGGCGCAGTACGCGCAGGCCCTGCACGCGGTGGAGCTCGACCTGGAGGTGGCGCCAATCACGGGCTGGTGGGACAGGGAGGCCATGCAGCGGTCGATCGAGAACCTGGTCAACAATGCGATCAAGTATGGTTCGCGCGACCCGATCCGGCTGGTGCTGTCGACCACCACGGAGCGGGTGCAGGTGATGGTGCACAACGAAGGGGATCCGATCGCGCCGGAAGACAGCGAGAGCATTTTCCAGCTCTACCGGCGCGCCGGCAAGCAGGAAGACAGCGACGGCTGGGGCGTGGGCTTGCCCTACGTGCGCCGCATCGTGGAGGCGCACGGGGGCAGCGTGATGATGTCGAGTTCGGCCGAGGACGGGACTTCCTTCGTCATCGACGTGCCGGCCGATGCGCGCCCCTTCGCGGGTGCGCCGACGGCCGCCTGAAACGCGCGGCGCGGCCGTTCAGGCGGTCGACTTGCGCATCGATCCGTGGCCGCCCACGGGCTCCAGCTCGGCCCTGGTGTCGAAGCCCGCGATCAGGGGCCTTCCCCTGGCGATCGCCTGCTGCACCGCCGGCAGCGAGAGCGAGGCCTTGTGGCTGGCCTGGCTGTCCCAGGTCTCGCTGATCCAGATGCCGTCCGCATCGCCCAGGTCCTTGGCGACCGTGTAGCTCAGGCAGCCCGGCATCGCCGCCGTGCCTTCGAGAAGAATCGCGATGAGCGCGTCGCGCTGGCCCGGCTGGGCGCGCATTTTTCCGATCAGTCCGTACATGCGTGGTGAGTCCTTGGTGGTGGAGGCGGGAGCAGCCTGGCTCGCGGCCAGGGGAAGGGCGGTGAAGAAAGCGACCGCGGTGCGTCGGGATACGGGCATGGGCCACCTGTCGATAAAGCCTGGAGCGGGCCAGTATATGCCTGCGCGCGGGCCGGGCCAAGCCCCCGCCCGCGAGATATGCATGCTGGGGTAAGATGGCTGTTTCGCCACTCTTCCCACTTTTCCGATGCCCATGCGATCCCAATCCCTTGCCAAGGCGCTGGCCGCCGGCGCCCTGGTCCTGGCCCACACCGCCCACGCCCAGCAGCTCGCGCCCGCGATTTCCGAGACCGCCCTGCGCGCCCACCTGTCCTTCCTGGCCGACGACCTGTTCGAGGGCCGCGGCACCGGCCAGCGCGGCGGCGACCTGGCGGTGCGCTACCTCGAGACCCAGGCCGCCCTGATCGGCCTGAAGCCCCTCCCGGACGGCGGCTACCGCCAGAAGGTGTCCATCGAGGGCACCCGCCTGCTGCCGGGCAGCAGCGTGCGCTTCCAGGCCGGCGGCAAACAGATCGCGCCCGAGATCGGCAAGGGCATCGTGTTCGGGACCGCCAGCGGCAAGTCCGCGCTGTCCTTCGACGCGCCGCTGGTCTTCGTCGGCTACGGCGTCGCCGCCGAGGAGGAAAAGTGGGACGACTACAAGGGCCAGGACATGAAGGGCAAGATCCTGGTCATGATGGTCAACGACCCCCAGCCCACCGCCGAGGAGCCGAACCGCTTCGCCGGCAAGGCCTACACCTGGTACGGCCGCTGGCTGTACAAGTTCGAGGAGGCGGTGCGCCGCGGCGCCGCCGGCGCGCTCCTGATCCACACCACGCCGTCCTCGTCCTACCCGTGGAGTGTGCCGGCCAACGGCTTCTCGCACGAGCGCTTCCACCTGGCCGGCCCCGGCAATCCGGTCGAAGGCTGGCTGCACGAGGACACGGCGCGGGAACTGTTCGCCGCCGGCGGCTTCGACCTCGACCAGCTGCGCGCCCAGGCCGAGCGGCGCGACTTCCGCCCGGTGGACCTGAAGATCGCCGCCCGCGTCGAGCTCAAGTCGGCGATTCGCAGCGTGGAGCAGTTCAACGTGGTCGGGATCGTGCCGGGCACCGACCCGAAGCTGAAGGAGCAGGCGGTGGTCTATTCCTCGCACTGGGACCACCTGGGCATCGACGAAGGCCAGGCGGCCGAGGGCAAGAAGGACAAGATCTACAACGGCGCGATCGACAACGCCTCCGGCACCGCGGCCCTGCTGGCCATGGCCGCCGAGGCGGTCAAGAAGCCGGCGCGCCGCACCCAGGTCTTCCTGTGGCCGGCGGCCGAGGAACAGGGCCTGCTGGGCAGCGCGGCCTACGTGCAGAACCCGGTGGTGCCGTTGGCCCGCACCGCCGCCGACCTCAACCTGGACAGCCTGAACTTCGTGGGCCGCACCCGGGACATCGGCGTGCCGGGCGCCGAGCGCAGCAGCCTGTACGACACCGCCGCCCAGGTGGCGAAGAAAATGGGCCTGAAACTCGCGCCCACCATCCCCGATTTGTCGGGCTCCTACTTCCGCGCCGACCACTTCAACTTCGCCAAGGCCGGCGTGCCGGCGTTTAACGTGGGCTCGGCGGTGTTCTCGGGCGACGGCCACTTCGAGTTCGAGCACGGCCAGGAGGCCTCGAGCGAAAAGATGGTCGGCTTCAAGCAGCGCTACCACCAGACCAGCGACGAATACCTGCCCGAGTGGGACTTGTCGGGCATGGTGCAGCAGGCCCAGTTCACCCTCAACCTGGGCTATGCGGTGGCGAACGATCCGAAGATGCCGAGCTGGAAGAAGGGCGACGCCTTCTCCAAGGTCAAGCGCTAGGCGTCTGCGCGGCGGCCGCCGGCGTGGCCGCATCCAGGATGCGGCCCAGGCGGTCCATGTCCACCGGCTTGACCAGGTGGTGGTCGAAGCCGGCCGCCGCGCTGGCGCGCCGGTCCTGTTCCTGGCCGTAGCCGGTCACCGCCACCAGCAGGGCGCCGTGGGTGCGCGGATCGGCGCGCAGGCGGCGCGCCAGTTCGTGGCCGTCGAGCTCGGGCAGGCCGATGTCGAGCAGGCAGACGTCCGGCCCGAAGTCCGGCGCGCGCGCGAGCGCCGCCAGCGAATCGTGTTCCACCAGCACCGCATGCCCACAAGCCGCCACGTACATCGACAGCACGTCGGCCGCGTCCTGGTTGTCGTCCACGATCATCACCTTCAGGTGGCGCGCGGCCGGCCCCGAGCGGGCGCTGTCGTCGCCCGCAAGCCCTCCGCGCTCGGCGCAGCGCGGCAGGGAGACGGTGAAGCTGCTGCCCTGGCCCTGGCCGTCGCTGTGCACCGACACCGCGCCGCCATGCAGCTGCACCAGGCTTTTCACCAGCGCCAGGCCGATCCCCAGGCCGCCGAGCGCGCGCTCCAGCGTGCGCTCGCCCTGCACGAAGATGTCGAAGGCGCGCTCCAGCTCCTGCGGCAGCATGCCGATGCCGTTGTCGCGCACGTCGATCCATACCGTGTGCGCGTCGGCGCTCACCGTCAGCGTGACCGCGCCGCCGTCGGCGGTGAACTTCACCGCGTTGTGCAGCAGATTGCCCACCACCTGCACCAGCCGCTTGCGGTCGGCCATCACGTGGGCCGGTTCCGGGAACCGCCGCACTTCCAGGTGCTGGCGCTTGTTGCGCACGAAGTCCTGGACCTGTTCGGCGGCGTCGGACACCACCTCGTTGATGTCGAGCCGCTGCTTGGCCAGCACCACCAGCCCCCGGGTGACGCGCGAGACGTCCAGCAGGTCGTCCACCAGCCCGGCCATGTGGCGCGCCTGGCGCGCGATGATCTCGCTGATCTGGCGCACCCGCGCCGGTTCGAGCCGGTCCTGGCCCAGCAGCTGGGCGCCGGAAGCGATCGGGGCCAGCGGGTTGCGCAGCTCGTGGGCCAGCATGGCCAGGAATTCGTTCTTGCGCTGGTCGGCGTGGCGCAGCGCCTCCTCGGCCTTGACCCGCTCGGTAATGTCCTGCACGGCGCCGCGCAGCGCCACCACCCGGCCGTCGAGGTCGCGGATGCTGTCGCAGCGCCAGTCGATCCAGATCCGGTGCCCCATGGCGTGCCTGACCTGCAGCTCCAGGCGCGCGCTGCCGCCGTGCTCCTGCAGCTCGCGCCGGGTGGCGTCCACGCGCAGCCAGGATTCCTCGGGCAGCAGGTCGCCGCGCTGGGCCTCGAAGGGCGGCACGGCGCGCCCGAAGATGGCCGTGACCGAGCTCGAGGTCTCGATGGCGCCGTCCACCAGCGACCAGTGCCAGGTGCCGAAGCGCGCCAGCAGCTGGGACTCGCGCAGCTCGCCCTCCTTGGCCGCCAGCGCCTGCGCGCGCTCGGCCAGCAGGCGCGAGGCGTTGCCGATCGCCTCGGCCACCTCGGCGGCTTCCGCCACCTCGAAGTCGGGGAAGGGTGGGGCCGGCTGGCTTTTGCCGAGCGCCTCGGCGCCGGCCTGCAGGCCGCGCACCGAGCGCGCCAGGCGCCCGCCGATGCGCCAGGCCAGCAAGAGGCCGATTCCGAACAGGACCAGGGTGCCGGTCACCAGCGCCGCCAGCGGCTCCAGCAGCGCATGCACCAGGGTCTCGCGCGGCAGGCCCACGGCCACGCCCCAGCCGGTCAGTTCGGAGCGCGAGTAAAAGGTCAGGACCTCCGTGCCTTCCTGGGTCGCGGCCTCGAACACGCCCTCGCGCGAGCGCTGGATCCCCTTGTACAGGCTGTCGGTGGCGCGCTTGCCGAGATAGCGCTCGGCATTGACGTTGCGCCCGAAGATGACGCCGGCGCCGTCGAAGATCGAGGCGATGGCGCCGTCCGGCACCGACTTGGGCGTGAGCACGTCGGCGAAGTTGTCGGGCCACAGGGCCACGCTCAGCACATAGGCGATCTCGCCGCGCACCAGCACCGGCACGTCGATGCTCACGGTCGGGGCGCGCCGCACCGCGCCGATGAAGACGTTCGACACCGAGGGACGGCCGCTGGCGAACACCTTGTCGATCTGGGGCGAGTGGTCGAGGGGGAGCGCGCTGCCGTAGTCGAGCGCGGTGTTCAGGACCTGCTGGCCGCGGCGGTCGCGCAGCACCGCGTTCATGCTGGCGCCGGCCAGCGACAGCGCTTCGCGCGCCTGGCGGTGGGCGCGCGCGAAGTCTTCGCGCTCCAGCGCCTCCATGGTGGACAGGGTCTGGGCGATGGCCTGGCCCTGCAGCAGCTTGCTTTCCACCGTGTGCACCAGGGCGCGCACGGTCTGCAGGGTGTTCTTCTCGAACTGGATCCGGGTCTTCTGGTACTGGTGGATGAAGAACAGCGAGGCCCCGACCAGGCCCGGAAGCAGGGTGGCCAGCACCAGCCAGAGCAGGTAGGCGCGCAAGGGCCTGCGGGTCGTCGGGGAGAGGGGACCGGTCACGTTGTTTTTATCGGGCACACTGGACAGCCGATTCTACGTGCAAACGCGGAAATAGCACCGCGCACGCCGTGCGCAACCCTGCGCTGCGCTCAGCGGCGTGCGCGGACGAACAGGGTCTTGTAATAGATCGCCGCGGCGCGCCAGTGGCCGTTCGGCGAGCAGGCGAATTCAGGCAGCTCGCCGGCGCGCGTGTAGCCGTTCCTGAGCCAGAGCTGCTCGGCGCCGGATCCGGCTTCGGCTTCCAGCATCAGGAGGCCCCGGCGCAGGCCCAGCGCCTCGATCTCGAGGGCCTGGACCAGGGCCGTGCCGACGCCGCGCCGGCGCTCGGTGCAATGGACCAGCAACTGTTCCACGCGCGCGCGGTTGGCGCCGTTGGGCGGCACGTACAGGTCGAGCTGGGCGCAGCCGATCAGCTGGCCGCCGCGCTCCGCAGCCAGCACCATGCGCGTGCCGGCCGCCACTTCGGCGCCGATCCCGCTCCAGTAGGCTTCCAGCCCATCCTGGTCCAGACCGGCAAGGAAACCTACCACGTGGCCGTCCGCCACCGCGTCGAGCAGAAGGGTGGCGAGCTGCGGCCGCAGCTCGGCCATGGCGCGGGGGTTGAGTCGGTGGATGATCATGGAGGCTCCTGATGGACGTAGCTGTTGTTGACGCAGGAAGCGTGCCAAGGCAAGGCCGGATTTGCCGAAGAGATCACATGCGAATATGCACTGAAGAGCGACTACCGGTTAGCTGTTGTGTAGCCGCCATATTCCGCACTAAAAATGGGAAAAATTTTGCGGTTCTTGCCATTCGTCCATCGAGTCCGCACCAAAGTGGACGTAATGTGCTTGCTGTAGGGCAACGTGAATACCCTGCGGACGAATCAGTGAGCACACACATGGAAAACGTAAAGACAACTGAAGAACGCGAAGTCCTGTCCTTCCGCCTGGGCAAGGAAGAGTACGCCATCAGCATCCTCAAGGTACAGGAGATCCGCGGCTACGAGGCCCCGACGCGGCTCGCCAGCGCCCCGGACTACATCAAGGGCATCATCAACCTGCGCGGCGCGATCGTGCCGATCGTCGACATGCGCATCAAGTTCGGCGTCGGCGAGCCGAGCTACGACAGCTTCACGGTGGTCATCATCCTGAACATCGCCCAGCACGTGATCGGCATGGTGGTCGACAGCGTGTCGGACGTGGTCACGCTGACCGACGACCAGATCCGCCCTGCGCCCGAGATGGGCAGCACGATGGAAACCGATTGCCTGCTCGGCCTGGGCACGCTGGGCGAGCGCATGCTGATCCTGCTCGACATCGACAAACTGATGCAGTCGGAAGAGCTGGGTCTGATCGCGGCACTGCCGCGCGCCGCCTGAACAACGATATGCCGCCGCAGGCGGTAAAAAAGAGAGAGAACACAATCATGAACCTCGCCAACCTCAAGATCGGCAAACGCCTCGCCCTCGGCTTCGGCATCGTGTGCGCCATGCTCGTGATGAAGATCATGATGAGCAATGCCATGCTCGCGCGCATCAACGACGGCACCGACGAAATCGTCAACAACCGCATGCCGCGCATCGAGCAGACCAGCCAGATGCAGGCGGCGATCAACGACATCGCGATCGCCCTGCGCAACATGATGCTGACCGACGACGCGGCCGACCGCCAGGCCCAGATGGACGCCGTGCTCACGCACCGCCGCACCATGCAGGAGGTCCTGGACAACCTGGACAAGACCCTGACCAGCGCCAAGGGCAAGGAACTGCTGGCGCAAATGAAGTCCGAGTCCGAGCGCTACGTGGCCGGCCAGGAGCGCCTGATCAAGCACATTAACGCGGGCGAACAGGATGCCGCGCGCGCCTACCTGAAGGATGAACTGCGTCCGCTGCTGGGCCGCCTGAAGAAGGTCACCGCCGAACAGACCGCGCTGCAGAAGCAGATGGCGCAGGAGGCCGCGCAGGCGGCGGCCAGCACCTACCGCAACACCACCATGCTGATGTGGGGCCTCGGCGCCGCGGCGCTGGCGCTGGCTGCCGCCGTCGCCTGGTGGATCACGCGTTCGATCACCCGTCCGGTGGCGCGCGCCCTGGAAGTGGCCAATACCGTGGCCGCCGGCGACCTGACCAGCGAGATCGTGGTCAGCACCCGCGACGAGACCGGCCAGCTGCTGCAGGCCCTCAAGAGCATGAACGAAAGCCTGGTGCGCACCGTCGGCACCGTGCGCGCCGGCACCGACACCATCTCGGTGGCGGCGGCCCAGGTGGCTGCCGGCAGCCAGGACCTGTCCTCGCGCACCGAGCAGCAGGCCAGCGCGCTGGAAGAAACCGCGTCCTCGATGGAAGAGCTGACCAGCACCGTCAAGCAGAACGCCGACAACGCGCGCCAGGCCAACGTGCTGGCCGAGACCGCGTCGGGCGTGGCGGCGCGCGGCGGCGAGGTGATCGGCCAGGTGGTCGGCACCATGGAAGAGATCAGCGCCTCGGCCAACAAGATCAACGACATCATCGGCGTCATCGACGGCATCGCCTTCCAGACCAACATCCTGGCGCTCAACGCCGCCGTCGAGGCGGCCCGTGCGGGCGAGCAGGGCCGCGGGTTCGCGGTGGTGGCGAGCGAAGTGCGCAACCTGGCGCAGCGCTCGGCCGCGGCGGCCAAGGAAATCAAGGCGCTGATCGGCGACTCGACCGACAAGGTGCAGAACGGCAGCAAGCTGGTGGCCGAAGCCGGCGCCACGATGGCGGAGATCGTCGAGAGCGTGCGCCGCGTGACCGACATCATGACCGAGATCACCGCCGCCAGCCAGGAGCAGACCTCCGGCATCGAGCAGATCAACGTGGCCGTGACCCAGATGGACCAGACCACGCAGCAGAACGCGGCCCTGGTCGAGGAAGCGGCTGCCGCCTCGGCCCAGATGCAGGAAGAGGCGGGACGCCTGGCGCAGGCGGTGGCGGTGTTTCACATCGGCGCCGCCCAGGCCTCGGCTGCCGCGAGCGTGAAGGCGGCGCCGGCCCGGCCCGCGCCGCGCGCGCTGACCGCCGCGAAGCCGGCAAGCCTGAAGCCGGCCGTGGCCAAATCCCCGGCCAAAGCAAAGGTAGTGGCGGGCAACCCGGGCGACGATTGGGAAGAGTTCTGATCGAGGCGGAGCGCGGACGCAGCACCGTCCGCGCGGACAAAAAAAAACGGCAAGCCATCGGCTTGCCGTTTTTGCTTGCGCAGTCCGTTTAGAAGGAGTGGCGCAGGCCCACGTTGAAGGCGCTCGGGTCCGAGCCCAGCGCGGTGGTCGGCACGGCCACGGTATTGCCGGCCGAGGTCAGGCCGAAGGTGGCGCGGCCGTTGTTGCGCAGCTTGGCGTAGGTGCTGTAGATGTTGGTGCGCTTGGAAAGGGTGTAGGTGTAGGCCAGGGTGACGGCATTGCCCTTGGCCCCGGTCTCGATTTCCTGCTGCTGGAAGTTGAGGAAGAACTTGTTGGCGCCGGTGGCGTAGGATGCGCCGATGTTCTTGTGCTCGTACTTGTTGTTGGCGCCGGTCTGGTCGGCCACCAGGTAGCTGCCCTTCACCTCGAAGTCGCCGAACTTGAAGCCGGCGCCGAAGCCGTACTCCTTGTCGTCGCCGGTCGCGAGGCGCTCCACGTTGTGATAGCCGGCCGCCAGGAACAGGCCGCCGTTCGCGTATTCCAGCGACGCGCCCTGCAGGTCGCCCGACGGGTCGGTCTGGCGCTCGCCGGCCGAATAGCCCGCGTTCAGGGTGAAGCCGTTCATCTGGTTGCTGCGGTAGTTCACCGAGTTCGACAGGCGGCGGGTCAGGCGGTTGGTGCCGAAGGAGGCCAGGTTGGTGCCGTAGAAGCCCTGGCCCAGGATGTCGCCGCCGGCCGCCACGAAGTTCAGCGGGCTGTATTCGCGGCCGACGGTGACGGTGCCGAAGCTGCCTTGCAGGCCGACGACCGAGCGGCGCTGGAACAGCGAGGAATCGCCCAGGCCGGTATCGGTGGCCAGGCCGGCTTCGATGTTGAACAGCGCCTTCAGGCCATTGCCCAGGTCTTCAGTGCCGCGGAAACCGACGCGGCTGCTCGACTGCGTGCCCGACTGCACCACGGTGCGGCTTTTCTCGCCGGGCGCGTCGCTGTCTTCGACGCCGAAGGAGGCGTCGATCAGGCCGTAGACCTGGACGTTGGTCTGGGCGTGGGCGAACAGCGGCAGGCTCGAGATCAGGGCTGCTGCGAGGAGCTTGTGCTTCATGGGTGTCTCTCCAGTGGTTGGTATGGGTTGTCCATCGATGATGACATCACGATGGTTTGTTGTCATTGTCCCTCGGGCAAAAGACCGGGGCTCGGCAAGCCTAGCAAGCCAGGCTGTCTTGTCGCTTACACCAGCTTTCGCCGGGCGGCGTGCGCGCACGCCGGCAGGCGGCCAGAGGAAATGACTTGCGCTTGTGCGTTGATTTGCAAGAGCTTTTCGCTCGGAAAGTATTCACGGGGCCTACACTAGCATCTGGGCAATTGTTTTCCCAATAATGTTTCCGCACATACTTATGTAGCTTGTGCTGCAACAAGCGTTGCGTTGTAAAACGAATACAGTTCAGCCGCTTTCCGCGTGTGCGAGCGACAAATTGGCGCAGGCTCCGATACCTTTTTCGATATCTCAGCGGCCGAAAAATTGATTGGATCGTTCTCGGTCCATTGCCTACCATTCCTGTAGAGAAGGAGGGCGCGGCAGGGCAAGGACGCTCGCGCAGCCACGCCGGGCCGCCCGGCCTGCCTGGCCAAGGGCGCGCGGGCCTGTTTACCGCCCATGCTAGGATCATGACATCGACGGCCTGGCGGGCCGGCCGTCCACGCATCACGCTCACGCTAAGGACAACAACAACGTGCACACCGCGATCACGCAGGCGCCCTTCGGCCGATTGCCCGACGGCGCCGCCATCACGCAATTCACCCTCACCAATGCCAAGGGCATGGTGGCGAAGATCATCGACCTGGGCGGCATCATCACCGAGCTGCACGCGCCCGACCGCGACGGGAACATGGCCGACGTGGTGCTGGGCTTCGACACGGTCGAGCCCTACCTCGCGGACAGCCCTTACTTCGGCGCCCTGATCGGCCGCTACGGCAACCGCATCGCCAAGGGACGCTTCATGCTCGACGGCCGCGAGGTGGTCCTGCCGACGAACAACGGCAACAACCACCTGCATGGCGGCCCGCAGGGTTTCCACGTGGTGAAGTGGGAAGCAGCCATCGAGGGCGACAGCCTGCGCCTGAGCTACCGCAGCGTGGACGGCGAGCAGGGCTACCCCGGCAATCTGGACGTCACCGTGGTCTACCAGCTCAATGAGGACAACGAACTGGTGGTGCGCTTCCATGCGATGACCGACCAGCCGACCCCGGTCAACCTCACCCAGCACAGCTACTTCAACTTGGCGGGGGAGGGCGACATCCTCGGGCACGAGCTGCAGATCGACGCCGACAGCTTCGTGGCCATCGACGCCGAATCCATTCCCACCGGCGAACTGACCAAGGTGGCCGGCACGCCCTTCGATTTCCGCACCCCGCGCCCGATCGGCGAGCGCGTCGGCCAGCCCGACAAGCAGCTGCGCCACGGCCTGGGCTACGACCACAACTTCGTGCTCAACAAGCCGAAGGGCGGCGGGATGAGCCGCGCCGCGCGCGTGTTGGAGCCGGTGTCGGGCCGCGTGCTGGAACTCTGGACCGAGGAGCCCGGCGTGCAGTTCTACAGCGGGAACTTCCTCGACGGTTCGCTGCGCGGCAAGGGCCATACCTACGAGCACCGCAGCGGCTTCTGCCTCGAGCCCCAGCACTTCCCGGATTCGCCCAACCAGCCGCACTTCCCGAACGTGATCCTGCGCCCCGGCCAGGTCTACCAGACCGAATCGCGCTTCCGCTTCGCGGTCGAGGGCTGATGGAGCCCTTCCTCGACACCCGGCACGAGCTGGGCGAATGCCTGCTGTGGTGCGAGCGCAGCCAGCGCCTGCTGTGGACCGATATCCCGGCCGCCAGGCTATGGGCGCACACGCCGGCCAGCGGCGAGACGCGCAGCTGGCCCATGCCCGAACGCCTGTGCTGCTTCGCCCTCACCGGCAGCACCGACCGCCTGCTGCTGGGGCTTGCCTCGGGCCTGGCCTTCTTCAGCTTCTCGACCGGGCGGGTGAGCCGCATCTGCGAGGTCGAGGCCGACATCCCCGCGACCCGCCTGAACGACGGCCGCTGCGACCGCCAGGGGCGCTTCGTGTTCGGCATGTTCAACCAGGACGAGAACCCCAAAACGGCGCTGGGCGGCTTCTACCGCCTCAACCTCGACCTGAGCCTCGAGCGCCTGCCGATCGGGAACGCGGCGATCGCCAACAGCATCTGCTTCAGCCCGGACGGGCGGCGCATGTACTTCGCCGACTCGATGACGCGCGAGATCCGCTACGCCGACTACAACCCCTGCAGCGGCGAGGTGGGCGCGACCCGGGACTTCGTGCCCGCGCATGCGGCGCCCGGTGAGCCGGACGGTTCCTGCGTGGACGCCGAGGGCTATCTGTGGAGCACGCGCTGGGGCGCGGGCCAGGTGATGCGCTTCGCGCCGGACGGACGCCTCGACCGCGTGCTGGAGGTCGACGCGCCCCAGCCGAGCTGCCCGGCCTTCGGCGGCCTGGAGCTCTCCACCCTCTACCTCACCACCGCCCACCTGGGCATGACCGAGGGCGACCGCGCCCGCGCTCCCCTGTCCGGGGCGCTGCTGCGCCAGCCGCTGGATGTGCGCGGACTGCCGGAAAACCGCTTTCTCCACGCCTGATGCATGCGCAGGTGGGGCCGGCGTTTTGCGCGCCGGCCTGCAGCCGCATTCCGCGGCCGGGATACGAAAAACGGTATCGATCCCTGCTAAAAATTGATTGGAAAGTTATCTACGTGCATTTTAGTATTTCTCATCGCTGATCGGGAGACACCAGGGTGGTGCAGCTGCCCTAGGCCGAAGAATAACGAGGAGAACTCTGCATGTCCGAGCAAAAGAAGACCACCACGCTGCGCTCCGCGGCCTGGTTCGGAACCCAGGACAAGAATGGCTTCATGTACCGGAGCTGGATGAAGAACCAGGGCATTCCCGACCACGAATTCCAGGGCAAACCCATCATCGGCATCTGCAATACCTGGTCCGAGCTCACTCCCTGCAACGCCCACTTCCGCAAGCTGGCCGAACACGTCAAGCGCGGCATCCTCGAAGCCGGCGGCTTCCCGGTCGAATTCCCCGTCTTCTCCAATGGCGAATCGAACCTGCGCCCGACCGCCATGCTGACCCGTAACCTGGCCAGCATGGACGTCGAAGAATCCATCCGCGGCAATCCGATGGACGCCGTGGTGCTGCTGGTCGGCTGCGACAAGACCACCCCGGCCCTCCTGATGGGCGCGGCCAGCGTCGACCTGCCGACCATCGTCGTCACCGGCGGCCCCATGCTCAACGGTAAGCTGAACGGCAAGGACATCGGTTCCGGCACCGCCGTCTGGCAGCTGCACGAGCAGGCCAAGGCCGGCAAGATCACGATGCACGAATTCCTGTCCGCCGAATCCGGCCACTCGCGCTCGGCCGGCACCTGCAACACCATGGGCACCGCCTCGACCATGGCCTGCATGGCCGAGGCCCTGGGCACCTCGCTGCCGCACAACGCCGCGATTCCGGCGGTGGACGCGCGCCGCTACGTGCTGGCCCACATGTCCGGCATCCGCATCGTCGAGATGGTGCACGAAGACCTGAAGCTTTCCAAGATCCTCAAGCGCGAGAACTTCGAGAACGCGATCCGCGTGAACGCCGCCATCGGCGGCTCGACCAACGCCGTGATCCATTTAAAAGCCATCGCCGGCCGCGTCGGCGTGCCGCTCGAGCTGGAGGACTGGACCGCCATCGGCAAGGGCACGCCGACCGTGGTCGACCTGCTGCCCTCGGGCCGCTACCTGATGGAAGAGTTCTACTACGCCGGCGGCCTGCCGGCCGTGATCCGCCGCCTGGGCGAAGGCGGCCTGGTGCCGCACAAGGATGCGCTCACCGTCAACGGCAAGAGCCTGTGGGAGAACTGCGCGGACGCGCCGATCTACAACGACGAAGTGATCCGCACGCTGGACAATCCCCTGATCGCCGACGGCGGCATCTGCATCCTGCGCGGCAACCTGGCCCCGCGCGGCGCCGTGCTCAAGCCCTCGGCCGCCTCGCCCCACCTGATGAAGCACCGCGGCAAGGCCGTCGTGTTCGAGGACTTCGACCACTACAAGGAACGCATCGTCGATCCCGAGCTGGACGTGGACGAACACTCGATCCTGGTCATGAAGAACTGCGGCCCGAAGGGCTACCCGGGCATGGCCGAAGTGGGCAACATGGGCCTGCCGCCCAAGCTGCTGGCGCGCGGCATCACCGACATGGTGCGCATCTCGGATGCGCGCATGAGCGGCACCGCCTACGGCACCGTGGTACTGCACGTGGCGCCCGAAGCGATGGCCGGCGGCCCGCTCGGCATCGTGCGCGACGGCGACATGATCCAGCTCGACTGCCACCAGGGGCTGCTGAATCTCGAGCTGTCCGACGAGGAGATCCGCAGCCGCCTGGCCGACCGCGCCGAGGCCAACCAGCCGCAGAAGAAGAGCGGCTACCAGCAGCTCTACCTCGACCACGTGCTGCAGGCCGACGAGGGCTGCGACTTCGACTTCCTGGTGGGCTGCCGCGGTTCGGCGGTTCCCAAGCATTCCCACTGATCCGGCGGGGACGCGCGCGCTTGCGCCTGCCGGCGCAGGCGCGCGCGTTCATCCGGCGGACATATAGCGACAAGGAGACCGGGCCATGCTGCTCGTACAATTCAAGACCGAATCCGGGGAGCGCCGCATCGGCATCCTGCACGAAGACCTGGTGCGGGTCGTCAACGGCTACGCCAGCACGCTGGAGCTGGCGCGCGCCGCCATCGCCGCCAGGGCCACGCTGGGCGAGCTGGCCGACGCCGCCGCCGGCCAGGAACACTTCCGCTACGAAGAGCTGGCCGCCGCCGGCCGCATCCTGGCCCCGCTCGACCATCCGGACCCCGCCCACTGCCAGGTCACCGGCACCGGCCTGACCCACCTGGGCAGCGCCGACACCCGCGACGCCATGCACAAGAAGATCGGCGGCGAGGTCGAGAGCCTGAGCGACTCGATGAAGATGTTCCGCCTCGGCGTCGAAGGCGGCAAGCCGGCCCCGGGCACGCCGGGTGTGCAGCCGGAATGGTTCTACAAGGGCGACGGCTCAATCGTGCGCGCCACTGGCCAGGAGCTCGACATGCCCGACTTCGCGCTCGACGGCGGCGAGGAGCCGGAGATCGCCGGCCTCTACCTGATCGGCGACGACGGCCAGCCCTATCGCCTCGGTTTCGCGATCGGCAACGAGTTTTCCGACCACGTCACCGAACGCCAGAACTACCTCTACCTCGCGCACTCGAAGCTGCGCAACTGCGGCGTCGGCCCGGCCCTGCTGGTGGGCGAGCTGCCGGCCCACGTCGAGGGCGTCTCGCGCATCCGCGACAAGGCAGGGCAGGTGCGCTGGGAAAAGGCCTTCGTGAGCGGCGAGCAGAACATGTCGCACAGCATCGAGAACCTGGAGTACCACCATTTCAAGTACGGCCTGTTCAAGCGCCCGGGCGACGTGCACATCCATTTCTTCGGCACCGCCACCCTCAGCTTCGCCGACGGCGTGCGGGTAGAGGCGGGCGAGACCTTCGAGGTCGAGTCGCCGATTTTCGGCCCGGCCCTGCGCAACCGGCTGGCCATCCGTGAAACCCAATACGTGAAAGTGAAGACCTTATGACGATTACCGGAGAAGCCTTCATCGGCGGCGCGCGCGAACGCGGCGGCGCGGGCTCGTTCAAAGCCTGGGACCCGACCCTGCGCGACTACCTGGAACCCAGCTTCCACATGGTCACGCCCGAGCAGATCGACCGCGCCTGCCGCCTGGCGGGCGAGGCCTTCGACGTCTTCCGCGCCACCAGCAACGAGGAGCGCGCCCACTTCCTGGACACGGTGGCCGAGCAGATCCTCGCCATCGGCGACGAGCTGATCGAACGCGCGATGCTTGAGTCCGGCCTGCCGCGCGTGCGCCTGGAGGGCGAACGGATGCGCACCGTGAACCAGCTGCGCATGTTCGGCACGCTGCTGCGCGAAGGATCGTGGCTGGACGCGCGGCTCGACACCCCGCTGCCCGAGCGCACCCCGCCGCGCCCGGACCTGCGCATGCGCATGATCGGCCTCGGCCCGGTCGCCGTGTTCGCCGCCAGTAACTTTCCGCTCGCCTTCTCGGTGGCCGGCGGCGACACCGCCTCGGCCTTCGCGGCCGGCTGCCCGGTGGTCCTGAAGGCCCATTCAGCCCACCCCGGCACCTCCGAACTGGTGGCGCGCGCCGTCACCCGGGCGGTGCAGGAGTGCGAACTGCCGGCCGGCGTGTTCGCGCTGCTGACCGGCACCGGCAAGGGCATCGGCCAGGCCCTGGTCGGCCACCCGGCGATCCAGGCGGTCGGCTTCACCGGCTCGCGCTCCGGCGGCACCGCGCTGATGGCGGTCGCCGCCGCGCGCAAGCAGCCGATTCCGGTGTACGCCGAAATGAGCAGCATCAACCCGGTGTTCCTGATGCCGCATGCGCTGGAGCGCCGCGCCGCGGAGATCGGCAAGGGCTTCGCCGCCTCCCTGACCCTGGGCGTGGGCCAGTTCTGCACCAACCCCGGCCTGGTGCTGGCCGTGGATGGCCCTGGCCTGTCCGACTTCTGCGCGGCGGCCACCGAGGCCCTGCAGGCGACCCAGGCGGCCGTGATGCTGAGCCAGGGCATCGCCGACAGCTACCACAAGGGCGTCGCCGCGCTGGCCGGCAACGAGGCGGTGAGCACGCTCGCGCGCCTGGAGCACGAGGAAGGCAAGGGCGCGGCGGCGCTGTTCCGCACCAGCGCCGAGGACTTCCTGGCGCGCCACGAGCTGCACGAGGAAGTGTTCGGCCCGGCCTCGGTGCTGGTGGTGTGCCGCGACGCCGGCCAGATGCGCCAGGTGGCCGAGGCCCTCGAAGGCCAGCTCACGGCGACCCTGCAGATCGAGCGCGAGGACTACGCCGAGGCCAAGGCCCTGCTGCCGGTATTGGAGCGCAAGGTCGGCCGCATCCTGGCCAATGGCTATCCGACCGGGGTCGAGGTCTCCACCGCCATGGTGCACGGCGGTCCCTTCCCCTCGACGGCGGACGGACGCAGCACCTCGGTGGGCACCGGCGCGATCAACCGCTTCCTGCGTCCGGTGTGCTACCAGAACCTGCCGGACGAGCTGCTGCCGGAGGCCCTGCGCGACGGTAATCCGCTGGCGATCTGGCGCCGCCGCGATGGTGCGTTGACCAGGGACTGACAAGGGCCGCACAATAAGAAGCATGGAGACAGCATGAACCGATTAGCGAAGTATCCCAGCCTGCAGGGCAAGCGCGTGTTCGTCACGGGCGGCGGCACCGGCATCGGCGAAGCGATCGTGAGCGCCTTCGTGGAGCAGGGCGCGGTGGTCGCCTTCGTGGACATCGCGAAGCAGGCCAGCGAGGCGCTGTGCGAGCGGCTGGGCGCGGCCGGCTATCCGGCCCCGGTGTTCCGTCACTGCGACATCACCGACATTCCGGCGCTGCAGCGCACGATGGCCGAGCTGGCCGAACAGCTGGGCGACTTCGAGGTGCTGGTCAACAATGCCGCCAACGACCAGCGCCACGACATCCAGGACGTCTCGCTCGACTACTGGAACGAGCGCATCGCCATCAACCAGCGTCCGATGTTCTTCACCATCCAGTCGGTGCTGCCGGGGATGAAGAGGAAGGGCGGGGGATCGATCATCAATTTCAGCTCCATGTCCTGGCATGCCAAGGGCGCGGGCTATCCGGTGTACGCGACCACCAAGGCGGCCGTGATCGGCCTGACGCGCAGCCTGGCGCGCGACCTCGGCCCCTTCGGTGTGCGCGTCAATACGGTGACGCCTGGCTGGGTGATGACCCAGCGCCAGCTCGACCTGTGGGTGGACGCGGCGGCCGAAGAGGAGATCAAAAAGGCGCAGTGCCTGCCGGGCAAGCTGATGCCGGACGACGTGGTCCGCATGGTGCTCTTCCTCGGGGCCGACGACAGCAGGATGTGCACGGCCCAGGACTTCGTGGTGGATGCGGGGTGGACTTGACGAGCGCGTGCCTGGCTCAGGCTCGCGCCGTCCTTGCCATGTCCGTCCCTTGTTTCCGCTAACCTACCACCGTCATCCCGGCGCAGGCCGGGATCCCAGTTTGCCGGCTGATCGATCAACTTGGATCCCGGCCTGCGCCGGGATGACGGCGGCTCTTCGGAGTCCACCATGAACGCAAGCTGCCGTATCCCGCTGGCCATCATCGCCCTGCTGTGCGCCCAGGCCCAGGCCGCCACGCTGAGCAGCCCCGACCGCCGCATCAAGGTCGACGTCTCCGTGTCCGCCAACGGCACCCTGAGCTACGCCGTCACGCGCGACGGCAAGCCGGTCATCCTGCCGTCCCCCCTCGGCTTGACACTGCAGGGCGCCGACTTCGGCGGCAAGCTCACCGTCGCCGCCGAATCGGCCGTCAGGCCCGTCCGGGACGCCTACGAGCTCGCCACGGCGAAGAAGCGCCGCATCAGCTACCAGGCCAACGAACAGACCTATACCGTGCGCAACGCGGCGGGCCAGACCATGGAAGTGGTGTTCCGCGCATCCGACGACGGCATCGCCTTCCGCTACGCCGTGCGCGACCCCAGGCTGGCCCGCAAGCAGTTCGTGAGCGAATCCACCGGCTTCGCTTTCGACCCCCAGGCCAAGGCCTGGCTGCAGCCGATGGCGGTCGCCCAGACCGGCTGGAGCAACACCAATCCGTCCTACGAAGAGCACTACCAGCGCGAGATCCCGGTCGGCACCCCGTCGACCCTGGGCGCCGGCTGGGTCTTCCCGGCCCTGTTCCGCACCGGCGACACCTGGGTGGCCCTGACCGAAGCGGGCATGGACGGCAGCTTCCACGCGTCGCGCCTGGCCTCGCAGTCGCTCGGCGGCGTCTACCGCCTCGCGCCGCCGGCCGCCGCGGAGGTGTTCACCAAGGGCGGCCTGCTGGCCGAAAGCCGCGGCGATCTTCTGACGCCCTGGCGCATCGTGGCCCTGGGCACGCTCAAGACCCTGGTCGAGTCCACCCTCGGCACCGACCTCGCGGCGCCCGCCATCGCCATCGACCAGGCGCGCATCCAGCCGGGTCACGCGGCCTGGAGCTGGGCCCTGCTCAAGGATGACGGCACCGTGTTCGAGGTGCAGAAGCGCTTCGTCGACTTCGCCGCCGACATGAAATGGGACTACGCGCTGGTCGACGCCGACTGGGACCGCAAGATCGGCTACGAGAAGCTGGGAGAGCTGGTGCGCTATGCCGAAGCCAGGAAGGTCGGCATCCTGGTCTGGTACAACTCCTCGGGCGACTGGAACAAGACGCCGTACAGCCCCAAGAGCGCCTTGCTCACGCCTGCCCAGCGCCAGAAGGAGTTCGCCCGCCTGCGCGAGCTTGGCGTCAAGGGCGTCAAAATCGACTTCTTCGCCGGCGACGGCAGGTCGATGATCGCCTACTACGTCGACATCCTGAACGACGCCGCCAAAGCTGGCCTGCTGGTGAACTTCCACGGATCGACCCTGCCGCGCGGCTGGTCGCGCACCTATCCCAACCTGATGACGGCGGAGGCGGTGCGCGGCTTCGAATTCGCGACCTTCGGCCAGCGCGACCAGGACGCCGTCGCCACCCACGCCGCCATGCTGCCCTTCACCCGCAACCTGTTCGATCCGATGGACTTCACTCCCGTGGTATTCGGCGACATCCCCAAGATCAAGCGCGCCACCCGCAACGGCTTCGAGCTGGCCCAGTCGGTGCTGTTCCTGTCCGGGATCCAGCATTTCGCCGAGCGCCCCGAAGGC
The DNA here is from genome assembly GCF_002007115.1 of Massilia sp. KIM. Classification (NCBI taxonomy): domain Bacteria; kingdom Pseudomonadati; phylum Pseudomonadota; class Betaproteobacteria; order Burkholderiales; family Oxalobacteraceae; genus Massilia; species Massilia sp. KIM. The sequence continues at coordinate 2,729,689 of NZ_MVAD01000001.1, read as the reverse complement.
ATGGCCGGCGTGCCGCCCGCCGTGAAAACCCTGCTGCAGGACCTGCCGCGCAGCTGGGACGACGTGCGCTTCATCGACGGCTATCCGGGCCGCTACGCCATCCTCGCGCGCCGCAGCGGCGACAGCTGGTACGTGGCCGGCTTCAATGCCGACGACAGCGAACGCAGCTTCGATCTCGACCTGTCCTTCCTGGCAGGACGCAGCGGCACCCTGGTCACGGACGGGAAGGGCGAACGCAGCTTCGCCGACACCGCCATCCGGGCCGGCAAGAACAGGATCACCATCCAAGCGCACGGCGGCTTCGTCGCCGTATTCAAATAGAACGCCCGTACAACAACAGGAGACACGCATGAACTTACTCAAGCCCACCATCCTCGCCTTCGCCCTGGCGGCCGTGCCGGCCTTCGCCCAGGTGAGCGTCACGGTGGACACCACCAAGCCCGGCCCGGTCATCAACAGGAACGTGTACGGCCAGTTCGCCGAGCACCTGGGCACCGGCATCTACGAGGGCCTGTGGGTCGGCCCACAATCGAAGATCCCGAACACCCGCGGCTGGCGCAACGACGTGGTGGGCGCGCTGAAGGAGCTGAAGGTGCCGCTGGTGCGCTGGCCGGGCGGCTGCTTCGCCGACGAGTACCACTGGCGCGACGGCATCGGCCCGCGCAACAAGCGTCCGGTGAAGGTCAACACCCACTGGGGCGGCGTGGCCGAGGACAACGCGGTCGGCACCCACGAATTCTTCGACCTGGTCGAGATCCTGGGCACCGAGGCCTACGTCAACGGCAACCTCGGCTCCGGCACGCCGCAGGAGATGGCCGAGTGGCTCGAGTACATGACCTCGGATTCCAAGTCGACCCTGGCCGAGCAGCGCCGCAAGAACGGCCGCGACAAGCCCTTCAAGGTCGCCTACTTCGGCATCGGCAACGAGGCCTGGGGCTGCGGCGGCAACATGAAGCCGGAGTATTACGCCAATCTGTACAACCACTACGCGACCTTCCTGAAGACGCCGCCGGGGGCGCGTCCGAAGATCATCGCCAGCGGCGGTCACGGCGAGGACACCACCTGGACCGACGTATTGAGCCGCGAAGCCGCCAAGGGCACGGACGGCATCAGCTTCCACTACTACACGCTGCCGACCGGCGACTGGGACAAGAAGGGCGCCGCCACCGGCTTCCCCGAGTCGGAATGGTTCTCGACCATCAAGCAGACCATGCGCATGGAAGATTTCGTCCGCCGCAACGTCGCCGTGCTGGACAAGAACGACCCGCAGAAGAAACTCGGCTTCATGGTGGACGAGTGGGGCACCTGGTACGACGTGGAGCCGGGCACCAATCCGGGCTTCCTGTTCCAGCGTAATACCCTGCGCGACGCGGTGGTGGCGGCCCTGAACTTCAACATCTTCCACGCCCATGCCGAGCGGGTGCGCATGACCATGATCGCGCAGATGGTGAACGTGCTGCAGGCGATGATCATCACCGACAAGGAGAAGATGCTGCTGACCCCGACCTACCACACCTACAAGATGTACATCCCCTTCCAGGATGCGACCTCGCTGCCGGTGGCGGTGGACAACGACGTGGCCTATTCGGTCAACGGCAAGAGCGTGCCGGGCATCAGCGCCTCGGCGGCCAAGGGCAAGGACGGCAAGACCTGGGTTGCCCTGGTCAACACCCACCCGACCCGCGCCAGCGAGATCCAGCTCAACGTGGCGAGCCAGAACGTCTCCGGGGTCAGCGGCCAGATCCTGACCGCCGACGCGATGGACGCCCACAACACCTTCGACAAGCCGCAGGCGATCAAGCCGGCCGCCTACAGCGCGAAAGCCGCGAACGGCAAGCTGACGCTGAAGGTGCCGGCCAAGGCGGTCATCGTGGTGTCGGTCGACGCCTGAGCATGTGCTGAGCCCTGCGTGGACGGCCTAGCCGTCCACGCAGCATCAACCTCTTCACCGGAAGGCGTCCTGCAGAGATGAAGACCCGACTCGCCGCGCTGTCCCTCCTGGTCCTGGGCGCCTGGGCGCAGGCGGCGGAGTTGTTCCCGCTGTCCGACGTGCGCCTGACGCCCGGTCCCTTCCTCGACGCCCAGACCACCGACCTGAACTACCTGATGGCGATGGAGCCCGACCGGCTGCTCGCGCCTTTCCTGCGCGAGGCCGGACTGGCGCCGCGCAAGCCGGGCTACGGCAACTGGGAGTCGTCCGGACTGGATGGCCACATGGGCGGCCACTACCTGTCGGCCCTGGCCATGATGCATGCCTCGACCGGCGACGGCGAGGTGCTGCGCCGCCTGAACTACTTCGTGGCGGAGCTCAAGCGCGCCCAGCAAGCCAATGGCGACGGCTACCTGGGCGGCATTCCCGGCGGCCGCCAGGTCTGGCGCGACGTCGCCGCCGGCAAGCTCGAGGCGGACAATTTTTCCGTCAACGGCAAGTGGGTGCCCTGGTATAACCTGCACAAGGTCTACGCCGGCTTGCGCGACGCCTACCGCTACGCCGGCAACGAGGACGCGCGCGCCATGCTGATCCAGTTGTCCGACTGGGCGCTGGGCCTGAGCGCGCGCCTGTCCGACGAACAGATGCAGCGCATGCTGCGCAGCGAGCATGGCGGCATGAACGAGATCTTCGCCGACGTGGCCGCGATGACGGGCGAGCGCAAATACCTCGACCTCGCGCTGCGCTTCTCGCACCAGGCCATCCTCGCGCCCCTGGCCAAGGGCGACGACAAGCTCACCGGCCTGCACGCGAACACCCAGATCCCCAAGGTGATCGGCTTCAAGCGCATCGCCGACCTGGCGTCCGACCGCAGTTTCACGCTCGAGCAGCGCGCGGACCTGGACCATGCGGCGCAATTCTTCTGGCAGACCGTGGTCGGGCACCGCACGGTGGCTATCGGCGGCAACAGCGTCAAGGAGCATTTCCACGACCGCCAGGATTTCGGCCCCATGATCGACGAGGTCGAGGGCCCGGAGACCTGCAACACCTACAACATGCTCAAGCTGACCCAGATGCTGTTCCAGTCGGAGCAGAAGGGCAGCTATGGGGACTATTACGAGCGCGCGCTCTACAACCACATCCTGGCCTCGCAGCGGCCGGGCGGCGGCTTCGTCTACTTCACGCCGATGCGGCCCAATCACTACCGGGTGTATTCCCAGGTGGACCAGGGCATGTGGTGCTGCGTCGGCTCGGGCATCGAAAGCCACGCCAAGTACGGCGAATTCATCTACGCGCACGAGGGCGACGCGCTGTTCGTGAACCTGTTCATCCCCTCGACCCTGCACTGGCGGGCGCGCGGCGTCAAGCTCACCCAGAGCACCAGTTTTCCCGACACGGACAGCACCCGCCTGACGGTGGAGGAGGGCGGGACCTTCACGATGAAGATCCGCTACCCGGGCTGGGTCGCTCCCGGCAGCATGCGGATCGCGGTCAACGGCAAGGCCGTGCCGGTCGACGGCCAGCCCGGCGGCTACGTGAGCCTGGCGCGCGCGTGGAAGAAGGGCGACCGGGTGGACGTCCGCCTGCCGATGCGCACGCGGCTGGAGCGGATGCCGGACCAGTCCAATTACTACGCCGTGCTGCACGGCCCGGTGGTGCTGGCGGCGCGCACCCGCCTGTTCGGCGACGACAAGCTGAACTTCCTGGCCGACGACTCGCGCATGGGCCATATCGCCAGCGGCCAGATCTGCCCGCTGGAGGCGGCGCCGCTCTTCGTCAGCGATACCCAGGACTTCATCCGCAGGTTCAAGCCGGTCAAGGGCAAGCCGCTGACCTTCACCGCGCCCGGCCTGGTGCATGGGGCCGATGGCGCGAGGACCGAGTTCGTCCCGTTCTTCCGCCTGCACGAGTCGCGCTACACGATGTACTGGCAGCACGCGACGCCGGCCGGCCTGCGGCAGATCCAGGAAGCCAACGCCGCCCGCGAGGCCGAGCGGCTGGCGCTGGACGCGCGCACCATCGACCAGGTGGCCCCGGGCGAGCAGCAGCCGGAGGCCGATCATTTCTACCAGGGGGAGGGCGGCGAGGCGGGCATCAGCCATGGCCGCCACTGGCGCCGCGCCAGCAAGTGGTTCAGCTATGAACTCAAGGATCCGCGGCGCGAGGCCAAGCTACTGCGGCTGAGCTTCGCGAAGGCGGACGCGGGGCGGCAGTTCGACCTCCTCGTCAACGGCGAACTGCTGGCCTCCGTCACGCTGGACGGGGATGGCCCGGAAGCGCTGTACAGCCGCGACTTCCCCATCCCGGCCCCGGTGCTCGCGGCGGGCAAGGGCGCGCTCAGCGTGAAGTTCCTCACCAGGGCGGGCTCGAAGCCAGCCACCCTGTATGGCTTGCGCCTGCTGCGCTGAACGGCTACTGTATGTACAAATATCGTTTTCGGTATCGCTACGCTTGAAAATTTGATTGGAATAGTATCTCGCTTTATTCTAGGATTGTTGGCACAACAATACCGGAGACACGTGATGAGACTCACCCGCAGGAAGATCATGGGCGCGGCCATGGCGGCATCGATCGTCGCCAGCGCCCCCGCCTTCGCGGCCAAACCGCTCACCATCGGCTTTTCCCAGGTCGGGGCCGAAAGCGAGTGGCGCACCGCGAACACCGCGTCGATCAAGGACGCCGCCAGGAAGGCGGGCGTCAACCTCAAGTTCGCCGACGCCCAGCAGCGCCAGGAAAACCAGGTCAAGGCGATCCGCTCCTTCATCGCCCAGCGCGTCGACGTGATCGCCTTCTCGCCGGTGGTCGAATCGGGCTGGGACACGGTGCTGCGCGAAGCGAAGGCCGCCAAGATCCCCGTCATCCTGAGCGACCGCGCGGTCAAGGTCAGCGACCCCTCGCTCTACGTCACCTTCATCGGCTCGGACTTCGTGGAAGAGGGCCGCCGCGCCGCGCGCTGGCTGGTCGAGCACGCGAAGAAGAACCCGAACCGCAGCTACAACATCGTCGAGCTGCAGGGCACGGTCGGCTCGGCGCCGGCCCTGGACCGCAAGGCGGGCTTCGCCGAAGTCATCGCCGGCAACCCTAAATTCAAGATCATCCGCTCCCAGACTGGCGACTTCACCCGCGCCAAGGGCAAGGAAGTGATGGAAGCCTTCCTCAAGTCCGAGGGCAAGAACATCAACGTGCTGTACGCACACAACGACGACATGGCCATCGGCGCGATCCAGGCCATCGAGGAAGCGGGCCTGAAACCGGGCAAGGACATCCTGGTGGTCTCGATCGACGGCGTGCGCGGCGCGTTCGAGGCCATGTTGCAGGGCAAGCTGAACGTGACGGTGGAGTGCAATCCGCTGATCGGACCGCAGCTGATCCAGCTCGCGCAGCAGGTCAAGGCCGGCAAGCCGGTGCCCAAGCGCGTCACCGTGAACGAGGGTGTGTTCCCAGCTGAAGTCGCGGCCAAGGAATTCCCGAACCGTAAATACTGAGGCGACCATGCCCGCCTCGACCAACGCGGCGCCGGTGCTCGACGTTTCCGGCATCCACAAGCAGTTCCCGGGCGTGAAGGCGCTGTCGGATGCGGGCCTGCGCCTGTATCCGGGCGAAGTGCACACCCTGATGGGCCAGAACGGCGCCGGCAAGTCCACCCTGATCAAGGTGCTCACCGGCGTCTACCAGCCGGAACGCGGCAGCATCGTCCTCGACGGCGTGGCGATCTCGCCCCGTTCGACCCAGCATGCCCAGGACCTGGGCATCAGCACGGTCTACCAGGAAGTGAACCTGTGCCCGAACCTGTCGGTGGCCGAGAACATCTTCATCGGCCGCTACCCGCGCCGCTTCGGCATGATCGACTGGCGCCGCATGCGCGGCGAAGCCGCCGCGCTGCTGGCGCGCCTGCAGGTCGAGATCGACGTGACGCGCCCGCTGTCGGCCTATCCGCTGGCGATCCAGCAGATGGTCGCCATCGCCCGCGCCACCAGCGTCTCGGCCAAGGTGCTGATCCTCGACGAACCCACCTCCAGCCTGGACGAGGCCGAAGTGCAGCTGCTGTTCTCGGTGCTGCGCTCGCTGCGCGAGCAGGGCATGGCGATCCTGTTCGTCACCCACTTCCTCGACCAGACCTATGCGATCTCGGACCGCATCACGGTGATGCGCAACGGCGAGCGCGAAGGCGAATACCTGTGCAGCGAGCTGACGCGCCTGGCCCTGGTCAACAAGATGATCGGCGCGCCGGCCGAGGCGCCCGAGCAGTTGCCGGAAAGCGCCTGCGGCGACACCTCGTCGAACGAGGTCCTGCTGCGCGCCGAAGGCCTGGCGCGGCGCGGCGTGCTGGCGCCGGTCGACCTCGCGGTGCGCAAGGGCGAGCTGCTCGGCCTGGCCGGCCTGCTGGGGTCCGGCCGCACCGAGACCGCGCGCCTGCTGTTCGGCGCCGACAAGGCGGACAGCGGCGCGATCCGCATCGGCGGCCGTGAACGCAGCTTCGCCACCCCGCGCGACGCGATCCGCGAGGGCATCGGCTTCTGTTCGGAAGACCGCAAGCACGAAGGTGCGATCCTGTCGCTGTCGGTGCGCGAGAACCTGATCCTCGCCTTGCAGGCCAGGGAAGGCCTGCTGCGGGCGATCCCGCTGCGCCGCCAGCAGGAGCTGGCGCAGCACTACGTCAAACAGCTGGGGATCAAGACGGCCAGCATCGAAACGCCGATCGGCTCGCTCTCGGGCGGCAACCAGCAGAAGGTGCTGCTGGCGCGCTGGCTGGCGACCGATCCGAAGCTCCTGATCCTCGACGAACCCACGCGCGGCATCGATGTCCGCGCCAAGCAGGAGATCATGGACTACGTCAGCACCCTGTGCCGCAAGGGCATGGCCATCCTCTTCATCTCGTCCGAGCTGCCCGAGGTGCTGCGCGTGAGCGACCGCATCGTCGTCATGCGCGACCGCAAGGCCTGCGGCGAGTACCGCCGCGGCGAGCTCGACGAGCACTCGGTGCTGCACGTGATCGCAGGGGAGGGCGCGGCATGAGCGTCAAGGACGAGACCCGGCGTCCTGCGCCCCCCGCTTCCCCTGCCTCGCCCGCGGCCGCGCCGGCGCCGGCGGCGGCGTCGCCCGCTGCCTCCCGATTCGCGGCGGCACTGGCCCATCCGCTGTTCCGGCCGCTCGCCGCCCTGGCCGCGCTGCTGCTGATCGACTTCTTCCTCATCCCCGGCTTCTTCCACCTCGAGATCAAGGACGGCCACCTGTACGGCAGCCTGGTCGACATCGTCAACCGCGCCGCGCCGCTGATGCTGGCAGCGATCGGCATGACCCTGGTGATCGCCACGCGCGGCATCGACATCTCGGTGGGCGCGGTGGTGGCGCTGTCCGGCACGGTGGCGGCGATGCTGGTCGGCGGCACCATGGTCATCAACAACGGCGTGCCCGAATACGTGGCCCAGACCCCGATGGCGCTGGCCCTGCTGGCCGCCATGGGCGCGGCCCTGCTGTGCGGGCTGTGGAACGGCGCCCTGGTGGCGGGACTAGGCCTGCAGCCCATCGTCGCGACCCTGATCCTGATGGTGGCGGGGCGCGGCCTGGCCCAGTTGCTGACGGACGGGCAGATCGTGACCGTCTACTACCAGCCCTACTTTTTCCTCGGCAGCGGCTACCTGCTCGGCTTGCCGTTCGCGCTGTTCGTGGTGGCCGCGGTGTTCGCGGTGACCAGCCTGCTGATGCGGCGCACCGCCCTGGGCCTGTTCATCCAGTCGGTCGGCATCAACCCGGTGGCGGCGCGCCTGGCGGGCATCCGCACGGCGGCGCTGATCGTGTTCGTGTACGTGTTCTCGGCGGCCTGCGCCGGCATGGCGGGCCTGATGATCAGCTCCAACGTCAAGAGCGCCGACGCCAACAACGCCGGCCTGCTGCTCGAACTGGACGCGATCCTGGCCGTCACCCTGGGCGGCACCTCGCTCGCCGGCGGCAAGTTTTCGCTGGTGGGCAGCCTGATCGGGGCGCTGATCATCCAGACGCTCACGTACACCATCTATTCGCTGGGCGTGCCGCCCGAGGTCAACATGGTCGTCAAGTCGGTCGTCGTGTTCCTGGTCTGCATCTCGCAGTCCGACCAGTTCAAGCAGTTGTGGAAGCGGAGGGCGGCATGAGCGCGGTCCTGCGCGGCGTGCGGGCGCTGCCCGCCCTGCCTTCCTTCACCTCCCTCGTCACCGTGGTGCTGCTGGCGGCGATGCTGCTGATCGGCGGCGTCTTCTACGAGGGCTTCCTGTCGCTCCAGGTGATGCTCAACCTCCTGATCGACAACGCCTTCCTGCTGGTGATCGCGATCGGCATGGGCTTCGTGATCCTGTCGGGCGGGATCGACCTGTCGGTGGGCGCGGTGCTGGCGCTGGCGACCATGATCTCGGCCTGGCTGCTGCAGGTGGCGCACTGGCCGCCGCTGGCGGTGATCGCCACCGTGCTGCTGCTCGGCGCCCTGTTCGGGGGCGGGATGGGGCTAATCATCCACCTGTTCCGGCTGCAGCCCTTCATCGTGACCCTGGCCGGCATGTTCCTGGCGCGCGGCCTGTGCTACCTGATCAGCATCGAGTCGATCACCATCGAGGATCCGCTGTTCGTGGCGATGTCCCAGACCCAGGTTCCCTTCCTGGGCGGCTTCCTGTCGCCGGGGGCGATCATCGCGCTGCTGATGCTGGCGCTGGCGGTGTGGCTGGCGCATTTCAGCGCCTTCGGGCGGGCGGTCTACGCCATCGGCGGGAACGAGCAGTCGGCGGCCATGATGGGCCTGGACGTCGGCCGCACCAAGGTGCTGGTGTACGCCTTCAGCGGCTTCTGCGCGGCGCTAGCGGGGGTGCTGTTCTCGTTCTACATGCTCTCTGGCTACGGACTGCACGCCCAGGGCGCCGAGCTGGACGCGATCGCGGCCGTGGTGATCGGCGGCACCCTGCTGACCGGCGGCTACGGCTACGTGGCCGGGGCGCTGTCGGGGGTGCTGGTGCTGGGCACCATCCAGACCCTGATCGCCTTCGACGGCACGCTCAGCTCCTGGTGGACCAAGATCGTCATCGGGGCGCTGCTGTTCGTGTTCTGCGTGGTGCAGCGGGTGATGTCCTTCAGGCTCAAGCGCTGATGCGCGCGCCGATGAAAGACGCCCGCCGCCAGGACCGGCAAGCGCCGGGTTGCCAATGACAAGCGCTCGCACGAATGGCGGCCGGGTCGATATCCAAAATGATACTATTTCCTGATGGATACCACGAACCCGAACTGGTTTTTGAAGGCGCGTCTCAAGACCCGCCAGCTGCTGCTCCTGATCGCGCTGGACGACTACCGCAACATCCACCGCGCGGCCGAGGAGCTGCACATGACGCAGCCAGCGGCGTCCAAGCAGATCAAGGACCTGGAAGAGATGCTCGACGTGCGCCTGTTCGAGCGCCTGCCGCGCGGCATGGAGCCGACCATCTACGGCGAGACCATGATCCGTCACGCGCGCATGGCGCTCACCAGCCTGGCCCTGGCCCACGACGACATCGTGGCGCTCAAGGCCGGCCTGGCGGGGCAGGTGGAGGTGGGCGTGATCATGTCGCCGGCGATGGCCTTGCTGCCGCGCGCGATCGCGCGCATCAAGGAGCAGGCGCCGCTGCTGCGCATCGGCGTGCAGCTCGAGTCCAGCAACGTCCTGCTCGACAAGCTCCAGCACGGGACCCTCGACTTCGTGATCGGCCGCATCCTGGAGAAGGAGGACAGCACGGGCCTGATCTACGAGGAGCTGACCGAGGAGCCGGCCTGCGCCGTGGTGCGGCCCGGCCATCCCTTGCTGGACCAGGGCCAGCTGACCCTCGAGGACATCGCCGGCCGGCCCTGGATCCTGCCGCCGCCGGGCAGCATCCTGCGCCACCGCTTCGACATGATGTTCCGCCGCGCCGGGCTGGAGCCGCCGGTGAACGTGGTCGACACCACCGCGCTGCTGCTGGTGACGGCGCTGCTGCAGCAGACCGATTCGCTGCACGTGATGCCGCAGGAAGTGGCCCAGTATTATGCCTCGCTCAACGTGATGCGGATTCTCTCGATCGAACTACCCTGCAAGATGGACGCCTTCGGTATCATCAGGCAGCAGGACCATCTGCTGTCGCCGGGCGCGGACCTGCTGCTCAAGCAGGTGCGCCTGGCCGCCAGCGAAATCTACTAGCCGGCGGGTCGCGTCGGCGTCTTGAGCGGAGGCCGGCGTGAACGCGATAGTGGGAGCACTGAACCACGCGATGCGGGTGCCGCTCGCGGCCGAACTGCATTCGCGTCCTTTCCTGTCCCTGAACGCGCCCGAGGCCATCACCCACCTGGCCATCTACCACGGCGTGGAATCCGGCCCGCCTCGGGCCCACTCCCAGCACCTGCTGCTCGAAAGCCTGTGCGAGCACTTCGGCGTGGCCGCGCCGCGCCATGGCGCCAGCCATTTCTTCCACGACTTCGGCGCCTTCCGCCTGAAGTGGGAGTGCCACACCGAGTTCGCCACCTACACCGTCACCGCCCCCTTGCCTGAAGTGCTCGCGCTCCCGCAGGCCTTCGCCCACATGCCGCTGGCCTTCCTGCCCGAGTCCTGGATGAGCCAGCTCGCCGGGCGCCTGATGGCGGCGGCCCACGTGGTGCTGATCAAGGGGAGCCAGGACGCGGCCCAGCTGCCGGCCGTGTTCGAGCGCAGCCTGCTGGCCGGTTCCTCGGTGATGCAGGGCGCGGAAGTGTGGAGCGACTTCGCGATCCAGGCCGACGGCTTCAGCCGCTTCGTGATCCGCGACATCGGCATGCGCCACTTGCAGGGCGGGCGCCTGGTGCAGCGGGTGCTCGAGATCGAGACCTACCGCATGATGGCCTTGCTCGGCCTGCCGGCGGCGCGCGCCGTGGGCCGCGAGCTGGATCGCGTCGAGGCCGAACTGGCGGCCCTGGCCGACGCCATGGTCGCCACCGACATGGCCCAGCCCGGGGAGGGCGGCTGCGGCGACGAGGGCCGGCTGCTGGAGCAGATCACGCGCCTGGCGGCGCGCATGGAGCAGCTGTCGCTGGCCAACGGCTACCGTTTCTCGGCCTCGAAGGCGTATCACGACCTGGTCCGCGCCCGCATCGAGGAGCTGCGCGAAGTGCGCATCGAAGGCTCGCCCACGGTCGAGGAATTCATGGAGCGGCGCCTGACCCCGGCCATGAACACCTGCGCCGCCACCAGCGCGCGCCAGGAAGCGCTGGGACGGCGCATCGCCGACACCAACGACCTGCTGCGCACCCGCGTGGGCATCGTGCAGGAGATGCAGAACCGCCGCATCCTCGAATCGATGAACGCGCGCGCCGCCCAGCAGCTGCGCCTGCAGCTGGCGGTGGAAGGGCTGTCGGTGGCGGCGATCTCGTATTACCTGGTCGGCCTGCTCGGCTACGCCGGCAAGGCCGCCAAGGCGGCCGGGCTGCCGCTCGACCCCGATCTCGCCCTCGGCGTGCTGGTGCCGCTGGTGGCGGGCGGGGTCTGGCTGGCCCAGCGCCGCCTGCACCGCCGTATTGACAAGTCGCACTGAAGCCGCCCCGATTTGGCGGGCGCGGCAATCGCGCGCGCCCCGTTTTTGTTGATGGCTATAATCGCCCGACTAAAAAAGTTAGCGGCTGTGCAACAAAACAACAAGCGGCCTGCGCGACGGCGCACGGTGCACGCCAGCCTTGCCTGAACCCGAACTGGGCTGATCCTGATGAGCAACGACAGCATTCCACTTGTGGCTGTCGGCGGTGTGACGCTGCCGGACCATCCGCAGGGCCGCGTATGGCCCACCTATCCCCTCGGGGAACCCGCCACCTGGCCGGAAGGCCCGCGTGCGCTGGCCGACCTGATTTCCACGTCACGCTTCCCCATGCTCATGGCCCTGGGACCCGAGCTGCGCATGTTCTACAACGCGGCCTACGGCGAGCTGCTGGGAGACGGGCACCCGGACGCCCAGGGCGCGCCCTTCCCGGAAGTGCGTCCCGAACTGTGGCCGCGCGTGCGCGCCAGCTTCGAGCGCGCCCTGGCCGGCGAATCGGTCCAGCTGCACAACGCCCTGAGCGAATTCGTCCGCAACGGCAAGCGCGAGCGCCGCTATTTCTGCGCCTCCTACTCGCCGGTGCGCCATGCGGGGCGGGTCGTCGGCGTCTATTGCGTGCTGGCCGAGACCACCTCCGACGTGCTGTCCGAGCACCGTCACGCCTTCCACCTGAAGCTGAGCGACACCCTTGGCGGGCTGGCCGACGCGGTCCACATCATGGAAGCGGCCAGCGCGATGACCGGCGAGACCCTGGGCGTGGGGCGGGTCGGCTACGGCGAGATCGACCCCGGCGGGCGCTTCGTCAGCGTCGACCGCGACTGGACCGACGGCAGCATGGCTAGCCTGGCCGGCGAATCGCGTCCGCTGGACAGCTTCGGCCCCGCCATCATCGAGCAGCTGCGCGCAGGCCGCACCCTGTGCCTGGACGACATCGCGCTCGACCCGCGCGCCGCGCCCTATGCGCAAGGCTATGCCAGCATCGGCGCGCGCTCGATGGTGATCGTGCCGATCATGGAAGAGGGCGAGATGGCGGCCATCTTCTACCTGCACGAGCCGCGCGCGCGCCACTGGGCCGAGCAGGAGGTGGCGATGGCCGAGGACGTGGCGCGCCATACGCGCGAGGTGGTGCGCCGCTCGCGGGTGGAGGAAACCCTGCGCGACGAGACCCGCATCCTCGAGATGGTCAACCGTACCGGCCAGGTGCTGGCCTCGACCCTCGACCTGAACGCGCTGCTGCAGGCCGTGACCGACGCCGGCGTCGAACTCTCGGGCGCGCGCTTCGGCGCCTTCTTCTACAAGGGCGAAGGCGACGGCGAGACGCCGCACCTGCACGCGCTCTCGGGCGCCGCGCGCGAACTCCACGAGAGCCTGGAGCTGCTCCCGGCCAGCGCGATCTTCCGCCCGGTGTTCGACGGCGACCGTCCGCTGCGCTGCGACGACATCCGCCGCGACCCGCGCCACGCCGCCTGGGAGCAGGGCGTGGCCGACGGCCAGCTGCCGCTGCGCAGCTACCTGGCGGTGCCGGTGGTGTCGCGTTCGGGCCGGGTGCTGGGCGGGCTGTTCTTCGGCCATGCCGAGCCGGACGTGTTCACCGAACGCACCGAGCGCATCATCGCCGGCGTGGCCGCCCAGGCTGCGGTGGCGATGGACAATGCGCGCCTCTACGAATACGCGCAGAAGTCGGCATGCGAGCGCGACGCGCTGCTGCAGAGCGAGCGCGCGGCGCGGGTGAAGGCCGAGCGCCTGAGCCACACCAAGGACGAATTCCTGGCCATGCTGGCGCACGAGCTGCGCAATCCGCTGGCGCCGATCAGCAGCTCGGCCAGCCTGCTCAGCATGCAGTTCGCGAGCGAGCCGCGGATCTGCCAGACCAGCACCATCATCAGCCGCCAGGTGCGCCACATGAGCCGCCTGATCGACGACCTGCTCGACGTCTCGCGCGTGACGCGCGGGCTGGTCAAGCTCAAGCTGGGCGTGATCGACTTCCGCGACGTGGTCGCGGGGGCGCTCGACCAGACCCGCCCGCTGGTGCTGGAGAAGGCCCACCAGGTCACCCTGCGCATGCCCGACCAGCCGGTCTGGGTGAAGGGCGACCAGACCCGCCTGGTGCAAAGCGTGGCCAACATCCTCAACAACGCCGCCAAGTACACCCAGAAGGCCGGCGCGATCTCCCTGCAGCTCGAGGCGCGCGAGGGCCGCATGCAGCTGCAGGTGCGCGACAACGGCTCGGGCATGCCGGGCGACCTGGTGCCGAACGTGTTCGACCTGTTCACCCAGGGCGCGCGCACCCTGGCCCGTTCCCAGGGCGGCCTGGGCCTGGGCCTGGCGCTGGTCAAGAAGCTGGTCGAGTTGCACGAAGGCGAGGTGACGGCCCACAGCGACGGCGTGGGCCTGGGCAGCAGCTTCACCCTGAGCCTGCCCTGCGTGACGGCGGACCAGGGCGCGCCGGCCGCGCCCCAGGACGCGGGAGCGGGCGCCGGCCTCGCGCCGCAGCGCCAGCTGCGCCTGATCGTGGTCGACGACAACGCCGATGCGGCCGACAGCCTGGCCACCCTGCTCACGGTGCAGGGTTACGCCGCCTCGGTCGACTACGATGCGGCGGCGGCCTTGCGGCGTGCGCGCAGCGAGCGCCCGGACCTGATGCTGATCGATATCGGCCTGCCCGACATGGACGGCTACCAGCTGGCGGAAAAGCTGCGCGCCCAGCCGGAGACTGCGCACACGGTGCTGGTGGCGATCACCGGCTATGGCCAGCCGAAGGACCGCGAGCGGTCGCTGGCGGCCGGCATCGCCCACCACCTGGTCAAGCCGGTGGACATGACGGCGCTGGTGCGCATCCTCGACGCCGCGGCCGCGAGCGCGGCCCTGGCCCCGGCCTTGGCTTCGGCGGAGTCTCCGGTCCCGGTCCCGGTCCCGGTCCCCGACCTGGCTCCGGCCCAGGACCTGGCTTCGGCCCCGGCCCCGGCCCCGGCCCAAGCCCAGGCTGCCGCGGCGGCCTGACCCGGCGCGCGGCGGGCGGCGCGGTTATCATAGGCCTTCCGTCTATGAAAGGATGAGCATGTCCGAATTCGTCATCTCCGCTCCCGCCCAGCCTTCGGTGGCCGTGGCGGGTTCCTCCGCCCGTTTCCCGGTGCGCCGCGTGTTCTGCGTCGGCCGCAACTACGCCGCCCATGCGCGCGAGATGGGCAGCGACCCCTCGCGCGAGCCGCCGTTCTTCTTCACCAAGCCGGCCGACGCGGTGGTGCCCGCCAGCGGCACGGTCCCGTATCCGCCCATGACCGCCGACCTGCACCACGAGGTCGAGATGGTGGTGGCGCTGGGCGCCGGTGGGGCCGAGGTGGCGCCGGAACAGGCTCTCGGGCTGGTGTGGGGCTATGGCGTGGGACTGGACCTGACCCGGCGCGACCTGCAGGCGGTGGCCAAGGACGCCGGCCGGCCCTGGGACATGGCCAAGGGCTTCGATGCGTCGGCGCCGTGCAGCGCGCTGCGGCCGGTGGCCGACGTGGGGCATCCGGGGCAGGGCAGGATCTGGCTCGAGGTGAACGGGCAGCTGAAGCAGGAGGGCGACCTGAACGAGATGATCTGGGGCGTGGCGGAGGTGATCAGCTATCTGTCGCGCTTCGTCACGCTGCAGGCCGGGGACCTGATCTATTCGGGCACGCCCTCCGGTGTCGCCGCCTTGCAGCCCGGCGACCGCCTGCGCGGCGGCGTGGACGGCGTCGGCGAATTCGAACTGGTGATCGGGACGCGCTGAGCGCTCAGCCCCCGCCGATCACCGCCCGCATCCGCTCGAGCAAGGCCAGGCGCGCGGCATCGATCTGCGCGCCATTGGTCTTGGCCGACAGGGCCGCCCTGTCCTTGCGCCCCAGGAAATAGGCGACGCGCTCCGCGTTCGCTCCGGACGGATGCGGCAGCCCATGCAGTATCCGGTCCGCGCGCAGCAGGCCTTCGCGCGCCAGCCAGTCCAGCCCTTCGCCCACGCTCGCTCCCATCGGGATGTAGAGCGCGTCCGGCAGCATGGCGGCCTCCTGGGCGAAATAGCGCAGCATCTGCTCGCGCAGGAAGGCATGGCGGGGCATGGCCGGCGTCCCGCTGTAGTTCTTCCCATCCACGAACACCGGGTGGCGCAGGATCGCGCTCACCTGCACCAGCTCCGCGTGCGCGTCGAACAGGCTGGCGCAGCTCGCGATCCCGAGCCAGCGCTGCACCCCGATCGCATCCAGCAGGGCCACGAAGTTGGGCCGGATCGCCCCGCTGAAGGCCCCGGTCAGGCGCGCCGCGCGCAGGATGTCCGCGCGCGCGGCGCCCGCCGCGAGCTGGCGCTGCGCCTCGCGCATCGCGTTCTTCCATTGCACGAAGCCGGGCGAGATCCCGACCACGACCACCCGCGCCGCCGGGTTGACCGACTCGAAGGGGATGTACCAGCTGCTGTAGCGGCCTTCGCGCGCCAGCAGGAAGTGTTCGGGTATGTCGGACGCGGAAGCGATCTGCGCCAGGTCCAGTGCGCGGATGTGCTCGCGATAGCGGTCAAACAGGATGTCCATGTCCGGATTGTGCCAGTTCCGCAACGCGCTCGCGATTACCTCAGGTTTGGTACGCTGTAGACTTGAGATAGCGCAGTACGAGGGAGGCGATCATGGCGCAGGTGGCACTCATTACGGTGCATGGAATGGGAGAAACCCTTCCCAACTATGCCGACGGGCTGATGGCGGCCGTGCGGGCCCGCCTGGGGACGGTCGCCGATCAGGCCAGCATGTACTCGGTGTACTACCAGAAGATCCTGCAGGACAACCAGTACATGGTCTGGGACCGGGTGAAGTCGGGCAGCGAGGTGCGCTACGACGACCTGCGCAAGTTCGTGCTGTTCGGCTTCGGTGACGCCGCCGGGCTGGAGAACCGCAAGGAGATCCCGGGCTCGGTCTACGAGCTGGCCCAGGGCGAGATCGCGCGCACCCTGATGTCGGCCCACGCGGTGCGTCCGAGCATGCCGGTGGTGTTCCTCGCCCAGTCGCTCGGCTGCCAGGTGCTGTCGAGCTACCTGTACGACGCCCAGAAGGCCGCCGCCGGCAAGCCGGTCGGCGCCGGCATCTGGCGCAACATCGACGCCTGGGCCCAGGCGACCTACAACCGGACCCTCACCGCCAGCGAAAAGAGCTTCCTGGGCGGCGGCAGCTGCGCCGGCCTGGTCACGACCGGCTGCAACATCCCGATCTTCGTAGCCGCGCACAAGGAGATGCACATCATCCCGATCGCGCCGCCGACGCCCCTGTTCAAGTGGATCAACTTCTACGATCCCGACGACGCGCTCGGCTGGCCGCTGCAGCCCTTGTCGCCCGGTTACCGGGCGCTGGTCGAGGACCGCGCCATCAACGCCAACGACGGCGTGCTGAGCATGGTGCTGCGCAGCTGGAACCCGCTCGCCCACAATGAGTATTGGGGCGACAGGACGGTGCTGGACGCGGTGGCCGCCATGCTGCGCCGGCTGGCGGCCTAGCCTAGTCGCCGCCTTCGCGCGCCGCGTCCTCCTGGCGCATGCGGGCGCGGATGCCGCCGTCGACGCCGCGCGTGGCCGCGCCCTGCATCGGCTTGTGCACCGCGCCGCTGGTCGGCGCCATCGGCGGCGCCTTCTCGAATTGCTGAGTATGCGCGATGTTGGCCGAGATCCTTTCGGTGAGATCGGGAGCGACGCGGTGCGACCAATAGGCGCCACGCGCCTTCCAGCCGGCCGGCACTTCCTCGCGCGGATGCACCGAGGCGCGCACGATCACCTCCACCACCTTGGCCGGGTCGTCCATGAACGGCATGCGCGACCGGCGCCCGGTGTAGTTGGCCGCATGGGTGAAAAAGGGCGTGTCGGTGGCCCAGGGCAGCACGGTGGCGACCTGGATGCGGTCGCGCAGCCCCGCCAGGCGCAACTCCTCGTTGAGCGCCCGTCCCAGGCCCAGCACGGCCGCCTTGGTCGAGGCGTAGCTGGCGTGGTAGGCGAGCGGCACTTCGCTTTCCACCGAGCCAATATTGACCAGGACTCCGCCGTTCTGCTGGCGGAACTGGCGCAGTGCCACATGGCTGCCGTAGATCACGCCCTTGAGATTCACGTCGACGATCCGCGCGTGGTCTTCCAGCGGAATCTCTTCGAAACGGCCGATCGCGCCGACACCGGCATTGTTGATCCACACGTCGATGCGGCCAAAGCGCTGCACCGCCGCCTGCGCCAGGCGCTGAACTTCCTCAGGCCTGGCGACGTCGGTGCCGATCACCAGGGCCGCGCCGCCCTTGGCCCTGACCTGCGCGGCAACCTCTTCCAGGGCGTCGGTGCGGCGCGCAGCCAGCACCACGTTGGCGCGCAGGCTGCCGAGCCGCTCGGCGACGCCGCGTCCCAGTCCGCTCGAGGCGCCGGTGACGACATAGGTCTTGCCGCCGATGGCGGCCGCGTCGCTGCCCGAGAGCGTGGCGCAGCCGCCCAGCAGCAGGCTGGCGAACAGCAGGAACAGGCTGGCGTGGCGGTGCAGGACGCGCATGTGACCTCCGGGGCAATGCGTTTCATGCTACGACGATAGCCGCCTGATGTGCGTTCGATACCCCGTGGAACGTTCAGCCCGCCGGCTGCAGCGTAAACAGCGTGCGGATGTCGCCCGCCGCCACGCCACGCGCATTCCTGATCGGAGGCTGGCGATAGCGTTCGAGTTGCGCGCGGCGCGCGTCGTCGAGCATGCCGAGCTGGTCCAGCACGCCGAACACGGCCGGATGCAATGCGCGGCTGTTGCCGTCCGAGATCTTGATCGCGATCCCGATCCCGGCCGAGCGCACGCCGATCGCCTGCACCGCGTCGGCGCCGATCTTGGCGACCCAGTCGCCGCCGCCCGCCGTCATCCAGTGCAGGTCGGTGCGCTCCTCGCCCGAGACCAGGTCGGGCCGCGCTGTCATCGCATCGAAGAGCTGGCCCATGGCGCCGCCCAGCGCTTCGTCCCTGTTTCCCTGCGCGAGGCGTGCATACAGGTGGGCCAGGCGCGACAGCGGCATCGCGTAATTGGGCGCCGAGCAGCCGTCGATGCCGGTCGCCATCGCATCCTCGGGCATGCCGGCGGTGTCGGCCAGGGTGCTGCGGATTGCCTGCTGCAGCGGGTGGCCGGGCTCGACATAGCCTTGGGTGGGTGCGCCGTGCAGGCGGCACCAGGCCAGGAAGCCGCTGTGCTTGCCGGAACAGTTGTGGTGCAGCGGCGTCCAGCTGCGGTCCTGGGGCGCCGGCTTGCCCACCGCCTCGTAATACAAGGGCGTGGCGCAACCGCATTCGAGGTGGCCGGGGTCGAGCCCGATCTTGTCCAGGATCGACCTCACCCCGGCCAGGTGGCGCTCCTCGCCCGAATGGCTGGCGCACAGCAGGGCCAGCTCGTCGCGTGTGAGCGCGAAGCGCGCCGGGCCATCCGACAGGATGAAGGGCAGGGCTTGGAAGGGCTTGAGCGCCGAGCGCGTGAAGGTCGGGTAATGCGGGTCGCCCGCCTGCCACAGCAGGCGTCCGGCCGTGTCGACCACGGCGATGGAACCGCTGTGCACGTTCTCGACGACCAGGCCGCTGTCGGCATAGCCACGGGTGGTCGCCACCAAGGGAATCGGGTGCATATCGGGCCTAAAAAAATGATTGGATGACGCTACTCTACGGCATCTTGATGCAGCAGGACGCACGCCCGGCCGCGCTTGCGTCGATATCGCAGAAAGCCCGTCGCGACGGGCTTTCTGGCTTGCATCGGACCTCTCGCGGAGGAGATATGCACTGCGTGCAGACGTGCTCGCCGCACGCGAATATGCATGCCCCGTCCAGGGCGCGTTTTTCGCATTTCATCGCCCATTTTCAGCGCCTCATGCCTTCGCCGCTTGTTGCCAATCCTGACAAGACTAGACTTCCCACATCGCCAGACAAACACAGACGCTGGCGAAACCGACAGCGTGGACCGCGTGGCGAATCGCAAGACAGCATGCCGCCAGGTCCGTTCTCCAGATTTCGACCTGAAAGGAATTTCATCATGCGCATCAACCGTATCGCTCTGTTCGCCGGCGCCGCCGTCCTCTCGATGTCCGCCATGGCCGGCCCGCAAGGCGCAGGCACCGAACGCGTGGTCGTCACCTCGCCGGCCGCCCAGGTGCACCTGACCTGGACCAACTACACCAAAGTGCAGGGCGAGTACGGACTGGAAGACGGCCGCGTGCTGACCGTCACCGGCAAGAACCGCACCGTGTACGCCGACTTCGGCGACGGCCCGGTCGAACTGATCCACGTCGGCAAGAACCGCTTCGTCGCGCCGAGCAAGGACATGCGCATCAGCTTCCACGGCGACCGTCGCACGGCCGAAGAAGTGCGCGTGACCGAGCCGGGTGGCCGCCAGATCCTGGCCAAGCGCTGATCCGACGCGGCCGGCCGCCGGGCCGGCCGGACCCAATGGTTTGCGCTGAGGAGATCGCCATGGTGGGCCACGGCGATACTTCCGCGCACCACACTTTGCAAGCCCCAGCGAGGATGCGGGACCCGCGCGCGGAACTGCCCGCCGGCCTGCATCTTCAGCCTCTCCGCGCACCCTGCGCCGCTCCACCCGCCCACATCTTCCCCGTGCCGTTCTCCCGCCTTGCCGGCGGCGCTTGCACGCGCCCGCGCTGCGCACCATCCCTGCCGGGCCCATGCTAGACTCATTGCGCTTTTGCAAACTGGAGACCGGCAACACATGATGAGAAGAACTCTGCTTGCCAGCCTGCTGCTGGCTACCGCCCTTGCAGGCAATGCGGCGCCCGCCGTACCCGGGGACGCCGCCGTCAAGGCCGCCAAGCATGCGGTCTCGGCCTACCGCCAGGACATCGTCGAGACCCTGGCCAAGCTGGTCAGCTACAACACCGTGGCCGACCCCAAGCTCCCCTCGGACCAGAATCCGGTCCACATCGCCTTCAAGAACGCGCTCAAGCTGGAAGCCGAGCGTCTCGGCCTCGACTACGCCGACCACGGCTGGGTGGTGATCGTCGGCCTGGGCGCGGGCAGCGAGCGGGTCGGCGTGATCACCCACGGCGACGTGCAGCCGGTGGATGCGAGCAAGTGGAAGAAATCGCCCTTCGAGCTCGACCGCACCAGCGAGCCGGGCAAGCTGCTGGCGCGCGGCGCCGAGGACGACAAGGGGCCGATCGCCACCGCGCTCTACGCGATGAAGGCCCTCAAGGACCGCCAGGTGCCGCTCTCCAAGCGCATCGAGCTCTACGTCTACATGGGCGAGGAATCGGACTGGCAGCCGCTGGTCGAATTCCTCAAGACCCACGAGCCGCCGCAGATCAACATCACGCTCGACGCCGAGTACCCGGCGGTGACGGCCGAGAAGGGTTATGGCACGGTGGCGGTGACCGTTCCGAAGGCGGGCGCCCAGGCCGCGCCCGAGGGCGAGCCCTGGGTGGCGGAATTCGGCGGCGGCTTTTTCGGCAGCCAGATTCCGGAAGACGCGAACGCGCTGATCGCCAACGCCAACCCGGAACTCGAAAAGGCGATCCGTGCGCGCGGCGCGCGGCACGAGGGCATGCGCTACGACTTCGCATGGCAGGGGAGCAGCCTGGCGATCCGTGCCAAGGGCGTCTCGGCCCACTCCTCCAAGCCGGAAGACGGCGTGAACGCGATCAGCATGCTGGCCGACGCGCTGGCGGTGCGCCCCTGGACCAACACCACCGCCGGCGGCGTGGTGAACTACCTCAACGAGATGGTGGGAACCGGCATCCATGGCGAGAAATTCGGCAACATCGCCTACCGCGACGGCTTCATGGGGCCGATGAGCTTCGCGCCCACCGTGATCAAGCAGCGCGAGGACGGCATCGAAGTGTCGATCAACCTGCGCCGCCCGCAGGGCAAGACTGGCGAGCAGCTGAGCAACGAGATCAATGCCGCGCTGGCCCAATGGCAGGGCCGCAACCTGGCGCTGTCCAACATCGCGGTGCGCATCGGCGACCCCTGGGTGCAGAAGAATCCGCCGCAACTGCCGACCCTGATGAAGGTGTTCTCGTACTTCACCGGCATGAAGGATCCGAAGCCGGTCGCGATCGGCGGCGGCACCAATTCGCGCCTGTTCCCGAATGCCGTCAGCTTCGGCCCGGCCATGCCGGGCAAGGTCTATACCGGCCACTCGGAGCATGAATTCATCACCACCAAGCAATTGTTGCTGAACCTGCAGATGTACACCGCGGTGCTGGCCGAGCTGGCCAGATAAGTCCCCAGGAGGGCAGGGGCCGGCTGGCCTCTGCCTTCCGTCCCATGGCGCTGGCCGGATCTCCTCTGGCCGCTCTGCCGCCTGTCAGCGTTTTGCTTGCCAAAACGTGTAAAAAATTCTAGCGATCTTGTAGGACTGAGCTTACACAAGGGGCTGCTGATAGCGCTACCCCATGCGTTCTCCCTTGGAGAGTCAAGGGCTTGGGCCAGAGGGCGCCTACCCTGGTCCCAAGGTCTCATTGACGCTTGGAAAATGAGGCTTGTACGTGCGAAAAATGTGGCGAAAACAGCATGATAGGATCGTCTTATCCGCGAGCGCATCGATCCGGGCACGCTTGTCCGTGCCGGTCGCTCCGGCTCCTGCCGGGCTCGCGCCGGACGTGAACGACAATCATCCATTGCCATGCACAGTAAAGACCTGAAGAAACCGGACGGACGCAATCTCACTCTCTACAGCAACCAGCCGATCCCGGAGGGGCTCACCGCGCCCAGTCCCTTTGCCGATCCCCAGCACGCGAATCCCCACCTGCGCTGGCATCCGCTGCGCGGCGAGTGGGTGACCTATGCGGCCTTCCGCCAGAACAGGACTTACCAGCCGCCGCCGCAGTACAACCCGCTGGCGCCGATCAAGGATCCGGAGCACCCGACCGAGATGCCGGCTGGCGACTACGAGATCGCGGTGTTCGACAACCGCTTCCCCTCGCTGGCGCTGGAGTCGCACGACCCGCCGACCCTGACGGTGCCGACCGCGCCGGCCAACGGCCATTGCGAGGTGGTGGTGTTCACCCAGAACCCGGACGCCGGCCTGGCCTACCTGCCGCTGTCGCGCATCGAGCTGCTGCTCCAGGTCTGGGGCGACCGCACCGTGCGCATCGGCAGCCAGCCGCATATCCACTACGTGCTGCCCTTCGAGAACCGCGGCGCCGAGGTCGGCGTGACCCTGCACCATCCGCATGGCCAGATCTACTCCTATCCCTTCGTGCCGGCGGTGCCGGCGCGCCAGCTGGCCCAGGAACGCGAGTACTACCTGCAGCACGGCGCCAGCCTGCTGTGCGACATGGCGCGCGACGAGGCCGCCGACGGCAAGCGCGTGCTGTTCCAGGACGAGTACGCGATCGCCTTCGTGCCGGCCTGCGCGCGCTACCCCTACGAGGTGTGGGTGATGCCGACCGCGCCCTGCAAGGACTTCGCGGCGCTCACGCCGCCCCAGCGCGAAAGCCTGGCGCGCGCGCTCAAGACCGTGCTGCTCAAGTACGAGAACCTGTGGAACCGGCCTTTCCCTTACCTGATGGCCTGGTACCAGGCGCCGACCGACGGCGCCGAGCATCCGGAAACCCAGCTGCATTGCCAGTTCTATCCGCCTTACCGCACCAAGGACCGGCTCAAGTACCTGGCCGGCACCGAGCTGGCGGCCGGCATGTTCGCGATGGACGTGCTGCCCGAGACCACGGCTTATGAACTGCAGCAGGTGGAGGTCAGGCTGGAGGACCCGGCATGATGGGACTGGAGGCGCGTGCCGCCGAGGTCGCGGACAAGCTGGCGCTGCTGCGCGCCACGCTGGCCCAGGCCGGCGCCGGCGCGATCCGGCTGCGCGGGGTGGACTGGTTCGCCTGGGTCACCGCGGGCGGCTCCAGCAGCGTGCTGCTGGCCGCCGACACCGGCGTGGCCGAGGTGCTGGTCACGGCCGACGAAGCCTGCGTGCTGACCGACGCCATCGAGGCCGAGCGCCTGCGCGCCGAGGAAATCCCGCCCGGCTTCACCTTCCACATCGAGCCCTGGGCCGAACCCGAGCTGCGCGAGCGTTACGTCCAGAACGCGGCGGCGGGACGCGTCCTGCTGTCGGACCGGCCCGTGAACGGCGAGCAGCCGCTGCCCCTGGCCCTGCGCCAGCGCCGCCTGGTGCTGGGACCGGGCGAGCATGAGCGCTACCGCCTGCTGGGACGCGAGGCCGCCGAGGCCATGAGCGAGGCGCTGCGCCGCGCGCGGCCGGAGTGGACCGAATTCGAGCTGGCCGGCGCCGGCGCCGAGGCCTTGTGGCGGCGCGGCATCCACCCGGCCCTGGTGCTGGCCGCCGGCGAGCGGCGCCTGCCGCTGTACCGCCATCCGACCCCGTCCGCCGAGCCGATCGGCCGGCGCGCGATGCTGGTCTTCTGCGCCCGTCGCCACGGCCTGTACGCCAACCTGACGCGCTTCGTCAGCTTCGGCCCGGCGCCGGAGGAACAGCGGGTCCTGCACGACGTCGAGGCCACCGGCCTGGCGGCGGTGGCGCCGGGCAAGTCGCTGTCGGCCGTGTACCACGCGCTGGCCCAAGCCTACCGCCACGCCGACCGCGAGGACGCGATCGCCGAGCACCACCAGGGCGGCATCACCGGCTACCAGGCGCGCGAGATCCTCGCCGGGCCGAGCACCGCCACCCAGCTCGAGACCGGCATGGCCTTCGCGTTCAATCCGAGCTTCGCCGGCATGAAGATCGAAGACACTTTCCTGCTCGGCCCGCAAGGGCTCGAGAACCTGACGTTCGACCCCGGCTGGCCGGCGCTGGACGTACATGGCCGCAAGCGGCCGCTTTGGCTGGAGGCGTGATTAACGATGGTAACGACTGACACCTTTTTCGGCGGCGCGCCCGAGGTGAACGCCTCGGCGCCGGGGCGCGTCAACCTGCTGGGCGAGCATACCGACTACAACGACGGCTACATGCTGCCGGCGGCGACGCCCCAGCGCACCGTGGTGGCGATGAGCCGCAGCGGCGACGATCACTTCCACTTCTATTCGCCGACCCTGGACGCCACCGTCACCTTCCCCAAGGACGGCAGCCCGCCGCAGGGCTTCGGCAGCTATATCGAGGGCTGCATCCGGCTGGTCCAGGCCGAGGGCGTGGAGGTGCCGCCGCTGCGCATCTACGTCGAGACCAACCTGCCGGTCGGCTCCGGCCTGTCGTCTTCGGCGGCGCTGGAAGTGGCGACCCTGCGCGCCATGCGCGCGCTGCTGGGTTTCGAACTCGACGACGTGAAGCTGGCGCGCATCGCCCAGCGCGCCGAGATCGAGTACGCGCACGTGAACTGCGGGATCATGGACCAGATGGCGTCCAGCCTGGCAGACCAGGAGACCATGCTGTTCATCGATGCGCGCACCCTCGAGCACCGCCTGGTGCCGCTGCCGCCCGGGACCGAGGTGATCGTGGTCGACTCCGGCGTGGCGCGCAAGCTGGCGGCCAGCAAGTACAACGAGCGGCGCGCAGAATGCGAGGAAGCGGCGCGCAAGCTGGGCGTGCAGGCGCTGCGCGACGTGGCCGATCCGCAGTCGGTGGAAGCGCTGCCTTCGCCGCTGCGCGAGCGCGCCCGCCACGTGGTGCATGAAAACCTGCGCGTGCTGGAGGCGGCGAAGGGCGTGAGCGCCGAGCGCTTCGGCGAACTGATGAACGCTTCCCACTTCAGCCTGCGCGACGATTACGAGGTGTCGATTCCCGAGCTGGACGCCCTGTGCGACGCGCTGCGCAAGGCGCCCGGCGTGCTCGGGGCGCGCCTGACCGGCGCCGGCTTCGGCGGCGCCTGCGTGGCCTTGTGCCGGGCCGGCCACGCGCAGGAGGCCGCCGCCATCGCGCTGGCGGCATACAACCAACAAGGACGACAGGGCCGGATCCTGGTTCCGGTTCCGACTGACCGAAAGGATAATAATGACTCAGTTTGAATACCCCCGTCCCCAACTGGTGCGCGACCAGTGGCTGAACCTGAACGGCAAGTGGCGATTCTGCTTCGACGACGAAGGACGCTACAGCATGCCGGAAGGCGTCAAGGAATGGACCCACGAGATCACGGTGCCCTTCGCGCCGGAAACCGAGATGAGCGGCATCCACGACACGGGCTTCCACCGCGTCTGCTGGTACGAGCGCGACTTCGAGCTGGCGGCCAACGACGGCCGCACCATCCTGCACTTCGGCGCGGTCGACTACTCGGCGCGGGTGTGGGTGAACGGCCAGCTGGTGGCCGAGCACGAAGGCGGCCACACGCCGTTCTCGGCCGACATCACGGGCGCCATGAAGGAGGACGGCAAGCAGACCGTCACCGTCTGGGTCGAGGATGATCCGGCCGACCTGGCCAAGCCGCGCGGCAAGCAGGACTGGCTGCTGGAGCCGCACTCGATCTGGTATCCGCGCACCACCGGCATCTGGCAGACCGTGTGGGTCGAGCAGGTCGCGCCCACCTATATCCAGTCGCTGCGCTGGACCCCGATCTTCGAGACCTACGAGATCGGCTGCGAGGTGTTCGCGACCGGCGACACCCAGCGCGAACTGTTCGTCGAGGTCAAGATCTGGCATGGCGAGCAGCTGCTCGCGGACGATTACTACAAGCTGCTGGCCGGCGAGGCCAACCGCAAGATCGCGCTGTCCGACCCCGGCATCGACGACTCGCGCAACGAAATCCTGTGGAGCCCTGAACGGCCGACCCTGCTCGACGCCGAGGTCACCCTGCGCTGCGGCGACGTGGTGCTGGACCGCATCCGTTCCTACACGGCGCTGCGCTCGGTGTCGATCAACCGCGACCGCTTCATGCTCAACGGCCGGCCCTACCAGCTGCGCCTGGTGCTCGACCAGGGCTACTGGCCGGAATCCTTCATGACCGCGCCGTCCGACCAGCACCTCAAGCGCGACGTCGAACTGGTCAAGGCGATGGGCTTCAACGGCGTGCGCAAGCACCAGAAGATCGAAGACCCGCGCTTCCTGTACTGGGCCGACCGCCTGGGCCTGCTGGTGTGGGAAGAAATGCCCTCGGCCTACCGCTTCAGTTCGCGCGCGATCACGCGCATGGTGCGCGAATGGACCGAGGCCATCCAGCGCGATTACAGCCATCCCTGCATCATCGTGTGGGTCGCCTTCAACGAATCCTGGGGCGTGCCCAACCTGACCCTGACCCAGGCGCATCGCAATGCGGTCGAAGCCCTTTATCACCTGACGCGCACGCTCGATTCGACGCGCCCGGTGATCGGCAACGACGGCTGGGAAGCCTCGGCCACCGACATCCTCGGCATCCACGACTACGACTGCGACCCCGAGAAGCTGCAGGCGCGCTACGCGGTCACCGACCCGGTGCGCACCCTGTTCGACCAGCGTCGTCCGGGCGGGCGCATCCTCACCCTGGACGGCTTCCCGCATCGCGGCCAGCCGATCGTGCTGACCGAGTTCGGCGGCATCGCCTACGATCCGAAGCAGGATCCGGAAGCGGACAAGACCACCTGGGGCTATACCCGCGCGCATACCTCGGACAGCTTCCTGAACCTGTATCGCCGCCTGCTGCAGGTGGTGAACGAGACCTTCATGTTCAGCGGTTTCTGCTACACCCAGTTCACCGACACCTTCCAGGAAGCCAACGGCCTGCTGAATGCGGACCGCACGCCCAAGCTGCCGCTGGAGGTGATCAGCGCCGCCACGCGCAACGTGAGCCTGCAGCCGCGCAAGGACCTGGAGGCGAGCGGCGACCCGCTGCTGCCGGACCCGCAGCAACGGCCACCCGCCTGAACGCCGGCGCGGGGTCGCCCGGGCGAGCAAGCTCGGCCGGGGCCGGGTCAGCCGTGCCAGGTCAGCCGTGCCGGGTCGCCCGGGCGACGCTGCCTGGGCCGCGCGGAGTGGACCGCGCCTGCCTACGCGCGGTCGGGAGGCGGGGCGGGGCCTCAGCGCTGGATGGCGCCGCCGCCCACGTGCACCCGGTCGCCGCTGCGAAAATCGGGCGGCGTGCCCTGCATGATCACCTGGGTGCTGCCATCGTCCATGCGCAGGGTGATGCGGTAGGCGTCGGCGCTGCCGCCGGTGGCCCCCTGGCTGCCGCTGGAGCCGCTGGTCGCGCTGCCGTTCATGCCGGCCGCGGCCGAGGGAACCGCCTCGATCACCAGCACCGTGCCGTTGGGGGCCATCGACTGGCCCGCGCCGGCTGCCCCTTCCTGGGCGGACGAGGAGCCGGTGGCGCCGGCCGCGCCGGAAGCGCCCTGGCTGCCGCTGCTGCCGATGGGGTTGCCCGAGCCGCCGGTGGCGCTGCCCGAGCCATGGCTGCTGGAACCGCCGCTGCCGGACTGGCCACCGCTGCCCGTGGTCGCGCCCGACGAGCTCGAACCCGAGGCGCCGGATTCCCCGCCCCAGCCCATGCTCTTGCAGCCGGACAAGACCAGCGCCGCCGCCAGCAAGCCCGCCAGGACCACGCTTCTTTGTTGTCGCTTCATGTTCGCTCCTCGTGTGTTGGTTTCAGTGGGTGTGCGTGACGATGCAGCGCGCCACGCTGTTAAGAGGCGGGAACGGGGCGGGCGTTCCAGCGGACTCGGGCTGGAGCTCGACTGGATCAAGCAGAAGGGTAAAGCACGGAACTTTTTACGGCGTTGTTCCGTGCGCCGGTCTCAGGGAAGACGGGCCGGGGCGGCCTTGAGGGTGCAGACGGCCAGCACGCCGGAGGCGAGCAGGGCGGCCGTGATGTCGATCAGCCAGTCGCGAATGTCGCCCGAGCGGTAGGGCAGGAAGCTCTGCACCAGCTCGTCGAAGGCGCCCATCAGGGCGATCGCCAGCACGGCCTTGGCGGCGCGCGCGGCGGCGCCGCCGGCGCTGCCCAGGTACCAGAGCGCGGTCAGGAAGCCATAGGTGCAGCCGTGCAGCACCAGTCCGGTCACCCATACTCCCACGCTGGCCCGCGCGCCGGGAATCGAGCCGGCGATCACGACGCCGGCGAACAGGGCGAGGGCCACGGCGCGCAGGCGCAGGCGGGCGGTGGCGTCGAGCGTCAGCAGGGTGGACAGGAAGGGCATGGCGGGCATGGCGGGCATGGCTGGTCAAAATGCCAACCATACCATGCCCCGGGGCTCCTTGCCCACACAACAGTTCCGGTTAGATTGTCAGCGCCGGAGCGCCGTCGGCGTAGTGCGCGTCGAAGCAGGCGGCGCAATCGGCGCAGAACAGATGGGCTTTGCGCACGCTGCTCTGGCGCAGCACCAGTTTGAGATGGGTGTGCTGGCACTTCGGGCAGACTTCGCGTACCTGGCCGAAGGTCAGCAGGTTGAGCGGGACTGTGTCGCCGTCGAGATGGTCGACGACGGCTTGCGGATTCAGTTCGCTGAGGATGAGGTCTCCGGCCTCGTGGTGACGCCGGCATGCCACGGCGGTATCGCCGGGCAAGTGCGAGTTCAAGTCAGGTGCACGTACGCTCATAGGTCAGGCTCCCATTATCGTGTCGTGGTAACGCCGCAACCGCCCTCAAGAAAAAGAAAAGCAGCTGCACGAACTTCATCATTGCCCAAATGCCGCAAGGCTTCAAGCTCTGTGGCGAGTTTTTTCTTGCACTGTTGCTACACGGGAGAAAAAAATGCCCACCTGGAACGGGCGGGCACAACCCAAGATAGGGCCAAGAGACAGAGAAAGCGGTCGGTGTGGCTGCGCCCCCGGCGCACCACACCTTGCTGCCACCACGCATATCGGTTGCGTGTGCGGCAGGTGAGTCAAAGTATAGGGAAGCTTTGTGACGCAGGTGTGACAGTTCTCAACAGTGCGCAGGATCGAGGGAACCAAGCCGAAGCGCGAAGATCGAAACCAGATTTGGTCGCCGTCCTGTGCCGCGCCAGGACAAAAAAAAGCCCGCTCAGAGCGGGCTTGAAGACTATTTTCTTGGAGGAGAATAGTGGAGACAGGTGCATTATGCTGGGCCTCCAAATATCAGTCCAATTTAGATTGCGGATACCAGACATTCCAATAACGCATATCTGGCCTGAGCGCGTATTCCTGGCGCTTATTCGCGCACCGGGACCGTGTAGTTGAGCGCCATGCGCCCGCCGTCGGCATACAGGGTCTGGCCGGTCATGTAGGAGGCGTCGTCGCTGGCCAGGAAGGCGGCGATGGACGCCACTTCCTCCGGCTCGCCGCAGCGGCCGAGCGGGGTGCGCGACAGGATGGTGCGGCGCGCTTCCGGGCTGCCGAGCACCGCCTGTTTCGCCAGTTCGGTGAGGATGGTGCCGGGGCCGATGGCGTTCACGCGGATGCCGTGCTGGGCCAGGCTGATGGCCGCGACCCGGGTGAGTTGGTTGACGCCGCCCTTCGACACCACATAGGGCACCTGGTTCGGAATCGTCAGCTCGGCGTTGACGCTCGACATATTGATGATGCTGCCGCCTTCGCCGCGCGCCACCATGTGGCGCGCCACGGCCTGGCTGCACAGGAACATGGATTTCAGGTTGATGCGCAGCACGCGGTCGAAGTCCTCTTCCTCGAGATCGAGGAAGTCGGCGGCGTGGGTGACGCCGGCATTGTTGACCAGGATGTCGATGCGCCCGAAGGCGTCCAGCGTGGCCTGGACCAGGGCCTCGACTTCGGTCTTGCGGCTAACGTCGGCCTGGAAGAAGTGTGCGCCTGCGCCCAGCCGGGCCGCGGCGTCGCGCCCTTCGGGGCGGATGTCGGCCAGCATGACCTGGGCGCCTTCGCGCAGCAGGCGTTCGGCGCAGGCATAGCCGATGCCCTGGCTGGCCCCGGTGACGAT